>SBGU01000027.1 GCA_006226495.1 Alphaproteobacteria bacterium
ATAAGGAATTTAATAAATTCTTTGGCGGTTGTTGGGTGTTTTTTGCGATGTGCGAAGGAAATTTTGTCAATTGTCGATAGTTGGGTTTGGTTGAGCATCTGCAGGCGCCTAGGAACAAGCCACGACGTTAGCGCTGGTTCGTGTCGAGGAGCACTAGCAGACTGGTACCCGTACAATGTGAATGACACCTAGGTAGGCGTGGTTTGTCTTAAATGGTGAGCACCGATGGGGCGGGCTGGAGATTATGAGGTTTTTTTGGCACAGTGTGCACTTAACGTTTTCCTAGCAAGACCTCCAAGCGCCTGGTCACCTCCAACTCTGACTTGCCAAAATCCATGGCAAGATCGCTGACGGCTTCGCCTTTGGTCGCGAGGCTGAGCAGGCGCGCATCTTCTGCTTCGGTCCACTCCAAGTCGTCGCGATTTGACGGTGTCGATCGTATTGGACTGAGCGTGCGTTTTGGCACGCGATGTTTACTTTCGACTTCGTCAAGAGACGACCTTCGGCGTTTCCTGCTGGAGCGTTGGGTCTTCTTCTCTGGCGCAAAGAGATGCCAGCGCGGTCCGCCAATATTGTTGTCTTTGCCCTTGAACGGCGTGTCCCAATCCATTGCCCAGCCCGAGATCTCTGAACTGGCGGCCTGTGAGACGCTGCGATAGTGAGCTCTGGAGGGCCCGGAAAGTGCTTCACCCCATAGCCGGTTTTGATTGAGCATCCGAGCGATGAGAGTGTCAGCAAGAAGTTTCCTGTAGTTGTGCGTCTCCAGGGATTCCTGGTAGATCTCACCGGCGATCGAGGGATCAATAGAATGAGGCTTGCCTGGTTGAGCATCAATAAACCGGCCGATCTCGCGGGGCGAGAATGAAAAGTAGCGGCATACCTCCGGTATTTTGGCTTTAGCTGCCGCATCTGCCGCGTTGCAATCGCCACATATGAGCGTGCGCCTAAATCGTTCGAAGAAAGGCACGAGCCAACGCGTGAGGAACCGGTTTTCGTCTTCGTCCAATACCGTGTTTAATCGCAATTGGCACTGCAACTCGGCCGCGCGGTCGAAAACATATCGATGAATATGATCGTGATGGTCTTCGAGACTGGCGAACGTACCGTTCGAACGATCTCTCCTGACCAACATCTGCTTGTGGCGCTTGCAGGTTGGGCAATTCCAATTAAGCGGCGTTTCTTCCCATGCTTTATTGGTTCGGACACTATCGTCGTACACGGGTAGGTGCCTTCTTTGCGGAGACGGAATTCTTTTCCTTAAAAAATTAATAGACCACTGATAAGGTTATTCATCAATACTCAAGATTGCATAGAGGGCTAAAATGCATAGCAGACGACGCATTGCAGTCGGGTTGTTTTCCGTTCTGACACTTGCTGTAAGTTCGAGTGGCGTTCTGGCTGAGAGGTTTGAGCGGTATGGTGGCGCAGAAACACCCAGCACAATGATGCAGGCAGCCTAGGCAGGGTATAAAATATCTCCAATATCTCTGGAGATAGAATTGACCTTGTATGCCGTCGCCGCCCTTGTAGATCGTCGGCGCGAAATCATGCGCGAACAGGCGTTTCTGCGTTAGGAAATCAAGGCTAAGTCCCTGGCCGATGTACTCGTGCAGTTTCCTAGAGCTATTCGAATTCTCGAGTTTAAACGGAGAGATAACAAAGACACCAACCACTCCTCCCAAGGGTGGGCAATACCCGGCATGGTGACGCTGACGCACCCAACCTCAGGCAACCATTATTCGTGGCATTGGCAGAGACTGTGATCCGCAAGCACCTGGATAATACGGCAATCCGAAATCGCACCGCCAGAACACTTGTCGATCATGCGTTTGAGCTCTGCTTGCAGGACTTGCAAAGAGGCGATCTTACGCTCCACGGCATTCAGGTGTTGTCTGGCAATGGCATCCACCTCTCCGCACGGTCTGTTTGGTTGATCAGCGAGCTCAAGGAGGTTTCTGATGTCATCGAGAGAAAAGCCGAGCTCTCGACTGTGGCGCACGAAGGTAAGTCGTTCCAGGTGGGTGTCGTTATATAGGCGCCGGTTATTTTCGGCGCGGATCGCCCTGGGCATCACCCCAATGTCTTCATAATAGCGAATCGTTTGCACCTTGGTATCAGTACGTTTCGCCAATTCACCGATCATAAATTCTTGGGTCATGTATTTTCTCCTTGCTCCTACAGCTACTGTAGCATGTAGGGTCGTGGAAGAGAAATTAACAGCGATTCGAGGTAAGAAATGTCTGGCGATTGCGGGTGTAGTGCGAACCAGAACTTTGATGGCTCATCACCTTCTTACAAGCGAGTGCTGATCGTCATCATTGCCATCAACCTCGGCATGTTCTTCGTCGAGCTTTTTGGCGGCCTTGCGTCTGGTTCTATGGCGCTTCTCGCAGATTCTCTCGACTTTCTGGGTGACAGCGCAACCTATACCATCTCGCTCATTGTCATCGGCATGCCGCTGGCTGTGCGCGCCAAGGCCGGCTTGTTTAAAGGCCTATCCCTGTTCATTATTGCCGCCTGGGTGCTTGGCAGCACGTTTTACCGTGTGTTTATTGAAGGTGTGCCGGAAGCCCTCACGATGGGTACGATTGGGGTCGCTGCCTTTGCTGCTAACGTGATTAGTGCTGTTTTGTTGCTCAAATATAAAGACGGCGACAGCAATGTACGCTCGGTATGGCTCTGTAGCCGCAACGACGCGATCGGCAACCTAGCGGTGATCCTTGCGGCTTCCGGGATTGCAGCCACGGATGCGGCGTGGCCGGACCTACTTGTCGCGGGCATCATGGGCAGCCTGTTCATTCATTCAGCCACCAATATCGTGCGGCAATCCTGGACGGAACTTTCAGACGAGAAACAGCGTGAGGATGGTAGCCGTGACAAATGCAGCAAAAGCCGGTAAAAGCGATGAAGATTGAATCCAGATGAAGATGCAGACGTGATCGATGGCTAAATTATTCAGGATATTGCTGTTGTTCGTCTTCGTGACGGCGCCGACGCTGGATATTGCGCTTCTGGATTCTCAGGAGCCAGATGATCACTTTACCGAAAGCTTTCATAGTGTGGAAGCTTCGCAGCAGTCGGTGGACAAAGATCTCCATTGCAATTGCCACATCATTCACCATGGTACTTTTTTCACGAAAGTTAAGCCTTTCTTCCAGCATGTCGGAGCCGTAAAACTGCGTCCAGTGCCGACGCAGCGTGCTGACGGCCTACATCCGGAACCTGGCCTGCACCCCCCTTCGCGCTCTCTCATTTAACGATGTTCCTGCGCGGCTTCTGGTTGAGGTTTCCTCTCTGAAATCTCTACGGGCCCGCAAGCTTCAATCTTTTTTTGAGAGCGAATAAGCATGAAATATAGGCGACATGCCCTTATGGGCGTCGCGGTGATCGGCATTTGTACCGGCATGGTACAAATCGGCCCCGCGGTGTGGGCGGACAGCGGGAAGCGTCCCGTCCTCCATGAATTTATTGAACAGGTCTCTGCCGAGCATCCATCCCTAAAGGCAGCGGAAGCGGCCCTGGCGGCTGCCAGAGCGCGGGCCAAGGGGCAATCCCGCCCCATCTATAACCCTGAAATCGAAGTGGGGTATGAGAATGCGACAGAGGTCACCAAGGAAGTAGGTCTGACACAAACGTTCGACTGGTCAGGCAAGCGTAAGGCCCGATCGCGTGTTGGCCTGGCCGAGGTCGATGCCGCGGAGGCCAGCTACGCGATCGCTAGGAAAGCATTATTGAGCGATATCCTGCAGTCGCTTGCCGATTATCAAACGGCATTGAGGCTACTGAATGTAGCATCGCAACGCGAAAGCCTGAGCCAGCAATTCCTGGAACTCGCAATGCGTCGCCATCGGGCGGGCGAGATGCCGCAAGCCGAACTGCTGACTGCGCGCCTTGCATTAGCCGAAGCGCGAGCAGCAAAGAATGGAACAGCACTCGCACTGTCTTCAGCAGAAGAAAAGCTGGTCGCAATCAGTGGCCAAGATAGGGAGGTTTGGCCTCGCCTAGATGGTGCACCGCTTCATACAGTTGTAGAACCGGAACAAACGTCCTACGAGCGGCTTCCCGAGCTGCGGCTCGCTCAGGCGCAGTCGGAGATCGCGCGCGCCCGCATTCGGGTTGCCAAGTCAGAACGCATGCCTGACCCAACGGTTGGCGTGAGGGTTGGCGAGGAAGGCAACAGCAGCCTTGTGGGGCTTTCCGCTTCCATTCCCATCCCGATCCGCAACAACTACCGTGATCAGGTAGACGCGGCAGGATCTGATTTTCAGGAAACCCAGCAAAACTATTATGCAGAAAACAGGCGGGTTCGGGCACGCTATGACGCCAGCTTGAAACGCTATCTGGCGGTCTCTCAGGCCTGGAGCCTGTGGCAGGACCAGGGGGCTGAGCCGCTTAAAGAGCAACGCCTGCTTCTCGGCAAACTACTGGATGCGCGCCAGATAGGCGCCATCGATTATCTAATCCAACTCAATCAAACATTCGCAACCGAGGAAGCTTCTGTCGAGCTGAATGGTCGGCTCTGGAACGCCTGGTTTGACTGGCAAGACGCTGGTGCAACGGTTGAAGAATGGCTGGAGACAATCCAATGAAATACTCGCTAAAATTTGCACTGCTGGCACTGGTTTCACCGCTGGCAATCGATACCGCCGTTGTTGGCATGCTGCCAGAGCAGTTTGCTGCATTCGCTTACGAGCAGGAAGAACATAGCGATGAGCATGCTGAAGAAGGCGAAGAGCACGGCGAAGAAGAAATCGTCAAAATGTCTGATCAGGCGTTGCGCGCGGCAGGTGTTGTAACCGCGCGCGTCGCACCGCGGACGTTGGCAGAGACGATTTCGGCTCCGGGGGAGGTTACCGTCAATCAATATGCCACGCTGCAGGTAACGCCGCGTATAGAGGCCCAGGTCGTGGCCCGTCACGCCCGCATGGGGGATTTGGTCACAAAAGGCCAGGCTTTGGTGACCCTGTCCAGCGTCGATATGGCTGAGGCTCAGGCCAATCTCATTCTGGCAGAACAGGAATGGCGCCGGGTTCAAAAGCTCGGGCGCGATGTGGTCTCCGAGCAACGCTTTCTGGAAGCGCAGGTGGCGGCACAGCAAGCAAGAGCAAAAGTGCTCGCCTACGGCATGACGGAAATGCAGGCGCGGAAACTGCTGGAAAGCGACGTAGCGGCTGCGACCGGCGAATATGATCTGCTGGCGAGCCAGGAAGGCACCGTTATCCGTGACGCCTTCGTCGTGGGCCAGTTCATTGAGCCCGGTGTCCTTCTGTTTGAAGTAAGCGATGAGAAGCGGATCTGGGTAGAAGCTCAACTATCGCCCGAAAAAGCTGCCCGGATTGAACAGGGCGCCCAGGCTTGGGTCACAAAGAATGGGATATCCATGACGGGGACCGTCGTTCAGGTTCACCACCGGGTGGATGAAGCAACACGAACACTCGCTGTCAGGATCGAGGTGAACAACCAGGAAGACAGCCTCCATCCGGGCCAGTTCACGGATGTAGCAATCCAGACCGGCGAAGCCGAACGGGTAATTGCTGTTCCGGATAGCGCGATCATGTTGCTTGGGGGGCAACAGGTAGTGTTCAAACGCGAAGGCGATGAACTTCGCCCCATGCCACTTGATCTAGGCGCCTCTAAAGGTGGCTGGACTGAAGTGAAAGTAGGCCTGTTTGGTGGAGACGAGATCGTCATTGAGAACGCCTTCCTGATCAAATCTCTCATCTTGAAGTCCAAGATGGGTGAAGGCCATGGGCACTAGGAGGCGCAAATGTTAAACAAACTCGTAGAAAGCGCGCTCCAGTACAAGTTCCTGGTGATTATTGCGTTTCTGGTCGTCGGCTTCATGGGCTGGCGCGCCGTCAACACCGTACCAATCGACGCATTTCCTGATGTGACGCCGGTACAGGTGAACATCTACACGGAGTCCCCCGGTCTTGCGGCGGAAGATGTTGAACAACTGCTAACCTTCCCGGTGGAATCCGGCATGGCGGGCTTGCCGGGTGTGCAGGAAATCCGTTCGGTCAGCCTCTTCGGTCTCTCGTATGTGGCAGTCTATTTCGAAGATGACATGGACATCTATTTCGTCCGACGCCTTGTCATGGAGCGCCTAGCGGAAGTTGGTGACCGCATCCCGGAAGGATACGGCACCCCGGAGATGGGTCCCAATACATCCGGGCTTGGGCAGGTTTTCTGGTATACGGTCGAACAAGCTGACGAGAAGCTGGCGGGGGTCGACAGCGAGATGGATCTGCGTACTTTGCAGGATTGGACCATCCGTTTGATTCTCCGCACAGCGCCTGGCGTGGATGATGTCATGTCCTGGGGCGGTCAGGAACGCCAATATCAAGTCCAGATCGATCCGCTCAAGCTTATCAAATATAATCTTGGTTACCGCGATGTGATGGAGGTGATCGAGACCAACAATCGGCAGGTAGGTGGCCAATATATCGACCAGGGTCCGGAACAGTATCTGGTGCGGGGTCTTGGCCTCGTGCGGAATGAAGAAGACCTTGGCAACATTGTTGTCAAGCAAGTCGACGGCACGCCAGTGTACCTCCGGGACGTTGCAATCATCTCTCAAGCAGGGGCTCTTCGTTTCGGCGCTGTCACACGAGACGGCAAGGAAGTCGTGCTCGGCATGGCCTTGTCCCGCATTGGCGAAAACGCCAAGAATGTGGTCGATGCCGTCAAGGAAAAGGTCGGAATTGCCGAACAAGCCCTGCCGGACGGAGTTGAGATCAAGCCGATCTATGACCGCACCGAACTGGTGGAAAAAGCCGTTGCGACAGCAGAAAATGCACTCGTTGAGGGCTCAATCCTTGTAGCCATAGTCCTGTTTCTGTTCCTTGGGGAATTACGGTCAGCCTTGGTGGTGATTGCAGCCCTGCCACTGGCTATGCTGATTGCCTTCATCTTTATGGAAAATGCCGGGTTATCGGCAAACCTCATGTCGCTCGCAGGCCTTGCCATCGGTATCGGCATGATGGTGGATGGAGCTGTTGTGATGGTGGAAAACTCCTTCAGGGTGATGGCGGAACGTCGGGAAGCGGGGGAAAGCGTCAACCGTACAGCTGCTGTTCTTGAGGCGGCTCGGGAGGTTGCCAACCCAATTTCATTCGCAATCCTGATCATCATCGTGGTGTTCCTGCCGCTCTTCAGTCTGGAGGGCCTGGAGGGCAAGCTTTTCAAGCCGATGGCCTTCAACATCAGCTTTGCCATGGCGGGCTCCCTCCTGCTGACGCTGACGATCATCCCTGTTCTGGCCGCGTTGATCCTCAAGCCCAAGGAGGAGAAAGACACCGTCCTCGTCGCCTGGATCAAGAAACGCTACCTGCCACTCCTTGATTGGGCGCTGGGGCATAGGAAAGCTGTGGTGGGTGGCGCGGTCGCACTCCTGCTGGGCAGCCTGGCACTCTTCCCGCTTCTTGGCAAAGAGTTCATGCCGCAGTTGCAGGAAGGCTCGATCATGTGGCGGGTAACGTCAATTCCGTCAACGTCACTCGATCAGTCGATCAGGATTTCGAAGGATATTGAGATAGCGCTCGGCAAATTCCCGGAGGTGGAAACCACGCTTGCCATGATCGGCCGTGCCGAAAAGGGCGAGACGGCGGATGTCAACTATATGGAGATCTATACAGCCCTCAAACCGCATGATGAATGGACTGGCGACCGCACCATAGCGGAACTGGCCGAAGACATGCGGGAGGAGTTGGAAAAGGTTGTGCCCACGTCTGTCATCGCCTTCACCCAGCCGATCCAAATGCGCGTTGAAGAACTGATCTCCGGCGTAAGAGCCACGCTCGCGGTTAAACTCTATGGGGAAGACCTAAGCGAACTGGACAGGCTGAGCGCAGGGATCAAAGAGGCCGTGTCTTCCGTTCCGGGTGTGGCCGACCTCTCTCTGGAAGCCAATATCGGCAAGCCACAGGTACGAATACAAGTGAACCGGTCAGCGCTTGCTCGGTATGGGATGAATGCGGATGACATCCTTGATATTGTCCGTACCGGCATCGGCAACGAGCCTGTCAGTACCCTAATTGATGGGGTCAAGCGGTTTGATATCACCGCACGCCTGCAGGATGCCTCCAAAGCCTCTGTTGTAGCGATCAAGGCTATCCCTGTCAGGACATCATCGGGAGCAATCATATCGCTTTCTGATGTGGCAGATGTGAGTGTCGGGGAGGGCTATAGCTTTGTCCGGCGCGAGCAGTTGCAGCGCTATGCCGTGATCCAGATGGATGTGCGCGGACGTGATGTGGATGGTTTTGTGCAGGACGCCAACAAGGCAATTGAAGCGCAGGTCGACTTGCCTCCGGGCTATTGGGTCGAATGGGGCGGTGCCTTTGAGAACCAGCAACGGGCTCTTGCCCGCCTGTCGGTGATCGTGCCGCTGACGATCTTTTTCATCTTCGTATTGCTCTATACGGCCTTTAACTCGGTACGCTTTGCCACTCTGATTATCGCAAACGTACCGTTCGCCACTGCAGGCGGTTTGGTCGGACTGTTTGTCACAGGCCAATATGTGTCCGTGCCATCAGCAATCGGTTTTATCGCTGTCTTTGGTGTGGCGATGCTGAACGGTATTGTACTCGTCAGCTTCATCAATGAGCTACGGGCCAAAGGCATGAACGTGCATGATGCCGTGCGGCGCGGCACGGAACTCCGATTAAGGCCCGTCTTGATGACAGCCAGCGTTGCGATCCTTGGCCTTGTTCCCATGCTGCTTTCAAGCGGTGTCGGGGCGGAGACGCAGCGCCCTTTGGCGACCGTTGTGGTCGGTGGCCTGTTTACGTCCACTTTGCTGACGCTCGTGCTGTTGCCGGTTATTTATGACTGGATGGAAAGTCGGGACGGCAGAACAAAACCTCTCCCTTCAAATGACGAGGTGCAATCATGAAAGAGATCAAAGCCTTCATCCACCGGAATCGCATATCCGATGTCGTCCATGACCTGAAAAAGGCGGGATACAAATATATCTCTGTCGTTGATGTCCTAGGGCTTCTTAAAGCGCTCAACGACAAGGAACAGCATTATTCGGTCGAGATCGGTGACAAGGTTGTGTCCGAGGTCAAGCTGGAGCTTGTTTGCGACGATCATCAATTGGATGTCGCCGTCGACATCATCAGCCGTCAAGGGCGAACTGGCCAGAAGACGGCTGGCTGGATTTATGTGACCGAAGTGGAGCAGGCCATCAAAATTGATGGCGTCTAAAGCACTGCTTATGTCTGCTGTCGCACTGCGTACTTAGCGCACAGCGGGCGGCGCGGCGGCGGGGGCGACCTCGCTGTCTCGCTGTCGGGTTCCAGAGGTATCGGGCGGGTACCGATGCGGTAAAAAGCCTATGGCAGGTTGATAAGAAATTTTGGAGTTCCGACGCCTGCAAGCAGCAGTACGTACCCTGACCTGCCCCGGAAACTTAATTAAGCCTCGATAGAGCAGTATCAAACTCTGGCTGATTTGATACCGCTCATTGTAGGTCAGATATTTACTCAGGCTGATCCGGGTTAGTGTCGATGCTGCCCTTCGTTTGATGCCGGTATCTGTTGTAAAGTTTTTTTGCCTCAACGGCCTGCTCGTAGAAGGAGGTCATTCGAAGCTCAGAAATTTCTCCATCTCGAACGGTTCGTTCCAATTGATGTTTGTGGCCTGACACCAGGTTCCAGCAACACAGACGGAATGCTGCATCCCAGCTACTGTCCGTGGTCAGACCAAAACGCTGATGCCTGAACTCATACGACAACTCCATCAAGAGCGAGGCGAACTCTTCGCCAAAATTTGAGTGTTTAGGTTCGTCAATGTCTCGTTGTGGTGGGCTCAATAAGAGGAGCCTGTTCAAGATGGCGACGGCGCGTTTTGTGTCCTCTGGAGTTAATTTTTGCGAGCCTACGAAGTCCATCAAGGTAGTGAGTTCGGATACCAGGTCCGTAAGTTCAGCTACCAACTTGGTCTTGTTTGCGATCCACAAGTGGATGTTCCGTTGCTCCGCGGCTGCGGTGTCCAGCTTCAGTTGCTCTGTCGCCAGGTGCGCTTGTATTTGAGCGGAATGGGCTTGCCGCATTGCGGCGTCGGCGCTGACAGCTAGAATTTTAGTACGTTTGTGCAGCAAATAGACGCCGATCCAAGAGCTGCTGGCCCCGAAAACAGATGCAGTTTCCATGGGGTGGTTCAGAAAAAAGCTCAAATCCATTCCTAGACCTTTCAAAAGATGAATGAGGTGGGATTCGAACGCTAGTTCATAGACTCTCGGTTGCGAAGAGGCCGGTCAGAAGCTTGCTGTGGATATCTCGGTCCTCACGCAGGAAAACCGTTCAGTGCACGTATTAGTGGGGATACGGCCGCATCTAGATCGCCATCGATTGTGGTGACGTCAAAGGGACGCCGTCCGACGAGCTCAGGGTGGGGCAGGAACATATACTCGCAAGCGCCAGCGACGCTGCCGGTGACGATAGTGGCCAACGCTAACGCGTACGCGAGTGACAGTAATTTCATGGAGGCGCCTGCAGTAAGTCGGTCGCCATGATCACGTCCACAGGCGGTCGGCAGGATGCCCCTTATCTGCGCCGCTGAGTCTGGTGATATGTCGGGGCTTAAGCCCGTGATGAAGCTATTTAACGCCTGCAGGGAGAACCCGTCTTGGGCCAGAGCCATCAGTTCGTTGCCGGTCGTTACTCGTTGTCCAAGAGTGCTGACCCCGCCTAAGGCGCTGATAATATATTCGACACATCGAGGGTGTTGGTGTTCCGCCTGGAGAAGGGCCGTCTCAACCTGGTCTTTGATACCCACTTTCTTCCCTCTTCCCCAAGCGTCAAGTCGCCTTGGTTGGCCTAAGTCTTGGAACTCTTCTCTGGTCCGTCTTGGCCAGTTAGGTCATGAAACAACATGGTTGCGACCGCACGCCGTGTTTCGGCCGGCATGTTGCTCGCGCGAACAAGATCTATCCCCGCGCTGAAGACGGCGTTGATCGCCATCAGGCCTCTAGAGCTATCTCCTTCAACGAAATCGAAAGCAGCCCGGACGATTTGAGAACGTAGGGCAAGCCCTGTTGATGCAAGGATGGGAGCCTCAGACATTCGCGTTATCCTTTGAAGGCGGTTGCGCTGTAAAAGTCGAGAAGTAGAAGTCTGCCGCGTGTCGCTGAAGTATGTCCACCTCCCTATTGATCGCATGGTGCTGCACACGTCGAACAAGGAACAAAATGATCAGGAAAGGCAGCGTGAACAGAAACGCGTAGAGTGATATTGCAATTAGGGCTAACACCAGCGTCGCGACGACGAATAAGCCCAATCCGCCGGTACCGAAAAACGACCCGGTGATATGTTTCATTACGTCGACAAACCATCGGATGGTTATGACTATGCCGTTAGAAACGACCTGCAGGATGCGGAGGGTTCTGGGCGGTTGGTATAATGATGTCAGGAACTCAGTCAGGGGCGCAGTGTCAGTCACAATCAGGTTGTCGCCCCGCCGACACTTAAACACAGCGGGTAGCGCCTGCCCACTTTCCAGGATGAGAGACATTTCTACAACGTCCACATCTGGAACTGCCCTCAACGTCCCGGAAAAACCGAAGATGGAAATTGCTCTGTCATGCATGATCGGGTGGTTCTCAACTCAAAAGGCAGACTCTTCCTCGCCCTGACCATGTCCGGAAGAGTGATACTATAGTATCGAATCATGATTTAATTCTGATACTATAATCTCTGGCTCATGTCCACGGCTCCACGCATCTTGCCGGTATGGACGACCTCAAGAAAACTATTGGGCAGCGGATAAAGCTGCTCAGATCCGCGCGCGACCTAAGTCAGGAACAGCTGGCTGAGGTTGTTGGCCGTGGCATTAGCAGCATCTCCAAGCTGGAGCGTGGTATCATGATGCCAGGGATCGACACCCTGGTGCTGCTTGCCGGAGCTCTAAATTGCTCACTTGATGATTTTGTCCGCCCGCTCGAGGCCACGGCCAAGAAGGGTAAAGACCGAAGCGAGCGCGGATATCTGGACCAGGAAGCATGGGCCGTTCTGGCCAATTTGGATGATGCTGAGCTTAAGGTCGTGATCTCCACTGCCAAAGCAATAGCTACACTTCAAAAAGATCGGCGATAAGGCGCAGGCCCAAAGTCGCTTTCTATGAGAGCCGCTCAAAACAGGCTTGGCTGGTCATTCATGCCAAGCTCTACTGGCCGCACAGTTAGGTCATTTCCTGGGTAGGGTTTCAGCAGGCTGAGCGCGTGCTCGGGTGCCGTGTTTGTGCTGAGCCAATCTTCATATTCATAGGGCCGCAGGATGGCTGGCATTCTGTCATGTATTGGCGCGGCAGCGCTGTTGGGTTCCGTGGTAATCATGGTGCAGGACAATATGCCATCGGGCCATTCAGGCGTTCGAATGTGTTTGTTCCACTCCCAAAGCCCTGCGACGGAAAACAGGCGAGCACCATTAATCGTGAAAAAGTAGGGTTGCCCGCCTTTGAATTCGTAGTAGCCGTTCATTGGAATCAAACACCGCCGGCCATCCAATAGCGGCGCCAAGTAGGCGGAGCGGATCATCTGCCTCAGGCGTGGTGTGGAAGCCTTCCATCGATAATAAATATCTATGAGCTTGTCAGACCGGGCATTGAACATGCTGAATTGAGAGTCCAATTCGCGTGCGTATCGAGGCACCAGCCACCAGCGCGCCATTGTGAGGCGCCGACAGTGGCTTCTGTGCGCCACTATTGGTACTGGGTCGGTGGGCTTCAAATCGCCAGTTTGCCAGGCCGCGTCCAATCGATCAGCCTCTGCAGTAAAAAGGTTGTAATACTCATAGAGCTCTCGCCAGGTCGGATATTCCTCCTTGTTCATTCGCCCGCACATTTCTCGTCTCCACGAATCTGATCGCAAATTGAGAACATATCATGAACAAATATGTTGGGGTTGGAGAAAAATTTGGAAGGTGACTAGCCAAGCGATCAATGGCAGACATCGTCAAGGCTCAGGAACCAATGCGCGTTCAGGCATTCAGCTCTGAACTTGCCGTTGGAGGATTCAATGAAGGCGTTGTCCGCCGGTTTGCACAGGCGGCTGAAGCCCAGAACTACACCCCTCTGGTAGGCCCGGTCGCGTGCGATGAACTCCGAGCCCTTGTCGACCTGGATCATCTTCGGGTATGTGTTGCTTTATCTAGAAGCGTTAGCCAAGTCGCAGTCGACGTCTGGCTCCCAGACACATTTAGACGTATCGAGGTTATTTGCGGCATAAGCTGGACTAGCATTTAAAAGCCTGTCCCGAACGGATTCATGCACCAATGCGCCATCCGGAATAGCTCGCATGTGTTTTCCCATCAGGCGCCAGAAAGACTCGAATGATTCATGCGCTTTGCCGAGCTTGTTCGGGGCTACGTATACCCTCTTGCTGCCGGTTCTGGGCTCCCCCAGAACCAAACGCTTGTATCTACTTTTAGAAATTTTCAGACCAGCCTTTACCGCTTCACTGACCATCCATTTCAGTGGAATTTTTGCCAGTGCACTTTCACTCTCAGGATATCCGCCACCGATATCGCTATGTACACCTGCGAACCAGACTTCCTTGACGTCTTGGGGTTCGGGACTAGGGTCGAAAGGGTTCGATTTGTAAAGTTTTTTATCGCCCCACAAATCAGCCTTAAACGTTTTACGCTTTTCATCGATAGCGACCGCATGACGGACTATTTTGACCGCGTCGTTGTTCACCGTGTAAGGGTACAGTTTGTTTGTAAGTCCAACAGAGAGAAGTTTACCGTTCGGTCGGAATACTGAGCTTACGGTGTCCCAAACACCAAGGAAGTGAATCCTGACCATGCGTGAGTTAGTGACTTCAGAAAAGCGCCAAACGCTTGAGAAGTCACCTGTATCTGAGACGTGCTTGTACCACTTCTGGGCATAAGGAAGCAGGTTTAACTGTGCAGGATGGAGCAGCCCTAAAGCTCGAATAAAACCCGCCAATACCCGTGCCGTATAAGCTCCCCGACTGAAGCCAAAGATGAAGATCTTGTCACCCTTCACATACTGCTCGGCCAGAAACCTGTATGCATCCAGAACATTTTCATCAATGCCATAGCCCGTAGCTCCCGTTGCTATTTCTCCAACTTTATCCCGGAGCTTGGTCCAAGTATTCGATTTACCGATGGTGCCGACGCCAGAGTCATAAAATACGACCTGTTCCTCGTCTCGCGTCGAGATCTGGTAAAGCTTCAATACGTTTGAGAGATCTTCTTCGATCTCGTTACCTGTTCCGTCACAGTAGACAATAATATTCTTCGGCATTGCATTCCCCACCTAGCACACGCTTTTAAGGCAAAATGTACTCTTTTGGATTGATATTTTAAAGGTATAACGCTCTACTATAACGGCAAAATTTAGCTTGAGGGGATTGGTTAGATGAAGATGAATGTGACAGGTTTGGCCAAAATCTCTTTTTGGCTTTATTTCTGTCTGTCCCAGGCAAGCAATGCCCAGGATTGTCCAGAGTTGAATGCTGCCCAAAAAGAGATTTTGGCCAAACAACATCTTGGGCAGTTTCATCCTGAAGGCGAATTCATAGTTCATCGAGCCTATGCGTTGAACTTTAACACTCAAATGCTTGTTCCGAATTGGGTTGCATGGCGCATTGAACCAGCGTTTCGGGACACGCCTAAGAGAACAGGCAAATGGTCGGCATTCAGGCCTGATCCCGAGGTACCCGAAGAGTATAGAGTTGTAGCTGGTGACTATTCTAACGGTGGTTACCACCGTGGTCATATGGCTCCCTTCTTCATATCGGGAGGCGATAGGGATGGAGATGGGCAGGACGCAGAATTTGAAGATGAGCCAGACCTGCCTATTGAAGACATTGATGACGCCTGCACCGTCTTCGAGATCAATTATATGTCCAACATGAGCCCCCAACTCCCTCGTGTTAATAGCCAAGGAGGCGCATGGTACGATCTCGAGACCCAAACCCGTGGAGAGGTTGACCAAGGCGCCTCATACCAAGTGATTGCCGGGAACATTTTTCTAAGCGAGACACCCAAGCGTATCGGCAAGAATGAAAAGAAGATTGCCGTGCCGGACGCACTCTACAAAATTTTGGACGATGGTAGCCAAAGGAAGGCGTACCTATTTTTCCAGGAGAGCATGTTTGGGTACACATTTGGCTGTCTGCCTGAAGCCGATTTAGCACAATGCGTAGTTACCTTGGATGAACTGAGGACATTGCCCGGGGTCAAATTCTAGGGCTTCGCTGGCCGAGCTGATCAACTTTCGCGTCATGTATCGCTGATGAGGTATCACTATGGAGGGGCATAGTTTCGAGCGACTGAAGTCACATATCCTGCCGCTATCTGAGTCGAAGAACTTTGATGTCGCCCGAAAAGAGTGGTCGCTCGTTGCCATCGAGATCAGCGAGGAATTTGACTCATGTCCGTGTGGTCAAGAGATCAAAGAACATTGTTATATCCGCAATGGATTGAACGGCAATGAGACCTATGTAGGGAACGTATGCATCAATCGCTTCATTCAGATCGACACCGGAAATCTCTTTGAGGGCCTGAAAAGAATTACAAAAAATCTGGAGGCTAATGCGAATCGTGACTTGATCGAATACGCCTACAAAATGGGCTATCTCTATGGAGAAAAGGAATACATTTTTCTTAGGCAAACGATGCGGAAGCGGAACCTCAGCGCCGCACAGATTGCCTGGAAGGTAAAAATTAATCGACGAATTATCAATGAAACTGTGGTCCAGAGACGCACAGTTCGTTGATATCGCAGTCAATATGTTTTCTATAGCCGAATATCTTCTCGGGACTTGACCTTCAAATATGCCAATTACGAGGAACATACCCTAAGACAATGATCTAAGCCTTCATGATGTGCTCCCCTGAAAAGTAACCATTCTCTGTTAGAGTCCGGCTCAATACGGAGATGGAGCCAATTGAGATAGTCGCCATTGGTTGGACAGTTTCAGGGCTAAATTAAGCTACAGCCTCACCTCTTGAATGTTCGGAGTGCCACTGCTGGTACTTAATTGGACGTATTCAGATGCTATGGCAGTTCCGCCCTCCTCAAGTTCAATTAAATATCCTTCGGCAGGCAGCAGGACTGTCCAGCTTTCTCCTGGGTCGAATGTATGAACAACGGGGGTTGGCCCTGCCGATTGACCTGTTCTGTATCCAACGGCGAACTTTTTGCCTGCTCGGTTGTCGGAATTTTCTACAATGATCTTAAGCGGAAACTTCTTTGATCCTTTTATTATCTCATCCTGAAGTTTCGACGCTTGATCGCGGACGTTGATCTTTTGTCGCACGATCTCCTCGATGAGGGCATCCATGTTCGCTTTTACATCTTCAGACCAACCGACCGTTTCCGCCTTCACCTCCCGCATGATGTCGACATAGTGTTTGGCTGCCAACGCACGTAGGGCGTTAAAGGCACCTTTGGTGCATGGGATTGGGAGTTGCTGAATTTGGACGACAAGTTCAGCTTCGAGTTCCGCACGCAGAACACGCAGGGAATATTCAGCCGCGCGAAATCTGGCCATGCCTTTCGTAATCATAAATTGTTTGTCGATCATCGCAAAGAAACCGGCCGCCAGAAGAAGAGCGACAGAGAAGAAGGGAATTTCGGTCTTTTCAATGCCAAACCGCCAGAGGAACGGCAGCGCATGGCCATCCTGTAGGGAAGAATAGAAGGTTGCTACTTCAATCAACAGTGTGCCCGCGAGGGCGAGAAAGAGTGCGAGGATTCTGAGTGCGTAGCTATAGAATTTGAAGCCTAAAAAATGAAATCCGGCATGTTGCTCATACCAATGAATTTCGGCGTCCACTCTCGCTAGTGCGGCGCGTTTCAACTCTTGGATCGTTTTATCAAGGTTTGAATCGTTGTCCTGCCAGATCACTTTTTCGAACGCTTCGGCAGTTTGCTTCCGAGATATTTTGTCCGTCATTGGGCTGGCCCTTTAGGCAATATGAACGAGATAGGGCAGTGATCGGACAGCGTTGTATGTTCGCTGTATGGCTCAGTGTAGGTCAACTCGTGGAATGCCTCTTTGTTTACGATAGCGCCGAGGTCGGGCGACAGCACGATATGATCTATAAATTCACCAAACTGGCCACCGTAACATTTAGGCTTCTGGCCTGCGTTTACTCGTACCAACGAGTAGCTATTGATCATTCGCCACAGATCGTCGCCTTGTTTATCCATGCGCCGATTGAAATCTCCGAGAAAAATAAAGGAATGTCCGAGCTGGAGCTGATCTTTAGCCCATGACTGTAACGGGGCGACTTGCTGCGCGAGCTTGATGCAGGAGCTGCTGGACGGCTGATCCAGGTCATCGTCAAAACACCCGGATTTAAGATGGACGGCCATCATGGTGATGTCCCGTGCGCCGTCATGTACCAAAATAACCGTTCCGTATCGCAGACCGCCGGAGACGTTGAGTGCTTCGTAGTCAGGTTGCCGCTCGTAAGCAACACCTTTGCGAATAGCAAAGCCGGTGCGTTGGGCATTTTCCCGATGTGACATCTCAATGACGTAGTCTGACGGTGGGAATACCTTTGCCAGCGCTGTGGAGTTTTCAACCTCTTCAACTGCAATAATATCGGCGTTAAGCTGATGTGCATAACCCTGTAGGCGCGTGTATTGGGCGGCTGTGCGGGGAGATTTGTCTGTCCCTACACCATCCCCCAACCAGTAGATGTTCCAGGTAGCAATCTTGAGGTCAGCGTATGCGGAACTCGTCAGAAAGAAGGAGAGTATGAGAACTGCTAGTGCGCGCATCGTCGGCTCCTTGATCGAAGGTTCGTCCAACTCGCAACACTTGGGCGCAGTCTTGCCGGTTTTGTCGGAATGTCAATGTCGACGGAAGGCGGGATGAAATACCGCACATGAATCAAAAGGCTATGATGGTGAAACTCACACACGGGGCTGTGGAATGATTGGGTTAAACACCAATAACAACCACGAGTCGTCGATAGACACGCATTAATATTGGTGAGGCTGTTGGGTGTAACTCTTTGAATGAGCGCTGCAAAGGTGAGGGCCTTTTGCGATGTCCTGCCTGTTGTCTATATTACGCGCTAAGCGGGGTGCTTCAATTAGGTTGAGAGTACTCTACTACTGCGTCCTCGTTGTGTCAGTACACCATTCCCGTGTTCTTGATTTCAAGTCTCGAGTTCAACTGGATGGTTGAACCGGAAAGGATTAATCCGATGAAACACGTTGAAGTCTATGTGGACGAGCTGATCATTTTCCAAAACGGTGAGGGAAAGGGAGATACTGATCTCGTATTAGCTTTCGAATGGGAGGATAGGGACTTCGGAGATAGCGATGCCCCCTCAGCATTTGCAGCGAAGAAAATTGAGAAGGGTGTCAAAAAGGATTTCACTGCAAAAGATGATCCCCAAAAGGCAGGTAGCCTACCGCGAAGAGTCTTTAAAACCAAAGTGGAGGGCAAATCTTTCATCAAAGTCACAGTACTGAAGAAGGAAGAACTCTCGGATTTTGGCAAACTTCTTGGCAAATTGCTCAATGTTGCGGCTGTTGCCATTGGGGGAACGGTGTCGGGAGTGGTGGGGGCTGCTCTTGCCAAGGCCGCAGCCGGTGAAATCGTTAAACTCAAAGAAGAATGGGAATACGTTCTTGGTGAGGGCTATTTTGTGGCAGATGAAGCGACCATTGCTTCTGGCGATTTTGAAGTTGATCTCGCGATCACCGAGCAGGTGGGAAAAGCACTAAGCAAACTTCACACGACATGGAAACGCGATCCCAACTCCGTACTTCCTCCAGAAAAGGTTGTTTCCCAGAGCATCATTGATTTCCTCAAGGACAACAAATCCAATGGAACGCTGAAGCTGACAGTGAAGGTGCTATCATCATGACCACGAGGTGGGCTCTAGCCTGAAACTGCCCTAAGTTCGGTACCGCTTCAAATAAAGGAGAGGACTCTCAATCTGATTGAGATCACATTGGGGAGCTCGTCACAATCAGTATCCCCGATGACAAGTTTGCAATGCGCTGTTCTCGGAAGTAGTTTCGAGATCATTCGGCATCAAGCCAGTCGAGTGGTACCAATGCGCGGTCGCGCCACTCCTCGGCCAAAATGACGTTGGGGAGGTCGCCCCACACATCCTCATCGGCGTGGTCGAGCACGATGACCTGCAACCGATCCCGTGCAGCCGCGACCTGCTCACCCAGAAGTGCGAAGACCTTCCGCACCGCGACCACATCTTCATCGCGCCATGCTACAGGATCGGCGGTGCTATCCCCGGCAGCCCGCCGCGGGAAATAGACCTGACTGGGTTGGTCGTAAATCAGGAGACCCGGGACAGGATGATGCGGAAGATCGAGGAAGAAGATCTGGAGGGCGAGCGTTAGTGCAACATGGTAAGCTAGCCAATTGGCGCCACTGCCGATTTCCCAAAGGTAGTCGTCGCGCGTGCCCCGGATAACCTTGACCGTGAGATCGGAGATCATGAGCCGTATCGGCGCATCTGGCCACTCGGCATCCAGGCGAGGTATCAGGCGGCCCGTCGTCGCCTCGATGCTGTCGACCGCGTTGTGGAGCTTTCGCCCGATTTCGCTCACGGAGACCTTTCGCTGTAGCTCGGTGATCTGCGCCTTGAGTGCGTCAATTTCCTGCCGCAGGCCGGCGGATTGGTCGGTGCGGTCGTATAGCTCGAGCGCCTGTTCCAGACGGCCAAGGAAGCGCTCCATACGATCAAACCGATCGATCGCCTGCTTGGCTGCCTTCGAATCCCGCTCGAGCATCCCGATTTCGCGACGGATCTCGTTGAGGCGGACGAGCTGCGTTTCTGCCGCCGCACGGAGACGAAGCACTTCGCGGTCTAGCGTGTCGGATACACTGGGATGGGTCCGAAGCCGAACCTCGATCGATGCGAGTGCATCCCTTAGCTGATCGATCTTCTGCTTGCCGCCGTCCGATATGAACGCGACCGGCTCACTCGATTCAGCGTCCGTGGAAAGCTTTTGTAGCCAGTCGGACAGCGCGAGGCGGTCGCGCTGAATACGGAGCGAGCTGCCGTAGATGTCGCTGCTTTCCAGCAGGCGGCGCAGTTCACTAAGACGCTGACGATGCCGCGTCAGCTCGGCGGCGACCGCGGTTTCTTCGGCTCGAAGCGCTTGGAGCCTGTCGAGCGCGGCGTCGACACCGGCAAGTGTGGGATGCGCCGCATCTCCGTTGGCTTCAACGACCCTGCGGAGCAGATCGACGACCTCCGGCCAGTCGGTCGGAATGATCTGGTCGACCGGCAGTAATCCGAACTCGATCGCCTGCCGGAGCCAGGATTGTGCTTCCATCCGCCATGCATTGGCGGCGGTCGCCAGAGCCTTTAGATCGTTCTCCCGCCGGCGCAGAATGCGCGACAGCCGGTCCAACTCATACCGGGCCTGCAGGATGTCCGCCGTCACCGCCTGTAGGATGTAGGGGAAGATTGTCTTGAGCTTCTCGCGGTGCTCGGTCGTATCAGCCTTGAAAAACATGACGTCGGGGTTGGCAACGATGTTCTGCGGCTGAAAGGTGAAGGCCATGAGGTCGCGGAAGCTCGGGCGCGATTTGAAGTTCGAATCCGCCTCCGGTTCGAAATCGAGGTTTGTCAGACCTGCGAGCCGGTTAAGCATCGTTTTGACAACCTCGGTGGTTGTCCCCTTAGCCTCGATGCGCGCCGGGATTTCGACCTCGGGCCCCTCGATCATCACCATGTCACTGGTGCTTTGCTTGTCCCCGGGTTCGCGCCGCGCCAGCAACTTCTGCCCCTCGACCGTGTCGATCAACACGCCGAACCAGCGACAATTCTCTCGAATGACACCGACCGGAATGGCGCATTTATCGGATGCCAGGCAGTAATCGATAATGGGGATCACGGCGGACTTGCCAGTCTTCGACGCGCCGCTGATGACGTTCACGACACCTGGTTGGAACTCGACAATGCGCGGCTCGCCGTCGTGCCGGGGCCAGAGGATGAGTTTGCGTAGTTGAAAATACATTAGAAATCCACCCTCAACGTGGAGGCCACCTGCGCCAAGCTGAGCTTGGAGAACCAGTAGCCGAGCTTACCCGCCGCCGCCGCGAAGCCCTTCAGTCGTTCGGGTAATCTCGGTTTGGCGGCATTGAGAAGATCGAGCGAATATCCGCGGAGTTGGGCGGTGTCGTAATCGACCCGAACGAGCTTCGATGTCGCGGCCACGCCGATCGACTGAAGGCTGAGCGGCCGCAATTGGGCCGCGCGCCCATGAATGCCCATCAGGATTTCCCGCTCCTTGTCGAACTTCGCCGCGAACAGCGGTAGGCCTGACGCCTTTCGCGTTGATGCCACTTCATCGAACGTCTGCCGGTGCAGAAGCACCGGCAACACCAGGAACGCCAATGGGATCGGCGCTGCTTCGGACCCTTCTTCCTGATAGCCCAGCGTGAACTGCCAGATCAAATAGGCGCCGATCGCGGGGTTCTGCACGATATCGAGTTCGGTGAGCCCCAAGGTGGACAAGGCCGTCATTCGCCATCACCTTCCAGCAGCGTCAGATAATCTCCGTGCCAGCCAAGGCGGCGGCGATCAGCTAGGTCGTTGAAGCTTCCGTGAACGAAATGACTGGGAACTGCCCGACCTTCGAGAGGGGCGACATGCTGGGCACACTGACGGTAGATCAGCCGGCCTTGGATCGCCGCCGACTTCTCGCCGTGCAGATCGGCGACGTCGCCTTTAGCCATGCCGTGCTTCTTGATGAGATCCTCGTCCCAACCGTCCAGGCTGCCGGAAAATATCTCGCCACGCTCGGCCCAATCGGCCTTGTCTGCCGAGGCGCGAAGATAGTCGCTGACGGCGCGAAGCCGGTCCTCTTCGGTCGCCTCGATGAGTTCGAGCTGCCGCACGAACACCGGCCGGGCCGCGGCGATGCCAGCGATCAGCGTTTCATCGGGCGACTCGCTGAGCGACGCCAGTAGACCAGGCAAGTTGTTTTGGCGTATGAAGGCATGGAAATCACGGCGGAAGGCCTCCACATCGAGGATAGGCTTTTCGCCCCGCCGGATCAGTCGATCCATTGCCTGTTTCGCTTGGCCAATACCTGAGCAAACGATGATGTCGATGTGGGCTTCTGCAATCGACGGCCGGAGACGATCCCTGATGCTTTCCAGTGGATCATCCGCATCCGCCTCTAGCTCGAAATTCCCGAAGAGACTATGGCGCTGGTCCTCGGGCGCATCGAGCAACGCCAACACCTTGGCCGCGCTAGCTGGCGAAGTCTTCTTCTTATCGAGCTTCGCCTTGATGACGGCGAGCGCGGCATCGACCTCTTCGTTGGACGCGGCCGCGGCGAGCGCCTCTGCGAAGGCGCCTTTCTTCGCGGGCGTTACGTACAGCCGAAAAGTGGTGGATGCCGGCTGGCACTGTCCGGCTTCAAGCATGACCCGCCAGTTTTCGAAGGCCTTCCAAAGGTCTTCGTCCCAGTCCGAAATAGGATTTTGCTTTAGGGCGCTCTTCGTCTGCTCAAGACAAACACTGCCATCGGCGTAATGGACTGAGACATCGTCTTGCAGCTCAAGAGCAACCTTGGCACCTTTAGGCGCGGTGAGAAGGTGATAGAACGCTCGAACGGGCTGAAGCGCAAAGCCGAGATATGGCCCCGGAGCGCTATGCTTCGTTGGTTTTATTTCGGCGTTCAAATGTCGCCCCCCCCGATCTTAACTGCGGCCTCGCTCGGTCAGATATGTAGATGGTTACACTATAGCGCGTTCCGCACAAGTTAGTTATCAGATTCCCGCGCGCCGATCCCGGGTGGCGCCACAAGCTTCGAATAGGATGACGGTCGTATTTTCCCAAGTCATCGCCGTCCTCGCCATCGCGGCAGCCAAGGCAATGGAATTGAACAACAAGGTCCCATGAACCGTCGGCGCTACAAAGTACCGAAAGACAAGGCTACCGCTGTTTTAACGGACGGCGGATCGGGAAAGCGAAATGGATCCAGATATTGAGAAGTTTAGTAGCCCATCCGCCTTTCTCACAACAGTGTTCTCTTCCTGCGCTTGGTCATAAAACCAGTCCGTCGTCACGGTGCGCAGTGTTGGCCTCATCACGCCGATCAATCGGACTTACTGGTAATCAACACCGTAGCTCTCTCTTCGAAGCTCAGCTCAACGTCTTCCAGCAGCCGAAAGTTCCGTATTTTTGCATACAAGAGCTTCATCGAGGTTCCTCTTCCGTCGATCCCGAAAAAAGGTTTTTGGCCGCTGCCAATATTCATCCTCTCAACGGTTGAGGCGCTCTAGGGTTAATGCAGCGCTTGATACTTTCACAATACAGTGGGGGTCAGCAATGGATTCTATCAGAAGCTTATTAAAGTGCTCGCACAACGCGTCCCATCATGTAATTCTACATGGGTTGCTCGCATAGGTAACAAGGAACAACTCACGCACTAAATTGGAACTGTTTCTCGAGAGAGGCACCAATATGGTTGGATGCGATAGAACTAGCAAAGACCCACTGCTTCGTATTTTACTGGATGACTACGGCGTGCATTTGTTGAATCGGCCTCATCAGGATATTCGGCCTGGTCAACTATTGATGTGGCAAACCGAAAACTTACATTATTTCGCGAAGTTCGAGGATGTCTTCGGAAGCAATTCCAATATTCCTTTCAAATACACGGATCGAGAATTCTATAAGACCCTAGCAAGCATATATTCGTCAGATGTTTCCACGGGAATCTCTGGGAAAATGACTACCTTGTTAGCCGCAATGTGCGGGATTCTACCCGCTAGGGTTAGTGCTGCGCTGAAGAGAGCTTCAGCCAAGGATATTCGAATTGCGCTGAGTGGCCCAAGATGGTTGTACCTTGACATCGCGCCAACTCACATGGCGATCAACGCCCAGAACAACCTAAGTCCTAACGACGCATACGCTGGCTGGAAAATATACCTGGTGACCTCAGTTTATCTTTCTAGAGGTGTCAGATTCTTGTTTGACAAGAACATCGCAGCTGAAGTGGCCGCGCAGTTGCAATGCGAGGCAGAATCCGCCGAAGTAAATCTTGAATTAGAATCAGTTGCAAACCGTGAACTAAAGTGGAGCTTGCCGTCAGATGAAGCGGCAATTTTCGGCGTTAGTTTTGTTGAACTGTGTAAGGAGGAGGGCAAATGGGTGCTCCATGGAGTTGACCATGTAATGAGAGTACGTGGCAGTTCCGCAAAACTGGACCACGCCTTTGTCGGGGATGCTGATACCGGTTCCCTCTTTTTAAATCTTAGTTAGGTCAGCAACACAATCTATTGTGATTGATATGTAAATATTCTACTATATATGCGATTGGCGGCTGTGTAAAAAAGGGGGGATTCGTGGGGACTCAGCTATCACTGCCGATTTATTCTGCAGTCGATACTTATCCTACATCTACATCCAAACTTTGGCTGTTTTCGCCTGGCGACGAAGATCTGGAGTCCGTGTTCAGGCTGGTATCAAAGTGTAATTCAAATTTTGAATATTCTTTTATTGACGCACTGTCCGGGGGCGAGGCTGTTGCGCCTACAGATTTCGTTCTCATAAAGTGCTCAAATAGCCCGCTGAAGTTCTCTCTGCTTGCCCCCCAGTCTTTTATGGCTTCAAGCAACAAGGAACTTATGGTGAAAAAGTTCCTTGAACTTGTGTCCAGGCCGAATGCGCTAAGGCCGCTAACAAGGCGCGCCAAAGATATATTGATGCTGTCATTTACGCCAGGTGCACGAAGATCAAGCAGCGCCAGCAACTTTATTTCAGACATAGAGTATCTTCTGCACTTGCTGAGAAGAGTCGATGTTTTTAATGATCCAGCAGCTACAAGGGCGATTTTCGAGGACGTAATCGGAAGTGTAGGGGCCTATGCAAGTCCCGTCCTCGTTGCATTGTTAAGGCGTTGCTGGGCAGAAAGTCTGGCATGTTCGACGTCGCAATATCCGCCCATTTATGATCAACAGCATGATATATTACGTGAACTAGATGCCGCAATCATGGAGTTCTGTGCTGCGGGCCACAGACGTGCCAGTGAAAAAACATTCCGGCACAAATTATTATACTCAAAATATATGTCTGAAAGTCGGCAGCTACAGTTTTCATTTCCTAATGCTCCAGTTTCCGACGAAGCGCGCCCGTCACTTTACTCAAGTTTTAATTTCAAACGGTTGTACGGCGTTTCCCAACAATTTTCGGCTCCTACCGTGCCGCAATGGGGCGAAGTTAGCCAAGTATCCTTTGAAAAGGCCTATGTTGAAACAATTGAGCTGAGGCAATCGCAGCTTATTTCAATGGTGGCAGGCATAAAGTCATCAAACCTTGAGCTGCAAGGCCAAGTGACTTCTCGATCGGAGAATCAACGAGCCATCCAGTTGAGTACAGTTTTAGATCAAAGGCTTCCTGTGCTTCTAGGGCTAGGCGGTAAAATTGGTCAACAAGATGGCGAAATATTGATACGCCCCTATGCATCTCACATTAGTTCATACCCAGAGTATCAAGTCGTAAAGATCGGACAAGAAGCGCGTTTTGAAGTTCGATTGGACGACCCAATGCCACAACTATTGCGAATAGAAGCGATATCTGGGAGTGGAATTAAGCGCAATATTTCTGTAAGAATAGCTGATTGAGGAGCCGGGTATTGATCTCGGGGTTTGGGGAAATCTATGTTAGCGCTCAAAATCGACAAGGATTTAAGGGCTCATTTCTCATATAATGGGCAATTAGAAGCTATTCCATTTAACCCAAAATCGGCTCCAGATGAGCTAATTGAAGAGAAACTCAGGTACTCGCTAGCCATAGACCGTGGGGACAGACCCTCCGCGGAAACCTTGGCATCGGTCGGTTGGAATTACTTTACCTCACTGCTTCCCAATAATCGTGACCGCAAGAGATTTAGAGAGTTCTTGAGCGCAATGAAGGGGCCGGCCTTCATGGTTGGTGGGTACGGGTTAAGAATACCTTGGGACCTGATTTATTTAGAGGATCCTAACGAAACCCCCTTCCAAGTTCGTAATTTTCTTGGCTGGAGCAACGTGAGTTGTATGCCTCACGAGGCCACTGAAATTAACCTTCTCGGCCGTTTGCGGAGTTCTCGCGCCGATGTTGGGTTAGTAGAATCCAACTTGCCCGGCAACTGTGTCTTATCAAAGACAGCGGGAGTCGACCAAACGCAGGCGCAACCGTGTGAGGGATGTACGACTATGTGCGAAGCGTCTGCCTTACTTACTCTCGCCAGAAACGGGATCATGCGGCAAGCCGCACTTAACAACGGGGCTGGCAGCAGCCGGACAGCAGAGCTGCAGAAAATTATTGACTGGCGCTTTTTGAAGGACAGCAGGATATTGCATTTAAGTGTCCAGCACGAATCAACGAGCACCGCCAAAGCCAGGACATTCTACAGGCTGAAAATTTGCAACGATTTCGAGCTAACTAGGGACGAAGTGCTTAAGTCCTATCACACGTTGCGTCCTGGAACCGTTGTCTTTCTTAATTGCTGCGACGGAGCCTTTGATCGTGTCGGTGACCAATACTCGTCATTAGCTGCAGACTTCCCGAGTGCGGCGTGCGTGGTTACGTCTACCACTGAGATTGGTTCTCCCTCTGCAATAGCCATGGCAAAAAGCTTTTACGAGAGTTTCAAGTCCGAGACCGTCGTTGCCTCAGTTCTTCGAGCTAGACAGTCATTATGGGAAAAAAATAAGGACTTAACAGGATTTTTCTACCGCGTACATGGTCAACACCAAATGCGTTATCTTGATCCTATTGATCAAGCTTTCGCTAATTGAATTGGAGTATGGTGATGATCTCCGTTCAAGGCTCCCAATCGTTAAGTCAAAGTGCCTCTTTGCAAGCCCCTTCGGCTGCTCCTGACGTGTCAAAAATCCGCATTAGGCTAAAAGCGTTCGACTATCACGTCCTCGATTCTGCGGCACAAGATATATGCTCTACGGCGAGACGAACAGGTGCGCTGGTAAAGGGGCCGATACCTCTTCCAACAAGGATTGAAAAATTTACCGTTCTTCGCGGTCCACACATCGACAAGCGTTCGCGAGAGCAGTTTGAGATGCGTACCCATAAGAGATTGCTGGACATTGTGGACCCGACACCAGCGACAGTTGATGCCTTAATGAAGCTCGATCTAAATGCCGGGGTCGATGTTGAGATCAAACTCGGCGAAAATAAAAAAAATAAAAATACCTCCAACGCTAATACAATCAACCGCGGTAAAGCGGCAACTATGCTCTCTGATTTTTCTGCATTATTGCAGGAGCCAAGCCGCACGAATTCAGAGGAAGTTGAATGTCTGAAAAATATTAGCGCTGCGCTCCTAAATCTAAGTGGAAACTGGCAAGAAATTTCCGCAAAATCCGATTTAAGAGATTCGTTCACTCAAGTACTAGCAAGCTGCTATCAGCATGTTTTGACCCGAAGAGGCCATTCCGCAAAAATGGCTGCCTACATTATTATTTGGCTGCTCGATGACTCTTTTAGGGGTAACAAGGATCTCTTGAAGAACCTTTCAAATGAGGTGGACCCCGAAGATAGTAGAGTGCTGGGCCGAATGAATGACCTATTGCTTGCCAATGGAGATCTAAAATACACCAGCGTTTCAGGTGTTGTAGTCAAAACGCTAAATGGATCGCAGTTGGACATACGTTTTTCTGCTTCAGTGCCGGGCGCAGCAAAACATAACTGCGTCGGATATTTTCCTCCTAACTTCTCCTTACCAGAAAAAGTGTATGGAAAATCGCCATGTCTCAGTTTGGAGGTTTATGCCCCTATTGACGACACAATTCAGCTTCTAGAGTTTCATTCGGAAAGCGTGATTTGCGACGCACACTTTGTGTGCGAGGCAAACGCGGATAAGTATATCTCTATTACGTTTATCGTAAATAATATTCCGTTTGGTGAGCAACGTCTATCGATTGCCTCACTTTTGGCTAGGCTCGACATGTTAGATGCTTTCCCTGAAACCAGTTCGACGTTGAGCACAGAAGTATAAAATTGAGTGGCCCTGAAATCCCGAAGGTCCATTTCATCACCAGTTTTAGCCATAAGCTTTGTGGATATGTGGACTGTCCGCTTCGCAGATCCCTTCGCTAAAGTTATTCATAACTATGGGGAAAACACTGGTTTACCCCATAGTTATAAACAACCGCTCAGCAGACCACATGCCCACAAAGCGCCACCACAGCCCCTTTTCAATAAATATATTTTTTTAAGAAGGGGGGAGCGAGTTGACAACTATATGCTCATACTGGCTAAAGCGTAAAATGCCCGAATATTCCAGGGCTGCGCTCGAAGCGCTGCGCCAGCCGCTCGAAAGCGGCAAGGCCGTGGTGGCCCGCGCGGCAGCCCATGTAAGCTACCCGGCACGGTTCCAGCTCATCGCTGCCATGAACCCCTGCAAATGTGGTTATCTGTCCGACGAAGCCCTGGCCTGCGGGCGCGCGCCGCGCTGTGCGCTCGATTACCAGTCCCGCATTTCGGGGCCGCTGTTTGACCGGATCGATTTGCATGTGGATGTGCCGGCGGTTGCGGCCAGCGACCTTGCCCTGCCGCCACCGCGCGAAGGTTCGGCCGCCGTGCGCGCCCGGGTCGCCAAAGCGCGTGATCTGCAGGCAGAGCGCTACCGCGCCCATGCCGCCGCCGGCATTTTTGTCAATGCCCATGCCGATGGCGAACTTCTGGAGAAAGTGGCCGCGCTTGATGATGCGGGCCGGGCCTTGCTGATGCGCGCCACCGACGCCATGCGCCTGTCTGCTCGGGGTTATCACCGTGTGCTCAGGGTCGCACGCACCCTGGCCGATCTCGCCGGCGCGGAAAGGCTTGCCAGCAACCATGTGGCCGAAGCCCTGTCCTACCGCCGCATGGCCCCGCAGGCCTTCAGCCGCACGGGCTGAGGCACAGGGTCTCAGATCATCACGGTGCCGGCGCGGCGCTGCTGGCTGGGGGTCGCGCGGTTGCCTTCGCCGGGCGGGTCGATCGATACCACGCGCCAGAAGCTCTGGTAACCGTCCTCCAGCACCACGGATTTCAGCACCATCGAAAGCTCGGGGTCGTAATAGACCGTGTTGGTCTTGCGCTTGACCAGGTTTTCCTTGCGGTATTCGGTGATGATATCGACCACATAAACCTTGCGCGCGCCGTTCGGCAGCTCGATCACCTTTTCGCCGATTACGCTCAGGCTGGCCCAGAAATTGGCGGCGCTGCCGCTTTCCACGTCGCGGCTGGTGCCGGAGAAAGCGACTTCCTTGCCGACCGCCAGCGGGAACAGGGGCTCAAGCTTGCTTTCGTCAAACTCGGCTTCCCAATGGTAGGTCTTGGACCGGCCGGAGACCGGGAACAGACCACGGTAATAGCCGCGTACCACCGAGTCCCCGCCCTGCCACTGGAATTCGGTCACCACCAGCTTGCCTTTGACGTCGGTGATTTCCGCCGTCATTTCCTGGTTGTAACCCTTGATCACAGCGCGCGTGCCAATGGCGGCGCCCGGGGCCGGCGCCTGCGCGATCGGGTCGCAGGCGGCAAGCGCGGCGGTCATCAGGCAAACAGCGATCAGGCGTGTAAACAGACGCACGCGCACCTACTCCCCGTGTACGGTTTCATTGGTCATAGCATCGGGGCGGGGCGGAGGAAAGGGCCCACTTTGACACGGCAGGAACATGGTTGGTCTTGGTCCCGTCGTCAGGTCGGTTCTGTGGTTGCCGGGCGGTTACCGGTGCCGTTCGCAATCCAGAGCTCGGCGATCTCCATGTTGCGCTTGGGCACATAGGACTGGGGCGACATGCGGATGGCGCGGGCATATTCCGCCTTCGCACGGTCCAGGTCGCCGGTTTGCAGGAAGATGTTGCCGCGGTTGTTGTAGAAACGCCAGTTGTTGGGCACCAGGTTGATGGCGGCGTTGCACTGTTCCAGCGCCAGGCCCCACTGTTCATCCATGATGTAACTGACACACAGGCCGTTATGCACCTTGGCACGCTCATTGTCCTCAAGGTCGCGCTGCAGCGCTTCTTCATAGATTTTGCGGGCTTCCGGCACATTGCCTTCGACCATCAGTTGCCGGGCCCGGTTCAGCATGCCGGAATTATTGAGGATGATATTCAATTCGTGGGCCGACACGGGCGTCGCGGCGGCTATCTGCGGTATCATGGCTGCGGCCAGCAATGCGGGCGACAGAAGGCGACGTTTGATATTCATCATGACCTGCTTCCCTTTCTCCCTGACCCTGTGCCCCGCGCTCCCCAGCGCTACATACCGGCACTGCCGATATCATACCACAAATCCGGCCCCGATGCGTGTGGCGCACAGACATGTGATGGAAGGGCTATAGTATAACGCTGGACGACGGTGCGGCAAGCAAACCTAAGTTCAGTCGTGGCGCCGTTCAGGCCAGGTCGGCGGGCCGTTCGAACCGGGCCAGCCGGCCGGCACCCGGTTTAATGCCGGACAGGGGCACGCCGTCGAATTCGATGGCGATCAGGCTGCCGGTCGGCAGTTTGAAGCGCAGGCGCTGCAGGTCGTCCCGGTCGCCGTGGCCCGAGAGTGCCAGCGCCGTGTCCTGGAAACCGGGGTTGTGGCCAATGAGCAGCAGACTGTCGAGGTCGTCGCCGCCCGCGCGGGCAATGTCGGTAATGGTGCCGACCCCGGCGCCATACAGCGCATCGTCGAACTCGGCCGGCACATCGAAGCCTGCGGCGGCGGTGACCAGCGCCAGGGTTTCGCGGGTGCGCACGGCGGTTGAACAGATGATACGACCGGGGCTGATGCCCAGAGCGTTCATGCGCCGGCCCATCAGTGTGGCGGCGCGTTCGCCGCGCGGGGCCAGCGGCCGGTCATGGTCCGGCAGGCTCATGTCGTCCCAGTCCGATTTGGCGTGCCGAAGCAGATACAAGGTGACCATACACGAACCCCCGTTCAATAGGCCGGTGCCCGGTTCCGGCGCGTCCAGCATGCCGGGCAACGGGCCTTTGCACAAGGCCCTGATGATGTTAATCCGGGCGACAAAGGGAGACAGAAATGGCAATCGATACTCTGGTGGACGGCAGCGGCGAGAAAGGCACCTTCATCCTGGCGCATGGTGCCGGTGCGGGCATGGACAGCGACTTCATGGTCGCCTTCGCCGCCGGGCTGGCCGCACGCGGCATCCGGGTCGTGCGTTTTGAATTTCCCTATATGGCGCGCATCCGCGCCGAAGGAAAACGCCGCCCGCCGGACCGGGCACCGGTGTTGATGGCACACTGGCGCGACATGATGGCGGACTGGGCGCACGCGGGGCCGCTGGTGATCGGCGGCAAGTCGATGGGCGGGCGCATGGCCAGCCTGGTCGCTGCTGAAAGGCCGGAAGGGCTGAAGGGGCTCGTTTGCCTGGGGTATCCGTTCCATGCGCCGGGCAAGCCCGAGAAACTGAGGACGGAACACCTGCCGGACATTGCGGTGCCGGCCCTGATCGTGCAGGGCGAACGCGACCCCTTTGGGGGCGCCGCGCTTCTGGACAGCCTGTCCCTGCCTGCGGGCTTCACGGTTGCCCGCATGCCGGACGGCGACCATGACCTGAAGCCCAGGAAAGCTTCAGGTCATACGCTGGAAGGCAACTGGGCCAGGGCGATGGACGCCGTGGCCGGTTTTATCGCCGGTCTCTAGCCGTCGACCTTCACGAATTTCAGTGTCATGCGGTCCGATTCGCCGATGGCCAGATAATGGTCGCGGTCCTTGTCCTTGAGCGCAAGCACGGGCGGCAGGGTCCAGACGCCTTCGGGGTAATCCTTGGTATCCTTTGGATTCGCGTTCATTTCGGACGTATCCACCAGCTTGAAGCCGTGGGCTTCGATGGCGGCAATCAGGTCGCTCTGTTTCCAGCGGCCGGTGCCGGCCAGCTCGTCGCGGCTGCGGCTGTCGTCCTCGTTGGCCCGGTGCTGCACCACGGCCAGCACACCGCCCGATTTCAGCATGGCGTGGCTTTGCTCAAGCGCGGTGTCGAAGAAACCGCGGCGGTGCCAGTTGTGCATGGCGCGCACGACCATGATGGCGTCCAGGCTGCCTGCCGGCATCGGCAGGCCTTCGCTGGCCGGAATCCAGGTGGCGACGGCCTTGTCGCCGAACAGGGCACGCTCGGCCTCGAATTTTTCAGGATAGGCCTTCAGCCGCGCGGCATAGGACGGGCTGGCGGCATAAACCTCGGGGCTGTGCTCGAGCCCGACATACTGGCCATGGTCCTTCAGGAGCGGGCCCAGGATACGGCTGTACCAGCCGCCGCCCGGATTGACCTCGGCCACGGCCATGTCGGGTTCGATGCCGGCAAAACGCAGGAATTCCGCCGGATGGCGGGCGCTGTCGCGGTCGCTTTCGCCGGCAAGGCGCGCCGGGTTGTGGTTGACCGCATCGTCAATGGCGTCTGCCATGCCGGCGCCGCTTAGGGTGGTGGCCAGCATGAAGGCACCCAGCCAGTTTTTCAGTGTCATGATAAATCTCCCCGGAAATGTCGCGGGCCCGTCCCACCGGCCCGCATCCTGCCCTTTATGCCCGAGTTTGGGGGCAAGGCAATGAAAGCCGGCTAACATTTTCGACAGCGGCGCGTGAGCGGAAAGAAAAAGGGCCCCGCGCGGGGGCCCTTTGTCCGGGTTTCTGCCGCCTCAGCGGTTCAGGCGGTGCTCGATCAGGTCGTCCACCACCGACGGGTCGGCAAGGGTGGAGGTGTCGCCCAGGCTGCCGAATTCGTTTTCGGCAATTTTCCGAAGAATACGGCGCATGATCTTGCCGGAACGGGTCTTGGGCAGGCCGGGCGCGAACTGGATATGGTCGGGGGTTGCCACCGGGCCGATTTCCTTGCGCACCAGCGCCACCAGTTCCTTCAGAAGCTGCTCGCTGGGTTCCACACCCACGGGCGGCGTGACATAGGCATAGATGCCCTGGCCCTTGATATCGTGCGGGTACCCCACAACGGCCGATTCGCACACACCCGGATGTTCATCCAGCACGGCTTCGATTTCCGCCGTGCCGATGCGGTGGCCGGACACGTTGATCACGTCATCGACCCGGCCGGTGATCCAGTAATAACCGTCCTCGTCGCGTTTGCAGCCGTCGCCGGTGAAATAGAGGCCCTTGTAGGCAGAGAAATAGGTCTGCTTGAAGCGCTCATGGTCGCCGTAGACCGAGCGCGCCTGCCCGGGCCAACTGTCGGTGATCACCAGGTTGCCGGACGCGGCACCGTCGAGGAACTTGCCGTCCTGGTCCACCAGTGCGGGCTTGACGCCAAAGAAGGGTCGGGTGGCAGACCCCGGTTTCAGCATGGTGGCGCCCGGCAGCGGCGTGATCATCACCCCGCCGGTTTCGGTCTGCCACCAGGTGTCGACAATCGGGCAGCGACCGTCGCCGATGACATTATGGTACCAGAGCCAGGCTTCCGGGTTGATGGGTTCACCAACAGACCCCAGGAGCCTGAGGCTTGATCGGTCGGTGCCCTCGACCGGGCCGTTGCCCAGGCGTTCCAGCGCGCGGATCGCGGTCGGCGCCGTGTAGAAGATATTCACCTTGTGTTTGTCGATCACCTGCCAGAAGCGGCTGGCGTCCGGGTAGGTGGGCACGCCTTCGAACACCAGGGTGGTGGCGCCGTTCGCCAGGGGGCCATAGACGATATAACTGTGGCCCGTCACCCAGCCGACATCCGCCGTGCACCAGTAGATCTCGCCGGGGCGATAGTCGAACACATACTGGTGGGTGATCGAGGTCCAGACCATATAACCGCCCGTGGTGTGCAAGACACCTTTGGGCTTGCCGGTCGAGCCGGAGGTATAAAGGATGAACAGCGGGTCTTCGGCGTTCATTTCTTCGGGTGCGCACTCGGCGGGCACGGTTTTGGCGGCTTCATGCAGCCACACGTCGCGGCCCGCCGACCAGCCGACACTGGCGCCGGTGCGGCGCACCACAATCACCTTGGCGACATCCGGGCATTTTTTCAGGGCTTCGTCGACATTGGCCTTCAGGGGCACTTTCTTGGACCCGCGCAGGCCTTCGTCGGCGGTGATGACCATGGTGGACTGGCAGTCCTCGATCCGGCCGGCCAGGGCATCGGGCGAAAAGCCGCCGAACACCACGGAATGGATGGCGCCGATGCGCGCGCAGGCCAGCATGGCATAGGTCGCTTCGGGGATCATGGGCATATAAAGGGTGATGCGGTCGCCCTTCCTGGCGCCGTTTGCCTTCAGCACATTGGCGAAGCGGCAAACCTCCTCATAGAGCTGGCCATAGGTAATGTGCGCGCTGTCCTTCGGGTCGTCGCCTTCCCAGATGATGGCAACATCATCCTTCTTTTCGGGCAGGTGCCGGTCGATACAGTTGACCGAGGCATTCAAGGTGCCGTCCTCGAACCATTTGATGCAGGCATCACCCTCGAAGCTGGTGTTCTTGACCTTGGTGAAGGGTTTCATCCAGTCGATGCGGGTGGCCTCCTGGGCCCAGAAACCCTCCGGGTCCTCGACCGACCGCTGATACAGCGCCAGATACTGTTCATTGGTGCAGTGCGTGCCTTCAAGGGCCGATGCCGGCACCGGAAATGTTGCATGCTCGCTCATAAGCTTACGTCCCTCCTCTTGACCAAGGCCCGGATCATGGCGCCTTGGCGGGCGCGTGGCAACCCCTTCCTTGGTATGATGATAACGATGTCATTTCAGGCGGGCCATCCGTTTGCGCGCTTGGGCCGCCTGTCGGGCCGCGGCGCGCCATCCCGTGCTTCGACAGGCTCAGCACGAACGGTGGAGCGGGCTCGTTCGGGCCATGACAGACCCGCCACGAACGGGAGGCGGGTATATGCCGGAGTTTTGGGTGCATGCCACACTCCTGTCATGGCGGGACTTGATCCCGCCATCCATGCGCCGGTTGACGCGGCCCCATTGGTGGCTGTCTGGCTGCCCGTTTGCCAACATCGTATGGATTCCGGGGTCAAGCCCCGGAATGACAGTGTGTAAAGTTGCGGGCACCTGCGACCCGGATGTTCCACCGTTCGCCTTGAGCTTGCCTGCGGGCAGGATGCAGGGCTGGTTCTTTCTTGCTATCGCGGGTGCTGTGCGCTGGCTCCTGTGCTTCGACAGGCTCAGCACGAACGGTGGAGCGCGACTGTCTCACGCAGGGCATGCTTAGCTGCCGGGCTTCCTGCGTCCGGATGCGCTGCCCATACCTCACCGTTCGCCCTGAGCCTGTCGAAGGGCAGGATGCCGGGCTCAGCCGTGGTAAAAAACGGGCCAAAAGAAAAGACCCGCCATAAGGGGCGGGTCTTTGGATGTGTCTTCCGGCCATTGTTACCAGTCGGACATCATGGACGGGCCACCGGATTTTTTGTTGGCGACGATCCGCCACAGTTTCACATCGCCCGATTCCAGCATCTTCTTGCGCCGGGTCCAGAATTCGGCCTCGCGCATCAGGGTCTGGATCATCATGGTGCCGTCCTCGCGCTTCGCAAGTTTGGCCGCCACCTCGTCGGCACCGGCCCAGGCCTTGTTGATCATCTCCACATACTGCAGGCTGATGTCCTCGGACACACGCACCTGCAGGCGGTTTTTTTTCAGGATGTCGGTCATCTCGGACACCAGGATCGGGAAGGGACGCTGGCGTTCGCCGACGATCCATTCCTTGTAACGGTCCTTGGCGACAACGGAATCGGTGTTGATCACATAATCGGTCATCAGGAACAGGCCGCCGGGTTTCAGCTTGTCCTCGATCTTCTCGATCATGCTGCCCTTGTCTTCGATGGTATAGATGGACTCCTTCGACAGGACCCGGTCGAACTTGCGGTCGAAACCGTCAAAGGTTTCGGGGTCATACTGCTGAAGGGTCGCCTTCTTTTCCATGCCCGCCATCTTGGACAGCTTGTTGCCCTTCTCGACCAGCCGGGCGGATTCCTCATAGCCGGTGATCCAGACACCAAAACGGTCGACCAGAACACGCGCGGGACCACCAAGGCCGGCGCCGATCTGCAGCATGGACATCTCCGGGCTCAGGGCCAGGAGCTTCGAAAGGGAAACGATATAGTCCGGGCCCCCGGGGCCACAGAAGCCCTTGCCCCAGATATATTGTGCAATATCGACCGTGGCCTCGTCCCAGGGATCGAGGTTTTCGGCATCGACAGGCTTCGGTTTTGCGGCAGCTTTTGGCGCTTCCGCCTCTGGTTTGGGGTTACGATCCTGCAGACGCTTCTTGATATCGTCCGTGTCGTAGCCTTCCCACCAGGCTTTCAAGCGCAGCTTCAGCGGTACCGCAGCCTCTGGTTTTTTCTGCTTTCCGGCCAAGTTTTATACCCGTGCTTCATGCTAGGGCGGGGATTGCCCCTTCCCCCCCTGAACTTCTCTCACAACTATCAAAACCGATCGGGATTTTTTTTCAAGCCCCGATCGATTCTAATTGTATGACTTAAGCCCCGGCAGCGGGTCCGGTTCAGCCCCGTAAAGTCGCGCCAGCCGCCTTTTCGGCTGCGGCACAGACCTTCGCCGCGATGGCTTCGATGTCCTTGTCCGCGAAGGTGGTTTCCTTCGGGGTCAGGAGCACGGACAGCGCCACCGATTTCTGGCCTTCGGGCACGCCCTTGCCGTCATAGATGTCGAACACAGCCACATCGGTGATGAAGACCTTGTCGGCGCCTTTGACGGCTTTCACCAGGTCGGCCACCTTGATGTCCTTGTTCACCAGGAAGGCAAAATCGCGTTCCACCGCCTGCAGGTTCGATACCTCAAACGCCGGTTTGGTGGCGCCGGATTTCTTGGGCGTCGGAACACGGTCGAGGAAGACCTCGAACGCAGCAACCGGGCCGTCCACATCCATGGCCTTCAGGACCTTGGGGTGCAATTCACCAAAAGCGGCCAGCACATTCTTCGGGCCAAGCCGCAGGGTGCCGGACCGACCGGGATGGTAATGGGCGGGCGCTTCATCGAACACCATCAGGTTGGCGACCGGCGCGCCGACGGCCTCAAGCGCCGCCAGCGCATCACGCTTGGCGTCGAACACGTCCACCGCGCGGGCGCCACCGGCCCAGTGGCGGTCGGCAAAACGGCCGGCCCGCACACCGGCGGCCACCAGAAGCTGGCCTTTTTCGGTGTCGTCCTCATACACCGGGCCAACCTCGAACAGCGGCACGACGGAGGCACCGCGGTCGCGGTTGCGCTGGGCCGCCTGCATCAGGTTCGGCAGGATCGATGGCCGCATGCAATCCAGTTCCGACGAAATCGGATTGTCGACCACCAGCCGCTCGTCGCCGCCGCCAAACAGGCTGGCCTGGTCGCGGCGCATGAAGGACCAGGTCATGACCTCATACATGCCGACCGACGCCAGGCGGCGTTTGGCCGCGCGCGCGCGTTTCTGGCGCGGGCTCAGGGTTGTGCCGGCCTTGTGGTCCACGGCGGGCAGTTGCACCGACGGGATATTGTCGTACCCATGGATACGCAGCACTTCTTCGACGATGTCGGCTTCGCCTTCGACATCGCGGCGCCAGCTCGGCACGGTCACGGTGAAGGGGTCGTTGCCTTCCACGGTGAAACCAAGCCGCGCCAGGATCGCCAGGCTGTCGGCTGCCGGCAGGTCGACCCCACCCAGGGTTTTCACCCGTTCGGAGCGGAAGGGCACCGTGCGGTCCCACCGGGGCGCGGCGCCGGCCTTGAACATATGGCTCGGCTTGCCACCACAAAGCGCGAGGATCAGGCGGCCCGCGATGGCGGCGCCGGTTTCCACGAACAGCGGGTCGACACCGCGCTCGAAACGGTACCGCGCGTCGGTGTTGATATTGTGGTTGCGGCCGGTAATCGCCGTGCGCTCGGGGTCGAAATAGGCGCATTCCAGCACCACGTCGGTGGTGTCGTCGCTGCAGCCGGTGTCCTCGCCGCCGATGATGCCGCCGAAGCCCAAGACCGCCGCATCGTCCGCGATCACGGTCTCGCCGCCTTTGGCCGTATAGGTCTTGCCGTCAAGCGCCAGGAAGCTTTCGCCCTCGCTTGCCAGCCGCGCCTGCAGGTTGCCCTGCAGTTTTTTGGCGTCATAGACATGCAGCGGGCGGCCCAGGTCGTAGGAGACATAGTTGGTGATGTCGACGAGTGCGGAGATGGGCCTGAGGCCGATGGCTTTCAGCCGGTCCTGCAGCCATTTCGGGCTCGGGCCGTTTTTCACGCCTTCGAATTTCTGGCCGACAAAAATCGCGCAGGCATTTGCGGCCTCTTCCGGCAGGTTGATGGCGACACTGACATTGCTGTCGTAGGTGCCTTTGGCACCCGCTGTATCCAGCGGCTTCAGCGTGCCAAGGCCGGCGGCGGCCAAGTCGCGCGCGACCCCATGCACACCCAGGCAGTCCTGCCGGTTGGGGGTGATGGCAATCTCGATCACCGGATCGTCCAGTTTGGCATACTCGACAAAACTTTGGCCCACGGGCGCGTCGGCCGGCAGTTCGATGATGCCGTCATGCTCGTCGCCCAGTTCCAGTTCACGCGCCGAACACATCATGCCGTTCGATTCGACACCGCGAATCCTGGCCTGTTTCAAGGTGACATCCAGCCCCGGCACATAGGCGCCGGGCTGGCCGAGCACGACCTTGATGCCGGCGCGCGCGTTCGGCGCACCGCAGACGATCTGCAGGGTGCCCGTGCCGGTCGACACGGTGCAGACCCGCAGCTTGTCGGCGTCCGGGTGGGGCGTTGCTTCCAGCACTTCGGCCACCGTGAAGGGCGCCAGTTTTTCTGCCGGGTTTTCAACACCCTCGACCTCAAGCCCGATGCTGTTGAGGGTGGCAAGGATGGTCGCCAGGTCCGCATCCGTGTCCAGATGGTCCTTCAGCCAGTTCAGGGTGAATTTCATTTGCTCAGGCCTCCGGCAATCGTGGGCAGGTCAAGGGCGGCAAAGCCATAATGTTTCAGCCACCTGAGGTCGCTGTCGAAGAAGGACCGAAGGTCGTTCATGCCATATTTCAGCATGGCCAGCCGGTCGATGCCGCAGCCGAAAGCGAAGCCCTGATATTCATTGGGGTCCAGGTTGCAGGCGCGCAAAACGTTCGGGTGCACCATGCCGGAGCCCAGGATTTCAAGCCAGTCGTTGCCGTCGCCGATCTTCACACCGGTGTCGGTGAAGGCGCACTGCACATCCACTTCCATCGAGGGTTCGGTGAAGGGGAAATAGCTGGGCCTGAGGCGCAGGGTCACATGGTCGACCTCGAAGAAGGCCTTCAGGAAGGCTTCGAGCGTGCCCTTCAGGTGGCCCAGGTGTGTGTCGCGGTCGATCACAAGGCCTTCAACCTGGTGGAACATGGGCGTGTGGGTGGCATCCCAGTCCGAGCGGTAGGTGCGGCCGGGCGCGATGATGCGGATCGGCGGTTCTTTGCTCAGCATGGTGCGGATCTGCACCGGGCTCGTGTGGGTCCTGAGCACCTTGCGTTCGCCATTTTCGTCCGGGCGCAGGTAGAAAGTATCCTGCATCTGGCGTGCCGGGTGCAGCTCGGGGATATTGAGCGCACTGAAATTGTGGAAATCGCTTTCGAGGTCCGGGCCTTCGGCAACGTCAAATCCGAGGCGGGCGAAAATTTCCGCGATCTCGTCCATCACCTGGCTGTTCGGGTGGATGTTGCCCGAAACATGCTCGCGCACCGGCAGGGTTACGTCCACACGTTCCGACACGAGGCGGGCTTCCAAGGCGGCGTCTTCCAGGTTTTCCTTGCGCGCGGCCAGGGCGTCGGTCACGTCGTTTTTCAGGCTGTTGAGCGCGGGGCCCATTTCCTTGCGCTCGTCGGCGCTCATGCCGCCAAGGCCTTTCATGAGCGCGGACACGCTGCCCTTTTTGCCAAGGGCGGCAACCCGGATATCCTCAAGCGCCGTCAGGTCGGCGGCGGCATCGATGGCGGCCTTGAGCTCTGACCTGAGGGCTGAAATCTGTTCCTGCATGGCGTTTCCCAGGGTTTTAAACGATCAAATCAAAAGTCTGTTGCGGTTTGGCAAGTGGCCGGCGCGCAAATAGAAAGGGGACCTAGCCAAAAGGCCAGGCCCCCTTCATGTAACTCGGTCGCTTGCGCGAAACCAGTCTTAGTTGGCGAGGGCGGCCTTGGCCTGATTCACCAGCGCTTCAAAAGCAGACGGTTCGTGGATCGCGAGGTCGCTCAGCACTTTGCGGTCAAGCTCGACACCGGCGAGCTTGAGGCCGTGCATGAACTGGCCGTAGGGCAGGCCCAGAGCGCGGGTACCGGCGTTGATCCGCTGAATCCACAGAGCGCGGAAGTTGCGCTTGTTGGTGCGGCGGTCGCGGTATGCGTACTGGCCGGCTTTTTCTACAGCCTGGCGAGCAACCTTGATGGTATTCTTGCGACGGCCCCGGTAGCCTTTAGCTGCTTCCAGAACCTTCTTGTGACGGGCGTGGGACGTCAGTCCGCGGGTAACACGTGCCATTGTATGGTCTCCTTAACCTATCCGTTACAGCTTAGAGGCCGTAAGGGATGAACTTCCGAACGATGTTGGCATCGCATTCGGCCAGAATGGTGGTGCCACGCTGGTTGCGGATCTGCTTGTTGGTGCGTTTGATCATGCCGTGCTGTTTGCCAGCCTGGCTCGAACGTACCTTGCCGCTTGCGGTCAGGGAGAAGCGTTTTTTCACGCTCGACTTGGTTTTCATCTTGGGCATTTGCGTTCCTCACTTTGCATGAAGGTTTGCTTTTCTGAACGGCCACGGCAGCCCATTAACTCAGCCGGACGGTTCGACGAAGTGGGGTGTATAGCGCCAGTTCCCCGGCTTTGCAAGCGGATTCAGACGCCAAAACCGGCACAAACCGGCGCTTTTTTGCGCCCATCACGCTTGCGTGCGCTGCCATAATTCCGGCGCGGGCTTTGCTTAGCCTGTTGCAAGGGGCCGCCTGGCCTGAAATTATTGCCGACATGAGGACAAACCCAGCCATGAAAAGCCTGCGCCGCATCATCCTTCTGTGCCTTGCCTGGTGCATAAGTCTTCCAGCGTTTGCCGCGCCCGCCCTGTGGCGCCTCGCGGACAGCGATACCACTATCTATATCTTCGGCACCCTGCATGTGATGGAAGCGGACCTGCCCTGGTTTTCGCCCAATGCCGCCAAGGCCTTCGCCGAAAGCAAGGTGCTGATTGTCGAACTGGACGATACCGAACTCCAGAAAGCCGGCCCGCTGTTCGCGGCAGCCGCGCGCCTGCCGAACACCACCAACCTGCGCATGGTGGTGGGCAACGGGCTGTATAACGATGTCGAACGCATCTCCAAACAGCTTGGGGTACCGGTAAACGCCTTCTCGCAGGCCCGGCCCTGGTTCACCGCCATGTCGCTGGGGGTGGGCGCCATGGTGCGCGCGGGTTATAACCCGGCCAGCGGTGCCGACAAGGCGCTTCTGGCGGCGGCGGAAGAAGCACACAAACCCGTGGTGTCGCTTGAAACGGCCGAGTTCCAGGCCGGCCTGTTTGAAGGCCTGCCGGCGGACGCCGAAAAAATCCTGCTGATCGAAACCCTGAAGGAAGTCGGGCACATGAAACAAAGTTTCGGCGCCATGCAGGATGCCTGGATGGCGGGCGACCCCGAAAAGCTGGCGACCCTGATTAACGGCACCCTGGTCAGCAACCCGGCGCTGGCCGAACGCATGCTTTATGCCCGCAACCGCGACTGGCAGGACAAGATGATGCAGCTTCTGGACAACCCGGGCAGTTTCTTTGTCGCGGTCGGCGCCGGCCACCTGGGCGGCGAAGGCTCGATGATCGCGCTGATCCGGGCCGACGGCATCCCGGTGAACCGGGTCGAATAGGGGGCGCGCATGACGGCAGGATATTCAGGCACGCCGCTCATCAAGAAACTCGGCATCAGGGAAGGGTTTGCCGTCACCTTCCTGGACGCCCCGGAAGATTATGGCCTGCTTCTGGGCCCCCTGCCCGTGGGTGTGCACGAGGCCGCCATGGGCCTCGACTTCGTGCAGGGTTTCTTCACGCGCCGCGCGGTCATGGCCGCCGCGCTTGAAACCTGGCTGCCGCGCATCAAACGGGACGGCATGATCTGGGTGTCCTGGCCCAAGAAAGCCGCGAAGGTGGAAACCGACATCACCGAAGATGTGGTGCGCGCTGTCGCACTTCCGATGGGTCTTGTCGACGTGAAGGTCTGCGCGGTCGATACCATCTGGTCCGGCCTCAAGCTCGTCATCCGCAAGGAACTGAGGTAGGGCCCCGGCCCCTGCGTCCTCAGCCCCCTGTCCCCAGCTCACCTGTCCTGCCCTTCGACAGGCTCAGGGCGAACGGCGGTGTTCGCGGCGGCAACCGACGGATGTTCAGGGTGGCGCTTTGCTCATGGGCCTTGTCGATGTGAAGGTCTGTGCGGTCGATACCATCTGGTCCGGCCTCAAGCTCGTCATCCGCAAGGAACTGAGGTAGGGCCCTGGCCCCCGCGTCCTCAGCCCCCTGTCCTCAGCTCACCTGTCCTGCCCTTCGACAGGCTCAGGGCGAACGGCGGTGTTCGGATCAGGTTTTGGCAAGTGTTCAGCAGTTTGGCGTAACGCGGCTCTTTGCATGCCTGGCCTCGCCGCTCGCCCTGAGCCTGTCGAAGGGCAGGATGCAGGGCGTGATACCTCAGCTCTTTTTCTCAAGCTCGTCCTTGAGGCGTTTGATTTCGCGTTTCAGGGCGTCGACGCGGCGTTCCTGGTGTACCCACAGGTCGGCGCCGATATCGAGCGCTTGGGTGACCGTGGGCATCCAGTCGCCGTCGCGGTCTTCGTACATCGAAAAATCGTCACCGAACAGCGGCGCCGCATAGTCCGGGAAATAGCGCGCGCGCAGCTTTTCGTTGCTGGCGGCATACTGGGCCTGGAAGGCCATGGCCAGCGCGCGCGGCGGCATCAGGCCGCGGCCCGCATGCAGCCGGTCGAGGGCCAGCATCAGGTGCTTGCGGTAGCGGTCGACATCCTGGCCAAACCGTTCGCGCCGCTTGCGGTTGAAGGCCATCAGGAAACGCTGCGCCACCGGGTTCAGGGACTGGTTCTGGGCGTCGGGCCGCACCCAGCCATCGGCGGGCAGGCCGGCGGCCATCAGGAAATCGGCGATCAGGTCGCCGTCCAGCATGTGTGCCCGGTCGAACAGGCGCACGGTCACGCCGGCAGGCATCAGGCCGGGGCCCAGGGCATCTTCATACAGCCGGGTCAGGCGCCAGTAATTATAATAGGGCACGGGCGCGTCCGTGGGCATCACCGGTCCCGTGTCCGTGTGTCCCATCTTGAGCGCGGTGGTATAAAGGCTGGCCGCCGCCAGGTCCTGCCGGCGGATATAGAAGATCACCGTCACATGGTCCGACAGCGTCTGCAGGAAACCGGCCAGCCGCGCGGCATCGTCCGGCGTGCGGATGCGGCTGTGGCCATGTTCGTTGGTCAGCACCAGGCTGTGGGCATCTGGCCATTTGGCGCATTCGGCGTCAAAGCCGGTCCGGGTGCGGGCGCGGAAATCCTCGATGCTTTCGTCCGGGCGCACACCGGCCAGCATCATCAGGTTCCTGTCGGCCTTGTCGGCCTGCGCCATGGCAGCGATGGCCGGCTGGTTGGTTTCACCCAGACTGGCCGGGAACAGGAAACCGGCCTTCAACAGCGCGCCCCGGTTCGCGGCAAGGAACGCCTGTATGCTGGTGGAACCGGTCTTTTCCGCCCCGATATGCAGGACAATCCGGCGGAAACGCTTGTTCATGCCGTGGCCATGTCCAGGCTTTGTGCGATGTCGGCGGCGGCGGCGGCCGGGTCGGCGGCCTGGGTGATCGGTCGGCCGATCACCAGGATGTCGGCGCCTTCGTCGACGGCTTCCTTGGGGGTCATCACGCGCTTCTGGTCGCCAACCGCGCTGCCGTCCGGGCGGATGCCCGGCACGATTAGCTTGAAACCGGGGCCGGCTGCGGCACGCGCGCGGGCAATTTCCTTCGGGCTGCATACCAGGCCATCGAGGCCGGATTTTGCCGCCAGTTCGGCCAGCCGCGCCACCTGGTCCGACACACTGTCCTTGACCCCGATGGCGGCCAGGTCGCTTTTGTCCATGCTGGTCAGGATACTGACCCCGATGACCCAGGGTTTTTCAAGGCCGTGTTTTTCGGCTGCTTCGCCGGCGGTGTCGGCGGCGCGGCGCATCATGTCCGGGCCGCCCTGGGTGTGGATGGTGAACAGTTTGGGCCCCAGGGGTGCCACGGCGCGGATGGCGCCGGCCACCGTGTTCGGGATGTCGTGGAACTTCAGGTCCAGGAAAATGGGCAGGCCGGCGCTTGCCACCCGGCGGAAGCCGTCGGCGCCGTTGGCGCAATAGAATTCCAGTCCCAGCTTGATGCCGCCCACGGTGCCTTTCAGCCGGGCGGCAAGGGCCGCCGCTTCCCAGGTATCGGTTGTGTCGAGGGCGCAGAAGATACGGTCGCTCGGGCGCATCAGTCGGTCCTTTCCGGCATCAATGGGGCTGTCTGAGCGTCTTTAAACGCTTTTTGGCAGGTTTTTGCAAGCCTGCGTGCGGCCCAGGACCCCAGCGGGCGCAAGATATCAGGCCATTGGCGGGTGCCCGACCGGTCTTTCCGGTGTCAGCGTGCGGTATCGCCGCTTTTTGCGGCGTCATGGGCGCGGCCCGCGCGGGTGGTGTGGGCATCTTCGGCCAGGCTTGCCACTTCGCGTTCCAGGGTTTCGGCGCGCCGTTCGGCTTTGCGCCGGCGTGTGAAGCCCTGCAGCCGGAGCCAGCCGGTCACGCCAGCCGCGACAACGAGCCCGATGAACATGCCGGCGAACAGCAGCAGGAAAGCGGGCACGGGGAAGCTCAGGCTGAAAGGCTCGAAAACAAGCTGCACCGCCTGGCGGTTGTTGACCGAAAAAAAGATCAGCGCCACACCAAGCACAAGCCAGAAGAGGCGCCGAATCAGGGTTACAAACGACTGGAGCATGCTTTTTCCCGGGCGGGCCGGACCGGCCTTAGGTGCCGTGTGGCCCGCCAGTGGCGGTTGTCTGGGCCTGTGCCGTTCAGCCGTTCAGCCGTTCGCGCAGGTCCTTGCCGGTCTTGAAATAGGGCACGCGCTTTTCGGATACCTCGACCTTGTCGCCGGTGCGCGGGTTGCGGCCCAGGCGTGCCGGCCTTTCTTTCACTGAAAAGGCGCCAAAACCCCGGAGTTCGACCCGGTCGCCGCGCGAAAGGGCGGCGGTAATTTCGTCAAAAATCTTCGAAACGATGCGTTCCACATCCCGGTAAAACAGATGGGGATTGGCCTCGGCAATCTTGGCAATCAACTCGGACTTGATCATCTATGTCCTCCCGTGGGGGCGAGTTCTGTTGTCACTCTGTACCCAAAGTCACCCTGTCTGACCCTCGAAGCCTGCCACCATAGGGGCCGCGCGTCAATATAAGTCTTTCAAAGGAAAGGGGTTTTGTGCCCCGAATCGGCCATATAGGCCTGGGTGGCGATTCGCTGTCGGGTTGCAGGCAAAGAAAAAGGCCGCCCGGTGAGGGGCGGCCTTTCGAGACGGTCGGACCCGGATGGGGTCTTATTTGTCTTCTTTGGCTTTTTCGAAAGCGGCACCGAGGATGTCGCCGAGGCTTGCGCCCGAGTCCGCCGAACCATACTGCTCGACAGCGGCTTTCTCTTCTGCAACTTCGAGGGCCTTGATCGACAGGTTCACCTTGCGGCTGCCACGATCAACACCGGTCACCATGGCGTCAACCTTGTCGCCGACAGCGAAGCGCTCGGGGCGCTGGTCGGCACGGTCGCGGGCCAAGTCGCCGCGGCGGATGAAGGCCACAACGCCGGTTTCGCCAACTTCGACTTCGATACCGTTGTCGTTGACGGCTTTAACCACACAGGTAACCTGCTCGCCGCGTTTCTTGGCCGAAACGTTGGTGAAGGGATCGCCAGCCAGTTGCTTGATGCCGAGGCTGATGCGTTCCTTGCGGGTGTCGACGTCCAGAACGACGGCTTTGACAACGTCGCCTTTTTTATAGTCCTGGATGGCTTCTTCGCCCGAACGCTCCCAATCGAGGTCCGAGAGGTGAACCATGCCGTCCACATCGCCGTCGAGGCCGATGAACAGACCGAATTCGGTGATGTTCTTGACTTCGCCTTCGATTTCGGTGCCCGACGGGTATTTGGCCGAGAAGGCTTCCCACGGGTTTTCGCCACACTGCTTGAGGCCGAGGCTGATGCGGCGCTTGGCCGGATCAACTTCGAGAACCATGACTTCGACTTCCTGGCTCGTCGAAACGATTTTGCCCGGATGGACGTTTTTCTTCACCCAGCTCATTTCGGAAACGTGAACCAGGCCTTCAACGCCCGATTCCAGTTCAACAAACGCGCCGTAATCGGTGATGTTGGTCACGGTACCGGTGAACTTGGCACCAACCGGGTATTTGGCTTCGATGCCATCCCACGGGTCGGCGGCCAGTTGCTTCATGCCGAGGCTGATGCGCTGGGTTTCCGGGTTGATGCGAACAACCTGAACCTTGACGGTTTCGCCGATCGACAGAACTTCCGACGGGTGGTTGACACGGCGCCAGGAGATGTCGGTAACGTGCAGGAGGCCGTCGATACCGCCCAGGTCAACGAACGCACCATAATCGGTGATGTTCTTGACAACGCCTTCAACGGTGTCGCCTTCGGAGATCTGGTTCATCAGTTCAGCACGCTGGCCAGCGCGGTCCTCTTCGAGAACGGCACGGCGCGAAACAACGATGTTGCCACGGCGACGGTCCATTTTCAGGATCTGGAACGGCTGTTCGATATTCATCAGCGGGGTGATGTCGCGGATCGGACGGATGTCAACCTGGCTGCCCGGCAGGAAGGCCACGGCGCCCGACAGGTCAACGGTGAAGCCGCCTTTGACGCGACCGAAGATGACGCCGTCAACACGTGCATCGCCTTCGAAGGCTTTCTCAAGCGCTTCCCAGGCTTCTTCACGGCGGGCTTTGTCGCGCGAGAGGATGGCTTCGCCCAGGGCGTTTTCAACGCGGTCTACATAAACTTCGACCTTGTCGCCAACCTTGATCTCGGCGGCCTTGCCGGCCGGAGCAAATTCTTTGAGGGGAACACGACCTTCGGCTTTGAGGCCGATGTCGATGATCGCGAAGTCGTTTTCGATGGCAACGACTTTACCGGATACTACGCTGCCTTCGAAGCTTTGATCTTCGGGCAGGGTTTCATTCAGAAGCGCCTCGAAATCGGAGAGGCTCGGCATTTGTGCCGTCATGGAGGTCATCCTTTCAAGTTCATTCATTTTCGTGCCTGCCGGTTGGCTCCGGCGGTCTTCTCCCGAGGGGGTTATGAGGCACGGGCCAATCCCGTCCTTTCCGGTCCCCCGGAAGCCTAAACAGCAACAACAAAAGTCCGGTTTGGCCAATACTGAGATCGGCCCCCGGACGGTTCCTTTGAAGCGTCTTCGGCTGTTGGAGCCTTAAAGCCAATCTCTGACGATCTTGGCGGCCCTTAAAAACACGGCGTCTATAGCCAAATTGGTCGTATCAAGCAAGAGGGCATCGTCCGCGGGCTTCAGCGGTGCCTCGGCGCGCTTCATATCGCGCTCGTCCCGGGCCTTCACGTCACGCAGGATGGCGGCATAATCCGCCGCCTCGCCGCGTGCTTCCATTTCGGCGGTGCGCCGGCGGGCGCGCTCCTCTGCCGATGCGGTCACGAAGAACTTCAGGTCGGCATCCGGGCAAACAACCGTGCCGATATCGCGGCCATCCAGCACCGCACCGGGTTTGCCGCCTGGCGGGTTCATGGCATAATTCCGCTGCAAATCCAACAGGTTGGCCCGCACTTCCGGGATGCCGGCCACCAGGCTTGCCGCACCACCCGTGGCTTCCGCGCGCAAGGCGGGGTCGGCCAGCAACTCCAGGTCCAGGTCGGCGGAGGCCTCAATCGCGGCGTCGCGGTCGTTCGGGTCGATGCCGGCTTTCAGCAGGCTCAGGCCCACGGCACGGTACAGGGCGCCGGTGTCCAGATAGGCGAAGCCGAACTCGCGCGCCAGCCGCCTTGCCAATGTGCCCTTGCCGGCCGCCGCCGGGCCGTCGATCGCGATAATCATGCGAATCACCCTCTTTATCCTGTTCGCCATATAGGCAGAAAGCCGCCGCGCGCGAAAGCCTGAATTGCCCTTTCCGGCCAAGGCGCTGCCGGTGTGCCCCAAATGCCGCTTGTGGGGCGGCGGGTGCCGTGATATTGGAACAAAACAGGAACAAATAAAGCGCGGCCCTGATTTCCCGGTCCGGTGTCGCGGCAGCGAGCAAGAGGAGAGATTTCATGATCCAGTCCCTGACCCCGGTGGTGCCGGTCGAGCGTATCGAGCCGTCCGCGGCCTTTTTTGCCAAGGTGGGCTTCGCCGTCACCGTTTCGGTGCCCGAAGACGACCATATGGGCTTTGCCATCCTCTCCTCCGGCACCGCCGAGGTGATGTACCAGACCCGCAGTCTGATCGAGGAAGACTCGGAAGCCTTCAAGGCTGCGGCCCAGACCACGCCGGTCCTGTTGTTCGTGCAGGTGGACGATATCGAAGCGGTCGAGGCAGCGCTTCAGGGTGAAGAAATCGTCATGCCCCGGCGCGAAACCTTCTATGGCTCCAAGGAGACCGGCTACCGCGAACCCGGCGGCCATATCGTCACCTTCGCCCAGTTCCCGCCACAGGAAGGCTGAGGTTGGACTTGGCTTAAAACTCGCTGTCATGCCGGGACTTGATCCCGGCATCCATGGTGAGTCTGCCGCGAGCGTCGCTGTTTCAAACAGGGTTATGGATTCCGGGGTCAAGCCCCGGAATGACACTGGTGTGGGCGCAGGCAGGCGCGCTCCAAAGGCGACGCCCCCAATAAAAAAGGCCCCGGTCGCCTTTCGCGCGCCGGGGCCTTTTGTGTTTCTGGTGCCCTATCCTAGTGGCGGAAGTGGCGCATGCCGGTGAAGACCATGGCCAGGCCGGCTTCGTCGGCGGCCTGGATCACTTCATCGTCGCGCATCGAACCACCGGGCTGGATGATGGCGGTCGCGCCCGCTTCGGCGGCGGCCAGCAGGCCGTCGGCGAACGGGAAGAAGGCGTCGGACGCCACAACCGAGCCCTTGGCCAGGCTTTCGGCCTCGCCTGCGGTTTCAGCCGCTTCACCCGCGCGGATGGCGGCAATGCGGCTGCTGTCGCGCCGGTTCATCTGGCCCGCGCCAATGCCCACGGTCATGCCGTCGCGCACATAAACGATGGCGTTCGATTTCACATGTTTGGCCACCTGGAAGGCGAACAGCATGTCCTTCAGTTCGGCGTCCGACGGCGCGCGTTTGGTTACCACCTTCAGGTCGTCGAGCGTGATACGGCCGGTGTCCCGGTTCTGCACCAGAAAACCGCCGGCAACCGACTTGACCATTTTGGCCGCCTGCTCGGGGTCGGCCAGGCCACCGGTGGTCAGGAGGCGCAGGTTCTTCTTGGTGGCGACAATGGCCCTGGCTTCGTCGGTGACCGAAGGTGCAATGATCACCTCGGTGAAGATTTGCACAATCTCGGTCGCGGTGGCCGCGTCCAGTTCGCCGTTCAGCGCCACGATACCGCCGAAGGCCGAAACCGGGTCGCACTTCAGCGCTTTTTCGTAAGCTTCGGTCAGGCTTGCGCCCGTTGCCACACCACAGGGGTTCGCGTGTTTGATGATGGCGACGGTGGGCACGGCGGGGTCAAACTCGCTCACCAGTTCAAACGCCGCGTCGGTGTCGTTGAGGTTGTTGTAGGAAAGTTCCTTGCCCTGGTGCTGCACGGAGGTCGAGATGCCGGGGCGCACTTCGGCGTTTTTGTAGAAAGCCGCCACCTGGTGCGGGTTTTCGCCGTAGCGGCAGTCCTGTGCCTTCACGCCCGCGAACGGCAGGCGGTCGGGGAAGGTTTCGCCGGTCTGGGTGGCGAACCACTGGGCGATGGCGGCATCATAGGACCCCGTGCGGCTGTAGGCCTTGGCCGCCAGCTTGCGGCGGGTCTCGTGGCTGGTGCCGCCCGTCGCCTCGATTTCGGCGATCACGCCGGCATAATCCAGGGGGTCGGTGATGATGGCGACAAACCGGTGGTTTTTGGCCGCAGAGCGCACCATGGCCGGGCCGCCGATATCGATATTTTCAATGCAGGTGTCGAAATCGGCGCCCGAGGCAACCGTGCTTTCAAACGGATACAGGTTGATGGCCACAAGGTCGATGGCGCCGATATCATGCGCCTTCATCGCACCGACATGCTCGTCGTTATCGCGAAGGGCCAGAAGGCCGCCGTGGATCTTGGGGTGCAGGGTCTTGACCCGCCCGTCCATCATTTCCGGGAACCCGGTATGGTCCGCGACTTCCTTGACCGGAATGCCGGCCTCGCGGATCACCTTGGCGGAACCGCCGGTCGATAGAATTTCCACACCCCTTTTGGCGAGCGCGGCGGCGAGATCAAGAAGCCCGGTCTTGTCCGACACCGACAGGAGTGCGCGTTTGATAGTGACAGTATCCATAATACCCAAAAACCCCGTTTTTGTTGGCTGGGGCGCCTATTGCGGCCGTTGCTTCCGCGCTCAGACACCCATTTCTGAAAACACCCAGTTGCAAATGGGTGCGTTTGTCCCCTCCCGTTCCACCCGGACCACAATCTGGCGGGTGGGACGCGCATGGTCGGGCCGGCTGAGATAGAGGCTGTCCTCGATCTCGGCATTGCCGCCATCCACGTCGAAAATCCATGTCTTGCCGCTGCGCGTTTCAAGCGTAATGCGGCCGTCCGGCGCCTTCAGGGCCGACACCGTCGGGTGCAGGTGGAAGCGCACCACCACAGGCCGGTCGCCCAGCTTCCTGAGCTTGGGGCCAAACAGCCGGTCGCTGCCACGCAGGCGCTTGCCGTCCTTGGCCAGCAGCATGGTGCGTTCATGTTTGACACCAAAACGCTTCAGATAACCGTCGTGCAAAATCCTGAGGCTGGTGCCGGCGTCGGTGATCTCGCGCACCGCCAGGCATTCTTCGACCCCGGCGCCCAGGTGGCCGTCCTCCAGCACACGGGTGCTGTTGCGGTCGCCGACAATCAGGGTCGAATGCGCCGCCGTGGTGCGCGCCAGGCGTTCCAGTTCCGGAATGCCGCACTGGGCGTTTGCGGGCCCGACATTGACAATCAGACGGTCCTGCCCCAGCGAAAATTCAAACGCCGCCGTGCCCGCATGGGCATGGGCCGACAGCGCACTGGCAGGCGGTGTGCCGGCATCGGCAATCAACAGCGTGTCGCCGGCGGCAATACGCTGGAAACCGGTGTGGGCCGCGTTCTCGATGGCCTTGCCACGCGCGTCGGACGCCGCAAGGATGGCGTCGGTACCGTGGCCACCTTCGGCTGAAACACCGCAGAACTGGGCAAAACTGCCGTCCCCGTGCCTGAGCGCCCGCACAAAGGGCGCGATACGGTCGAGTGTGATCTGCACCCAGCCGGGCATGGCCTTGTCGGTTTCCCGGTAGGCGCCGCGCACCAGGATCAGAAGCTGCATGGTGCGGATGGCGTCGGAGGTATTGCGGCTTGCGGGCCCGCCGTCCGGCAGGATGAAGGCCTTGAGCGTGCGTTCAAGTGCCTTGCTGCCCCGCGCCAGCCAGGCTTCGCCGCCCGGCAGCAGCAGGCCGCATAACATCAGCGCCGCGCCGGTATAGACCCGCGCAAGGCCGGGCTCGCAGTCCATGTGCGTGCGCATCAGGTGCCGGGCCTGCCGCGCCATGCTGTTCAAAACCTGCGAGCGGTAGACAAGGTCGCGGGACGACAGGATAAGGGGCGCATGCACCAGCCAGTTGATCAGCCGGCGCGCCAGGGTTTCGGCTTCCCAGACCTCGGCTTCCCAGTTTTCGCCCCAGGGCAGCCACCAGTCGAGAATGGTTTCCCCGGCGTCGCGCGCCTTCACCTGGTCGCCGACCTGCGCCAGGTCCTGCAGCCAGTGGAAACTGTGGGCATATTTGCGGAAAGCGGGGGATGCACCGTGCAGCTTGTCCCAGAATTCGGGGCTCAGGGCATGGCGTTCGCCGTCATGCAGCATGTCGCCGCCAAAGATGGCCGAGCCCATGGTGGCATTGCCGGGGGCAGGGTCGTCGGGGCTGGCAAGCAGTTTTACCGGGTGCCGGCCCTTCAGTCGCGGGCCATAAAGCGCGGTGCCGTAACCCCATTCGCGGACCGTGCGGCCAAGGCTGGTCCAGAGGCTGGCAAAAAAGCCCGCACCCCGGTCGCGCCTAAGCACCACCCGTGTCAGCGGTGCCCTGGACGCATATCCGGCAATTTGATCGAAGGCCGCGTTCATCGCCGCCTGCTCCCTTGGTTCTTCTGTTTGCACCCGGGGTTTTTATTCGCCCCGGATCGCCTTGATATTGGCGGCATACATCGACGGACCGCCCTTGAAGGTGGCGCTGCCGGCCACCAGAAGGTCGGCGCCCGCCGAAATCACCTGCCGGGCGGTTTCCACATTCACGCCGCCATCAACCTCGAGGTCGATATCCAGGCCCAGCGTGTCGATACGCTTGCGGATCGCCTCGATCTTCTTCAACTGGCTCGTGATAAAGCTCTGGCCGCCAAAACCGGGGTTGACCGACATCACCAGGATAAGGTCGATGTCTTCATAGAGATAGTCAAGTGTGGTCTCGGGCGTCGACGGGTTCAGGGACAGGCCGGCTTTCACGCCGGTGGCCTTGATCGCCTGCACGGTGCGGTGGGTGTGGGCCCCCGCTTCCACATGGGCGGTGATGATGTCGGCGCCGGCGTTCGCGAACGCCTCGATATAGGGATCGACCGGCTGGATCATCAGATGCACGTCGAAAACCTTTTTGGAATGCGGGCGCAGGGCCTTCACCACATCCGGACCGATGGTGATGTTGGGCACAAAATGGCCGTCCATGACATCGATATGGATATAGTCGGCACCGGCTTCATCGACCGCGCGCACTTCCTCGCCCAGGCGGGCGAAGTCTGCGGACAGGATCGAAGGCGCAATTCTGGTCGGTTTTTGCATGGGAGTTTCCTAGCAGTTTGACCCCGGTCCCGCAAGCGGACATCAGGGTCTGGTCTTTCCAAAACTCAGTCGTTCAGCGCCTGGTCAGGCGCGCGGCAAAAAAGCCGTCCATGCCGCCCTTGTCGGCCATCACCGACGGCAGGCATAGCATGTCGCCGTCCTTGGTGACGAGGGCATCAAGACCGCCCAGCTCGTCAGCGCGGATCGGCAGCCTTTCGGCGGCGCTTTCGCGCGCCAGGAAGGCGGCAATCTGGTCGCGGCCTTCGGCCGGCTCCAGCGAGCAGACGCAATAAACGAGCGTGCCGCCCTTTGGCAACAGGGAAAAGGCGTGCGCAAGGATGCGCGCCTGCAGGGCCGCCAGCTTTTCCACATCCTCGGAGCGTTTCTGCCACAGAAGGTCGGGGTTGCGCCTCAGGGTCCCGGTCGCGCTGCAGGGCGCGTCCAGAAGGATATGGTTAACCGGCGTTTTTGGCACGAACGTGGCGGCGTCGGCCACAATCACCTTGGCGTCCAAGGTGGTGCGGTCCAGGTTGGCATCCAGCCGCTTCAGGCGTTTGTCCGACCGGTCGACCGCGGTAACCGTGGCGCCCATGGCGGCCAGTTGCAGGGTCTTGCCGCCCGGTGCCGCGCACAGGTCCAGCACATGCTGGCCTTCGATGTTGCCAAGCAATGTGGCGGGAATGGCGGCGGCCATGTCCTGCACCCACCAGTCGCCGGTCTCGTAGCCGTCCAGCAGCACCACATCGGCGAAACTGCGCCTCAGGCTGCCCGTGGGCATAACCTCGGCTTCCAGCCGCTCGGCCCAGTCGGCGCGGCGGGCCGGGTTCTTGACCGTGATATCAAGGGGCGGTGTGGTGCCCAGGCTGCGGGCGATGGCCTGCATGGTGCCGGTGCCGTAAGCCGCGGCCCAGCTATTCGCCAGCCAGTCGGGCAGGTCGCGTTCGGGCGCGGCATCCAGGATGGCACTCAGGCTGTCGCGCTCGCGGGTCGCGCGGCGCAGCACCGCGTTCACCAGCCCCGCAAAACCGCGCTCCTTGCCTTCAAGCGCCTTCACCATCGCCACGGTTTCGTTCACCGCCGCATGGTCGGCGGTGCGCATCAGCAGAATCTGGGCAAGCCCGGTCACCAGCGCCGCTTCGGTCCAGGTCGCGTTCCGGGGCAGGCCGCGTTCGACCAGCGTGCCAAGGAGCGCCTTCAGGGAACCAAGGCGCCTGAGGCACAGCATCACCAGATTGAAGACAAACGCCCGGTCGCGCGCATCCAGGTTTGCGGCGCGGGTGATATCATCCAGCGAACTGTCGAACGGCCGCCCCTTCAGGGTCACGGCCATCAGGGTGCGCACGGCGGCCTCGCGGGCCTTGATACCTGTCTGTTTCGGGGTCTTTTCCATGCGCGCCTCATGGCACAAAGTGCCCGCCTTTGAAAGGACGAACTTGCGTGCCACCTCGGAAACCCCGTAACTAGACGGCACAGGGAGGACAAGCATGCAAAAAACCGTCACCATCGGATCGCGTTTCAACGGCCCGCCCAAAAGCGGCAATGGCGGATACTCATCCGGCCTGATCGCCAGCCTGATCGATGGCCCGGCGGAAGCCAGCCTGCATGTGCCGCCGCCGCTTGATAAACCACTCAGCCTCAGCCTCGAAGATGGTGTCTCGTACCTGCGCGACGGCGACCGGCTCATCGGCCTCGCCAAACCCGTGACCCTGTCATTGGATGTGCCGGCGCTGCCCGCGCCGCTCCGGCTTGGTGGCAGCCCGGTCAGCGAACAGGAATTTGAACCGTTCGACAATTGTTTTGTCTGCGGCACCGCCCGCACGCCGGGTGATGGTCTGTGCATCCACAGCCGGATTGTCGAAACTGTTGCATCTGGCGCCAAATGCAACAGTTTGAAACAACCCGAGGGTGTGGAAAAGGGTGCAGATGTTGCCAATTGCAACAGTTTTGGCAACAGTTTGGTCGGCTCGATCTGGACCCCCGACGTCAGCCTTGCGGGCCCGGAAGGGCAGGCCGGTATGGTCGACCCGGTCTATATCTGGGCCGCGCTCGACTGCCCTGGCTATTATGCCACCGTGCCAGGTCGTGCCGCACTACTTGGCCGGCTGACCGCCGAAATCCTCGCACCTCTGCCGGTGGGCGAAGCCGCCACCGTGCTCGCCTGGTCCCTGGGCGGCCATGGCCGCAAGCACCGCTCCGGCACCGCCATCTACGGCGCCGACGGCACCCTGGTCGCCAAAGCCGAGGGCCTCTGGATCACCATCGACCCATCGAAACTGCCGGGTTAGACGGCCTCGCAACCCCTTGAAGCATAACAGACAGGACACAGCGAATGGATGAGCAACCGGTACAGCCAAAAAGCCATGCATGGGGCCCGGCCATGCTGTGGGCAATCCTGAACTGGCGCCCGGTCCGCTTCATCCGCACCTTCTTCAAAAAGCCGCTGCTGGCGGCGTTTCTACTGGGCATGACCAGCGGTTTTCCGCTCACGGTCATCCTCGGTATCATGACCGTCTGGCTGTCGACCTACGATATTTCCAAAACCACCATCGGCGCCTTTTCGCTGGCGACCTTGCCCTATTCGCTGAAGGTCTGCTGGTCGCCGCTCCTGGACCGCGGCCGGCTCGGCCATTTCAGCCGTGCCTTCGGCCAGCGCCGGGCCTGGCTTGTGATCATCATGGCCCTTCTGGGGCTGGCGCTCTGGACCCTTGCCGGTCTTCGGCCTGACCGGAATCTGGCGGAAATCGGCCTTTTATGTGTGCTCATCGGCTTCCTGTCCGCCAGCTTCGATATCGTGTCCGACGCCTACCGCATTGAGGTGACACCAAAGGTCGACCTGGCCCACAGCGCCGGCATGTACCAGTGGGGGTACCGGCTTGCGAACCTGATCGCCGGGGCCGGTGTGTTCATGGTGGCGGGCTATTATACCTGGGGCCTGGCCATCAGCCTGCTGCCGCTGTTGCTGGTGCCCGGCCTGATGGCCATCCTGTGGATTGGTGAACCAAAAGTTGTTGTAGACGACTTTCTGGCAAAAGAACGCACCCGCACCGCCGCGATGGAGGGCTATAAAAAATGGCTCTATGAAGCGGTGGTCTTGCCCTTCAAGGAATTCCTGTTGCGCCGCAACTGGTTCTGGATTCTGGCCTTCATTGTGCTCGTGAAGTTCGGGGATGTGATGGCGTCGATCATGACCGGGCCGTTTCTCAACGAACTGGGCTTCAGCCTTGTCGAAATGGCCTTTGCCAACAAGACCGTGGGTGCCATCGCGGCCGGCCTCGGCGGCTTTGCCGGTGTGGCCATCTGGTGGTGGCTCGATACCTTCAAGGCGCTGCTGGTCAGCGTGCTGTTCATGATGGTGACCAACCTCGGTTTCGTCTGGCTCGACAGTGTCGGCCATGACACCACCGCGCTTGCGATTGCGGTCGGGCTCGAGAATTTTGCCACGGGTGCCGGCGGCACGGTGATGATCGCCTATTTCGGCAGCCTCTGTAACCTGTCGTTCACGGCCACCCAATATTCGCTTCTGACCATGCTTTCGAGCGTGGCGCGCGGCTTTTTCGGCGGTTTTTCCGGGATGGTTGCCGATGCCACCAACTGGACCCAGTTTTTCCTGATTTCGACGGCGATGGCCCTGCCCGGCCTCATTTTCTTGCTAATTCTCTGGAAAAAGGATATCAGCGCGACCGGTCTTGAAAATGTGAAGACCGGCGGCGACATATGATGTCACAGTTCAGTCAAATAGCTGTAATATGCCTGCCACACCGTGCCTCTATCAGGATGGCCTTATGAAAAAATACGCCCCCATTCGCCCCACAGTCGCTGCCGCCCAGGCCATGGCCGGCGCGCCTTCCTATGTCCGGCAGGGCAGCCTCGAGGTCCGGCTTGCGCGCTCCTTTAAGGAGATCAAGGCGGCCCAGAAGCTCCGCTACAAGATCTTCTACGAGGAAATGCAGGCCAAGCCCGACTGGCGCATGCGCATGACCAAGCGCGACATCGACGCCTATGACGTGGTGTGCGACCACCTGCTTGTCATCGACCATGACCGGCCGAAAAAAAAGCAGATCGTGGGCACCTACCGGCTCTTGCGCCAGGAAGTGGCCGAGGCACACAGCGGTTTCTATTCCGCGCATGAATATGACCTGCGCCCCTTGATGAGCGAAAGCTTCAAGGCCCAGATGGGCGAAGGCCGCCAGCTCCTCGAGCTCGGCCGGTCGTGTGTGCACAAGGATTACCGCGCCAATTCCACCATCAACATGCTGTGGAAGGGCATCGCCGAATATCTGAAGGACCATAACATCGCCTATATGTTCGGCTGCGCGAGCTTCGAGGGCACCAGGCCCGAGGACTTCAAGGAAGCGCTGGCGTATCTCTATCACAACCATCTGGTGGCGGATGACTTCAAGGTCCGCGCGCTGGATGGCCAACTGGTCGAGATGAACACCATGCCGGCCGAGGAACTGGACGTGAAACGCGCCCGCCGCGCCTTGCCGCCCCTCATCAAGGGGTACCTGCGCATCGGCTGTTTCATTGGCGACGGTGCCGTGATCGATACCCAGTTCGGCACCACGGATGTGTTTATCCTGTTGCCGGTCGAGCGGATCGCCAGCCGCTATTCCAAACATTATGATCTGGGCGCCGAAGCCAACGACAGCGACGAAAAGGTCGCCGCCGCGCTTTAACAAGTCGTTCCAGACAACATACTGAAGACACCCCGGCATTCCCGGGGTGTTTTTGTTTGGGCTATTTGCGGAACACCAGCGAAAAATTGTTGGCAGGCATGGCCAGGACGGCAGGCGACCGGAAGCCGGCGGTTTCGGCCAGGTCGATCACCTCTTCCATGTCGCGCACACCCCAGTCGATGCTGTGGCGCTTGAGCGACAGGTCGAAGGCGGCGTTCGAATCCGCGGTATGCTTGCCGCCGCGCCTGTAGGGGCCATACAGATACAGGATGCCGCCCGCGCCCAGCAGGCGACCGGCACCCGCGATCAGCGCTTCGGCCACCGCCCAGGGCGCGATATGGATCAGGTTGATGGCGGCAACGGCCCGCACCGGCGCCGGCAGTTCATGCAGCGGCCAGGGCGCCAGCACATCCAGTTCGCGGGGCGGCAGCAGGTTTGGCGCCGCGCCCTCGTCGCGCCAGGCGCTGATGCTGGCCAGGTGCGCGGGGTCGATATCGGTCGGTTGCCAATAAAGGGTCGGGAAACGCGGCGCCAGATAGGCGGCATGTTCGCCGGTGCCGCTCGCGATCTCGAGCAAGGTCCCGTCGGACGGCAGGTGCGCTTTCAGGACCGAAAGGATGGCGTCGCGGTTGCGTTCTGTCGCGGGCGCATGCAGGCGCGCGTCTGCGCCCACCGCGTCCGGATTGAAGAAACGCGCCATCAGCGGCGCATCCGGTCGCGGAAAAAGAACAGCAAATATACGGGTACGACGATGGTGGCGCCCAGAAGCACATATTTGAGGCCGCTGCCCACAAGCCAGTCCCAGAAGGCCGCCAGCTTGTTGGCGAGCCAGCCGTATACGTCACCCGGGCTCCAGTCGAGCCAGTAGAGGAGCGCGCCGACGATGAAGCTCCAGACCAGAAGCTGGATGACAGTGCCAATACTGATGGATTTAGAACCGGCCACCGTGTGCCCTTTCCCTAGTGTTCATTATGCCAGCGCCCGGACGGCAGTTGCCGCGCGAGGCAGGTGTCCGCGTCCGCCGCCA
>SBGU01000036.1 GCA_006226495.1 Alphaproteobacteria bacterium
AAACTGCGCAGTTTCGAACAGACACGAAGGCCATCGGTGTTGCGCATGGTGAGGCTGACGATGATCAGGTCGAAATTCTTTTCCCGGGCGCGTTCGGCGACATCTTCGCCACCGGCCATGAACGTGAGGTCACCCACACCCTCGAGCGCGCGGGCGATGCGTTCCATCACCCGTTCCTGTTCGTCCACGATCAGGATCGCGCCGTCGGTGGGCATGCCCATGTCGAACGGCGTGTCGCTGTCGCGTTCCCAGCCGAGCTGGGCACCCGTGGCTTCGCGGTTCCTGAGCTCGTCCATCATGACCTTCAGGCGCACAAGCGAGCGCACCCGCGCGAACAGCGCCAGGTCCTGCACCGGTTTGGTGAGAAAATCGTCGGCACCGGCTTCAAGCCCCGCCACCCGGTCGGACGGCTGGTCAAGCGCCGTGACCATGACCACCGGAATATGGGCGGTGGCCGGGTCGGCCTTGATGCGGCGGCAGACCTCGAAACCGTCCATGCCGGGCATCATGACATCAAGAAGGATGATATCGGGATGTTCGCGGCTGATGATATCCAGAGCTTCCGGCCCGCTGAAGGCGGTCAGCACATCGAAATATTCGCTTGTGAGCTTAGCCTCCAGCAGCTTGACGTTCGGCGGAACGTCGTCAACCACCAGCACACGCGCGGTCATCAGCCGTTATCCTACAAATTGTTTAACGGTCTCGAGGAAATGGCCGACGGAGATCGGCTTGGCAATATAGGCTTCGCAGCCACCTTCCCGGATTTTTTCCTCGTCCCCCTTCATGGCGAAGGCGGTGACGGCAACAACCGGAATCTTGCGCAGGTCCTCGTCTTCCTTGAGCCATTTGGTGACTTCAAGGCCCGAGACTTCCGGCAACTGGATATCCATCAGGATAAGATCTGGCATGTGTTCCCGCGCGAGATCCAGCGCTGCCATGCCGTCCCGTGTCTGGATCGTCTCATAATCATGAGCTTCCAGAAGGTCGCAGAACAACTTCATATTCAATTCGTTGTCTTCGACTATCAGGATTTTTTTACCCATACGATCCCCTGGCCCCTTTCGAACGAAATCTCACCGCGACGCCCTTATCCGGATAATAGTCGTGCTTTCTTTAAAAAAACAAGCCCGACAAGGCATTTATATCGCGAAATGAATGTAGTCTCGTTTCTCGCCTTAAAAAGCCGATTTTCATACCGGCATCATTCTGGAACACTAGCATAAAAGATTCGAGGGAGTAGACAGAATCATGAACAGCGAGCATGCCCAGTCGGTCGCTCTGTCGGCGGTGGCCTTTATCTTGTCAGAAGATGCGCTTCGGGACCGGTTCCTGGGCCTGACGGGCCTTGATGGTGCCGAACTGCGCAACCGCCTGTCGGACAAGGATTTTCTGGCCAGCGTGCTCGAATTCATTCTCGGTCATGAGCCCGATGTGCTGGCCTTTGCCGCCCATGCGGGCGAAAAGCCGGAAGCCGTGCAAGCTGCCTGGCGCACACTGGGTGGCGGCGTCGGACAGGAATGGTGAACGACATGACCAAGCCGATGGAAATACAGGAAATCGAAGCCGTCCTGGCCAAAATCGAGCCCGGCCGCCCGCTCCTGATCCTGGATGCCGACGAGGTGCTGCTCAGGTTCGTCGAACGGCTGGAACAGCATCTCAACGATAATGGCTTCGACCTCAGGCTGACCAGTTTCCGCCTGAGCGGCAACATCTTCCACCGGGAAAGCGGCGACCGCGCCGACCTGGAAACCTGCCGCGGCCTGATCGCCAGCTTCTTCGATACCTGCGCCCATGATGTGCCCGCCGTCGAAGGCGCTGCAGAAACCCTGGCCGCGCTCAGCGACCGGTTCCAGATCGTGGTGCTGACCAACGTGCCGGAACGCAGCCGTATGCGCCGGATCGAAAGCCTGCGCGCCCAGGGCATCGATTATCCGCTGATCGCCAATGCCGGCGAAAAAGGCCCGATGGCCCGCCGCCTGATGGACCGTGCCGGCGCCATCAGCGTGTTTGTCGATGACCTGCCGCCGCAGCTTTTGTCGGTGGCCGAACATGCGCCCGACATGCATCTGGTGCATTTTGTCGCCGATCCGCGCCTTGGCCCCCTGATCGAACCCGCCGAAGCCGCCCATGTGCGCATCGACGACTGGCCGCGCCTTGGCCGGCACCTGACTGCCCTGTTGGACGACTGAGCATGGCGGCCCCTGCCCCCGACCCGCACACCAGCCCGCCGCCCAGCCTGTGCCGAAGCTGCCTGCATGTGTTTTTCACCGGCACCCGCAAATGCCCGGCGTGTGACCGGCCAAGGGTCGTTTCGCACCCGGAACTTCTTTCCCTCCGGATCGCGCACCTGGACTGTGACGCCTTTTATGCCTCCATCGAAAAACGCGACAACCCGGACCTGGCGGCGAAACCGCTGATCATCGGCGGCGGCGACCAGCGCGGTGTGGTATCCACCTGCTGTTATATCGCGCGCATGAGCGGGGTGCGCTCGGCCATGCCCATGTACAAGGCACGCAAGCTGTGCCCGGACGCCGTGGTGCTGCCGCCCAACATGAAGCTGTACCGCGATGTCGGTTATCAGGTACGCGCTATGATGCGCGACCTGACGCCCCTGGTGGAACCGCTGTCGATTGATGAAGCTTTCATGGACATGTCGGGCACCGAGCGGCTGCATGGTGCGCCGCCCGCCGTCACCCTCGCGGCGCTGGCCCGCCGGATCGAGACTGAGGTGGGCATCACTGTATCCATCGGCCTTGCGCCCAACAAGTTCCTGGCCAAGCTGGCGTCGGACATGGACAAACCGCGCGGTTTTACCGTGATCGGCGAAAGCGACGCACAGAAGATACTGGCTGACCTGCCCATCGACCGCATCTATGGCATCGGCGCCAAATCGGCCGAAAACCTGCGCAAGGACGGCCTGACCCGCATCAGCCAGTTGCAAGAGATGGAAGAAAGCACGCTGATGCGCCGCTACGGCGAAACCGGACAGCGCCTGTGGCGGCTGTCGCGCGGTATCGATGGCCGCAAGGTCGAACCCAGCCACCCGGTCAAAAGTGTATCGAGCGAACGCACGCTCGACCATGACCTTGCGGATTATGACAGCCTTGAAAAACGGCTGTGGTCCTTAAGCGAGAATGTGTCCGAAGACCTGAAGAAAAAAGAACTGGCGGGCCTGACCATCACCCTGAAGCTGAAAACCAGCATGCACCGCATCATCACCCGGTCCCGCACCCTGGATGCACCCACCCAGCTTGCCAGCAGCATCTTCGAGGTCGGGCAACAGCTTCTGAAGCCGCTGACCGACGGCACACCCTACCGGCTGATCGGCATCGGCATGAGCCATTTCCGCCCATTGTCCGAGGCCGACCAGCCCGACCTGATTGAACCGCGCCGCACCCGCCGCGCCAAGGCCGAGGTGGCGATGGATGCGCTTCGGGGCAAATATGGCAAGGCCGCCATCACCAAGGGCCGCGGTTTCGAAGCGGCAAAAAATGCCCCTGCGGCCCCACTCCCCGGCAAGTCTGACAAACGCTGAACAGCCTTTAAAACCGCAGGTTTCCACGCTTTCCTCACAAATCCATCATGGCATGCGTCTTGCTTGTTCACAGACGTGTTTTGATGAGGAGACGGGCATGATTGAACAACCCTCCAGCAAGTTGGACGACAAGACCGAGATCAACCCCTATGTCAGCAAGCTTGCGAGCCGGCTGATGAAAACGGCCGCCAACGCCGAAATGAAGTTCGACAGCACCGGCTGGCAACTGATCACCGAGGTGCTGAGTTTTGCCGCAGCCGCCGAACAGCGCATGGCCGAACAGCAGGAACGAATTTCCTATCTCGAACAACTGTCCGTCACCGATGAACTGACCGGCATCCCGAACCGCCGCGGCCTGCGCCTGGCGCTGGGCCAGACCCTCGCGACCGCCGCACGCCACCGCGAAACCGGCGTGCTCGGCTTCCTCGACCTCGACGGTTTCAAGGCGATCAACGACATCCATGGCCATATGGCCGGTGACGCCGTGCTCAGGCATGTTGCCAAGATCCTGAAAGCCCATGTGCGGCCAAGCGACATGGTTGCCCGTATTGCCGGCGACGAGTTTGCCATCATCCTGACCCGCTGCAACTGCACACAGGGCAAGGGGCGCCTGCGTGCGCTTCAGCGCGAAATCAACGAAAGCGACTTCAGCTATGGCGGCACCACCATTCCGGTGAAATGCTCGATCGGCGTGCGTCAGTTCTCGGGCGCCAGCGACCCCGCCGAACTGATCGAAGCCGCCGACCAGGCCATGTATCACGACAAGCAGACCCGCAAGGGCGCACATCTCCGGACCGCCTGAGGCGTCAGCGCCACAAAACACGAATGATGAAAGGGCCCGATGGGCCCTTTTTTTATGGTGCAGCCTTTGGTACAAGGGCTTAGGATTTCTGTGTTTTTTACATTCGGGGAATGGGGCATGAGCATCGACGCAAAACTGAAGGAACTGGGCCTGGAACTGCCGACGCCTGTGGCACCGGTCGCCAATTATGTGCCGTTTGTGCAGACCGGCAATCTGGTCAGTATTTCGGGACAGGTGCCGATCAAGGACGGCAAGGTCGCCTTCGAAGGCAAGGTCGGCGACACCGTGTCGATCGAGGATGCCCAGGCCGCCGCAAAACTGTGCGCCATCAATATCCTTGCGCAGCTCAAGGCTGCCTGCGGGGGTGACCTGGACCGCGTGGTCCGCATCGTCAAACTGGGCGCCTTCATCAATTGCATCGACGGCTTCGGCCAGCAGCCCGGCATCGCCAACGCCGCCAGCGACCTGATGGTTGCCGTGTTCGGCGACAAGGGCCGCCACAGCCGTTCGGCGGTCGGCGTGAATGCCCTGCCCCTGAATGTGCCGGTCGAAATAGACGCGCTTGTTGAAATCGGTTGATCCGATGGCGGGTAAACAAAACACCCGGGAATTTCCCTGGCTTGCACAGAAGGATATCGCGCATCGGGGCCTGTTTGTGCCGGGCACCCTGGCGGAAGAAAACACCGTGGCATCGGCGATGGCCGCCGTCGAGGCCGGTTATGGCATCGAGATCGATGTCCGCACCACAGCCGACGATATTGTCGTGGTTTTTCATGATGATACCCTTGAGCGCATGACCGATGGCCAGGGCGCCGTGGGCCTGTGGGGGTTTCAGCAGATCCGCAAATATATCGTGGGTGCCAGCGGTCGGCCGATCCCATCGCTGCCCGACGTGCTGGAGGCCGTGAACGGCCAGGCGCCCATCTATGTGGAGATCAAATCCCACCGCAAGATGGACATTCAGAAGCTGTGTGCAGGGGTGCGCCACTGTTTCGAAGGCTATCATGGCCCCGTGGCCATCATGTCGTTCGATCCGCGCATCGTGGCCTGGTTTCGCACCTATATGCCCAAATATGCCCGCGGCCTGATCGTGGGGCGCGAGATGCTTCTGAAAATGCGCAACCGGCTCAGCCTTGTCTGGTGGACGCATAAATGCCGGCCCGATTTTATCGCCTGCGACGTGAACCTGTTGCCAAACAGCTTTGCCATGCGCTGGCGCGCCGGCGGCAAACCGGTGCTGACCTGGACCGTGCGCTCGGAACAGATGGCAAAAATCGCCCGCGAGCATGCCGATGCGCTGATTTTCGAAAGCCCGGCGGTCGTGGGGCCACGGTAACGGAGCATCATGTCGGATATCCGCGCCAGCCTGGTCCAGAGTGTCGAAGCCATCGACCCCGCAGCCTGGGATGCGTGCGCCGGCAACAGCAGCAATTCAGGTCCATCCTTTGGCAACCCCTTTGTTGCCCATGCCTTTTTCCAGGCGCTTGAACGGTCCGGCTGCACAACAGCGGAAACCGGCTGGCTGCCGAACCACCTGATTCTGGGCGATCCGGCCGCGCCAGACGGCATCATGCCCCTGTTTGTCAAAAGCCATTCCTATGGCGAATATGTGTTCGACCATGGCTGGGCCGACGCCTTCGAACGCGCGGGTGGGCGCTATTACCCCAAACTGCAATCCAGCGTGCCCTTCACGCCGGTCACCGGCCCGCGCCTGATGTTGCGCCCGGATGCACCGGAAGGCAGCGCACGGCACCTGTTGCAGGCAGCGGCGGGGGCAACACGGCAGCTCGGGCTTTCGTCCTGTCATATCACCTTCACCGATGCCGCCACAGCGGGCCTTGCAGACGATGAAGGCTGGCTGGTGCGCAACGACCAGCAATTCCACTGGTTCAACCGGGACTATGCCGCCTTTGATCAATTCCTAGAGGCCCTGTCGTCCCGCAAGCGCAAGCAGATCAGGAAAGAACGCCGCACCGCCGTGGAGGCCGGCATCACATTCGAATGGCTGACAGGCGACGCCATCCTTGATGCCCACTGGGACGCATTTTTCGAATTTTATATCGATACCGGCAGCCGCAAATGGGGCCAGCCCTACCTGAACCGGGACTTCTTTTCGCTGATCGGCGCCAGCATGAAGGACCGTATCCTCTTGATATTGGCCATGCGGGATGGTCGCCCGATCGCGGGGGCGCTGAATTTCATCGGCGCGGATACACTTTTTGGCCGGCATTGGGGCTGTGTCGAAGACCATCCCTGCCTGCATTTCGAAACCTGCTATTATCAGGCCATCGAATTTGCCATCGACCGCGGCCTAAAATGTGTCGAGGCCGGCGCGCAAGGCCAGCACAAGCTGGCGCGCGGCTACGAACCGGTGAAGACCTACAGCGCCCACTGGATCGAAAACCCGTCCTTCCGCGACGCGGTCGACCGCTACCTCAGGCAGGAACGGCGCGGTGTCGACGCCGATATCGACTGGCTGAGCGAACATACGCCCTTCAAAAAAGGCTGAAAAAAGCCCACTTGGTCCTGGCAAATTTCCCCGAAAAATTGTGGAGTCGCACAATATTTCAGCCATTTTTGGCTGATGTGCGCCATTTTCCGCCGTTATGTATATTCCATAACAATCTGATATAACACAGATTCTGCTACTATAGGATGCAGTTGTTGACACCGACGTCCGTTTGGCAACAATGCCCCCATATTGTTATGCGGCATAATTTCAGACCGCACTTTTTTGCCCAAAAGCCAGTCATTCGAAGCCATTTTCATTAGGAGGATACCATGAGCCATGGTCACCTGAGCCCGGACGTCATTGCGCCGCAATCCCGATTTTACCACGGCCCGTTCGGCCGCATGTTCCCCGACCTGGAGCCCTGGGCGCCTGACGTGCCCGAACACCGGCAGGAAGCCAAATTCCTGAAATTCGCCAACAGGCATATGGTGGAAAAACCGTCCGGTGCGGCGGATGACGCGCTGCCGCCGAACCCGACCGAAATTGCCAACGACCGCGCGCTCCGTGAAGCGCTGGACCGGGAGTTTGATTCCCGCATCCCGTCGGCCTATACTTTCTTTGGCCAGTTCATCGACCATGACATCACGCTGGATGTGACGCCCCTGTCCGAATCCGAGGTCGACCCCAACCGGCTGCATAATTTCCGCACACCCCGGCTGGACCTGGACTGTATCTATGGCACCGGCCCCGACGACCAGCCCTATCTTTACGAACATAACGGCGGTTTCACCGGCCGCATGATCACCGGCACGGTTACCGACACCAATTATCCCGACCTGCAGCGCAACAAGGAAGGCGGCGCCATCATTGGCGACATGCGCAACGATGAAAATGCCATGGTCGCGCAGGTGCAGCTTGCCTTCATCCTGGCGCACAACCGGCTGGTGGATGTGGCCAAAGCCATCGACCCGTCGATCAGCGGCGACGGCGCCTTCCGTATGGCGCGGCGCAGCCTGCGCTGGCTGTACCAGTATGTCGTATGGAACGATTTCCTGCGCCGGGTCACCCACAAGGATGTGCATGAATGTGCGCTGAAGCTCGTGAAAGCCTGCGGCAAGACCCGGCTTTGGGACCTGGGCCTGAAGCATATCTATAACTGGAAAGAAAATCCGTTCATGCCGGTCGAATTTTCAGTCGCGGCCTACCGCTTCGGCCATTCGATGGTGCGCAACAGTTACCTGACCAACGAAAACGCAGACCTGGGCGCCGGCGCGGACAAATATTTCCCGATCTTCGACAATAGCGGCAACCCCGAAAACGACCTGGCCGGTTTCCGATTCCTCAAGAAACAACATGTGCTGCAATGGAACCTGCATCTGGAAATGAAGGACGGCGGACGACCGCAATATGCCCGCAAGGTGGATACCAAGCTCGCGAACGCGCTGGCGTTCCTGCGCGAAGACCCGGACAATCCGGGCTCGGTGCTGAATATTCTGGCGGCCCGCAATCTGTTGCGCGGCGTGCGCATGAAACTGCCGTCCGGCCCGGCGGTGGCCCGCAAGCTGGGGCTTGATGTCACCAACCTCGGGAAAGGCGAACCCGAAGCGCTGTGGTTCTATATCCTCAAGGAAGCCGAGGTGGAATGTGACGGCAAACACCTGGCGCGGCTTGGCTCCAGCATCGTGTGCGCCACCTTCGCGGGGCTTCTGAAGGGTGACCCCACATCCTGGCTGAACGTCTGGCCCGAGTGGGAGCCGGAGGTCGACCCCCTGTTGTCGCACGCCAGCCTGAGCGGCATGAACATGGACACCCCCGGCACTTGGGGCCTGCCAGCCATCATCCGCATGTCCGGCCTGCCGGTGGATGCCGGCGACCTTTAGGCCGCGACCACCCGGTACAGCACATGGTGCCGGACGGCATGGCCGTCCGGCACTTTCGGGTGCTCAAAATCGCCGTCCACCACCTGGGTCATGCCGATCTTTTCCATCACCCGGCGCGACGGCAGGTTGATGGCGGCAGTAATCGCAATCACTTCATCTGCCTTCAGGGCCGAAAAGGCATAAGCAAGGCAGGCGCGCGCACCTTCGGGCGCAAGCCCCTGCCCCCATGTGCCCCGCGCAAGGCGCCAGCCGATTTCGAACGCTGGTGCGCACGGCAGATAGTCCGGCGCGTCCTGCACGCCGATGAAACCGATGAACTTGCCGGTGGCCTTCAGTTCCACCGCCCAGAAACCATACCCCCTGGCCATGATGCCAGCCATGACACGGTCGACCGACGCATCGCTTTCATCGCATGTCTGCACGGCAGGGAAATAACGCATCACCTCGGGGTCGGCATTCAGGGCCGCGAACGGCTCCCGATCCTCCGCCCGCCAGGGGCGGAGGATCAGGCGATCTGTTTCCAGCATGGAACGGTTCCTATTTCACCGGAACCGGCGGTTTGCCTTCCTTGCGCTTGGCTGGCAGCTTGGCCTTCTTCGCCGCAGGTTTGGCTTTTGCCTTGGCTTTGGGCGCTTCTTCTTCCTCGGCTTTGGCGGCAGCAGCCGCCTTGGGTGCATGCGGCGTGGTCTCGAAGGCCAGCTTGCCGTCCTTCAGCTTGACCACCACTTCGCCACCCTTGGCGAGCTTGCCGAACAGCAGTTCGTCGGCCAGCGGCTTCTTGATGTTTTCCTGGATAACCCGCGCCAGCGGCCGGGCACCATAATGCCGGTCGTAGCCTTTTTCCGCGAGCCAGGCCTTGGCGTCTTCGGTGAGGCTGATTTCCACACCGCGGTCGGCCAGTTGCAGTTCAAGCTGCAGCACAAATTTCTCGACCACGCGGGAAACCACCTCGGGCGGCAGGAAATCGAAGGCGATGACCGCATCCAGCCGGTTGCGGAATTCGGGCGTGAACATCTGCTTGATGGCTTCTTCGCTGGCGCCATCGTTGGTTTCGCGCCCGAAGCCGATCGCGGTTTTGGAAAGCTCCGCCGCGCCCGCGTTGGTGGTCATGATCAGCACCACATTGCGGAAGTCGATCTTCTTGCCGTTATGGTCGGTCAGGGTGCCGTTATCCATGACCTGCAACAGCACGTTGAAAAGATCCGGATGCGCCTTTTCGACCTCGTCGAGCAGAAGCACGCAGTGCGGATGCTGGTCGACCGCGTCGGTCAGAAGCCCGCCCTGGTCGAAACCCACATAACCCGGCGGCGCACCAATGAGGCGCGACACCGAATGGCGTTCCATATATTCCGACATGTCGAACCGGTGCAGCTCTACGCCCAGAAGGCCGGCAAGCTGGCGGGCGACTTCGGTCTTGCCCACACCCGTGGGGCCCGAGAACAGGTAGGACCCGATGGGTTTGTTGGGCTCGCGCAGTCCGGCGCGCGACAGTTTGATCGAAGCTGCGAGCGCTTCGATGGCGGCATTCTGGCCGAACACCACGCGCTTCAGGTCCTGCTCAAGGGTGAACATGACCCGGCTTTCGTCGCGGGTGACCGTTTTCGGTGGGATGCGGGCGATCTTGGCGACCACGGCTTCCACATCCTTCACGCCGATGGTTTTCTTGCGCTTGGACGGCGGCAGCAGCATCTGGGCCGCGCCGGATTCGTCGATCACATCGATGGCCTTGTCCGGCAGCTTGCGGTCGGAAATATAGCGGTCCGACAGTTCGACCGCGGTCTTGATCGCCTCGGCGGTATAACGCACGCCGTGATGCTCCTCATAATAGGATTTGAGGCCCCGCAGGATCTTGATCGCATCCTCGACCGTCGGTTCATTGACATCGATCTTCTGGAAACGACGCAGAAGCGCGCGGTCCTTCTCGAAATGGCTGCGGAATTCCTTGTAGGTGGTCGAGCCCATGCAGCGGATGGTGCCGCTCGCAAGCGCCGGCTTGAGGAGGTTCGAGGCATCCATGGCCCCGCCCGAGGTGGCGCCGGCACCGATCACGGTATGGATTTCGTCGATGAACAGCACCGCACCTTCGCGGGCTTCCAGTTCCTTCACCACGGCCTTCAGGCGTTCCTCGAAATCACCGCGATAGCGGGTGCCGGCGAGCAGCGCGCCCATATCCAGCGAATAGATGACCGCGTCCAAAAGCACTTCCGGCACGTCATTTTCGACGATGCGGCGCGCGAGGCCTTCGGCGATGGCGGTTTTGCCGACACCGGGGTCGCCCACAAGCAAGGGGTTGTTCTTCGAGCGCCGGCACAGGATCTGTACCGCACGCTCAAGCTCGCTTTCGCGGCCGATCAGCGGGTCGATCTTGCCGGCTTTTGCCTTTTCATTCAGGTTCACACAGTAGGCATCAAGGGCGGTGTCGGCCTTCTTGCCTTCGCCCGCGGGCGCGGCTTCAGGCTGTTCGGCCTCTTTCTCTTCCGCACCGCGCACAGTGCGCTCCTCGCGGAATTCCGGCACCTTGGCAATGCCGTGCGAGATGTAGGAGACGGCGTCCAGCCGCGTCATGTCCTGGCTTTGCAGGAAATAGACCGCGTGGCTTTCACGTTCAGAGAACAGGGCCACCAGAAGGTTGGCACCGGTCATTTCCTCGCGGCCAGAGGACTGGACATGCAACAAGGCCCGCTGCACGACACGCTGGAACCCGGCGGTCGGCGTGGCCTCAAGGCCCTCGCTGTCCATCTTCAGGTTTTCCATGTCGTCGTCGAGATAGTCGATCAACTGATCCCGAAGCACGTCCACATCCACGTCGCAGGCGCGCAAGACGGCAACCGCGTCGGGGTCTTCCAGCAGCGCCAGCAGGAGATGCTCGAGCGTGGCATATTCATGGCTACGCTCGTTCGCTTCCTTCAGCGCGCGGTGCAGGGTTTCTTCGAGATGAGGTGAAAAGCTGGGCACAATCAGTTTCCTTCGCTTGTCAGCACACCACCCCGATACACGCTATTCCTTCTCAAGCGTGCACTGGAGCGGATGCTCATGTTGCCGCGCAAACGCAAGGACCTGGTTGACCTTGGTTTCCGCGACTTCGTAGGTGAACACACCACAGACGCCGACACCTTTCTGGTGCACATGCAGCATGACCTCCGTGGCATCCTCCAGCGTCATTCTGAAAAAACGCTGCAGGATATGGACCACGAACTCCATCGGCGTGTAGTCGTCGTTCAACAGAAGAACTTTATACATGGACGGCTTTTTGGTCTTCGCTTCCGGTTTGGTCAGCAGACCCGTTCCGGTACCGTCCGGATTACGTTTGTCAGGCATCGGTCCTCCAAGACATCCATACCCTCTTAATGTAATGCTAAAAGCGTCCACTAAAAGAGTAAAGAAGCGATGAAATAGCCGATCTTTTCTAATGACCGGCCAAATTCCCTATAGGTCGTCGGGCGCGGTGATGCCGGATGCCGCAAGGGCAGCCACCAGCGCCGCCTTCAGGCGGGCAAGGCCTTCTTCCGTTGCCGCCTCGCAGCGCGCCACCAGCACCGCCTGGGTGTTGGATGCGCGAAGCAGCCACCAGCCGTCGTCGGTTTTCACGCGCACGCCGTCGACCGTGTTCATGTCGGCGCCTGCCGCTTCAAGCCGGGCCTTGACCTCGCCCACCACCTCGAACTTGCGCACTTCGTCGCAGTCGAACCGCAGTTCAGGCGTATTGATGGCCTTGGGCAAGGCATCCTTCAGCGCCACAAGGTCGCCGCCCTGTTTGGTCACCGCATTCAGGAAACGCAGGCCGGCATAGATGGCGTCGTCATGACCGTAGAATTTATGTTTGAAGAAAATATGGCCGGACATTTCACCCGCCAGCGGCGCCTTCAGTTCGACCATCTTGTCCTTGATCAGCGAATGGCCGGTCTTCCACATGACGGGTTCGCCGCCCAGGGCCGCAACCCGCTCGAACAGCGCTTCGCTGGCCTTGACGTCGGCAATGATCGGCGCACCAGGCACATCCGACAGCACGTCGCCCGCCAGGATCGCCAGCATCTGGTCGCCCCAGACCACACGGCCCTTGCCGTCGATGGCGCCAATACGGTCGCCGTCGCCATCGAAGCTGAAACCCATGTCGCAGCCATGTTCGGCCACAACGGCCTTCAGTTGCTCGAGATTCTTTTCGACCGTCGGGTCGGCATGGTGGTTCGGGAAGGTGCCGTCCACCTCGGCGTTGATGACGATATGCTCGCCCGGCAGGTGTTTGACCAGTTCGGCGACGGCGGGGCCAGCCGCACCGTTTGCCGGGTCCCAGGCCACCTTGAAGCCCTTGGTGTCCACGTCCTTCAGAAGGCGCGCGATATAGCGGTCGAAAATATCGACCTGCACGATCTCGCCGGTGCCGACCTCGAAATCACCCTTGGCCGCGGTTTCGCCCAGCGCCTGGATTGCGCTCCCGAAACAGGGCTTCTTGCCCATCATCATCTTGAAACCGTTATAGTTCGGCGGATTGTGCGAGCCCGTGACCATGACCCCGCCATCGGTGTCCAGCTCGAACACCGAATAATAAAGCATCGGGGTGGCGCCCAGGCCCACATTGCGGACATTCACGCCGGTGCTGGCGATGCCGGCCATCAGGGCGTCCGACAGTTCGGGCGACGACACCCGGCCATCGAAACCGACCGAAACGGTCTGGCCGCCCGCGCGGCGCACGTGGGTACCGAACGCCTTGCCAAGGGCCATGGCGTCGGCGGCGCCAATGGTTTCGCCGACAATGCCGCGCACGTCATATTCGCGAAGAACGGTTGAATGAAATTGATGCTGGGACATGAATAAAACCTCAATCTGGTAACTGCCGCTAAAGTGCCCCAGCGCCCGGCCCCGGGTCAATGTGAAACACACGAAATTCAAGGGCCGGAGCTTGACACCGGCCCGAACAGACCCGAAGACTATGGCCACAATTGGGGGAGCCTTCATGACACAGCGACACAGGATCAGCCGCACGGCCCAGTCGATGGCGCTTTTCCGCGCGCTGGAGACCGTGGCGCCCATGGTCGAGGGCGGCGCAGTCCGCGACCCCTTTGCGCGCGCTTTCCTGCCCCGATATATGAAAACCGCTGTCACCCTGGCCCGAATTCCGGCGCTGGCCGGTCGAATTCTGCGTTATATCGACGGTCGGGCGGCAGGGGCGCGCACCTCCGGCGTGGCGCGCACGGCGCTGATCGACCACTGGATACAGGAAGCACTGGACACGGGCGCCAGCCAGTTGGTGATCCTGGGCGCGGGTTTTGATTGCCGCAGCCTGCGGCTCGACGCCCTTGCCGGCACCGATATCTATGAACTGGACCGCCCGGAAATGCTGGACCGCAAGGACCATGTACTGAACGGCCGGGCCGCGCGCCTGAAACTTTCCTATGTGCCGATCGATTTCATGAAAGATGATTTTGGCGCGCTCCTCAAGGCCGCCGGGCTGAAAACCGATGTTGAAACGCTGTTCCTGTGGGAAGGGGTGACCAATTACCTGGACGACCGCGCGGTGCGCAAGGTGCTGGCGACCATCAACAGGCTGATGCAGGCGCCCACGCGCATGATCTTCACCTATGTCGACAAAAAAGCCGTGGACGGCACATGGGAAGAACCTGGTTTTGCCGCGCTCAGGCAGCAACTGGCGAAATGGGGCGAACCCTGGACCTTCGGCATCGCGCCTGCAAAACTGGCGGCCTACCTGGCCAAACAGGGCTTCAGCCTGAAGGACGACCTGGACGCACCGGCCTACCGGGCGCTCTATTATGGGAGCGAGGCGACCGGCATGGCCGGATACGGCTTTTATCATGTTGCGCGTGCAACAACTCTGGCAACAACTCTGGCAACAACGCAGGCGATACCATAGCCCTTTCAGGGCCGGACGCTGTATCGCCCCACAATGGCATCATGGATGCCGCGTTTGCGAATTTCGGCCAAGCCACGGTTGAACACGGGCACCAGGTCGGCATCGCTGAAACACAGATAGCGCGGCGTTGGCGGAAATTCGACCGCAACCGCATAAGGCAGGCTTTTTGCCGGATCGCCCGCCGCCTCGCGGTAGGCGTAGGCCACAGTCCACAAATCGCCGATATAAGCGTCCAGCCGGCCCCGTTCGAGCATCGGCGCCACAAGGTCGGCCCTGAACACCGCCATCTGGGCACTGAAGCCGGCGACATAGGGCACCAGAAGGTCACCCAGCGCCTTTTCCGCATGCGGGAAAGTACCGACCCGCAACCCCTTCAGGTCCGCGACCGAATGCACCTTGTCCCGAAGTTCGGCCCGGACAATCACACCATCGTGCCAGTAGGTGAAAATATCCGACAGGAAACAACCGTCCGCCTGCGGGTCGAAACTGGTGATGGCATCGACCTTGTCGTCCACCAAGAGGCTGGCGAGCCGGCTGAGCGGCGCATGATAGAATACCACGGCCCTGCCCTCGACCCCGAAGGCCGCACGGACAATTTCATTGTCGAGCCCGCTTGACGGATTTTCGGTGACATAGGGTGGTGTGTGCTGGATCACCCCGATGCCGACCGTGGTTTCATCGGCCAGCACGGCCCCCGCAGAGGCCATACCGGCCAGGGACAGGAGGAGCTTATGAACGTGCCGCCATATCATTCATTTCCCCAAAAGGGTGCGGCGCGCTTCATTGAGCTTGGACGCCATCCAGTCGTTGCCCCCCTTGTCCGGGTGTACCTGCGCCATCAGGCGGCGGTAGGCGGCATTGATCTCGTCTTCACTGGCACCGGGTTGGAGGCCCAGCACCTCAAGCGCCTCGTCGCGGCTCATGCCACCGCGGTGCGGTGCCGGGCGTTCGCCCGTGGTGCCAACACGGCCCGCAAGGCGCGACCCGGCCATGCGCCAGACGGCATAGCCCACGGGCACGATGGCCATCAGGCCCTTGCCCGCGGCCACCAGCATGAGCGCGAAGGCAATACAGATCAGCACGATGCCACACAGAAGCGCCTGGCGCGCCGAGCGCACATCCGTGTTGGCCCACCAGTGCAGGAACAGCATCAACAGGGCGGCGAGGCCAAAACCGGCAAGCAACCAGGCCATCAGGCGTTCACCTTGGCCTTCTGCCGGAACGGCAGGTTGAGCGCATCCATCATTTTCCTTACCTCCTGGCGGGCCGCGACGTTGGACATGGAAAGCCCGGCGCCATCGACACCCTTGGCGTCCTTCAGGTCCATGAGCGTCAGGCCGCGCAGGAACAATTCGCGGTACACGACCCGTTCGCTGAGGCCCGGGATATAGCGGATGCCGATACGGCGCGTCAGTTCATTCAGCACGCCTTCAACCCGTTCCTTGTTCTTGGCATGCAACATGCCGACCCGGTTCCGGAGCACAACCCAGTCGATGGAGGCACCGTCGGCGAGTTGCCGGCGCTGGCGGGCCTTCCAGACCATTTCGGCATAGAGGCTCGGGCCTTCGACCTTGAAATTGGACGGGTTCACCCGCGCGAGCAGGTCAAGGTCGACGAAGCTGTCGTTGACCGGGGTCACCAGGGTATCGGCGGCGGTGTGCGCAAGCCGGGCCAGGAAGGTGTCGCTGCCCGGGCAGTCGACCACCACGATATCGACCTTGTCGATCAGGTTGACATAGGCTTCCTCGAAACGGGCCTTTTCGTCGGCTTCGGCATCATCGACCGAGCGGGATACCGACTTGGCCACCACGGTTTCGATGGGCATCGGCAGATCCATGCCTTTTTTGGCGGCATAGGCGCGGCGGTTCTCGATATAGCGGGTCAAGCTGCGTTGACGTGCATCGAGGTCGATTGTGCCGACCCTGTATCCTTCGCGCAACAGCGACACAACAATATGCATTGCCGTGGTCGACTTGCCCGAGCCACCTTTTTCATTACCCAAAACAATAAGATAGGGACGACCTAGATCCATAATGCTGCGGTTTGCCTCACTGTCAGGCACCGTCTTCTCCCAAGCTTTACGCCTTGATTCCGGCTCAATCCGGCACTATCTAGCCGATCTTGAGTTTTGAACCTACACATATTCGGTAGATATATATAAAATCGGGCGAGGGAGAAACGGGGATCGTGCGGGCAGGCATGCGAAAGGTGACAGTATTATTGCTGTTGGTGCTGGTTCTTGGAGCCGGCCCCTTTGTGCTTGCACGCTATATGCTCCAGACCTCGCGCATCGTGGCGCTGAACAGCGACCAGCCCAATTATCTGGCGCACCAGTTGCCGCCGCGCGGCAAGGCCCGCATGACACCGCGGCTGGCCGGCCTGCTGAACAAGGACATGCATGCGGTCGATTCCGTGCCGCGCGTGTTCCTGGCCCGCCTGCCCGAAAGCCTGCCTGACCTCAAGAACGCCCGCAAGCGCAAGCAACAGTTCACCTCGGCCCTGCTGCCCGTGGTGCTGCGCGCGAACGAGCTGATTGTTGCCGACCGCGGCCGCCTTCTGGCGCTGCGGGGCAAGCTGGAGGAAGGCCGCAGGCTTCGGCCCAGCGAAGAGGAATGGCTTGCGAACAAGGCACGCCAGTATCGGCTGAAACGCCGCAAGAATTTCCAGACCAAGGATATCGATATCCTTCTGTACCGGGTTGATGTCATCCCGCCGTCCCTTGCACTTGCGCAGGCCGCCATGGAATCGGGCTGGGGCACCAGCCGTTTTGCCCAGCTTGGCAACGCCCTGTTCGGTGAATGGGTGTGGGGCGATGCCGAAGGCATCCTGCCGAGCGAACGGGAAGAAGGCAAAACCCACCGTATCAAGAGCTTCGATTATCTTCTGGACAGTGTCATGAGCTACATGACCAACCTGAACCGGCACCCGAGTTATGAAGACCTGCGCCGCCGCCGGGCGGAACTGAGGGACCTGAATGTGCCGGTCACCGGCCCCGCGCTTGCGCCCGCCCTTGTGGATTATTCCGAGCGTGGCCCCGAGTATGTGAGCGACATCCTCTCCATCATCAATTTCAACGACCTTGACGGGCTGGATTATGCCCGCCTCGCGGTCCAGGACACGGACCTGGCACGATGAGCGGCACCCTGCCCCCGGTTGTGCGCACGGTCGCAAGCCTGCGTGCCGAGGTCGCCGCCTGGCGCCGCGAAGGCCTGCGTGTCGGCCTTGTGCCCACCATGGGCGCCCTGCACCATGGCCATCTGTCGCTGGTGAACGCCATCGCGGAAAAAGCCGACCGGATCGTGGTCTCGATCTTCGTGAACCCGACCCAGTTCGGGCCGACCGAAGACCTGGACAAATACCCGCGCCAGGAAGAAGCCGACCGCAAGGCGCTGTCGACCACACCCGCAAGCCTGGTGTTCGCGCCCACGGTGGCGGAGATGTACCCGAACGGGTTCGCAAGTACGGTCAGCGTCAAGGGCATCAGCGATGCCTTCGAGGGCGCCCTGCGCCCCGGGCATTTCGACGGTGTCGCCACAGTGGTCAGCAAACTGTTGCTGCAGTGCCTGCCCGATGTCGCCATCTTCGGCGAAAAGGATTTCCAGCAACTGGCGGTGATCCGGCGGTTTGTCGCCGACCTGGACATGCCGGTCGAGATCATGGGTGGTACCCTGATCCGCGAACCGGACGGCCTGGCCGCTTCGTCGCGCAATGCCTATCTGGACCCGGCCAAACGCACCATTGCCGGCCGCTTCAATGTGATCCTGAAACAACTGGTGCAGGCGGTCGAAGCCGGCGCGCCACTTCGGGACGCTGAAAAGCGCGCGGCGGACGCCCTGATGGCCGCAGGTTTTGAGGCTGTGGATTATGTTTCGGTGGTCGACCCCGCGAGCCTTGAACTGCTGGACACCCACGACCGCGCGGCGCGTGTGCTGGCGGTGGCCCGGCTGGGTGGTGTGCGGCTTCTGGACAATATGGCGATTGCCGCGCCCTGAAGCGGCGGCAGTTGCCTGAAAGACGAAGGCCCCGGAGCTTTGCGCCGGGGCCTTTTGTTTCAGTCTTCGGATTTTTCATCCGCTTTTTTGTCTGCCGCCTTCTTGTCAGTGGGCAGGGCCTTGGGTTCCGGCTCGCGCGGGAAACGCTCGTCGCGCATCGCGGCATGATACAGGAAGCTCGCCATAATCACAGCGGCCTGCTTCAGGTCGGCCTCATAGGCATGATCGTAGGTATCGATCTGGCTATGGTGCAGACGGGTATCATAGTCCAGCGGGTCCTGGATGAACTGGAACCCCGGCAGGCCGATATCGTCGAACACCTCATGGTCGGTGCCGCCGGTGTCGTTCATGCTGATGGTCCCGGCGCCCAGGTCTTCAAACGGCTTCAGCCAGGCCTTGAAGATCGGCACGGCAGCGGCATTGCCTTCGGCATAGACACCGCGAATTTTGCCGGCACCGTTATCCAGGTTGAAATAGGCCGAGAATTTTTCGAACTCGGCACCCTTCCTGATCGGGAACTGGTTGAATTCACGGGTGTAGGGCTCGGAATATTTGAAGGCTTCGTCCGGGTTCGCGGGGCGCGTGGCCAGATGGTTCAGCACATACTGGTAGGACCCGAAATAGCCCTGTTCCTCGCCGCCCCACAGGCCGACACGGATGGTACGTTTGGGTTCGACACCCAGCACTTTCAGGATGCGCACGGCTTCCATCACCACGGCAACACCGGCGCCGTCGTCGGTGGCGCCGTCGCCCACAAACCAGCTATCCAGGTGGCCGCCGGCCATGACGATTTCCGGGTTCTTGCCCTTGCCGGGGATTTCGGCAAGGGTGGAATAGGACTGCATATCGTCGGTATGGAAGCTGGCATCGATATCGAGGCTCAGTTTCACGGTTTCACCGTCGTCCATCAGCCGCACCATGCGGGCATAATGTTCAGTCGCCATGCGCACACCCGGAATGGTGGCCTGCAGGCCCTGTTTGTGCTGGTAACCGCTGGCTTCGATCAGCATGGCGCCGCGCGGGCTTTTGCGCACCATGGCGATGGCGCCTTCCTTGGCCAGGAACTGTTCCAGCTTATATTGGTTGGCGATATAGTTCGCCCACCAGAGCGCCGGATCGTCCGCCCCGTCCTTCGGAATGCGATAGTTCACCTCTTCCTTGAGCTCTTTCTTGTCAAGCCGTTCAAAAACCTTGTTTTTCGGCTCTTTCTGTTCCGGCACTGCATCAACAAGAACGATCTTGCCCTTCAGCTTGCCTTCATATTTCGCAAAATCTGCCGGCGACTTGATGGGGGCAAAAAAAACCTCGCCTTCCAGCACACCGTCGGTGCCCGGGTGCCAACTGATCGGCAGCGCATAAACCTGCGTGCGGCGCGGCGCGGTCATGAACACCACAGCCTTGTCGAAGGTCCAGCCGGGGCCGAAGTCGAAACCTTCCAGATGCGCGTTCTTCAGGCCCCATTCCGTAAGCTTGTCCCGGGTCCAGATATTGGCTTCCTTGAGGCCGGGTGAACCGGTCAGGCGCGGGCCGATATGGTCGGTAAGGTGGCGGAGCGTGTCCATCACTTCCGAGCGGTTGAACCCCTCGTCCCGGATTTTGGTGACCATGTCCAGATCGACCGGTTCGTCGGCCGCGAATGCGGACAAGGAAAGGCTGCAAGCCGCGACAGCGGCAGTCAAAAGGCGTTTCATGTACTTCCCCAGGTGCGGGCAAGGAACGGCCAACCCCGTTCCGTGCCGGCATGTCACTATTTACTTCCCGGCCCCGCAGGCCGCGAGGTCAGCGCTCCAAGCCATCCTGGAACCAGTCATAGTCCCTGAAGGGTTTGAGGGGTTCGACCCCCGCACAGACAAATCGCAGATCGCAGGCCCAGTCTTCAAACCGGGTGAGCAGCGGCCAAAGCTCTCGCTGCCACACCGGCTTCAGAATATTCATAACGGCAATGACATAATCAGGGAAGCGCACAAAATCCCCGAAGGCCCGGCTTTCCTCTATAATTAGTTTAGAGAGGCGCCCCAGGAAACAGACCCGTTCAATCAGCCGTGCGCCATAGTCGCCCGGCAGGGCCTCGAGTTCCCGGCGCATCATGCCGGCCACGCGCCGCGCCAGCGCACCATCGAAGGCCAGATGGTCCTCGACCCGGCTGAAATGGTCACCCTTCAGGGCATTGGCCGCAATCAGCGCCCGGCGCCTGAGGTCGCTTGGCAGTTCCTGGAAACCGCTTGCAAGCCAGAAGGCGATCCGGTTCCGAAGCCGCTCGACCGAACCACCCTTGATGATGAAATCGTCGCCGCCGGCCCGAAGGCCACCGCGCACGATATCGATATCGTCATAGCCCGTCAGGTAAACGACCGGCATCATCTTCAGCCCGCTGCGTTCCAGCGCATCGACAAAATCGAAACCGCCCTCGCCCGGCATCTGCACATCGCTGATGACCAGCGACGGCCGGTAGGCGCGCACCAGCGACAGCGCTTCTCCGGCTGTTTCGGCGATAATTGTTTCGAATCCGAACTGTTTCACGGCTGCTGCGTGAATTCGCAGCACAACAGGTTCGTCGTCGACCAGTAGAATCGGTCCAGTGTTCATCGGTATCAGGCTCTAGAGCAGGAAAATTGCGGCCATTCCCAAGAAGGCAAAAAATCCGATCACATCGGTGATCGTGGTCACAAACACACTGGAGGCCACGGCCGGGTCTATACCTGCCCGGTTCAGCCCCATGGGCACCAACACCCCAAACAGTCCCGCGACAAACAGGTTCATGATCATCGCAGCGGCAAAAATGCCGCCCAGCATCGGGTTGCCGAACCAGGCCCAAGCCACCGCGCCTGAAACGATGGCCAGGGCGACGCCGTTCAAAAGCGCCGCCAGCACTTCCCGGTTCACGACCCTGAGCGCGTTGGTGGCGCTCAGTTCCTTGGTCGCGATGGCCCGCACGGCCACGGTCATGGTCTGGGTGCCGGCATTGCCGCCCATCGAGGCGACAATCGGCATCAGGACCGCCAGCGCGACCATCTGTTCGATAGTAGCGTCAAACATGCCAATGACAAAGGACGCAAGCACAGCCGTGCCCAAATTGACAAACAGCCAGGCGAAGCGGCTTTTGACCACCTCGACAAAATTCTCGTTCACGCCCGATTCTTCGCGCACACCGGCAAGGGCCAGGATGTCTTCCTCGGCCTCGTCGCCGATAACCTCGACGATGTCATCCACCGTGACCACACCGACAAGGCGCTGGCTGTCGTCGACAACTGCCGCCGAAATCAGGTGATATTTGCTGAACTGATACGCCACCTCTTCTTGGTCGGCGGTGACCGAGATCACATGGGGTTCACGGTCCATGATCTCGCCGATGGTGACCGGGCGGTTGGTGCGCATCACGCGCGACAGCGGCACCTTGCCCACGGGCCGGTGCGCCGGGTCGACGACAAAAATATCGTAGAAATCGTCCGGGATATCCTCGGCTTCGTTGCGCAGGTAATCGATGGTCTGGCCTACGGTCCAGAATTCAGGCACGGCCACAAGGTCGCGCTGCATCAGGCGACCGGCGGATTCCTCGGGGAAGCTCAGGCTTTCCTCGATCGCGACCCGGTCGTCGGCGGCCAGCGCGCGCAGGACCTCTTCCCGGTCCTCGGGTTCCAGTTCCTCAAGAACATAAACCGCGTCATCGGTCTCGAGCTCGGTCACCGCATCGGCGATCAGCTCGTTGGACATGGTTTCATAAAGGTCGGCCTGGGCCGCCCCCTCAACCTCGATCAGGACATCGGGATCAAGCCGTTCACCCAGAAGTTCGATGAAAGCGACCCGCTGGCTGGACGGCAGCACTTCAAGCAGGTCGGCCACGTCGGCGGCGTGCAGTTCCTCGACCAGTTCATGCGCGCGGTCGCCGTCCTCGTCGCGCAGAGCCTGGTGGACCTGCGACAGGAATTCGCGCGACAGGTGAACGTCGGTCTGGGGGCCTTCGTGGGCTTCTTCTTCCGCTTCGGGCAGTTCAGGTTCTTCAGGCACATGTGCATGTTCCTGCGCTGCCATCGGCGGCAGTTCTTCGCCCGGCTGATTCGGATCGCGCCCTGTCTCTGCCATGACCGGTCCCCCTTCTGCTTCTGGTTTTTCCAGATTTGTCCGGTGCCGGCGTTCGCCGGACCAACCGATTGCCCTATGGCTCCTTGATAGAAGAAAGCGCCCCAGGTTTCCAGTCTCGGCACAATAATTTTTTGGTACGCCGGGTCGGGCGTGCGGGTCCTAATAGGCTAGCAACTCCGGTGTGAAACCGTTTTCGGCGGCGCGGGCGTCCCAGTGCGCGGCGCTGTGCCGTTCGCCCGGCGGCACCCAGCCGGCTTCCAGCATGCGGGCGAACACATATTGCCCCAGGGGGTTTTCCTTGGTGGCCGCGGTACGCGCCCATTTGACCGCCAGTTCCCGCTTGAAGTCGCCGATGGCACCGTCGAACGCCAGCCAGGCAAACAGGGCCGCAGCTTCGGTGTTGCCGCGGTCGGCGGCACGGCTGAGGAAAAATCCGATCATATGGGCAAGTTTCTGGTCCCAGGGTTTGTGTTTCATCAGGTTGCTGGCAATTTCCAGATACAGATGCACGCCCTGCACACCCCGGCGCACGGTGCCCAGCACTTCAACAATGCCGGGCATATGCTCGGCCGGTATCTGCACCACCCCCAACTCGCGCTGGATCACCACCGCCAGCCGTTCGTCTGAAATGATGGCGTCGGCCACCACGGGCACTTCGGACTGGTGGGGCGACGTGTAGGTCGAATGCTGGATCACGAGCTCGGCGCTGTTGTCTTCCTGCATGGCCAAAAGATCGCGTTTCACCTCGGGTGTCCAGGTCGGCAGGGCCACGTCGCCCCGCGCACGGAAGTCATCCATCAGCGCAGCAAACTGGCGGTCGAGCTCGGTCTCCACTGGCAACTCGCCCGACACCAGATGTTCCAGCGCTTCCTGGCTGTTGATGCAGGTGATCGACACGGTGAAGTGCGATGCCACAGTGCCCGGGCGGATGCCGCTTGTGGGTGCCGCGCCCAGCACACCGGCCACGGAAATATCATCCTCGTAGGATGCACGCCGGTCGATGATCTCGAAATTGTTGCGGATCGTGATCCAGGTGAAGGTCAGCAGCCGCAGTATCGCGTCGGGGATGGGCTTGCCCTCTTTCGCGGCCCGGATTGCCCAGGTCGAAATACCCATGACATTGGTGTTTTCGAACAGGTCGGTCAGGCGCGGGTGCTTCAGGAGGAACGGCTGGGTCCACAGCCGGTGTTCGGCCCCGAAACCCCGGTACAGCGCGTCATAGCGGGAATCGAAATGGGCCATCTGCAGAAGGTCCTCTTTCATCCCGTAGTAGGAAAAATCGCTGGCATAGAAACAGGCGGTCGCCACCACGGCAAAGGCCGCGACCCGGCGGCTGAACACCGGCCCCAGCGCACCGAACGACAGGGCCGGCAAGGGCCCCACCTCAAGCTGCGGCCGGAACTGGCGCACGGCACTGGTGGTACGGTCGGTGCGAAGTTTCAGCACGGCTGCGCCATCCGGCACCTGTTTCAGGCCGTTATAAAGCGCCTTGTTCTGCGCAAGCGTGTTGCCGGACGACACCAGGGTCGGCGCCACGCTTTCGACAATGCCGATGCCATATTGTTCCAGCTCTTCCCTGAGGCCGGGGATCTTGTCGATCTCGCCCTTCCATGTCGACAGGATGATGCCGTCCATGACGCCGCTTTCGCGTTCAGCCAACAGGGCCGCCAGGGTGACGCGGAATTCGAGCTCGTCGCGCATCTGACCACAGACCACGGCATAATTGAGCGGACGACCGTCCGCCTTCGCCATGCCCTCATGATTTTCGGATGCTGTCATGCTGCTGCCGGCCCCCTTGTCCCGGTTCGAGGTGTCGGACCTAACTAGCGCATGCGACGCCCGCCTTTCAAGCATGCTGTCGCACGCGGCGGCTTTCGGGGACCGAGAGGTGGCCTGAAAAGCAGAAAACCCGAAGGCTTTCACCTTCGGGTTTACATATGGTGCGGTCGAGAAGACTCGAACTTCCACGGGAGTTACCCCACAGCGACCTCAACGCTGCGCGTCTACCAATTCCGCCACGACCGCATCGGAACGGGCGCTTAGCTAACAGAAAGAAAACACCCCCGCAAGGGGAAAACGACATGAAAATGAAATGAAATGAAAAAGCCCCGGAATTCCGGGGCCTGGCGGTCCTTGTCAGACCTGAAGCTGGCTCATCATGCGGGTAATGGAGACCCCGATTTTTTCACCCACGATCATGATCTCGCCCCGCGCGATCAGTTCACCGTTGGCATAGATCCAGCATTCGTCCTCATGCTTGGCATCAAGGTCGATCACTGCACCGCGGCCCATCTTCAGAAGCTGGCGCACCGGCATGTGGGTGCGCCCCAGCACAACGGTGATTTCAACAGCGACTCGATTGACGGAATGAAAGCTCATGGGTTTCCTTTCGCCGCCATCATGGCGCGGCATTCTTATCAAATGCTTAACCAAAGCCGGCGTCAACATCAAGAAACATGCAACATGCACCTTGATCAGGCTTGGCCCGATGGCCAAATGGCGCTATGAACGCCCGCGAAACAGACGCAAAAGGCCGCATCCGATGAGCACGCCCCTGCCCCTGGAATGGAAAATCAGCGACGAACAGGTCGCCTACCCGGACGCCATCGCCTTCATGGAAGAGCGTGTGCGCCAGATCCGCGCGGGCGAAGCGGCAGAAATGGTCTGGTGCCTTGAGCACCCGCCACTTTATACCGCGGGCACCAGCGCCGATGTCTCAGACCTTGTAGACCCCGACCGGTTCCCGGTCTATGACGCCGGGCGCGGCGGGCAATATACCTATCATGGCCCCGGCCAGCGGGTGGTCTATTTCATGCTGGACCTGAAGGCACGCGGCCGCGACGTGCGCCAGTTTGTCTACAGCCTCGAGGAAGTGATCATCCGCACCATGGCCGCCTTTGGTGTCACCGCCGAACGCCGCAAGGGTCGGGTCGGCGTGTGGGTCGAACGCGGTGCTGGCCGCGAGGACAAGATCGGCGCCATCGGCGTGCGCGTGCGCCAGTGGGTCACCTACCATGGCATCGCCATCAATGTGGAACCAAACCTGGAACATTTCAGCGGCATCGTGCCTTGCGGCATATCCGAACATGGCGTCACGAGCCTGGCCGACCTTGGCCTGCCGGTCACCATGGACGATGTGGATGTGGTGCTTCGGGACGTGTTCGACGATATTTTCGGCCTTGAAGCCCGCCCCATGCACCTGAAGGTGCAGGACGCGCCCGAAGGCCCGACCACCAAGCTGCCTTATGAAGCCATGCCCACCGAAACCGGCACGGTCGATGTGGGCGCCGATATCGCCGCCACCCACCCGGTGTTCCGTATCTAGCCCCACTGCAATAAGGCTGGCCGACCCGCCGGCTTGCCCCTATGATCCATCCCCAAGGCACATGGGGGTGCGCTAAGGGGTAGGCACGGGGCATGGACCGCGAAACATCAATCTTTCTCGACCTTTGCCGTTTTGCGGCAGCCCTTGTGGTCTTCCTGGGCCATACCGCCGGCCGTTCGTTCACCGGCGGTTTCCTGTGGCCGCTGGCCGGTTACCTGGACACCGCCGTGGTGGTGTTTTTTGTCATGTCCGGCTTCGTGATCGCCTATGTCGCCGACAGCCGTGAGCATACGGCGCGCGACTATGCCGCCGCGCGCCTGTCGCGGCTCTATAGCGTATTGTTGCCGGCCCTCTTGATCACTGCGGCGGCGGACACGATCGGCCTTTCGGTCAATCCCGCTTTCTATCATGACGGGCCCTGGGGATATGCCGACCAGCAACCGCTGCGTTTTTTTGTCACCAGCCTTTTCGCCAACGAATTCTGGGGTGCAGAACTGCATGCCGGCAGCCTGTCGCCGGTCTGGTCGCTGAGCTACGAAGCCAGCTTCTACCTGATGTTCGGCCTGTTTGCCTTCCTGAAAGGCGCCCTGCGCTGGGGCCTGCTGGCGCTGACGGCCCTCGTGGTCGGGCCCGCCATCCTGGCGCTGTTGCCCCTGTGGCTGTTGGGTTACGGCATTTATGTCTGGAACCAGCGGCGCGGCGCCCTGCCCCTGCCGCTTGCCATCCTGCTGTTTGTGGGTGGTGGCGCCCTTCTTGTCGCTTCGCCATGGGTCGGCGGTGCGGTCGGCACGGTCGAACAGCCGTGGGTGCGGGTCCTGATCGTCAGGGAATATATCGACGCCATCGCCTTTGCGAGCCTGCTGGTCGGCTTTTACGGCCTGCCGGCACGCGCCAAAGGCTTGATGCTGCCGCTTGTGCGCCCCGCGCGTTACCTGGGCTCCCTGACCTTCGCCCTCTACCTGTTCCATCGGCCGCTGATCATGATGTTCGCCGCCCTTGGCTGGCAGGCGCCCGAAACCTGGGGCCAGCGCCTTCTGGTGCTGGGTGGCACATTTGCCATCGTCGTGCTGGTGGGCCGGCCATGCGAACAGGCCAAGGTGCCACTCAAGCGCCTGATCCTGCGGCTGTTGCCCGGCGGACGGGCGGCTGCGGCTAAACAGTCGGCTTGACCTCGAACCGGCGCGGCACGATGCCGTCTGCCGGTTCGGTTTCCACCTTGTCGACCACCGCAGCCGGCGGCCCGTCATGGCACATGACCAGCATGGTCTTGACGGCGGCATCCGGCCCCACGAACAGCGCCTCGACCGTGCCGTCTTCCCGGTTCCGCACCCAGCCAAAAAGGCCAAGCCGGTTGGCCTGTTCTTCGGTCCAGCCCCGGTACCAGACACCCTGGACCTTGCCGTGTATGCGGGCGCGGATGGCCGTGCGTTCAGTGCCTGTCATGTCTGGACCTCCTGCAATTCAGGAAAAATGTCCGCCCAGATGGGGCCGGATGTCAAGCGATTGGCTTCAGGCGCTCAGCCGTTCGGCCAGCCGGCGCATGAAGCGGTCGCACTGGGCCAGTTGCTCGATTTCGATAAATTCGTCGGGTTTGTGGGCTTGGGCGATATCGCCGGGACCGCAGACGACGGCGGGGAAATCGATGCTCTGGAAATGGCCGCCTTCGGTGCCGAAGGCCACCACGCTGGTGGTGTTTTTCTCGGCCAGCGCCAGCACAAGGGCTTCGGCGTCGGACCCCGGCGTGGCTTTGAGGGGCGGCAGGTAGGCCCAGCGCTCGTTATGGGCGCCACAGCCGGCATGGCGGGCCGCGAGGCGCGGGTTGATCACCGTGTCCAGATGGGTCTGGTAACGCTGCATCAGGGCTTCGCTGTCGGTTTCCGCGAGCGGACGGAATTCCCAGTCGAACGTGCATTCACCTGGGACGATGTTGAAGATGCTGCCGCCTGATATGGGGCCGACATTGAAGCTGGTATAGGGCGTGTCGAACGCCGGGTCCTGCGGCCCGTGCAGGCGTTCGCCTTCCGCCATTTCCATGATGAAGCTGATCAGCTCCGCCGCCACGGCCACCGCGTTCACGCCGTCTTCCGGGCGGCTGGAATGGGCTTCGCGGCCCTTGATATGGGTCCTGAACACATGCTGGCCCTTGTGCGCGTTCGCAACCTGCATGCGGGTCGGTTCACCCACCACCACCACACGCGGCAGCGGCACATGGGGCTTCAGGAATTTCAGCATTTCCTGCACCCCCAGGCAGCCGACCTCCTCGTCATAGGAAAAGGCCAGATGGATCGGTGTTGTCAGCTTGGCGGCCACAAACAGCGGCACGTGCGCGAGGGCGGCGGCGATGAACCCCTTCATGTCGGCTGACCCCCGGCCATACAGCTTGCCGTCCCGTTCGGTCAGGCTGAAGGGATCGCTGGCCCATGTCTGGCCGTCGACCGGCACCACGTCCGTGTGGCCCGAAAGGACAACTCCGCCGGGCACATCGGGCCCGATGGTGGCGATCAGGTTGGCCTTGGTACCGTCGGCGTTCGCCTGCACGGTGGCGACAATGCCGTGGCCGGCCAGATAGTCTTCGATGAAACGGATCAGCGCCATGTTCGGGTTGCGGCTGGTGGTATCGAACGCCACCAGCTTTTCAAGCAACCCGATGGTTGCGGTTTTTCCGCCCGCCACCACGGCTTATTCGAATTCCAGAATGACGGCATCCACGGCCAGGCTGTCGCCCGCCTTGGCGTTGACCGCCTTCACCGTGGCATCCTTTTCGGCGCGCAGGATGTTTTCCATCTTCATGGCTTCCACGACCGCCAGCGCCTGCCCGGCCTTGACCTCGTCGCCAACTTCCACATTGACGGACACCACCAGACCCGGCATCGGGCACAGCAGGAACTTGCTGGTATCCGCCGCGACCTTTTCGGGCATCAGCTTATGAAGCGCCGCCGCGCGTTCGGTTTGCACCTTCACATCCATCGACACACCATCGGTGGTCAAAATCCAGCCAAGGGTGCCGCGGTCGATCTCGATGGCAACATCATTGTCGCTGATGCTGGCATGGAACACGGGCTCACCCGGCACCCAGTCGCTGAACACCTCGATACGTTTTTTGGGGCCGATGGCAACAACCGCATGGTCATCCATCGGCACGATCGAGGTGACGACATCCTCGCCGCCGATCGAGACCACCCACATGCGTTCCTGCGGACCCTTGGGCTGGCTGATCTGGCCTTCGATCTGGGTTTCGCGCGAACGTTCAACCGCATTGATGAAAGTGGCGGCCACGATCATGGCCTCTTTCACCGCGTCGGTCAGCACACCGCCATGGAAACCGTCAGGATATTCTTCGGCGATGAAACCCGTGGTCATGTTGCCGGACTGGAAGCGGGGATGCGCCATCAGGGCGGCCAGGAACGGGATATTATGGCCGATGCCGCGGATATAATATTCGTCCAAAGCCCGGCGCTGGGCGGCAATCGCCTCGTCGCGCGTGGCGCCGGTGGTGATCAGCTTCGCGATCATCGGGTCGTAGAACATGGAAATTTCGGCGCCTTCATAAACGCCGGTGTCCACCCGCACGGTCTCGGTCTCTTCAGGCGGCAGGTAACGGGTCAGCCGGCCGATGGACGGCAGGAAACCCCGGAACGGGTCTTCGGCATAAACCCGCGTTTCCATGGACCAGCCACGCAACTGCACGTCATCCTGCGTGATTTCCAGCTTTTGGCCCGCCGCCACCCGCAGCATCTGTTCCACAAGGTCGATACCGGTAACCTGTTCGGTGACCGGGTGTTCCACCTGCAGCCGGGTGTTCATTTCAAGGAAATAGAAGTTGCGGTTCTTGTCGACGATGAATTCAACCGTGCCGGCCGAACAATAGTCCACCGCTTTCGACAGCGCCACCGCCTGTTCGCCCATGGCCTTGCGGGTGGCTTCATCGAGGAACGGGCTTGGCGCTTCTTCGACCACCTTCTGGTGGCGGCGCTGGATCGAACATTCGCGTTCGCCCAGGTAGATCACATTGCCATGTTTGTCGCCCAGCACCTGGATTTCGATATGGCGCGGTTCCTCGACAAACTTCTCGATAAACACCCGGTCGTCGCCAAAGCTCGAGCGCGCCTCGTTCTGGGCCGAGATGAAACCTTCGCGGGCCTCGGTGTCGGAAAAGGCGATACGCATGCCCTTGCCGCCACCACCGGCGGACGCCTTCAACATCACCGGATAGCCGATATCCGACGCGATTTTCACCGCTTCATCCGCATCCTTGATGATGCCCATGTACCCCGGCACGGTGGAGACACCGGCTTCGGCGGCCAGTTTTTTGGAGGTGATCTTGTCGCCCATGGCGTCGATGGCCTTGGGGTCGGGGCCGATGAAGGCAATGCCGGCTTCCTGCACCGCTTTCACGAACGATGCGCGCTCGGACAGGAACCCATAACCCGGATGGATGGCTTCAGCGCCCGTATCCTTTGCGGCCTTCAGGATCTTGTCCGCAAGCAGATAGCTTTCCGCCGCCGCCGGCGGGCCGATATGCACGGCCTCGTCCGCCATTTCCACATGCAGGGCATCCGCGTCAGCGTCCGAATAGACCGCGACCGTCTTGATGCCAAGCTTGCGGCAGGTCTTGATGACCCGGCACGCGATTTCCCCCCGGTTGGCGATCAGGATTTTATTGAACATCGAATATTCCCCAGTCCCAGTTATTTGACCTTCCGCCGGCGTGCGGCGAGAAACCACATGACGCCGATCATGGCGGCGCCGATAAAAAAGAAGAAACCCGAGCCCGCGGCCCGGAAGAAGGCGGCGCCCAGGCCGAAGCCCACGGCGATACCCAGGATGAAAGCCATCGTGGCGACCGAGCGGATTTCGGCGCGGCGGGCGTTCTCAGCAATATGCTTGATATCGTCAGGGAGCGGCTTGGCCATCAGCGCGGTCCTTCCAGGGCTTCAAGCGCCTTAAGCTGTTTCTGGGCATGGCGCCGGTACAGCATGGTCGCGGGCCAGATGGCGCAGTTGGCGAAGCCGGCCCACATGGGCGCCATCGGGTTCGGGATGAAGACGATCAGGATGGTCAGGAGGGGCACCAGCGCGACCACCAGGAAGGTGTTCCGGTGTACCCGCACATGCCAGGTTTCCACGACCGTCAGCTCCAGTTCATCCGCCGCCTTAAGCGCGATATTGTAAAGCCATGAAAAACAAAGGAAAACCGATGAAAACCCGGTGGCATACAGCATATGCAGGAACGGAAACTGGTCGCCCCTGAAGCTCAGCATGCGCGGCATGTCGACCCCGAACCAGCCACCGAGGATGACATAATTCACCACCACGGTAGCCAGGAATTTGAGCGGATAGACGAACATCAGGGTCACGAACAGCAAGCTGCCGGTGGCCCAGATCACCTTGCCGGTGGCCAGCCCGAACTGCCGGCAATAGCGGTAATGCCAGTACCAGATGAACACCAGAAGCAAAAAGGTGATGCCGAACGCCGGGAAACCCAGCACCATGGCGAACAGTTCATCCAGCGAGGTCGGCACTTCCATGGAAACGATCAACAGGGTGATGGCAAAGCCGATCACCGCATCGGTCAGCCCCTCGATACGGCTGACCTGGCCGCCGCGCACACGCACGCCGTTGATGGTTTCCTTTTCCGACTTCATGAGATGCTGCCGCATGGGCGCCCGTTCCCCCCTAAAGCGGTATATTGTCGTGTTTTTTCCAGGGGTTCTCGAGATGCTTGTTCGCCAGCTTCCTGAGCCCCGTGATCACGCGGCGGCGGGTTGAGTGCGGCATGATCACCTCGTCGATGAAACCGCGCTGCGCGGCCACGAACGGGTTGGCGAACAGATCCTCATAGTCCCTGGTGCGGGCGGCGATCTTTTCCGGATCGTCCTTTTCCTTGCGGTACAGGATTTCGACCGCGCCCTTGGCACCCATCACCGCAATCTCGGCGGTCGGCCAGGCGTAGTTCAGGTCGCCGCGCAGGTGCTTGGACGCCATCACGTCATAGGCACCACCATAAGCCTTGCGGGTGATGATGGTGATCTTGGGCACCGTGGCTTCGCCATAGGCAAAGAGAAGCTTGGCGCCGTGCTTGATGATGCCGCCATATTCCTGCGCGGTGCCGGGCAGGAAGCCGGGCACGTCCACAAGCGTGATGATCGGGATGTTGAAACAGTCGCAGAAGCGCACAAAACGCGCGGCTTTCTTGGAGCTGTCGATATCCAGGCAGCCGGCCAGCACCATGGGCTGGTTTGCGACGATCCCCACGGTTTCGCCGTCCATGCGCGCGAAGCCGATCAGGATATTGCCGGCATGTTTGGGCTGAAGCTCGAAGAAATCGCCCTCGTCCACCAGCTTCTGGATCACCTCATGCATGTCATAAGGTTTGTTCGGGTTCGACGGGATCACGCTGTCGAGCGATTTTTCGATGCGGTCGGCCCGGTCGAAGCTCGAACGGACCGGCGGTTTTTCCCGGTTGTTGAGCGGCAGGAAATCGAAGAAACGGCGCAGTTGCGCCAGCGCCTCGACATCGTTTTCGAAAGCCTTGTCGGCCACACCCGATTTGGTGGTGTGGGTCGAGGCGCCGCCAAGCTGTTCCTGGGTCACCACTTCGTTGGTGACCGTTTTCACCACATCGGGGCCGGTGACGAACATATAGCTCGTATCCTGCACCATGAAGATGAAATCGGTCATGGCCGGGCTATAGACCGCACCACCCGCGCACGGGCCCATGATCATGCTGATCTGCGGCACCACACCGGATGCCAGCACGTTTTTCTGGAACACATCGGCATAGCCACCCAGGGCAGCCACGCCTTCCTGGATACGCGCACCGCCGCTGTCGTTGATGCCGATAACCGGCGCGCCGACCTTCATGGCCATATCCATGACCTTGATGATCTTCTGGGCGTGGGTGGCGCTCAGGGAGCCGCCAAATACCGTGAAATCCTGGCTGAAGACATAAACAAGCCGGCCATTGATGGTGCCGGAGCCGGTGACCACACCATCGCCCGCGAACTTCTGCTCGCCCATGCCAAAATCGGCACAGCGGTGTTCGACGAACATGTCATATTCTTCAAAGCTGCCTTCATCCAGCAGAAGCTCGATGCGTTCCCGCGCGGTCAGCTTGCCGCGGGCATGCTGGGCATCGATGCGGGCCTGGCCGCCGCCAAGGCGGGCCTGCTGGCGCTTGACTTCGAGCTTTTCCAGAATTTGCTTCATACGATCAGTCCCTCCCCGTACCGTGCCGGACACGCAACCGGGTCCAGCGTATGAAATTTTTATTATCCTGCTTTGGGTGGCCTTTCCAGCTATTTATTTCGCACATGCGAAAGGAATGCCATCGCGGCCTCCAGTTCGGCCCGCAGCCGCGCCCTTTTATCCTCGGTTTCCCAGTCCAGGCCCCATTCGGCTTCCTGGAATTCCGCGTCCACAAGGCTGGCGCGCCAGGCCGCCTCGAACCCCGTGAAACCGCGCATCAAAGCCAGCGCCAGCACCAGCGAACCAAACCCCGTGGTAAAGGCATGCAGGGCGGTGAGCTCAAAGGCGCCATGGCCTGCCACAAGCGCGGTCAGGCCCGCAAGCGCGTCATCCGACTGGCGCACCGGCATGATGCCGCTCGTGACCTCAAGCTCGATCCCCGCCGTGTCCTTCAGCCAGGCAAGATACGGGTCCCAGGTCGCCGCCTGGCGGGCAATCAGCTCCGCCGGTTCATCGGCCCGGTAACACAGAAGGTCGGTACCGGCAAAAGCCGCGACTTCGGCCACCACGTCGGCATGCCGGGTCTGGACCCGATCCTGCGCCGTGTTGGCAAGCCGCGTGACATGCATGCTGTCCGGCACGATCTTCTCGCCCTGTGCGCGCCATTCGTCGGCCACCGCTTCCGCAAGCGACAGGGTCGGCAGGCAAAGATTCTGCCGCGCCGGGGTTTTGACGATGCGGCCGTCCAGCGTGACAACATGCCCCGTGTCCGACAGTTCGGTCGCCACATCCTTGTAAAAACGTTTCATGGAACTTCAGTCCGTCTTTTCGTCAGTCGGGTCGGCATCCGGTTTGCGGGCGGCCTTGTCGGCATTCATCTGGCGCGTAACCTCGGCCAGCTTGCGGCGGGAATAACGCGCCTGCTTGCGCTTGGTGTTCAGGCGTTTTTCCGCCAGCCCGGTCTGCACCTGGAAGCTGCCGGTATATTGCATGCTGGATTTTTCGGTCGGGCTGTCTTTTGCCAGCACGACATCAAAACCAAGGAGCCGGTTGCCAAGGCGCGGCACGCGGTAACATAACAGCAGATACATGGCCAGAAGGATCAGCATGCCGATCAGGAACGCAAAGGCGATTTCGCTGCCACCGCTGACGCGGACCACGTCTTCGCGGAACAGATAGGCCAGAATGGCGGCAAGGCTGGCCACAGCCGACGCGACCAGGAAACCGCGGCGCGGCCTCAGGGCGTCCTGTTCCAGGCTTTCTTCTTCATGTTTCATCAGACAGGTCCAATCATCTCTCTCACGATATCCGGTATATCATGAAAACGCGAAACCACATGTGCCGCACCGGCGTGCGCAAGTTCTTCGGCGCCATGATAGCCCCAGTTGACCCCGATTCCGCCCACAAGGGCGGCACGTGCCATCATCATGTCATAACTGGTGTCGCCGATCATCAGGGCAAGCTCCGGTTGGCTGCCGGCCTCAAGGACCGCGGTCTGGATCATGCTCGGATGCGGTTTCGACGGATGGTGATCCGCCGTCTGCAAGGTCACAAACAGGTGGCCGATATTATGTTCGGTCAGCACACGGTTCAAACCGCGTACCGAATTGCCGGTCGCAACCCCCAGAAGATACCCGGCCCCGTTCAGCGCTTCCAGCACCTCGATCGTACCGTCATACAGCGGGTCGGGCCCCGCGTTCATGGCCACACGCAGGCGGTAGAACACGCTTTTGAACCGGGCGGCCACCTCGTCATGGAAAGCCGCTTCGGTGCCCGGCAAGAGCGCGGCCACAGCCTCGATCGGGCTCAGGCCGATAATCGCGCGCACCGCCGTGTCGCTGACCGCGTCCAGGCCCATTTCGGCGAATGTTTCCTGCATGGCCTTCACGATCATGTGCTGGCTGTCCACCAGGGTGCCATCACAATCGAATATGATCAGCTTGTTGTCTGTTTTCATCCCCGCTCACTCCATACATTCGGGCGTTTCTGCCCGGCCGGGCCTTCAGGCCTTCTGTGCCGGCTTTTGCCGTTTGTCGATCTCTGCCTTGAAATATTCAGCCCAGAATTTGAAGCAGCCCTGTTCGAGCGCCATCTGGCCAAATGCCTGTTCTTCAAGGGCGGCAAACTGCACCGGATCGGATATCTTTTCAAGCCACAGCTTTGATTCCGCCGCGCGTTCAGCCGGGGTCATGGCATGCCGGCCACCGGAATCGATATGGATTGTGGTCACCTTCGGCACCGTGCGGAAACGCATGCCGGGGGCGACGAACCATTTGCGCCACATATAAAGGTCGGTCCACAGGCCGGGTGGCGCCGGCGCCCAGCCTTCCGGCAGCTTCAGGTAGGCCTCGCGGCTGTGGCCCGCGCAGGTGGGCCCGAAAAAATTGTAGGTGGTCAGCAGCAGCGTATTGCGGTTCATCTGGCTGCCGATATTGCCCGGCATCATCACCACCCGCCCGTTCGGGTGCACGCCCGTGTGCAGGGTATTGCAGAAATCTGCGTCCTGAAGACCGGATGCCAGGGTCTCCAGATGTTTTTCATGCCAAAGGTCGTCGTCGCCCAGATAGGCGATATAGTGTCCGCGCGCCGCCATCACGGCCTTGTGGCGGTTGGCTTCACCCCGGCGCGGCGCCTTTTCATTGTCATGAAAAATGACCCGGTCGTCTTCGGCGCACAGCCTGGCCATGATCGCGCGGGTATCGTCGCCCACGCCGTCGCCGGCCACGATCACCTCGAAATCCTGCACCGTCTGCGCCTGAATGCTGCGGATGGCCCAGACAATGGGGTCGGCATGATTGTAGGTGGGAATGACGACGGTAAACAGCGGCATAAAGGGTTCCTGGCGACTTCGGGGTGGCACTTGTTTACTGGCCTAATGCCTTGGCCCTCAATTCGTCAAGCCGTGCCATGATTTCAAGCTCGTCCGCAACCGGGCTCAGGGGCGCGGTACCACCGTCAAGATAGGCAAGGAAGGCGCGCTGTTCCCTCAGAAGCGGCATCTCGCTGCTGATGGGCAAACGCTCGACACCCTGCCCGTGCCGAATTTCCAGATGGTCGGCCATCGGGTCGGCAAGGCAGACCGTGGCCCGTTCGAAGATGGCCGTAACCGTGCGCACCGTCTGGTGATGCAACACCGACATCTCGAGGCGCACACCGCCTGAAAGGGTCGCCGATACCGCATCGATGCCGCCCGCCCCCGGCGTTGCAGTGACCGTTTCCACGGGCGGCACATGGCCGAGGATATGCCGGATGATCGACAGGTCGTGCGGCAACAGGGTCCAGAAGGCGTCCATATCGGCATGATGGTGCGCCGCCTGCAGCCGCCGGGTCGACAGCGCCTGAAGTTTGCCGAAGCGGCCATCTGCGGCCATGGTGGCAAGCGTCTCGATACCCGGGTGGTAACGCCATTTGTGCATGACAAACAGCCGGTCCGGTATACTGGCCGCGATGGCCCGCGCTTCGGCAAGGTCCATCACCATGGGCTTTTCGACAAACACGGGCAGCCCCGTGCCCGCAAGCTGTTGCAATATCCGGAAATGCGCCGCACTGGATGCCGCCACCACAAAACCGTCCAGACCTGTGGGTACCTGCGCAAAATCGGGAAACGCGGCATATGCCCCTGCCCCAAGCGCCTGTTGGCGGGCGTCTGCGTCGGGGTCCATCACCGTCACGCGGGCGCCAAGGGCAATCAGGTCGCGCAGGATGTTGCGGCCCCAGCGGCCCGCCCCCACAAGGCCAATTGCCGGTTGCGCCTTCATGGCTGTCAGCCGCTGCGCGTCTGGTAAAGCGCGATCGCCGCAGCCATCGAACCCGCCTTGCCGTCCCGCGGCGACAGGGTCGGATTGTCGATACCCCAGTCGAGACCAAAATCCGGATCGTCGAAACGGAAGCTGATTTCATCTTCCGCCGTCCAGTGCGGGGTCAGGGCTGTCAGGTAGATCGTATCTTCGCGGAAACCGAAACCATGCGCGACACCCGGTGGAATATAGGCGATGGAGGCCGCATCTGCCGGCAGTTCCAGCAAGGCGGTCTGGCGGAAGGTCGGGGAATTCGGGCGAATATCGGCAAGCCCCAGCAGCATGCAGCCGGACATCACCAGGATATAGTCATGGCGCACCACATGGCAGTGCATGCCGCGCAGGGAACCCGCGACCGACTGGCCAACCGTCAGTTGGCGCACCGGCACCGGCAGGTCGCTGTCGCGCCAGGCTTCATACAGCCAGCCCCTGTCGTCGCCGAACACCTTGTTCTGGCGCAGGAAACATCCGTCCGGCAAAGCCCCGGCAATCAGCATGCAGTTTTCCCCCAATTCTGAAGATTATTCGTCGGCCAGCGGGTCCTCATAGTCGTCAGGCTCGAACCCGAGCATGGCGAAGCTTTCCGCCATATGCGGCGGCAGCGGGGCGGTAACCGACATGATGCCGCCCTTGGGGTGCGGGAATGCGACCGTGTGGCTGTGCAGATGCAGCTTGCGGGAAATCGACCCGGTCAGGAACGCTTCCGCGCCGCCATATTTGCCGTCGCCCACTATGGGGTGGCCCATCTCGGCACAGTGCAGACGCAACTGGTGGGTCCGGCCTGTGTGCGGTTTCAAGGCAAGCCACGCAGCCTGTGGCGGCGCCTTGTCGACAATGGCATAGTCGGTCATCGATTTCTTGCCGTCTTCGGTGACGATCATGCGCTCTGCCCCCCGGATCGGAGCCTTGTCCATCTTCAAGACGATACGGCCGTCCGCCTGTTTGGGCACACCTTTCACCAGCGCCCAATAGCGCTTGTCGGTTTCCTTGGACTGGAAGGCCTTCGCCAGCGCCGCCGCCGAATTGGCGCTGCGGCCCAGAAGCAGCACGCCCGAGGTATCCTTGTCCAGCCGGTGTACAAGGCGCGGGCGGTGTTCGCTGTCGAAGCGCAGGGCGTCCAGAAGCCCGTCAATATGTTTCGACTGGCCGGTGCCGCCCTGGGTCGCCAGCCCTGCGGGTTTGTTGATGGCGATCACCTGATCGTCCCTATACAGCACCCAATTGCGCACTTCGGCAATTTCGGCATCCGTGAGCGTGCGTTCCTGCCGCTCGCGCGGGGCGGTTTCTGCCTGCTGGGGCACACGGTCACCCATGGGCGGTACACGGACCATCTGGCCCGCATAGATGCGTTCATTGCCCTTCACGCGGTGGCCGTCGATGCGCACCTCGCCCTTGCGGCACATTTTCTGGAGCTGGATGAAACTCAGCTCCGGGAAATGCCGCTTGAACCAGCGGTCCAGCCGCACATCATGGTCGTCGTCCGCGACCTTTATATTCTGTACACCCGTCATATCACCATCCTGCCGAGCCAGATGCCGGCAAAAAGCGCCGCCACCCCCACAATCAAAGAGCCGAAGGCATAAAGGGCCGCGCCGGTCCAGTCGCTGCGTTCGATCAGCAGCACGGTTTCAAGCGAATAGGTCGAAAAGGTGGTGAAGCTGCCCAACAGGCCGACAGTCAGGAAACCGCGAAGCTCCTGCGTTGCCTGGAACCTGAGCGCAAAGGCCGTGACCAGGAAACCCATCAAAAGGCTGCCCAGGATATTCACGCTGAAGGTGCCATAGGGAAAGCCGGTGCCCAACTGGCGCATGACCCAGCCGGCCACATAATGGCGCAGCAGGGCGCCAGTCGCGCCGCCAACGGCAATTGCCAACAGCATCTGCATGCCTTGTCCTTCGTGCTTTTGTTCAAACCACCCCGAAGACCCAGCCTTCGGTGCGGCGCACCATAGTGGAAAGCCCCGGGGGATTCCAGTATTTGCGCACCTTGTGAATGTGCCTGAGGCCAGCGGCGGTGACAAGCGCATCCGCCGCATGGTCGCTTGGCGGGCCGTCCAGCCGCAAGGGGCCGGTCGCGCCCAGCCGCACGAGGGCGGCTTTCAATTCGTCGCGCGTGCGCATCTTGCCCCGGTGGCCACCCATGGCCGCAAAGGCCGCAGCATAGATTTCAACCACCACCACGGGGCGGTCCAGGCTATTGTCGAACGGCCAGACGGCAACATCGGCATGGTCCCGCAGCCGGTGCAGCATGCGCATGGTCGACAGGCCCGACAGGCCACACTGGCTGGGTCCTACCAGATGGAACACACTTTCGCACGGGCCCGCGCCCGACGCCACGGCCAGCCGCTCCGCCACCCGCATACGGCGGCTATAGTGCGCGCCGCGCGTGGCCCCGCGCAGGTAATAGGGTGCATATTCTTCGACAAAGGGGCCGCCATACAGGTCGGGCGCCGGCGCACACACCGCCTCGACATGGTCCCAAAGGCCGGAAACATCCTCCGGCAACGCATGGTGCGGCAGATAGCGGCCTTCATCGACAAAGGGCATGCCAAAGGACGAATCGAAGCCGACAAGGGCCCGACTGCCCGCGCCAAGCCCCATGCCAGCCGCGACCCAGCCTGCGCACTCAGCGCGGCCCCAGCGGTTTTTGCCGGATGGTGGTGCCACGAGCTTCGGCGCGCCCTCGCCTGCCGTGCAGACGGCGACCGCCAGCCCCGCGTGGGCCGTACCACGCGCGCCGGTCCAGTCGATGCCGACAAAATGGGTAAAGTCAGTCATCCCCCGCGCGCTCTTTTGCCTTTTGGGCATATTCGGCGCGGATCTTGGCAAAATATTGCAGGCGTTTCTGGATCTCGCGCTCGAAACCGCGTTCGACCGGCTGGTAAAATTCAACCCGGGGCTGCCCGTCCGGGAAATAATTCTGGCCCGACACCCCGGCCGAGGTGTCATGGTCGTAGGCATAGTCCTTGCCGTAACCCAGGTTTTTCATCAGCTTGGTCGGCGCATTCAGGATATGGGCCGGCGGCATCAGGCTGCCGGTCGCGCGGGCGGTTTTTTTGGCGGCCTTTTCGGCTTTGTAGGCGGCGTTCGATTTGGGCGCGGTGGCCAGATACAGGACCGCCTGCATGATCTGCAGTTCGCCTTCGGGGCTGCCCAGGAAATCATAAGCATCCTTGGCGGCCAGCGCCTGGTGGATGGCTTCGGGGTCGGCAAGGCCGATGTCTTCGCTGGCGAACCGCACCAGCCGGCGCACCAGATACATCGGGTCCTCGCCCGCCACCAGCATGCGCGCGGCCCAGTAAAGCGCGGCATCGGGGTCCGAACCCCGGAGCGACTTATGCAAGGCCGAGATCAGGTTATAGTGGCCGTCCCGGTCCTTGTCGTAGGACGGTGCGCGCTGTTGCAAAAGGGCGGCAAGTTGTTGCGTATGCAACACTTCGCCGGCGGCCAGATTGTACAGCACTTCGACGCAATTCAGCAGGAAACGTCCGTCACCGTCCGCCATGGCCTTCAGCGCCAGCCGGGCATCGGCATCCAGCGGCAGCGGGCTCTCCATCTCGCCTTCCGCCCGCACGATCAGTTCTTCAAGCGCCGTTTCGTCCAGCCGGTTCAGCACCAGCACCTGCATCCGCGACAGCAAGGCGCCATTGATCTCGAACGACGGATTTTCGGTGGTGGCGCCAATCAACGTAATGGTGCCGTCCTCGACATAGGGCAGGAAACCGTCCTGCTGCGACCGGTTGAAGCGGTGTATCTCGTCCACAAACAGCAGGGTGCCGCGCCCGCCCATGCGCCGGGCCCTGGCGCCCTCGAACACTTTCTTCAGATCAGCGACCCCCGAAAAGATCGCCGAAATCTGCTCGAACGCCAGGTCGGCATGTTTGGCCAACAGCCGGGCGATGGTGGTCTTGCCGGTGCCCGGCGGGCCCCAGAGGATGAGCGACGAGATGCGCCCCGATTTGACCATGCGGCCCAGGGGGCCGGCATCACCCAGCAAGTGCGCCTGCCCCATGACCTGGTCGAGCGCCGTGGGCCTGAGCCTGTCGGCCAGCGGGCGCGGGGCGCCCGCGTCTGTGCCAGACGCTTCGAACAGGTCGTTCATGCTGGCTCCTACTGGGCCTGGGTACAGCGGTAGGACCGGTTGGGGATAATCTCGCACTGCTGCTCGCCACCCCGGCGCCGGACCTGATAGACATAGCGTTCCTGATTCTCGAGGATTTCGGGCGTCAGGTCGGCCACCGTGTTGATCTGCACACCATTGACCGAACGGATGATATCGCCCGGCAGCAGGAACTGGTACCGCGCCGCCGGCGTGCGGCGCTCGACCTCAAGCACGATCACACCGGTGGCGAATGTGTCGATCTGCAGTTCGTCATTGAAACGCGGCGACAGGTTGCCGACGGTCACACCCTGGAACGGGTTGCGGCCATCCAGCTTGGTGACGTTGCGTGCCGGCTCCTCGGGCGGCAGGGACAGGTTCACGCTGCGGTTTTCGATACTGCCGCGGCTCAGGACCACAAGCTCGATCGCTTCACCGGCTTCCTGGGTCGCAACCCGGAAATTGAGGCCCGGCTCGTCGATGATTTCCTTGTCACCCACCGCCATGATCACGTCGCCCGGCACCAGACCTGCAGCTTCCGCCGGCCCACCCGGATAGACGGCATCGATCAGCACACCGCCCGCGCGGTCAAGGCCAAGGCCGGCCGCGAGGTCGGCGGTGACCGACTGGCCGCGAATGCCAAGCCACGGGCGCACAAGGCTGCCTTCGTTCATGGCCGCGCGCAGCACGGATTTGACCATATTGGCCGGAATGGCGAAGCCGATGCCGTTCGACGCGCCGGTGCGGCTGTAGATGGCGGTATTGATGCCCAGCAGTTCCCCGTTCATGCCGACCAGCGCCCCACCCGAGTTGCCGGGGTTCACGGCGGCGTCGGTCTGGATGAAAAAGCCGAAATCGGAAATGCCTTCCTGGGTGCGCGCGTTCGCGGACACGATGCCGCTGGTGACCGTCTGGCCGATGCCGAACGGGTTGCCGATGGCCAGCACCAGGTCGCCGACCTGCACACCGTCGGAATCGGCGATCGGCAGGCTCTGGAGCGGTTCGTCGCCGGCGTTGATGCGCAGGATCGCGAGATCGGTGCGGGCATCGTCCAGCACCACCTTGGCATCGAATTCACGTCTGTCGGCCAGCACGACGCGGATTTCGTCGGCACCTTCGATCACATGGTGGTTGGTGACGATCACACCGTTCGGGCGCACGATGACACCGGACCCGAGCGAACCGCGGACCCGGTCCTGCGGGGCGCCAAAGCTGAACTTGTCGCCAAAGAAACGCTGGAACAGCGGGTCATCGAACAGGGCCGAACGCTGGGCGCGCACGATCTGTTTGGTATAGATATTCACGACCGCCGGGGCGGCTTCGCGCACGAGCGGCGCATATGAAAGCTGGATCTGTGTTTGCGACTCCGGCACGGCGCGCTCGATATCCTGCGCGCTGGCGGTAAAGCTGCCGGCGGTCAGCATCACCGCAGTCAGCACAGTCAGTTTTTTTATCAGTTTCATCGAAGCTGGCTCCCCAGAAGACTTGAAGCGACAGTTATGGCGGAGCGGCAGCCCACGCGCAAGGGCGCAGGCGCGGAACCGACCGCCTTCGCGCCCGTCATCTGCAGGAAAAAAGGCAAAAAAAAGGGCATGGCGGCAGAATGCCCCTGCCCTGCGACAAATTGCGGCGCTTTATGATGCCCCGTGCGACAACCGGCAACGGAAAAGGGGCCACGCAAGCGCGGCCCCCCGATATTCTGTTATGCCACCCTCAGAAGCTGAAGGACAGGCCGATGCTGACCACCGGATAAATCTTGTAGTCCGCCACGTCGGCCTGGAAATCCTGTACTTCTTCCGCGAGGTCGGCCTGGAACTGGGCATACATGTCCGGGTCGTCCCTCAAGGGGCTGTCCGCCGGAATGTCGGCAATCAGGTCCGCCTGCGGTTTGCCATGGAACATGACCCCCAGGTCGAACAGAAGCTTGATGCGACCGTCGCCCGAAACCGGATTGCCCCAGCCGATGCCGGCATAAGGCGTGAATTTGTTGACCCGGATACTGCCGCTCAGTTGCCCGACTTCGTCGGCGGTATAGGTATGGTCACCGATATCCAGGGTCTGGTCCGCGACGCTGAGGCCGGTCACCTTGTTCTTGTTGTAAAGCGCACCGGCGCTGAGGTGAAACCCGCCGCCGAAGACATACCAGTCCAGGTAACCGCCCGTAGAGAACAGGTCTGCATCCAGATCGTAATCGATGCCCGACGCGGTCTGGCTGTCGCCGACCTTGAAGCCGTAGGCGCCGGCGCGGACATTAAGCCGGTCCGCGAGCGGCACCACCAGTTCGCCACCAAGGCCCTGGGTGCTGGCCCGCGCCACAATGGCCATGCTGCTGTCGGCATGCGCCGCACCGCTACTGAGAAAGACGGCGGCAACGGCCGCCAGCGAAAGATAGCCTGATTTCATTATTATCTCCTCCTGAATGGAAAGCCGATGATACCGGCCTGCCCTCAATGTATTTTTAACAATCGCAAACAATTTTAATCATAGAGGGCAGCTACTTATCAGCTTATTGCCCGGAGGAACAGGAGCGCGGCATCAAGGTCGAGCATGGGTTCGCGTGTTACCAGGGCGGAAAAATCCGCGACCGACATCAGAAGCGGTTCGGCCACGATATTGTCCTCGTCCTCGGGTTCTGCCACCCTCCGGCAGTTGCGAGCAATGAAAATATGTTTGCGCGCCGTCGAATAGGCGGTGACATACGTGGTCGCCAGCGGCTCGATATCACCGGCATAGCCTGTTTCTTCCAGCAGTTCCTTGCGCGCGGTCTCCAGTGGCGTGTCGCCGGGCTCGATCATGCCAGCCGGCAGGTCATAGAGGAAACGCCCGGGGCCCGGACGAAACTGCCTGAGCAGCAACACCTGGCCGTCTTCGGTCAGCGCACCGACCACCGAAAATTCGGGGTCTTCCTTCACAAAATAGCTGAGCTCCCTGCCCTCAACCGAAAACCGGTGTTCAGCAACCCTGAACCAGGGATTGGCATAAAGTTCGGTGCGGGAAATATGTTTGGGATCAGACATGGACCATCCGGCGTTTGTTGGCGGAAGCCCAGCTTAGGGACTGCGCACAGGCTTGTCGCCCCCGAAACACGGATCAGGCGGCATGGCGCAAAAAGAAAACGGCCCCGGCAATGCCGGGACCGTCTTCAAACTTTTGCCCGAAGGACCGAAGCTTATGCAGCGTCGGCTTCGTCTTCCATGTCAGCGGTCGGGCCGCTGTCCTGGCCTTTGGCGTCTTCGTTGCGGTCAACGAGCTCGATAACAGCCATCGGCGCGTTGTCGCCATGACGGAAACCGGCTTTGAGAACGCGGGTGTAGCCGCCGTTACGCTCTTTGTAGCGGTCAGCCAGTTCGTCGAACATCTTGGCAACCAGTTTCTCGTCCTGCAGACGGGCAATGGCCAGACGACGGTTGGCGAGGCCACCTTTTTTGGCGATGGTGATCAGTTTTTCAACGATCGGCGCCAGGTCTTTGGCCTTCGGCAGGGTCGTGACGATCTGCTCGTGCTTGATGAGAGCCTGGGCAAGGTTCATGAACAGAGCCTTACGGTGGCTTACGGTACGGTTCAGCCTACGGCCGGAATTACGGTGACGCATGGGTCTACTCCTATTGCCTGTCCGGCCTTGCGCCCGCCTTTACGTCGGTGGGCATAGTACCGGGAGGTGTCCCTCAATGGGGAGGTTTCAACTATAAAGCCGGGTCCCGGACCATCCGGAACCCGACCGGGTTCAGCTTAGTAGTCCTGCTCGAGCTTCTTGGCCAGCTCTTCGATATTCTCAGGCGGCCAAGCCGGGAGTTCCATGCCGAGGCGCAGGCCCATGGAGGCAAGGACTTCCTTGATTTCGTTCAGGGATTTGCGGCCGAAGTTCGGGGTCCGCAGCATTTCGGCTTCCGTCTTCTGAACGAGATCGCCGATATAGACGATATTGTCGTTCTTCAGGCAGTTGGCCGAACGTACCGAGAGCTCGAGTTCGTCGACTTTGCGGAGGAGCTGGCGGTTGAAGGCCGGCTCGTCGTCTTCTTCCGACTTGGTGGCTTCTTCCGGCTCGTCGAAGTTGACGAAGATCGAAAGCTGGTCCTGAAGGATGCGGGCTGCGAAGGCAACTGCATCTTCCGGGGTTACCGTACCGTCGGTTTCGATTTCCATGGTCAGCTTGTCATAGTCAAGAACCTGGCCCTCGCGGGTGTTCTCAACCTTGTAGCTGACTTTCTTGACCGGGCTATAGAGCGCATCAACCGGAATAAGGCCGATCGGCGCATCTTCCGGACGGTTGCGGTCGGCCGGGACATAACCCTTGCCCGACGCCACGGTCAGTTCCATGTTCAGGGTCGCGCCTTCGTCCAGGTGGCAGATCACCAGGTCCTTGTCGAGGATATCGACATCGGCAACTTCGCTGATCTGGCCAGCCTTAACTTCGCCCGGGCCGGACGCGGTCAGGTGCAGGCGCTTCGGCAGGTCGCTGGTCACACGGACCGGGAGCTGCTTGATGTTCAGAACGATGTCGGTCACATCTTCGCGCACGCCCGGAACGGACGAGAACTCGTGCAACACGCCTTCGATCTGGATGCTGGTTACCGCACCGCCCTGCAGCGACGACAACAGAACACGACGCAGGCCATTGCCCAGGGTCATGCCATAGCCGCGCTCAAGCGGTTCGACAACAAGCTTGGCCTTGCGAAGCGGGTCTGCACCCGGCTCGATCGAAAGGCCATTCGGTTTAATTAGTTCCTGCCAGTTCTTCTGGATCACGGTGTAACCCTCGTTTTGGATGACGCATCAAGCGCCAAAGGATTCGCGCCAATACTCTGTAGTAACTACCCAGTACTCGATATGCTTAAACGCGACGGCGTTTCGGCGGGCGGCAACCATTGTGCGGAATCGGCGTTACGTCGCGGATCGACGTGATAACAAAACCGATGGCCTGCAGCGCGCGCAGAGCGGACTCGCGACCAGCGCCCGGGCCTTTTACTTCCACTTCCAGCGATTTGACGCCATGTTCCTGGGCTTTTTTGCCTGCGTCCTCAGCCGCAACCTGTGCAGCGTAAGGGGTCGACTTACGGGAACCCTTGAAACCCATCATGCCGGCGGACGACCAGGAAATCGCGTTCCCTTGCACATCCGTAATGGTGATCATCGTGTTGTTGAACGATGCGTTTACGTGAGCCACACCATTGGTGATATTTTTCCGCTCACGGCGCTTAATGCGACTTGTATCTTTAGCCATCTCTATCAGACCCTAAATCTTGAGGGAGTCCTAAACAGCAGAACTCTGATTACTTCTTCTTGCCGGCGATTGCGACCGCTTTGCCCTTGCGGGTACGAGCGTTCGTGTTCGTGCGCTGACCGCGCACCGGCAGTTTGTTACGGTGACGGAGACCACGATAGGTCTTGAGGTCCATCAGCCGTTTGATGTTCATAGCTACTTCACGACGGAGGTCACCCTCTACCGTGTGTTCATTGTCAATCATTTCACGGATCTGAATTACTTCAGCATCCGTCAGTTCCGACACGCGACGTTCACGGGGCAGCTCGAGCTTCGAGCAGATTGCCTTGGCCGTGGTGTGGCCAATACCGTGAATATAGGTCAAAGCGATTTCTACTCGCTTGTTGGTCGGAATGTTAACGCCAGCAATACGCGCCACGACCGTTTCTCCTAAGTCAATAGTTCACGACTGTTAGTACAAAACCACAGGACGTGTTGAAGCCGGGGATTATATGAACTAACCCCCGTTCGTCAACCGTCCAGTGACAGTTTTTTACGCAGCCAGGACTGCGTCGATTTGTGCAGCAACTTCTTCGATGCCGGCCATGCCGTCAACTTGCTGCAAAACACCCTTTTCCGCATAATACGGCAACACCGGCGCGGTCAGGGCGTAATATTCTTCCAAACGCTTGCCAACCGTTGCCGCATTGTCGTCCGCACGACGCGAAAATTCCGTACCGCCACACACGTCACACACACCGTCCACCTTCGGCTTCAGGTTGGTGTCGTGGTAACCGGCTTTACATTTTGCACATGTATAGCGGCCAGAGATTCGATCGACAAGCGCATTGTCGTCGACTTTCATCTCGATAACCGCATCGAGCTTCAGGCCCTGTGCGTCCAGCATGCCATCGAGGGCTTCAGCCTGCGCCACCGTGCGCGGGAACCCGTCGAGGATAAAACCGTTCTTGCAATCGTCTTCCTGTATCCGGTCGCGGATGATGCCGATCACGATATCGTCCGACACCAGTTGGCCCGCTTCCATCTTGGCTTTCGCCTTCAGGCCCATTTCGGTGCCCGCACCGACCGCTGCGCGCAGCATGTCGCCGGTGGAAAGCTGGACCAGGCCTTTTTCGCGCTCAATGCGCTGCGCCTGCGTACCCTTGCCGGCGCCCGGCGGTCCAAACAGGATTACGATCATCGATTACGGCCCCCCTTCAGGCGTGCTTTTTTGAGCAGCCCTTCATATTGCTGGGCCATCAGATGCGAATGGATTTGCGACACCGTATCCATGGTCACGTTCACCACGATCAGAAGGCTCGTGCCACCCAGGTAGAAGGGAACGGCGGCCTGGCTGATCAGGAGTTCCGGCAGCGCACACACAATCGCGAGGTAGGCGGAGCCGATAACGGTCAGGCGGGTCAGGACATAATCCAGGTATTCTGCGGTACGCTTGCCCGGGCGGATGCCAGGGATGAAGCCACCATGCTTCTTCAGGTTATCCGCGGTGTCTTCCGGGTTGAACTGGATCGCGGTGTAGAAGAAGCAGAAGAAAACAATCAGGGCCACATAGAGGGCGATATAGAGCGGCCGGCCCGGCTGCAGGATCGCCGTGATGGTGCCCAGCCACTCGGGACCACCGCTTTGCGAATAGAAGTTCGCAACAGTCAGCGGCATCAGGAGGAGCGAGCTTGCGAAGATCGGCGGAATAACGCCGGCCACGTTCAGCTTCAAGGGCAGGTGCGACTTGTCGCCCTGGTACATGCGGTTGCCCTGCTGGCGTTTGGGATACTGGATCACAACGCGGCGCTGGGCGCGCTCGCACAGCACGATGAACCAGATGACCGCAGCAGCACCAATGAGGAGCGCCAGCAGCACACCGAGCGACAGCGAACCGGCACGGTTCAGTTCAAAGGCCTGGGCCAGGTGGCCCGGAAGGTTGGCAACGATACCGGCGAAAATGATCAGCGAAATGCCGTTGCCGATGCCGCGCTGGGTGATCTGTTCACCGAGCCACATCAGGAACATGGTGCCGCCCACAAGGGTGACAACCGTGGTAAACTCGAAGAACATGCCCGGGTTCACAACCACACCCGGCTGGCCTTCAAGGCTGGCAGCAACGCCGTAACCCTGGACGATGGTCAGGAGCACGGTGCCGTAACGGGTGTACTGGTTGATCTTCTTGCGCCCCTGCTCACCTTCCTTCTTCAGGTTACCGAGACCCGAATGCATGGTGGTCAGGAGCTGCATGATGATGGAGGCCGAGATATAGGGCATGATGCCGAGGGTGATGATGGACATCCGCTTCAGCGCACCCCCGGAGAAGGTATTCACCATATCCAGGAAACCGCCACCCAGGTTCGCAAACATGCGCGAAAGTGCGCCTGCATCGATGCCCGGCAACGGAATATAAGTGCACAACCGGTACACAATGAGTGCACCCAGGGCGAACCAAATTCGCTTTTTCAGTTCCTCGGCCTTGCCGATGGACGCAAAGCTAAAATTGGACGCAAGTTGTTCTGCAGCGGATGCCATATACGCCTACTCCAGCCCCTTTATCAGATTATCTCGGCCTACTTTTTTGCTTAGGCAGCGACAGTGATCTTGCCACCAGCTTTCTCAACGGCTTCAACAGCCGCTTTGGAAGCACCGTCGACAGAGATGTCGACTTTGGCGGTCAGTTCACCTTTGGCCAGCAGACGCACGCCATCGAGCACTTTGCCAACCACGCCGGCAGCTACCAGCGTTTCGACCGTGATCGGGTTCTTTACGTCCAGCTTGCCATCGTCGATCGCCTTCTGAAGGCGGCCGAGGTTCAGGACCTGGTATTCCTTGCGGTTCAGGCTCTTGAAACCACGCTTCGGCAGACGACGGTAGATCGGCATCTGGCCACCCTCGAAGCCGCTGATCGCGACGCCCGAACGGGATTTCTGGCCTTTAACACCCACGCCACCGGTTTTGCCCTTGCCGGAACCGATACCGCGACCAATACGGACGGCGCCTTTGCGCGCGCCCTCATTGTCACGAAGTTGGTTGATTTTCATCATACTTCTCCAAACGCGCCTGTGGCTTAGTCTTCAACGCGCACCAGGTGGTGAACCTTGTTGATCATGCCACGAACGGCCGGGGTATCTTCCAGCTCGCGCGTCTTGTGCATTTTGTTAAGACCCAGGCCGACCAGCGTAGCACGCTGATCTTCCCTACGGCGGATCGGGCTACCGATCTGGGTTACCTTAATCGTTTTCTTCGCAGCCATCGGTCATTACTCCGCTTGTGCAGCGTCGTCAGCGGCTTCGTCAGCACCGGCGACTTTCACGTCACCACGGCGCGCGACGATGTCGGCGACTTTCTTGCCACGCTTGGCAGCAATCTGACGCGGCGAATTCTGGTTCACCAGCGCATCGATCGTCGCCCGCACCATGTTGTACGGGTTCGACGAACCCTGCGACTTGGTCACGACGTCCTGTACACCCAGTGCTTCAAACACTGCGCGCATCGGACCGCCGGCGATGATACCGGTACCGGCAACTGCGGTACGGATCAGCACACGACCAGCGCCGTGACGACCACGGATGTCATGGTGCAGGGTCCGGCCTTCGCGGAGCGGGACGCGGATCATGTTTTTCTTGGCAGCTTCGGTTGCCTTGCGGATAGCTTCCGGCACTTCACGTGCCTTGCCATTGCCGAAGCCAACACGGCCACGCTGGTCACCTACTACTACGAGAGCAGCAAAACCAAAGCGCCGGCCACCTTTTACTACCTTGGCCACACGGTTGATGTGGACAAGCTTCTCAATCAGTTCGCTTTCTTCGCGATTGCGTTCGGGGCGTGCCATTGGACGTTCCTTTTCCTTCTCTCGAGCCTTAGAAATCCAAGCCGCCTTCGCGCGCTGCTTCAGCCAGTGCTTTTACACGGCCATGGTACAGGAACGCACCACGGTCGAACACGACCTGAGCAACGCCGGCAGCTTTCGCACGCTCGGCAATCAGCTGACCAACCTTCGTGGCTGCGCCGATGTTCGACGTAGCATCTTCACGCAGGTCCTTCTCGACGGTGGAGGCAGCGGCAAGCGTCACGCCTTTTACATCGTCAATAATCTGCGCATAGATATGCTGGTTGGTACGGTGAACAGAAAGACGCGGCCGCCCGAAGCTCTTCTTGCGAAGTTGAGTCCGGTTGCGCAGACGGCGCCGTTCAACAAGTTTGTTAGTGGAAGCCATTGTTGCCACCCATTACTTCTTCTTACCTTCCTTACGGAAGATATATTCGCCCTGGTATTTGATACCTTTGCCTTTGTAAGGCTCAGGCTTGCGGAACTCACGGATCTTGGCCGCCGTCTCACCGACTTGTTGTTTGTCGATGCCGGAGATGATGATCGTCGTCTGGTCCGGGGTCTCGATCTTGATACCCTGGGGAACCGGGAAGTCGATATCATGGCTGTAGCCAAGCTGCAGGTTCAGAGCCGAGCCCTTCATCTGCGCACGGTAACCAACACCGTTGATCTCGAGACGACGGCTGAAACCGTTCGTAACGCCTTCAAACATGTTGGAAACCATGGTGCGCTGCATGCCCCACATGGAGCGGGCGCGTTTGGTTTCGTTTACGGGTTTCACGGTGATGCCGGCTTCGCCCTGGGTTACTTCAACCTCAGGAACGAAAGTCATCGCCAGTTCACCCTTCGGGCCTTTGACCGTGAGGTCGTTACCGCTCAAGGAAGCGGTCACGCCGGACGGAATCGCCACAGGCTTCTTACCGATACGGGACATAACTTCTCCCCTTCCTTAGAATACGGTGCAAAGGATTTCGCCGCCCACGTTGTTCTCGCGCGCTTCAGCGTCGGAGAGAACACCCTTCGGGGTGGAGACGATCGAAATACCAAGGCCGTTGTGAACACGAGGCAGGTCGCGAACCGAGCTGTATACACGGCGGCCCGGCTTGGACACACGATTGATCGTGCGGATTACCGGTTCACCTTCGTGATACTTGAGCTCGATAGTGATTTCGGACTTGTTATTGTCCAGATCAACACGCGAATACCCACGGATATAACCTTCACGCGACAGCACGTCCAGAATACGCTCGCGCGTCTTGGATGCAGGCGTGGAAACAACGGTTTTGCGAGCTTGCAGACCGTTGCGGATACGGGTCAGCATATCGCCGATCGGATCAGTCATCGACATGAGCCTACCCCCTTACCAGCTTGACTTGACGACGCCGGGAATCTTGCCCGCGGAGCCAAGCTCGCGGAACGTGATCCGGCACATCTTGAATTTACGATAGTTGCCACGCGGACGACCGGTTACTTCGCAACGATTGCGAAGGCGGGTGCGGGCACCGTTACGCGGCAGTGCGGCGAGCTGCATTGCAGCCATCCAACGCTCGTCATCGCCAGCTTCACGATCGTAAACCTGTGCTTTGAGCGCTGCACGCTTGGCAGCATACTTGGCTACCAGCTTCGCACGCCGTTCGTTCTTGTTGATGGCGCTTTTCTTAGCCATATCAAAACCCTCCTGGCTTGCCGTTATTTCTTGAACGGCATGTCAAAACCGGCCAGAAGCGCACGCGCTTCGTCATCGGTCTTGGCCGTGGTGCAGATGATGATGTCCATCCCGCGAACCTGATCTACGTTGTCGTAGTTGATTTCGGGGAACACCAGTTGTTCCTTCAGACCCATTGCATAGTTGCCACGACCGTCGAACGACTTGGGGTTTACGCCCTGGAAGTCGCGAACGCGCGGCAGTGCAATGGTGACCAGGCGGTCGAGAAACTCGTACATGCGCTCGGCGCGCAGCGTTACCTTCACACCGATCGGCATGCCTTCACGCAGCTTGAAACCTGCGATCGACTTGCGAGCGATGGTAACGACCGGTTTCTGGCCCGAAATCGCAGCGATCTCGGCAACTACCTTGTCGATCTTTTTCTTGTCCTGGACAGCGTCACCAACACCGACGTTGATCACGATCTTGTCGAGGCGCGGAACCTGCATCGGGTTCGTATAGCCGAACTGCTCGGTCAGAGAAGCGCGGACTTTTTCTTCGTAGGTCTTACGAAGACGCGGCTGTGCATTAGCCATTGATCACCTCCCCGGACTTCTTCGCAAAGCGAACCTTGCGACCGTCTTCGAGAATTTTGAATCCTACGCGGGTCGGAGCGCCATCTTTCGGGTCCTCGATCATGAGGTTGGAAAGCTGGATCGGCGCTTCTTTCGTTTCGATACCACCCGCACTTACCTGCGTCGGACGGTTATGCTTCTTGATCAGGTTGACACCCGATACAACAGCACGGCCTTCGCTCGGCAGGACAGACAGGATCTCGCCACGCTTGCCTTTGTCTTTGCCGGCAACCACAACGACCTTGTCACCTTTTTTCAGTTTCGCGGCCATTTACAGTACCTCCGGTGCAAGCGAGATGATCTTCATATGCTTCTTTGCACGCAGTTCACGCACAACCGGCCCGAAGATACGGGTACCGATCGGCTCATGTTTCTTGTCTACAAGCACAGCGGCGTTGCGGTCGAAACGGATGGCGGTGCCGTCCGGACGACGTACTTCTTTCGCGGTGCGAACGATGACGGCGCGATGCACGTCACCCTTTTTTACACGACCCCGCGGGATCGCTTCCTTTACGGAGACGACGATGATGTCGCCTACCCCGGCAGTTTTGCGCTTGGACCCGCCAAGCACTTTAATGCACTGCACCCTCTTGGCCCCGGAGTTGTCGGCCACGTCGAGGTTCGTTTGCATCTGAATCATGGGTAGTACCCTCTAATTACACGTTGCTGACGAATAGCAAGAAGGTGAGGCCTTAGGCCTCACCGCCGACTACGCGCCAGGTCTTCAGTTTCGAGATGGGACGGCATTCCTCGATACGGACTGTGTCCCCAACCTGAATTTGGTTGCTCTCGTCATGAGCGTGGTACTTCTTAGAGCGTCGAATAATTTTGTCAAGCAAAGGATGCTTGATGCGACGTTCTACTTTCACAACAATGGTTTTTTCGCCTTTGTTGCTGACCACTACACCTTGCAGAATACGCTTTGGCATGGGTTATACTCCTTACGCCTCAGCCGATTGGCCCAGGATCGTTTTGATGCGCGCGATATCGCGACGCAGCTCACGAACACGGGCGGTATTTTCCAGTTGCCCGGCCGCAGCCTGAAAACGCAGATTGAACTGCTCTTTTTTCAGGTTAACAAGCTCTTCACGGAGCTCGTCTTGCGACTTGGCACGAAGATCAGCTGCCTTCATTTCCTTAGTCTCCGTTCAAACTTACTGCATCCGGGTCACGATGCGGGTAACGACCGGCAGCTTTGCAGCCGCACGTTCGAACGCACCACGAGCCAGTTCTTCGGATACACCGTCGATTTCGAACATGATACGGCCGGGTTTAACGCGGCAGCACCAGAAATCGGGCGAACCCTTACCTTTACCCATACGGACTTCGGTCGGCTTCGACGTTACGACCACATCCGGGAAAATCCGGATCCAGACCTTGCCAGAACGCTTCATGTGACGGTTCATGGCACGACGAGCCGCTTCGATCTGACGAGCGGTTACACGGCCGGGTTCGGTCGCCTTGAGACCGAACTCGCCGAAGTTAAGATCGGTTCCACCCTTTGCATTGCCGTGGATACGGCCTTTATGCATCTTGCGGAACTTAGTACGTTTCGGTTGCAACATGGTCTGTCGCTCCTATCACTTACCGTCCGGCCTAGCGGCGGGACGGGCCACCCTGGCTTTGAACTTCGTTTGCACGACGTTCATGGGCCATCGGGTCGTGTTCCATGATCTCGCCTTTGAACACCCAAACCTTGATGCCGCAGATACCGTATGCGGTCGTGGCTTCGGAGGTGCCGTAATCGATGTCGGCACGCAGGGTGTGCAGCGGCACGCGGCCTTCACGGTACCATTCGGTCCGGGCAATCTCTGCGCCGCCAAGACGGCCTGCACAGTTGATCCGGATACCGCCGGCACCGAGACGGATCGCGCTTTGGACCGCGCGCTTCATGGCGCGACGGAACGCAACGCGGCGCTCGAGCTGCTGGGCGATGTTGTCGGCGATCAGCTTGGCGTCGATTTCCGGCTTGCGGACTTCAACGATGTTCAGGCTGACGTCGGCCGAGGTGAGCTTGGCGATCTTGCCGCGCAGTTTCTCGATGTCGGCGCCTTTTTTACCGATGATCACACCCGGACGCGCCGAGTAGATGGTCACGCGGCATTTTTTCGCCGGGCGTTCGATAACCACTTTCGAAATACCAGCCTGATCCAGTTCCTTCATGACGAATTCACGGATCTTCAGGTCTTCGTGCAGCAGCGTGCCGTATTCACCGCGGTCAGCATACCAGCGCGAATCCCAGGTGCGGTTCACACCCAGGCGCAGACCGACGGGGCTTACTTTCTGACCCATTATGCAGTCTCCTCTACTTCGCGCACAACGATGCGCAGACGGCTGAACGGCTTGACAATCTTGCCAACGCGGCCGCGGGCACGGGCGCGGAAGCGCTTCATGACCAGGGCTTTGCCGACAGTCGCTTCAGCGACGACCAGGCTGTCCACATCCAGGTTATGGTTGTTCTCGGCGTTGGCTACTGCCGACGCCAGAACCTTGCGTACTTCGATCGCACTGCGGCGGCGGTTGAAGCTCAGCGAAGCCAGAGCCTTTTCCACTTTCATGCCGCGAATGCTGGCAGCCACCAGGTTGAGCTTCTGGGGCGAGCCACGAAGCATGGTCGCGGTTGCGACTGCTTCGTTATCCGCCAGACGGCGTTTTTGAGATACCTTGCCCACAGTTACTTCCTCTTCGCTTTCTTATCCGCAGCGTGACCATAATAGGTCCGCGTCGGGGCGAATTCGCCGAGTTTGTGACCAACCATGTCATCCGTTACGTAAACGGGGATGAACTTGTGCCCGTTGTAGACATTGAAGGTCAGGCCAACGAAGTTCGGCAGAATGGTCGAACGACGCGACCAGGTCTGAAGTACTGCCGAGGTTTTGCCGCTTTCCAGAGCACCTTCCACCTTTTTCATCAGGTGCATGTCAACGAAAGGGCCTTTCCATACAGAGCGTGCCATATTGGAGACTCCTTAGCGTTTCTTGCGCTCGTGGCGCGACCGGATGATGAATTTGTCCGAAGCTTTGTTCGAACGGGTCTTGTTGCCTTTGGTGCCTTTGCCCCACGGGGTTACCGGGTGGCGGCCACCAGAGGTCCGACCTTCACCACCACCGTGCGGGTGATCGACCGGGTTCATGGCAACACCACGAACGTGCGGACGGCGACCCAGCCAGCGGTTACGGCCTGCTTTCGCGAGCTTCTGGTTTTGGTTGTCGGGGTTCGATACGGCGCCGACCGTAGCGAGACATTCGCCACGAACGATGCGGACTTCACCCGAAGAAAGACGGATCTGCGCATAACCGCGGTCACGACCGATCAACTGGGCATAGGCGCCAGCGGAACGAGCGATTTGACCACCCTTGCCCGGCTTCATTTCCACGTTGTGGATGATGGTACCGATCGGCATGTTGGAGAGCGGCATGGCGTTGCCCGGCTTCACGTCAACTTTTTCGCCAGCAATGATCTGGTCGCCAGGGGCCAGACGCTGCGGAGCGATGATGTAAGCCAGTTCACCATCTTCATATTTCACGAGCGCGATGAAAGCGGTCCGGTTCGGATCGTATTCAAGGCGTTCAACGGTTGCGGCAACGTCCCATTTGGTCCGCTTGAAATCAATCACGCGGTAGGTACGCTTGTGGCCACCGCCACGGTGCCAGGACGTCACACGACCGGTGTTGTTCCGGCCGCCGGACTTGGTCAGACCCTCGGTCAGCGCCTTGACGGGCTTGCCTTTGTGCAGACCGGAACGGTCTACGAGAACAAGGCCGCGCTGCGACGGGGTCACCGGTTTATATTGCTTGAGTGCCATCGGTTAAACCCCCGTCGTCACGTCAATGCTGTTGCCTTCTTCCAAGGTAACCATTGCTTTCTTGTACTCGGCGCGTTTGCCGACAGTACCGCGGAAGCGTTTTACCTTGCCTTCTTGGCGCAGCGTGTTGACTTTCTTGACCTTCACGCCAAAGAGCGCTTCCACGGCCGCTTTGATTTCCGGCTTGGTTGCGTCGATGGCGACCTTGAAGGTCACCTGGTTGTTTTCAGAGCCGAGCGTCGCCTTTTCGGTGATGACCGGGCTCTTGATCACGTCATAATGCTTGACTGCGGTCATTTGAGCCTCTCCCCGAGTTGGGCAACAGCGGCCTTGGTCAGAACCAGCGTGTCACGACGAAGGATGTCGTAGACGTTGGCACCCTGGGTCGGCAGCACATCCACGTTGGGGATGTTCTGCACGGCGCGCTTGAAGTTCGCATTGACTTCGGCACCGTCGATGAACAGGGCGTTGGCGAGGCCAAGTTTGCCCAGCTTTTCGACCAGTTCCTTGGTCTTGCCGTCCTTGAGTTCAGCAGCGTCGACAACGATCAGCTTGCCATCAGCCTGTTTGGCCGACAGAGCGGTCTTCAGGCCGAGCGCGCGGACTTTTTTCGGCAGGTCGAAACCATGATCGCGGGGGATCGGGCCGAAGGCGCGACCGCCACCAACGAAGATGTTGGACCGGCGCGAACCGTGACGGGCACCGCCGCCACCTTTCTGCTTGCCGAGTTTCTTGCCAGTGCGCGCGATGTCGGCACGGAACTTCACAGCGTGGGTCCCTGCACGGCGCTTCGCGAGCTGCCAGTTTACCACACGGTGCAGGATGTCTGCACGTGCGGCTACGCCGAAGATGGCTTCATCGAGATCGATGTCACCAACTTGTTTGGCGTCGAGATTGAGAACATTCGTCTTCATGACGCTTATTCCTCGTTACCTTCTGCAGCAGGTGCTGCTTCGGTGACTTCCTCAGCCGGGGCTGCAACGGCAGCGTCGGCTTTCACGGGAGCGCGGAATGCGGCCGGCATCGGCACGCCTTCCGGGAGCGGCTTCTTCGCAGCGTCGGAAATCAGCACCCAGCCCTCTTTGGAACCAGGAATGCCGCCCTTCACCAGGATGAGGCCTTCATCTACCCGCGTTTCGACAATTTCAAGGCTCTGAACGGTCTTGCGAACGTCACCCAGATGACCAGCCATCTTCTTACCTTTGAAGACGCGGCCCGGGTCCTGACACTGACCGGTCGAACCGTGCGAACGGTGCGATACCGACACGCCGTGCGATGCACGAAGACCACCGAAGTTGTGGCGCTTCATAACACCGGCGAAGCCTTTACCCTTGGAGGTACCGACGACGTCAACGCGCTGACCGACCAGGAAATGGTCTGCGGTCAGTTCGGCGCCAACTTCGACGAGGCCGTCTGCGTCCACACGGAACTCAGCAACCTTGGCTTTCGGCTCGACTTCCGCTTTGGCGAAGTGACCGCGCATGGCTTTGGACACGTTTTTCGCCTTGCGGGCGCCAACACCGAGCTGCAGAGCGGTATAACCGTCTTTTTCGATGGTGCGCTGGGCAACGACCTGGCAGCCGTCAAGCTGCAGAACCGTTACCGGCACATGGTGACCGGCGTCGTTGAATACGCGGGTCATACCCAGTTTTTTTGCAATCAAACCTGTACGCATGAGACTTACCCTTGCAGTTTGATTTCAACGTCGACGCCAGCGGCGAGGTCGAGCTTCATCAGCGCGTCCACGGTGGCCGGGGTCGGGTCTACGATGTCAAGCAGGCGTTTGTGGGTACGCATTTCGAACTGCTCGCGGGACTTCTTGTCGATGTGGGGACCACGAAGAACCGTGAACTTTTCGATCCTGGTCGGCAGCGGAATCGGACCGTGCACCAGAGCGCCCGTACGCTTGGCCGTGCCAGCGATCTCACTCGATGCCTGGTCAAGCACGCGGTGGTCAAAGGCTTTCAGCCGGATGCGAATTTTTTGCGCTTCCATTGATCTATACCTTAAAGGCGGCGCCAGCTCGGTGGCTGGCGCCTGGTTGCATTACTTCAGGATTTTGGCTACGACGCCGGCACCGACGGTACGGCCGCCTTCGCGGATAGCGAAGCGGAGGCCTTCGTCCATGGCGATCGGCGCGA
>SBGU01000050.1 GCA_006226495.1 Alphaproteobacteria bacterium
CATTTAATGATTTTTGGAATTGCAATTCTTGATGCCGTAAATTGTAATGCTCATATCATTCAACACTTTGTCTTTGCAGGTTGCGATGTGCGGGGTTTGTACATCCGCCTCCCTCATGCCTCAGGATGCCGCTTCAGAATACCATGCCTTTTATTCACCTTCAGCTTTTCGGGCGTCAGGTGCAGGACATAGCTGTGTCTTGTCCGGTCTGGGTCCAGGCGGGCTGAGCCACCATGGGCCAGCGCCGCGTGCCAGAAAATGGCATTGCCTTTTTTCACGATGAAGGTTTCCCGCGGGTATGTGTTTTCCACCTGGGCCCGAAGCCAGTCCAGATAGGCCTGGCCGTCTTCTTCGCCCACGGTCACGAAATTGGTTTCCGGGTAATTCGCATCATAGCTGGGCCACATGCCGATGCGGTGGCTGCCCGGGTAATAGACCAGCGGGCCACTGTCCGGATGAATGTCCTCAAGCGCGATCCAGCAGCCGATCAGGTGGTTGCGGGGATAAATATGAAAAAAGGCATTGTCCTGATGGACGGGCTGTTCGCTGCCATTGCCGAAACTCAGGCTGAAATCGGTTGTCGCCTTCCGGCCAAACAGCAGACTGCAGGTGTCGATAATGTCTGGCAGGTGCGCGGCGTCGTAAAACAGCCGGGATTCTTTCATCAGGTCGTGAATGCGCCAGTTGCTGTTGGTTTTGACCCATTCCCGTTCCTCAGCCGACAGGGTCACGGCTTCCGTCTGGCGCATCCAGCGGTGGCCGTCCTCACCCTGCCGCCGCACGCTGACGGCACGGGCCTTGGGGAATTTTTCCCTGCCCTCCCAGAAGCCGGTATTGATGCTGTCGATCAGCCGGTCGCACATCGCACCCGGCATCACTTTTTTGGTGACATAACCCTTGTCCAGCCAGGTTTGCAGGGTTGCGCGGTCCTCAGGAGCCAGGTCCTGCCGCCGGTCCAGTTGCGCCTGCGCGTCGGGCTGGTCATACCAGGGCATGTCCTTGATATTGTTGGGCCACTGGCCATCGATACGGAAATCCTTCGCCGTGCGATACCTGTATGCCTTCTTCAGAAGGGAAGCTCTGGTCTTTAGCGACAGTTTGGCCATATCTCAGCCCTTGATGCCCGGAAAGATGATCATGCTTCTTCCTTGATATCCGGCAATTCCTGGACCGTCAGGCCATGCGACAGCACGGTCGGCGGGTCCATATGGATCAGAATTTCGGTGTCCGGGAAGGTTTCACCGAGGGTGGCCTCCACTTCGTCCGCGATCACATGGGCGGCGGCCACCGTCATATCCCCCGGCACCTCGATATGCATCTGGATGAAACGGTCGCGGCCGGCGGAACGGGTCTTAAGCTCGTGCAGGCCCTTCACGTCCGGGTTGCCCATGACAATGTTGAAAATCTGTTCGCGCTCCTCGGGCGAAAATTCCCGGTCCATCAGCATGTCGATGGCGGGGCGCACGATATCATAGGCGCTTTTGAGGATATAAAGCCCGATCAGCACGCCGAAGATGCCGTCCGCACGCAGGAAACCCTCGGCGCTCAGAAACGCTGCCGCGATGACCGACAGATTGAGGAGCATGTCGCCCTTATAATGCAGATGGTCGCCCCGGACTGCGAGCGACGCCGTGTGCCGGACCACATAGGACTGGAACATCACCAGGCCGAGCGACAGCAGGATGGCGATGGCGGAAATGATCATCACCAGGCTGGACTGCTCCACCGGTTCCGGCTCCCAGATATGGCTGGACGATTCAAGCACCAGGAACACGGCAGAGCCGCTCATCACCGCGGCCTGAAACAGGCCCGCCAGCGCCTCGGCCTTGCCGTGCCCGAACCGGTGATCGTCATCAGGCGGCATCAGGGCGGTGCGGATGGCAAACATGGTAACCAGGGACGCCGCAAGGTCGAGCGACGAATCTGCCAAGGACCCCAGAAGCGCCACCGAGCCCGACAGCCACCAGACAATGGCCTTGCCGACGACAAGGCACAGCGCCACGGAAACCGAGGCCCGTGTCGCCCAGCGCATCAGGTTGCCTGCGTCGCCTTTGTCCAGCACTATCGTTATCCCCCGTCACACGCGCGGTCCGCGCCCCACATGGCTAGCCAATAGGGAGATGCCGCACAAGAAAAAACGCCCCGCCGAAGCGGAGCGTTTGGGTACTCGGTACAGATTACTCGAAACAGAAATCAGTGCAGCTTGGCTTCGACGTCGCCAATAGCGGCATCAACCAGGGCGCCACCGGCCTTGCCTTTGAGGTTGTCGGCCAGCACGGCGGTTGCGGCAGTAACAGCCACATTCACGGCAACGGCCTTGACTTCCTTCACCGCAGCGGCTTCGGCCTGGCGGATCTTTTCTTCGGCGGCGCGGCTGCGACGCTCGACCAGGCGGGTGATATCCGCTTTGGCTTCTTCAGCCATGATGCGGGCATCTTCCTGCGCCTGGGCAACCATTTCGGCAGCCTCTTTTTCGGCTTCGCGCTGTTTGCGCTGATAGTCGCTCAGCAGGCTTTCGGCCTCGTCGCGCAGGGCCTTGGCTTCCTCGATCTGGGCCTTGATGGCGTCAGAACGGGCATCCAGCATTTCGCCGATTTTCTTGTGGGCCTTGGCATACACAACACCGCCGACAAACACGACGAAGGAGCAGCCTACCCAGAAGGTCGGATCAAGATAGAAGGGTTCGCCTTGAACGGACATGTTACGCTCCCTTCCTGCTTGCCAGCGCGGTTTCAACCGCTTTGGCTACCGCGGCATCTTCACCTTCGACGCCGGCCAGTTTGGCCATGATGTCGACGGCAGCGCCGGTGGCGATTTCGCTGATACCGGCCAGGGCTTCATCCTTGGCCTTGGCGATACGGGCTTCGGCTTCGTCGGCTTTTTTGCCGAGTTCGGCATCCAGCTCGGCCTGGGCCTTGGCGATATCGGCCTGGATCGCGTCCTTGGCGCCGAGGATCAGTTCCTGGGCCTTCCTGCGCGCTTCGGCAACGGCGGCTTCATAGGAAGCCTTCACCTCTTCGGCGTCCTTGCGGAGACGCTCGGCGGTATCCAGATCAGTGGCGATACGCTCTTCGCGCTCTTCCAGGACCTTGGTCACACGCGGCAGAACGGCGCGCGACACGATCAGGAACAGCACGGCAAAGCTGATGATCAACCAGATGATCTGCTCTTCATAGGTCGCGAGATTCAGTTGCGGCAGACCGCCCTTTTGTTCTGCGACTTCTGTATGAGCTTCTGACATCACTTGCCTCTATGGCTTGGGTGTTCAAAAACGGGCCATTTGGCCACGGGGCCGCGGAACCAGGTTCCGCGAAGGTCCGGATAGTGGCTGGCGCGGCCGACCTGCGACCGCGCCAAAACCTCCAGACCCAGTGTTCGCTGTTCTTAGGTGAACAGGATCAGGAACGCGATAACGAGCGCGAACAGGCCGGTAGCTTCGGTCAGGGCGAAGCCGATCAGCAGGTTGGTGAACTGCTTCGGAGCAGCCGACGGGTTCCTGAGGGCGCCCGAGAGGTAGCTACCGAAGATGTTGCCGAGGCCGATACCGATACCTGCGAGAGCGAGGGTGGCAATGCCAGCACCGATCATTTTTGCAGCAGCGAGTTCCATGTTCTAGTCCTTTTCTGTAACTGGATCGATTGGTTGTTTGGTTGTTTGGTCGTCTGAACCGGTATCTTAGTGGCCCGGATGCATTGCATCATTCAGGTAGATACAGGTCAAAATCGTGAAGACATAAGCCTGCAGGCAGGCAACCAGGATTTCGAGGCCGGTCAGCAGCACGGTTACACCGAACGGCAGCACAGCACCGACCATACCGGCAACACCGGCAGCGCCAAGGCTGATGATAAAGCCTGCGAAAACTTTCATCATGATGTGGCCGGCCAGCATGTTGGCGAACAGACGAACCGCCAGGCTGATCGGGCGCGTGCAGTAGGAGATGATCTCGATGAGCACGATCAGCGGCAGAAGCCACAGCGGAACGCCCGACGGCGCGAACAGGCGCAGGTAACCGGCGCCGTTCTTGATGAAACCGATAAGGGTCACGCCGACGAACACAAACAGGGCCATCGCGAAGTTGACGGCGATATGGCTCGTGGCGGTGAAGCTGTAAGGCAGCATGCCGGCCAGGTTCAGGCCCAGGATGAACACAAACAGCGTGAAGATGAACGGGAAGTATTTCTTGCCTTCGCGGCCCACGTTGTCGCGGATCATGCCGGCGACAAATTCATAGAGCACCTCGACGGCCGACTGCCAGCGCCCCGGTACCGCTGCGCTTTTGCGCATGCCGGCAACCATGAACAGGCTCATGAAGCTGACAACGATAACCATCCAGAGCGAGCTATTGGTGAACGACGCATCAAAGCCGGCGATTTCCATTTGAAAGAGGGGCTTGATCTCGAATTGCTCAATAGGGCTGTGGGCCACGGCTACAGTCTCTTCAAGTTGGGCACGCCGCACCAAGCGGCCTGCTGTCAATCCTTACCATGTTCCTGAGACACCGGATCGGCGTCCTGGTCCTGCATTTTCCTGGCCTCGCGGATAACGTTCCTCAGGCCTGCAGCAAATCCCATAATCAGAAACACGAACAAAAACACGGGCGGTGTAGCGAGCCATTTGTCCAACGTCAAGCCAATTAGCACGCCGACTGCAACTCCGGCCACCAATTCTATGCCCATCTTGAAAGCCACGCCCATGGCGCTCCCCTTACCCGTCGTATTTTCGGGCTCAGGCTCGGCTTTCTTGCGGGCGGCGCTCAACCGTTGTTCAAGGTCGGCAAGCTTCGGGTCTTTCGTATTTTCACCCATCGCCTACGTCCCCTAAGGTTATGGATCAAACAGACCACCGCCATGGCGCTCCCGGCATTGCCAGAATCGCCGCCAAAAGGCGCCTGCAACATAGTGATTGCCCCCCAAAGTGTCAAGACATTGCGGAAAAAGCTTAACTTATTGTTTTTATTACAAAAAAAATGAAAATACATCGGACCTTGGGCCATATGGGCGCCCGCCCCTTCCGGTTCCGGCATCCTGCCTTCGGGGATTCAGCCTTCAGGGCACGTCATGGCAATGGATTGCATTCACGGCCAAACCGTACCAGTCTGGCCACACAGATCAGGCAGGGAGGGCCGAACACCATGGCAAATCACCGTATTTATGCAATGAGCTTCGCGAAGGTTTACCCGGCCTATATCGCCAAGGCCGAAAAGAAAGGCCGCACCAGGGCCGAAGTCGACACGGTCATCCACTGGCTGACCGGCTATGACCGGGACGCGCTGTCCGATGTCCTGGAACAGGGCACCGATATCGAAACCTTCTTCACCAAGGCCCCTGCCCTGAACCCGGCCCGGACCTTGGTTACCGGCGTGATCTGCGGTGTGCGGATCGAGGAAATCGAAGACGATATCATGCGCGAAGTGCGCTACCTGGACAAACTGGTCGACGAACTGGCCAAGGGCCGGCCCATGGAAAAGATTCTGCGCACGGCCTGAGGACCTTCCGGCCTAGCCGGCGTCCCGCATTTCGGATGCCCGCTCCAGGTCGACCGACACCAGGGTCGAAATGCCCCGTTCCGCCATCGTGACCCCAAACAGCCGGTTCATGCGCGCCATGGACACCGCATTGTGGGTGACAATCAGGAACCGGGTGTCGGTGCGACCGGTCATTTCGTCCAGCAAATTACAAAAACGTTCCACGTTGGCATCGTCCAGCGGGGCGTCCACCTCGTCGAGCACACAAATGGGCGCCGGGTTGGTGATAAAGACGGCAAAGATCAGCGACAGCGCCGTCAGCGCCTGCTCGCCGCCCGACAGCAGGGACAGGGCCTGAAGTTTCTTGCCCGGCGGGCTCGCGAAAATCTCGAGGCCGGCATCCAGGGGATCGTCGGATTCGGTCAGTTCCAGATGCGCGGTGCCACCACCGAACAGGCTTTTGAACAGTTCGCCAAAATGCTGGTTCACCACCTCGAACGCCGCCAGCAGGCGTTCGCGGCCTTCCCGGTTCAGGCTGGATATGGCTTGCCTCAGCCGCGCGATGGCGCTTTCAAGGTCGGCCCGCTCGCCCGTCAGGTGGGTCAGTTGCTCTTCGATCTCGGTCAGTTCCTCGTCGGCGCGCAGGTTCACCGCCCCCAGGCGTTCGCGTTCGCGTTTCAGCCGGTCCAACTGGACCTCCAGCACGCTGGCGTCCGGCAGCCTGTCGGCGCTTTCGATCCCGACCTTTTCCATCAATTGCGTCGGCGCACATTCAAAGCGTTCACCCACCTGCAGCGCAATGTCCTTGCGGCGGCTGACGGCGTTTTCGACCGCAGCTTCGGCCCTGATCTGGCGTTCGCGCGCTTCGGTCTGGGTTTCCTGAACCGCACGCAGGGCGCGGTCCTTTTCGGCCAGTTGTACTTCGGCTGCCTGCAGTTTTTCGTTCGCTTCCGTGCGGGCAGCGTCAGCCAGCGATAGCTGGTCCAACAGGAGCTGCAGGCGGCGTTCATGTTCTTCGGGGCCGGCTTCCACGGCAGCGAGCTGCTTCTTGGTATCCGCCTCACGTTCGTCCAGCGCCTTCAACTGTTTCTCGGCACTTGTCACGCGCAGGGTCCAGGCGCCTGATTCGGTATGGATGGCGCTCAGCCGGTCGGTGCGGGCCTGGGCTTCACGGCGCAGACTGTCATAGGCCGCACGTGCGGTCGACAGCTCGGCGCGCAGGCTTTCAACCTTCGCCCGCAGGCTTTTCAGTTCTTCCTCCAGCGCCAGGTTCTGCGGCAGTTCGGCGATGCGGGCATCGATGGCATCCAGCCGGCTTCTGGTCTCGGCCTCCTCGGCCTTCAGGCGCGCCAGTGTATCCTTCAGCATGTTGGCACGGCTGGCGCGTTTGCTGGCTTCCTGTTCGGCGGCCACCAGTGCCCGGCGCGCGTCAGCCAGCGCTTTTTCGGTTTCCTGCCTCAGTTGCCGCATGGCCTGTTCGGCCTCGCGCGCTTTCTGGTGCGCGTCGCCGGCCTGGGCCGCGGCAGCGGTTGCCCGCTCGGCCTCGCCTGCGGCTTTCTCATGCTGGGCCTTCAGGGCCGCCAGCCGGTTTTTCTGTTCGAGCCGCACAGCAGCCGCGCCCGGCGCACCGGCTTTCTGCACATAGCCGTCCCAGTCCCAGAAGGCGCCGTCCTTGGATACCAGCCGCTGGCCTGGTTTCAGGGCCGCTTGCAGGCCGGCACCGTCCATGCCGTCCGGCAACAGGCCCGCGAACGCGAACCGGCGCTTCAGCGCCGCCGGGGCCTCGACAAACTGGTCAATCGCTTCGATGCCTGCGGGCCATGTGGCGGCCTCAAGCGCGGGCAGTTCCTGCCAGAAACGGCTGGCGCCATCATTCAGGCCGGCTTCGGCTTCTTCGCCCAGCACGGCGCCCACGGCGCGTTCATATCCGGGTTTGGCTTTCAGCCGGTCGGCGACCGGGCTGTCGGCCTTGGCGCTCGCAGCTTCAAGAAGCCGGCTCAGGCTTGCGACCTCGCCCATCAGGGTTTTGGCGGCACCTTCCAGTTCGGCCCGGGTGGCATCGGCATCGTTCCGGCGCGCACGGGCCTGCTGCGTGGCGCTTTCCGCCGCCTGCAATGCCTCGCCCGACTTGGCCAGCCGGTCCTCGCCTTCCGCGACCGCCACTTCGGCTGCCTTCAGGGCGGCGGCCACCGTGTCTTCTGCGGCCATGGCATCCATTTCGCGTTCAATGCGGGCCTGTTCGGCGCGCAACTGGTCGCCACGCCGGTTGATCGCCAGCTTGTCGCTTTCAAGGCTGGATCGCCGGGCGCGGGCCTGGGCCGCCTGCTCACTTTGCCTGTCGTAGGCCGATTCGGCTTCACCCGCCGCCTTCTGGGCCGTTTCCATGCGTTCGCGGGCCGAAACTTCGGCATCCTTTTCCGCGTCGCGTGCTGCTTCCAGCCGTGCCTTTTCGCTGTTCAGCCGTTCAAGCGCCGCGCCCGCGTCGGCAGAGATTTCCTGTTCGCGGTCGCGGTCGCCCGCAATCTGTTCAAGGCTTGCGCGCAAATTGGCGGCGGCTTCGCGCCGGCGCGCGGCTTCGGCGTCCAGGTTTTCGCGTTCGATGGTCAGGCGCTGCAACTTCGCTGCGGCTTCGGCATCGGCTTCCCGCAGGGGCGGCAGGGTTGCGGCCAGGTCGGCCTGCGCCGCCGACAGTTCCGCCACCTGGCCGGTGATGGCCGCAGCCGCGGTTGCCGCCTCGCGCATCTTGCGCTCAAGCTCGATCACATCTTCGGCCGCCTGTTTCCATTTCAGATACAGTAGCGAGGCTTCGGCCTGGCGGATATCGCCCGAAATCGACCGGTAGCGCACCGCCTGTTTGGCCTGGCGTTTCAGGCTGGCGATCTGCACTTCCATGGCCTGGATCACATCCTGCAGGCGCACCAGGTTGCCTTCGGCGCCCTTGAGCCGGCTTTCGGCTTCCTTACGGCGCGTGTGCAGGCCGGAAATGCCGGCGGCTTCTTCAAGGATGGCGCGCCGGTCCTGCGGTTTGGCGTTGATCAGGCTGCCGATGCGGCCCTGGCTCACAAGCGCCGGCGAATGCGCGCCGGTGGCCGCGTCCGCGAACAGAAGCTGCACATCCTTCTGGCGCACGTCCTTGCCGTTGATCCGGTAGGCAGAGCCCGAATCCCGCTCGATCCGGCGGGTGATCTCCAGCATGTCCTCGTCATTATAATCGGTGGGGGCGGACCGGTCGTGATTGTCGATCACCAGCGTCACTTCAGCCAGGTTGCGGGCGGAGCGTTTGTCGGTGCCGGCGAAGATCACGTCTTCCATGCCGCTGCCGCGCAAGGACTTGGCCCGGTTTTCACCCATGACCCAGCGGATGGCTTCAAGAAGGTTGGATTTGCCGCAGCCGTTCGGCCCCACCACCCCCGTCAGGCCGCGTTCGATATGCAGCTCCGTCGGATCGGCGAAGGATTTGAATCCTGACAATCTGAGACGCGAAAATCTCATGCCGCGCCCTGCTCCCCCTCTTTAAATCGAAACAGGCGACCTGCCCCCCGGCCGGTCGCCTGCAATGACAGCGTTAAAGCGCGCCGTCGATCGCTTCCTTCAGGGCATCGAGGCCATTGCTGTCCACCCGTTTGCCATTGACAAACAGGGTCGGTGTGCCCTGGACATCATATACTTTCTGGGCATTCTGGGTCAGTTCCACCAGATGCTTGTGCATGTTGGTGTCCGACAGGCAGCGGTCGAATTCGGTGCGGCTGATGCCGACCCGGCGCGCAAGCGCGGCCAGTTCGTCGATCGGCTTTTCAGACCCGGCCCATTCGCGCTGGCGCGCAAAATAGATCTGCATCATCTTCTTGGTACTTTCCATGTCGCCGCAACGCGCCACGGCGGATGCCGCCAGGTCAAGCTGGTTCAGGATATAGTTGCGGTAAACAAAGCGCACCTTGCCGCTTTCGATATAGTCCTTCTCGATTTCCGGGAACACCGCCTTGTAGAAGGCCGCGCAGTGCGGGCAGGTCAGCGACGCATATTCGATCACTTCCACGGGCGCATCGGCGCTGCCATAGACAATGTCACCCCAGGTGCCGGTCTGGCTGACCGCAGGATCAACCGCAACCTGGCTGTCGGCAGCCCGTGGCAGGCCGTCCATCTGCTTGCCGTCGGCGCTGTCGCCCGCCTTGTCGCCGCCATCACAGGCGGCAAGCGCCAGAAAACCGGCCAGAAGGCCAGCCATACGCATGTTGGAACCGAATTTCTTGTAGATAGCCATGTCCTCACCCACTAGATATTGTGTTTTACAATGTCAGGCGCTGCCTGACGAGTCAATTCTTGCGCCAGACCGGACCAGGCTTATTGCCCGCCCTCGATCAATTGTTTCAGGTCTTCAAGCTCGTGCTTCACGGTCGGCACGCCATTGATCACGAGGGTCGGTATGCGTTCGATTTTATAGAGCTTGATGCCGTCCTGTTTGCTCATCACCAGGGTTTTGGCCAGGTCCTCGTTATCGAGGCAGGCGGCAAACGCCTCCTTGCTGACCCCCGATTTGGCGGCGATCGCAAAGACGGCTTCATAATAGTTCGGCGACCGTATCCATTGCTGCTGTTCGGCGAACAGTGCCGCGATCATGGTTTTGGTCGCTTCCACGTCCCCCGTGCAGCGGGACGCCAGCGACGCCACCATGTCATAGGGGTCGCGCACGAAGTTGCGGAACACGAAACGCACCTTGCCGGTGTCGATATATTGTTTCTTGAATTCGGGGAACACGTCGGTCGAAAAATGCGCACAGTGCGGGCAGGTCAGCGAAGCATATTCGATGATCTCCACCGGCGCCGACACACTGCCATAGACAATGTCGCCAGACTGGACCGCGGGCGCCGCATCTGTTGCAGATGCAACAGAAACAGGAACCAGAATCGACAGAATTGTTGCTACCTGCAACATGAAACGTGTCATACCAAACTCCCCCAATCGATCACTTGACCTGGCCCTTCGGTTTCGGGCCCAACACATATTCTCCAAGGCTTTTAACCGCTTGGCGCAGCGGGCTCAACTCCCCCGTACCGGTCAGGGCGTCAAGCTTTGCTTTCTCCGGCGCCGCCAGCGGCTGTTTCGCCATCTGGGCCCGCACAATCTTGCGCGGCAACGGCCCCTGGACCACCGACATTTTGGCAACCGCGCCATATCCGAAAAAAGCGTTTGTTTTCTCGATGATACGCGGCGCCTTGTGGCTGAGAAGCGGCGCAAAGGCCGATTCCGTCCTGACCACCAGGGTCGCGCCCATGCGTTCCCCGCGCGGGAAAACCAGCTTCACCGGCACGGTACTGCCGGCCAGTTCCACGCCCACAATGTCAGCCCAGCGGGTAATGACCTCGGCCTGCAGGAAGCCGCGCTTGCGCATGGTGCCGGCCAGCAGTTTTCCAACCGCCGCAGATGCGGGGGTGGTCTTCATGCGCCGGTCGTCGGATTTGCGCGTCTCGGATTTGCGCGGGGGTTCCGCCATGGGGCTTGCTCTATTCTACGCAATGACTATGGTTCAGTGCTATCAAACGCCCCCCATGGGCACAAGGACAAAGCACCCGCTTCAACGAGCCGTGATGACCAGCCTCGCCGCCGATCTTCTTGCCTGGTACGATGCCAACCGACGCCGCCTGCCCTGGCGCGCGGAACCGGGCGCGCATGCCGACCCCTATGCCGTGTGGCTGTCGGAAGTGATGCTGCAGCAGACCACGGTCGCGACCGTGAAGGATTATTTCGCCCGCTTCATGAAAAAATGGCCGACCGTAACCGCACTGGCCGCAGCACCCCTCGATGATGTGCTGAAGGAATGGGCCGGCCTTGGTTATTATGCCCGCGCCCGCAACCTGCATAAATGTGCGACCGTGGTGGCCCGCGATTTTGGCGGCAAATTCCCGGACACCGAAGCCGGCCTCCGGGCCCTGCCCGGCGTTGGCGACTATACCGCCGCCGCCATTGCCGCCATCGCGTTTGATGTGCCCGCCACGGTGGTTGACGGCAATGTGGAGCGGGTGATCAGCCGCCTCAGGCGCCTTGAAGAAGAATTGCCGGGTGCCAAAAAATCGATCCGGGCCCTGACCGGCGAGATCACGCCCGACCGACGCCCGGGCGATTTTGCCCAGGCCATGATGGACCTTGGTGCCACCGTGTGCACACCCCGCAATCCCAAATGCCTGTTGTGCCCCTGGGCGCGCGCCTGTGCCGCCCGCGCGGCGGGTGATGCCGAACGTTTCCCGCAGAAAGCGCCAAAGAAAGAAAAACCCACCCGCCGCGCGGTCGCCTTCTGGCTGGTGCATGATGGCCATGTGCTTCTGGAAAGGCGTGCGCCCAAGGGGCTTCTGGGCGGCATGCCGGGGCTGTATTCAACGCCCTGGACCGAACGGCCCGATTTCCCGGCCAAGGCCGAATGGCTGACGTCGGTACCGAGCGACGATTACTGGAAACCGGTTGAGGGGCTGGCCAAACACACCTTTACCCATTTTCATCTGGAAACCCGGCTGGTGTCGGCCAAGGCCGCACAGCGGCTTAACCTGGAGAACGGGTTCTGGCATCCGCTGGACCGGCTGGACGATGTCGGCCTGCCGACCGTATTTGCCAAAATGGCGAAACTGGTTTCAGGCCAGTAGGCGCACGGCCACGACCGCAGCCTGCACCGCGGCGGGGCCGGTGGCAGCAAGCAGGCAGTTGGTACCCTTGTCGAACACCAGGGTATCGCCGGTGCGCGCCGCGACAAAACGCCCGTCCGGCCACTGCAGGGATGCCGGGCCGAACAGATGCACGGCAATCGGCGCGCCTTTGAGGGCAACCGGCTGCGGCACGGCCCCCAGGGTCATGACCGCGACATCGGTACGTGCATAACGCCGGTCGGACATCACGTTGAAATCCTTCACCGGGCCACCCAGCAGACGCCCGTAAACCGGCCAGTCGCCTTCAAACGGCACCGGCGTGAAAGGGTGGCTGAGATCGAGTGTTCCGGCTTCACCGGCATCCAGCACCATGCCCTTGCCTTCGATCAGCATGATCGTGCGGTCGACATGGGGAAATTTGGAAAACGGGCCGTCAGCGGTGACATCGGCGATGCTGATGCGCCATTTGAAGCCGTCACCCTCGTCTGTTGGCACAGACAGGATTTCGGTCGTGCTGCCCTGCCCGTTTTTCCAGGGCATGGCCCGATAGTCGGCCGCTGTCAGGTGATGGAAGCTCATGGCGCAATACTCAACAAAACACAGGGTCTGTCATGGCCCGATGACCGGGCCATGGCTTGATTTCAAGGATAAGCGGGAATTAGGGCAGGATTATAGTCCGTAGCCCGGACCGGCCTTCTTGGCAGCCTTGGCGGCTTTCTTTTCCTTCTTGTCCAGAAGCGGCTTTTTCTTCGCTTCTTTCTTGGTGTTGCGTTCCTTGCTCATCACTTTATCTCCGTGCGGGCCGGGCACCGCACCATGGGCACCCTACGTCGGCCACAAGTGTCCTCCGCCCGCGCTAATATTGGGCGCAGGACAGCGGAAGACTGTGCTTAAATGGGCACCCTGTCACGCGGTTTCAGCACACATTAGAAAAGATTGCCGAACGCCTTTGCGTCCGAAGAAAACAGGCGCTCCCCGGGCAGAGGAGCGCCTGAACAAAAGCGCAGACGGGCATCCGCGCTTTCGGAGGTATTCTAGTGCATTTCGGCGATAACCTGCTGGCGCAGGTCGTCGATCGGCAGCAGTTCACCCTTGCGTTCAATGTGCCAGAAGGTCCAGCCATTGCAGGCCGGCGCACCCTGAACACGGGCACCCACCTGGTGGATCGAGCCTTTGGTATTATCGGACACCAGGGTGCCGTCGGTGCGCACCCGCGCGGCAAAGCGGCGCTTGGTGTCATAAAGCGTGTCACCCGGCTGGATCAGGCCACGTTCCACGAGCGTGCCGAACGGAATGCGCGGCTGGGCGCGTTTGCCTTCGGTATAACCAAGCGCATGGTTATCCAGGGGTTCGATGGCATCGAGGCGCGCCTGGGCCACTTCGATATAGGCGTCTTCACGTTCGATCCCGATGAAATGACGACCAAGCTTCTTGGCAACTGCGCCCGTGGTGCCGGTGCCGAAGAACGGATCGAGGACTACATCACCCGGTTTGGTCGAGGCCATCAGCACCCGGTACAGGAGCGATTCCGGCTTCTGGGTCGCATGGGCCTTCTTGTCGCCCGACTTCAGCCGTTCCTTGCCCGAACAGATGGGCAGGGTCCAATCCGACCGCATCTGCGTGTCGTCGTTCATGGCTTTCATGGCGTCATAGTTGAAGGTGTAACCGCCCTTGTCGGCCGATTTGGCGGCCCAGATCAGGGTTTCGTGTGCATTGGTGAAACGGGTGCCGCGGAAGTTGGGCATCGGGTTCGACTTGCGCCAGATCACATCGTTCAGCACCCAATAGTCCAGGTTCTGGAGCGCGGTGCCGACCCGGAAGATATTGTGGTAGGAGCCGATCACCCAGATGGTGCCGGTGTCCTTCAGGACCCGCTTGGCCGCATTCAGCCAGCGGTACGTGAATTCGTCATAGGCCGCGAAGCTGGAGAATTTGTCCCAGGCATCATGCACGCCGTCGACCTTGGAATGGTCGGGCCTGTGCAGGGTGTCTTTCAGTTGCATATTGTAGGGCGGGTCCGCAAAGATGACATCCACCGACTTGGCGGGCATTGCGTTCATCGCATCGATACAATCGCCCTGAACGATGGTGTCCAGCGGCAGGGTTCCAAAACCGGGACCCATCGGGGTCGCCTTCGCAGCAAAAGCCATAAAAATCTCCGTCCCATTCTGCCGGAAACGGCCCGTTTTTGGGCCATGTTTTGGTGCGTTTTCCGGCGAACCATGGGTCGGACTATGAGTCGTTAACGAATCGACGTCAAGTGATTCTTTAAGCTGAATCAATCAGTTGTAAGCTATTCTTCACTCAGAATCTGGCGAATCGGAGCAAAAGATTTGCGATGATGCGGGCTGACACCCACCAATCTTAGTGCCGCCATATGACGGGGCACACCATATCCTGCGTTTTGCTCCCATCCGTAGTCGGGATGCTGGAGGGCGAGATTTTTCATCAGCCGGTCGCGAAAAACTTTTGCGACGATACTGGCCGCCGCAATCGACAGCGAGCGGGCATCGCCCTTCACCAATGTGCGCGTCGGCAGGCCAAGGCCGGGGTCGCGGTTGCCGTCCACAAGGGCCCCAGATGGGCAGGTTTCAAGGCCTTCCACCGCTCGCCGCATGGCCAGCATCGCGGCTTCAAGGATGTTGATCTCGTCGATTTCCGCAACCGACGCTTCGGCGATGCACACGGCAAGGGCCTGTTCGTGAATCAGGTCGAACAGATGTTCGCGTTTTTTTTCGGTCAGTTTCTTGCTGTCATTGAGCCCTACCGGCACCCGGTCGGGGTGCAGGATCACGGCGGCTGCGACCACGGGGCCCGCAAGCGGGCCGCGCCCGACCTCATCGACACCACACACGGGGCCTACCACCTCTGCCATCAGGCGGGCTTCCGACGCCCAGTCGGGCCCGGCGGCGAGATCAAGCCCCGCGGCGGAAAAGAGTGTCTTGTCCTGTTTCATGCCCTGCCCTGCGACCGTGTATGACCTCGCGCATTAAACAACGGCGCGGCCGGCCCCGCAATCGCATGCAACAGAAAAAGGCGCCACCTTCAGGAAGGGGGCGCCAGAGTGCTTGGGTAGGTTTAGGAGTGGAACGCAGAGCTGTCACCCAAAGGCAAACGGGTAAAGCTCCGATACTCGGAACAGAATTGGGAAAGTTGGGGGTTGGTCGGGCCAGGATGGGCTCTTGGGGCTAGGGTCAGGGGTATGATCCGCACCCCGGCCCGACCGGAACCTGTCATCACCTTATGCTTTGACGCACAGAACCTGGAGCCGTGGCGATGACTGGCTCAATATGACCGCGACGCTCAGGATGCGAGCGAAACGCGGGCCAGACGTTCATGCCGCCGGCGGCGACGCCAGGTGCGGGTGGAACGTATCGGCTGGGAACTGGAAAGACCAACACTGGTCTTGGAGAGAAGTTCGGTAAACATGGCTTTTATCCTCGCTATAGTTGCCATCGTTGTATTTGTTTTACGTATGGCATTGTCGTTTGCTGTCGTTTTATGTGCCGTTACCCATTTTATTTGGGTTTGTCTTGCCGGCTACAGGCTTAATGTAGGCATGCACGAACAAAGGTTCAATAGCCCCCGTCCCGCTTTTTGCACGCTTCATCGCAAAAGCCGCCACAATCCTGTCACGATCCGCAGGAAACCGGGACAACGGCCGATCCGGGACCATTTTGCCGAGCCGCCCCCAATCCCCGCCCCATAAACCAAAGTAAAAAGGGGCACCACTGTGGGCACCCCTGTTTTACTTCGCGCGCGACTGACCCTGATGGTCAGTTTTTGAGAAGGCCATAGATGGCGTCCTTCAGCACCATGCGCTTCTTGCGCAGGTCTTCCTCGGCAAACTCGGACGCCGGCGCGACGCCGGTTTCCATACGGTGGATTTCCCGGTTCAGGGCATGATATTCGTCGGCCATATGGCGGAAATGTTCGTCATCCTGCTTCAGGGCCGTGATGCGGTCGGCAAATTCGGGAAATTCCTCACGCAGTTCGTGGGGGACGTGGCTCATGGCGATGCTCCTTCTTGCTGTGTTGCAGCAAGACTAGTCCGGCCCAGCCTACGGCGGATTGATTTGCGTCAATCGCGAACGGAAAAGCGAATTTGCCCGAAAAAGCGCCCCGCGTCGTGTTCAGACATGCTGGTCCAGCAGCACCGGGTTGCCGTCCGGGTCCAGCAGCATGCAACTGGCCGGGCCGGTGGTGGTCTCGTCGGCTTCCGATACCATGGTCATGCCCGCTGCCTTCAGCCGTTTCTGGATATCGCGTATATCGTCGAAACTGTCGAGTGTGTTGCAGTCGGCGTCCCAGCCGGGGTTGAAGGTCAGCATGTTCTTGTCGAACATGCCCTGGAAAAGCCCGATCACGCACGAGGGTGATTTCATGATCAACCAGCCCTGCGCCTGTTCGCCGGCAAAAACACTGAAGCCCAGCGTTTCATAGAAACTGCGTGATGCCGCGATGTCCTTCACCGCAAGGCTGAGTGAAAAATTCCCGAGTTGCATATTCGTCCCCTCCTCCTGAGTACCTCAGGAAGTGTCGACAATATAATGGCACAGTGCAAGCCCTCAGGAGTCCTCGTCCCCGAACAGCAGCGCCGTGCCTTCACCTTCGACCGCCTCGACATTCTTGAGCGCACGCAGCATTACCCGTTTGCGTTTCTGGATCTCTTCGGTCTGGTTCATGGCGGTGTTCAACTGTTTGGCGATCTTGTCGACATCGTCGCCGAATTTCTCGAATTCGCGCTTCACCGCGCCCAGCACATCCCAGACCTCGTCCGCGCGTTCCTGCAGTGCAAGCTGGCGGAAGCCCATGCGGAAGGTGCTCAGAAGCACCTGGAAGTTGGTTGGCCCGGCCACAGTGACCTTCAGGTCCCGCTGCAGGCTTTCAAAAAGGCCCGGGCGCCTGAGCACTTCGGCATACAGGCCCTCGGTCGGCAGGAACAGGATCGCCCAGTCGGTGGTGTGCGGCGGATTGATATATTTATCGCTGATATCCTTCGCGAACTTGCGGATCGAGCGCTCAAGGCTTTTACCCGCCTCGTCGATGCCCTGCTTGTCGCCGATTTCGGTGGCACCCAGCAGGCGTTCATAATCCTCGGTCGGGAATTTGGCGTCGATAGGCAGATAGACGGCGCGTTCGGCTCCAGGCACGCGGATGCCATATTCCACCCGCTCACCACCCGACGGCTTGCCGCAGTCATAGTTGGCGACAAATTGGTCCTGGGTCAGGAAATCCTCGATCAGCAGGCCAAGCTGCACCTCGCCGAATGTGCCACGGGATTTGACGTTCGTGAGCACGCGCTTCAGGTCGCCCACCCCGGTGGCCAGTTGCTGCATTTCGCCAAGGCCGCGCTGCACCGCTTCCAGCCGCTCGGACACCGCCTTGAAGCTTTCACTCAGGCGCTTTTCCAGCGTGGTTTGCAGCTTTTCATCCACGGTCTTGCGCATTTCGTCGAGCTTCTGGCTGTTTTCCTGCCGAAGTTCTTTCATCTTCTCGTCCAGCTTGTCGCGGAACTTCAACTGATCCTCGGCCTGCGCTGCACCCAGCTTGCGCACGGATTCGGACAGCTCGGAAATCACCTTCGCAAGCTCGAAACGGTTTTCGCGGAACTGCTGGCCAAACTCGGCGCGCGTGGCCTGCTCGCGGCGCTCGGCGGCCTGGCCCATGTCGGAGATACGGGTTTCGATTCGCATCAACTGGCCATCGTCGCCTGCGCCCATGCGGCCCTTCAGGCCCCTGATCTCGAGCAAAAGCCACAGGACCAGCAGCAACAGGAGCCCGGCCCCGCCCAACAGCATCATTTCAAACTCGGTCATACAACTCTCCCCGCGCACCGCATTCACCTAAGGGCGTACCGCAGTCGCCCCCGCACGCGCAAGGCTTGACGCAAACCGGGGCCTATGCTTCGTTCATGTCACTTGGGTCCGGCCTAAATCAACCTCCGTCAGACATGGGTCTAATCGGCGGGCGGGACCCCAGGGAAACAGAAGGAAATGATACCCCGTTTTGACGCGCGTGCCTTCAGTGGCATCACGGCCGCGATGCGCGACGCTTTTGACCGTGACGGCGTTCTTGTGCTTGATGGCCTGATCAGGCCAGAGGAGTGTGACCGGCTCAAGGCACGCATGATGGAACTGGTCGATTGTTTCGACCCTGCAGCCCACCGCTCGGTCTTTTCCTCCACCAGTCGCCAGCATGACCAGGATGCCTATTTCCTGGAATCAGGCCACGAGACCCGCTTTTTCTTCGAGGAAGAAGCCTTTGACGCTGACGACAAGCTGACCGCGCCCAAGCATCTGGCGCTCAACAAGGTCGGGCACGCCATGCATGATACCGACCCGGTGTTCAGCGCTTTCGCCCGGCAGGATGCCTTCCGGCTGGCCGCCACCGGCCTTGGCCACCAGGACCCGCTTCTGTTGCAGTCCATGTATATCTTCAAGCAGCCCAGGATCGGTGGCGAAGTGGTGTGCCACCAGGACGGCACGTACCTGCGCACGGAACCGGAAAGCTGCCTTGGTTTCTGGGTCGCGGTCGAAGACGCTACGGTTGAAAACGGCTGCCTGTGGGGCATTCCGGGCGGTCACAAGACCGGTGGGCTGCGCTCGGCCTTCTACCGCGCCGAAACCGGTGTGCACACCTGGCATGAAACCCTGGACGACACGCCGTTTGACGAGGACCTGAAGGCCCCATTGGAAGCCCCCAAGGGCACGGTGCTGGTGTTCGGCGGCCTGTTTCCGCACCTGAGCAGCGCCAACCGGTCCGACAGGTCGCGCCATGCCTATACCTTGCATACCATCGACCGGTCTGCGCATTATCCGGCCGACAACTGGCTTCGCCGGCCGGACCATCTTCCGCTGAAGGGTTTCGATATATGACAAAACTGGTGATCGTTGGTGGTGGACATGCGGCAGCCCAGGCCGTGACCACACTCCGGCAGAAAAAGTTCGAAGACGAGGTTACCCTTGTCAGCGACGAGCCGGTCGTGCCCTACCAGCGGCCACCCCTGTCGAAACTGTATCTGGCGGGCGAAATCGGCCCCGAACGCATGGCGATCCTGCGCGAGCAGGCCTACGAGGCTGCGGGTGTTACGCTGAAGCTGGGAAGGCGTGCCACCCGCATCGACCGGGCACACAAAAGCATCGAGCTTTCGGACGGCACGAGCCTTGCCTATGACAAGCTGGTTCTGGCCACCGGCGGCCACGCCCGGCGGCTGACTTGTCCGGGGCATGACCTCAGTGGCCTGCATTATGTGCGCACCATGGCCGACACCGACGCCATGCGCGCCGAATTCATGCAGGCGGACAAGCTTGTGGTCATTGGCGGCGGCTATATCGGGCTTGAGACCGCGGCGGTAGCGCGCAAGCTGGGCAAGCAGGTGACTGTGTTGGAGGCGGCCGACCGTATCCTGCAGCGTGTGGTCGCGCCCGAAGTTTCCGCCTGTTACCAGGCCATCCATGAAGCCGAGGGCGTGTCTGTGCACACGCGCCAGATGGTCACAGCCATCGAAGGCCGGGACGGCCATGTGGCTGCCGTGCTGACCGCTGACGGTGGCCGCTACGAAGCCGACATCGTGGTCGCAGGCATCGGCCTTGTTGCCAATGCGGACCTTGCGGCGGCCGCCGGCCTTGACGTGCATCCGATGGGTATCATCGTCGACGCGCAGTGCCGCACATCGGACGCCGATATCTATGCGGTCGGCGACGTGACCTGGCACCATAATGCGCTTTATGGCCGCGACATGCGGCTCGAATCGGTTCAGAACGCGGTCGACCAGGCCAAGGTGGCGGTCGAGCATATCCTGGGCGAGGATGTATCCTATAATGCCCTGCCCTGGTTCTGGTCCGACCAGTATGGCCTGAAACTGCAGATTGCCGGGCTGTCAGAGGGCTATGATACCCTTGTCGCACGCGGTGATGCCGCGGGTCGTTCGGTCGCCTTTTTCTACCTGAAGGCCGGTAAACTGATCGCCGCCGACTGTGTGGGCCGCATCCCTGAATTCATGGGTGCGAAAAAACTGATTGCGGAACAGGTGCCGGTAAGCGCAGAACAACTGGCCGACGAAAGCCGGCCGTTCAAGGAAATCGTCGCCGACCTGACCCTGCCCGCAGGCGGCGCATAAGGAATTCAGCCATGTTCAGTTATCAGCATATCTATCATGCCGGCAGCTTCGCCGACGTGCACAAGCATGTCGCCCTGATGCTGCTTCTTGAAAAGCTGAACGAAAAACCGAAACCCTACGCCTATTTCGACACCCATGCCGGCCGCGGCATGTATGATCTGTCGAGCCGCGAAGCCAACAAGACCGGCGAATACAAGCATGGTATCGCTGCCATTGGCGTGGACGTGAAACTCACCTCGGCGCTTGGCCGGTATCTTGACCTCTTGAAGACCGTGCGTGCCAAATATGGCGAAACCGCCTACCCCGGCTCGCCTGCGATCGCGCGGGAAATCCTGCGGCCGGGCGACCGTATGGTGCTGAGCGAACTGCATCCGGGCGAGCTGACCCACCTGCGCGAGACCTTCGAACATGACCGGGTCGAAATCCACCGGCAGGACGCCATGAACGGCATGACAGCCATGATCCCGCCCTCGGTGCGCCGCGGGCTGGTGCTGATCGATCCGTCCTACGAGGTGAAAACCGAATATGCCGAAATGGCACCGAAGCTTGCCAAGGCGCTCCGGCGCTGGGACAGCGGCATCTTCGCGCTCTGGTACCCGATCCTGAAGGATGCCCGGCATACGGACATGCTCTCTGCCCTGAAGGCCCTGCCCCATGACAAGCTGGTCAGCGAATTCATGGCCCCCGACAGTATCGAGGGCCACCGCATGATCGGTTCCGGCCTGGTGGTGTTCAACGCACCCTGGAAGTTTGCCGAAAACCTGGATGCCGCCATGAAGGACCTGCGCACCGCCCTTTATGCGGGCGGCGGCAGCCACACGGTCGGCTGAGGCAAACCCTACTGCAGGACCTTGTCGATCGCGGCCTTCAGTTCCGCTGATTCCGGCTCGACCTTGGAACCGAAATAGGCCACCGGATGGCCTTCGCGGTCGATCAGGTATTTATGGAAGTTCCATTTGGGCCGGCTCTCATCGCCCAGCTCGGCGGCCAGCCACTGATAGATTTCCGCTGTGCCTTCGCTGCCGTTCACGACCATCTTTTTGGTCATGGGGAAATCGACCTGGAAATTCACCTTGCAGAAATTCTTGATGTTGCGCTCGCTGCCCGGCTCCTGGTCGCCAAAATCGTTGGCAGGCACGCCAAGGACCACAAGGCCCTTGTCCCTGTATTCCTGCCACAGGGCTTCAAGCCCCTTGTACTGAGGGGTGAAACCGCAATAGGACGCGGTGTTCACCACCAGCACCGCCTTGCCCTTATAGTCGGACAACGGCATGTCCTTGTATTCAATGGACGTCAGGGTGAAGTCGTATGCCGACTTCTCGCTGGCTGCCGCCGCCGGCAGGCTGAAGGACGCCGCAACAAGTGCCGCCCAAATGACTGATGTAAACCGCATGCCATATCTCCCCGAAAATGGTTCCCGTCATCAATAAGCCTGCATCCTTGTAGGGGCAAGAGCCTGACACAGATGTGAAGACGGGCTTGACCGTGGGGCAACACACCCTATCTGGAAACCATATGTGTTGACGGCGGGCCCAATCCGCCCCGAACCCCAAGGAATACAGTATGAGCGTTTCGAGCCTGTTCCGGCCCTTCGATCTCAAAAGCCTGCACCTGAAAAACCGTATTGTCATGGCGCCCATGACCCGGACCTTTTCGCCCGGCAATGTGCCCAACGACCTGAATGTGGAATATTACCGCCGCCGCGCCGAAGGTGGTGTCGGCCTGATCGTCACCGAAGGCACCTGTGTGGACCACAAGGCCGCGAACGGTTATCCGAACGTGCCCTTCATCTATGGCGACAAGGCCCTGGCCGGCTGGAAACGTGTGGTCGATGCCGTACATGCCGAAGGTGGCATGATCGTACCGCAACTCTGGCACGTGGGTGCGGTGCGCAAGCCGGGTGTCGAGCCCGACCCCGATGTACCGGGCCACGGCCCGTCCGGCCTCGTGATGCCGGGCAAAAAGCGCTGCCATGAAATGACAGAAGAAGACATCGCCGATGTCATCAACGCGTTCGCCAAAGGCGCGAAAGAATCCAAGGAAATCGGCTTCGACGGCGTCGAGGTCCACGGCGCCCACGGCTATCTGATCGACCAGTTCTTCTGGGAAGGCCTGAATGAACGCACCGACGCATGGGGCGGCTCGCTGGTGAAGCGCACCCGTTTCGGCGCCGAAATCATCAAGGCGATCCGGAAGGAAGTGGGCGATGATTTTGCCATCATCCTGCGCTGGTCGCAGTGGAAACAGCAGGACTATTCCGTGAAGCTGGCGAAGGACCCGGCTGAACTGGAACAGTTCCTGACCCCGCTGTCGGATGCTGGCGTCGATATTTTCCACTGCTCGACCCGCCGTTTCTGGGAACCGGAATTTGAAGGCAGCGACCTGAACCTGGCCGGCTGGACCAAAAAGATCACCGGCAAGCCCACCATCACGGTTGGCAGCGTCGGCCTTGATGCCGCGTTCGCCGAAGAAGGTGTCGCCGGCTTCCAGGAAGCCCAGCCCGCCAGCCTCGATGACCTGACCCGCCGCCTTGAGGCAGACGAGTTCGACCTGGCCGCTGTTGGCCGTGCCCTGATCGCAAACCCCGATTGGGCCAACAAGGTGAAGGCGGCCGCGTTTGCCGAGATCGCGCCCTATACCAAGGATATGCTGACCAAACTGGCCTGACGCCGGCCAGAAAGGCCCATGATATGAGAGCAGCGCACCACAGGGTACGCTGCTCTTTCTTATTCATTGTCCTCGCGCGTGGCTCAGGCCGTCGGGTCTTCGTTCGTGTCCCCGGAACTGTCGTTCTCGTCCGTCCCCTGCACACGATCCTTGACCGGCTGCACAGGTTCGAGTTTTTTGCCGGGGTCGATTTCCTCGATATCCACCGTGCCGTCACGGTCAATATTGCGCTTGCGCACCTTGGCCAGATATTCCATCGCCTGCGGCGGGAAACGCGAGGTCGAAAGGCCGGAAGCCGCTGTATTGCTCTGTTGGGCCAACTCGGTACCGAAGTCCATGGACAGGGCTGGCACGTCGACACCGCCAAAGGTGCCACCTCCAACCACGGCGCCCATCAGCGCCGAAGCGTTGCCCAGCGCGGAATCGCTCGTATATTTCACACCGCCATTCAGGTCGGCGATATAGAAATCCTTGGTTTTGGGGCTGACCCGCTTGGCCGCCATGATGCGGGCGCGGTCGGCGAAGTCGCTATAATAAGCGAGATGCGCCTTAATATCCTCGTCAAAGTCGGGGAAATAGTCGGCAAAATCCTCATAGATCGCGGCCACCAGCAGCTTGTTGCCCCGGATGCGCAGGCCCCGGTTCGAATTGATGAATTCGCGGGCGTTTTCTTCCAGCAGTTCATAAACATTGGCCGCCGTATAAGCCTGGTCGCGCACATTGCCGCTGCCGACAAAACCGTGGAACAAACCATAGATCACCAGCGGGTTGCGCCATTTCTGCAACAGGATTGTGTGTTCAATGTCATTCAGGGACAAGGGTACACCCGCCACATTCAGAAGCTTCTCGTCCCACAGCGACGGTTCTTCCCTGTCGCCGTAATATAGCGATTTCAGGGACCGGACCGGATAGCGCAGGCCAATCTGTTCAATGACGGTGACATTATAGAGGTTCAGCCAGTAGGCCAACTGCTCGTTCCGGCTCCAGAGCCCAAGCGGCGCATAGGCCGGCACGGCCTCGAGCTCGCGTCGAATTCTGCTGACAACAGCCAGGGCGTCCTCGTCAAGCGCGGTGAACATCACCCGATTGCCTTCAAGGCGCCGGCTGCTCTGGTTGCCGTTTTGCACCCGCGTTCCGACACTGTGCTTCGGTGCAATGGCGGCCGTGCGATCCGACGTGCCGGCCTCGAACACGATCGCACCCAGGATATAGTCCCAGTCCGCATAGGAAACCGTGATCTCGGAACCGGACTGGTGCCCCCGGAACGGCTCCGGCACACCGTCCTCGTTTGGCAGCAGCCGCTGCGCAGACGCCGGCGCTGTCGCCAGAGAAAACCCGGCAATGAGCAAAAACAATAACCTTCGGTATAGTTTCATGTCCCCCTCCTACTCCAAGAGTTGCATCTTCCGATATAACGTAACATGGTGTCAACCCCCGGGCATTTTGATGGTCAGCCTCAAGGGGTTGGCCAGCATCCCTGCTCGCCCCCTTCCGGCCTTCGGCCTCTGCCGGGGCGGGATGAGTCGCCATTCTCCGCCACTGGCCTGCGTTGCAAGCCGCCGTGTCAGGCATTGGCAGACGCCCCCTACCGGCACCCATGCGACATTGGGCAATTTCATGCCACTGCAAGCCGGTTTTTTGATATAAAAAGACAAGAGTTGCCGCACCTGGGCCAGCCGGCACGAATCTGCTTTGCCGCCGGCGAAATTGGCGTTATGGAGGGCCTTAAATTGTATACAAAATAAAATATGGCCCGATGCGCCAGCCGCCGTGAATGAGGGATTTGCAATGGCCACTACCCGTATCGCCCCGCCGCCTGCCCCGACCAAAGCCGCCGCCCACAAGGCGTTGCGCAAGCATTTCCTTGCTGACGAGGAAACGGTGGTCCGGGACCTGATCGACAATTTCCCGATTGATGATGCAACCCGCGATGCCGTGACCACCAAGGCCGCTGCCATCGTGGCCCAGTCGCGCGCCATGAAGGAAGAACAGGGTACGCTGGATGCGTTCCTGGCCGAGTTCGGCCTGTCGAACCAGGAAGGTGTCGCGCTCATGTGCCTCGCCGAAGCGCTTTTGCGCGTACCGGACGCCGAAACCCAGGACCAGTTGATCGCCGAAAAGATCAATTCCGGCAACTGGGCCTCGCACAAGGGCCAGTCGGACAGCCTGTTCGTCAATGCCTCGACCTGGGCCCTGATGCTGACCGGCAACGTGATCCGGCTTGACAAGGCGATCATCCGCAACCCCGGCAAATTCATGGCCAACCTGGTGTCGCGCACCGGCGAACCGGTGATCCGCAAGGCCGTGCAGCAGGCCATGAAGATCATGGGCCGCCAGTTTGTGTTTGGTCGCACCATCAAGGAAGGCCTGGCCCGCCAGTCCAAACAGCCGGCCGAAATGAAGATGATGAGCTTCGACATGCTGGGCGAGGGTGCACGCACCATGAAGGCCGCCGAGCGTTATTTCGAGCTCTATATGAAATCGATCGACGCCGTGGGTACCGCCACCAGGGGGGACGGCGACAATATTCACGACCGGTCGAGCGTTTCGATCAAGCTGTCGGCCATTCACCCGCGTTATGACGAAGCCAACGACGCCCGTGTGATGGCCGAAATGCTGCCGTGGGTCAAACAGTTGGCCGTGCGCGCCAAATCCTACGACATCCAGATGACCATCGATGCCGAGGAAGCCGACCGGCTTGAAATCTCGCTGCGTATCTTCGAACAACTGGCCAAGGACCCGGACCTTGCCGGTTGGGAAGGCCTTGGCCTTGCCGTTCAGGCCTACCAGAAGCGTGCGCCCTATGTCATCGACTGGCTGGTGCACCTGGGCCGGGAAAACGGTCGCAAGTTCGCCGTGCGCCTTGTGAAAGGCGCCTATTGGGACACCGAAATCAAGAAAGCCCAGGAAATGGGCCAGTCGGATTATCCGGTCTATACCCGCAAGCAGGCGACCGATATCAGCTATCTCTATAGCGCCGCGCGCATGCTGGACGCGCAGGATGCCATCTATCCGCAGTTCGCCACCCACAATGCGCACACCATTGCCGCCATCAACGAAATGGCAGGCGACAAACATTATGAATTCCAGAAGCTGCACGGCATGGGCAACCTTCTCTACAAGGCCGCCGGGCGAGTGATGGGCCGGGTGATCCGTACCCGCACCTATGCGCCCGTGGGCCTGCATGAAGACCTGTTGCCCTATCTGGTGCGCCGCCTGCTGGAAAACGGTGCCAACTCGAGCTTCGTCAACCGTTTCATGGACGCCGATGTACCGGTCGAGGAAGTCGCGGGCGACCCCGTGACCGCCATCCTGGCCCTGCCGGCCCTGCGCCATACCCTGATCGCCAAACCGGAAGCCATCTTTGGCGCCGACCGCAAGAATTCCCAAGGATGCAACCTGATGGACCGTAACCAGTATGAACCGCTTCTGAAAGCGCTTGAAGAGCGCAAGTCCCATGTCTATGCCGGCGCCTGCATCGTGGCTGGCCTCGAGAAGGGCGACAAACCGGTCGAGATAACCAACCCCGCCGACCGCCGCCAGGTGGTGGGCAGCGTGCGCGAAGCCCGCGACGAGGACCTGGAAACCGCCGCCCACCGTGCGGCGCAGGCGCAGCATGACTGGGACCTTCTGGGCGGCAAGGCCCGCAGCGATATCCTGAAAGCCATGGGCGATGCGCTTGAAGCCAACCGCGACATGCTGGTGGATATCCTGGTGCGCGAAGCAGGCAAAACCCTGGGCGACTGTATTGCCGAAGTGCGTGAAGCCGTCGATTTCTGTCGCTATTATGCGGTGGAAGCCGAAAAGAAATTCGGTGGCCCGATCGCGCTGCCGGGCCCCACGGGCGAGAAAAACGAGCTGCATCTGTCGGGTCGCGGCACCTTCCTGTGCATCGCACCCTGGAACTTCCCGCTGGCGATCTTCGTTGGTCAGGTCGCGGCCGCCCTTGCCGCCGGCAACAGCGTGATCGCCAAACCGGCCGAACAGACGCCGCTGATTGCCTACCAGGCCGTGAAGCTGTTCCACAAATCGGGCGTGCCTGCCGATGTGCTGCATCTTGTGCTGGGTGACGGCGCCCGTGTGGGTGCCAAGCTGGTAGCGGACGAACGCATCGCCGGTGTGGCCTTCACCGGTTCGACCGAAACCGCCAGGATCATCAACCGCACCCTGGCCGCGCGCGACGGTGCCATCGCCACCCTGATCGCCGAAACCGGCGGCCAGAACGCCATGATCATGGACTCGACCGCGCTGCCCGAACAGGTGGCGGACGATGCCATCATGTCGGCCTTCGGCTCTGCCGGCCAGCGCTGCTCGGCCCTGCGTGTACTTTATGTGCAGGACAGTGTCGCCGACAAGGTGATCGACATGCTCAAGGGCGCCCTGAAGGAACGTGTGGTCAGCAACCCCGCCCTGCTGACCACCGACATCGGCCCGATCATTGACGCCGAAGCCCGCGACCGGCTGGCTGCACACTGTGCGCGCATGGAAAAGGAAGCCAGGCTGATAGCCAGGGCCGAACTGGGCGAAGGCTGCGAACATGGCACCTACCTGGCGCCGCATATCTTCGAACTGTCGAGCCTGAGCCAGCTTGATGGCGAAGTGTTCGGCCCCGTGCTGCATGTCGTGCGCTTCAAGGCATCGGAAATGGACAAGGTTGTCGCCGACATCACTGCCACCGGCTATGGCCTGACCTTCGGTGTGCATTCGCGCCTGGAAGGCCGCTGGAAGGACCTGTTCGCCAAAACCCGCATCGGCAACACCTATATCAACCGCAACATGATCGGCGCGGTTGTCGGTGTGCAGCCGTTTGGTGGCGAAGGCCTGTCTGGCACCGGCCCCAAAGCGGGCGGCCCGCACTATCTGCTCAGGTTCGCGTCCGAACGCACGCTCACCATCAACACGGCGGCCGTGGGCGGCAATACCGAACTGTTCAGCATGGACGAAAGCGCCTGACGGCCCGCGCGGTCTGGTGTGACAGGGGGAGCCTTCGGCTCCCCTTTTTCTTTCGGGTGTCGCCCCGCTTGTCCACCGGGCCGTGGTGCCTACTCAAAATTGGCGGTCACCGTGTAGGTCCCGCTGCCATCGGGCACGACCACAATCTGGCTGGCGCCATCAGCCGCAAAGCCCGCGACGATCTTTCCGAGCGTCGCCAAGGGGACCAGGTTCATTTTTTCCTGTCGCATATCAAAAGCCTCCTGATCTCAGTCATTGGCGCTGATGGCCTTGCTGGCCTCCGCCTGCAGTGCGGGATAACAGTTGCTGTAGGCAAACATGGTGGGCGACATGTCGATATTGCGGGCCTCCAGCCACAGGCGCAGTTCCTCCCGGTTGCCCGGCTTGTCGAGAAGAGCCTGCAGCCGCACGGCCTCGGCGGTATCCGAAGCAGCGCATTCGACGATCTTCATGGCCTTGCTTGCGGTTTCGGCAAAATTCGCCCGCACCAGCGGGGCGAGGTTCTCGGCCGCCACACCGGTTGCAATAAACTGCCCGATCCCCATGCCCGAACTGCTGTAATCGGAATTGTCGACATTCAGTTCGATATGGGCGAGCACCGATCCATAAACATCACCCTCCTCGCCATTCTTGAGGATCGGAATCGCCGAATATTCCTGGCGGATATAACCAAGGCTGATGCTGGGGTCCGGCGCAAAACCAAGCCGAAGCCCCACATTCGTCGCGGTGCCGAACAGCATGGTCTTGCGTTTACCGCGCAGCTTTTCCTCCTGCGCCGACGCACCGCCTGTTGCAATCAGGGCAGCGTCGCCCGTGGCATAGGTCTGGCTGACCTTCGGGTTCAGGACCGAGGCATTGGCATGGATGTCCGCATAGATGGGCGGCACGGCGCCGCCTTCATACACAGGCCCGATAACCCCGTCCATGCGGCTGAAGCCGATATCGACACTTTGTGTTTTGGCGTCGGCACTGACCCCAAGCTGGGTGGTGGTGACAAATGTCACCCGTTCTTCGGTGCCGGCACAAGCCACGAGCATGAGGCAGCCAAGCCAAAGCCCCGATTTACGGCCGCATGCTTTCAGGTTCATGGTTTTGTTCTGCATCGCCTTTCCCTTCGAAGCGGCAGCGGTAAACCGGCTTGACCGACAGGCTGCCTTCCATCAATTCGCCACAGACGAGACGGTTGTCTTCCAGCTCCACGATGGTATCGCGGGCGTAGCCCAGCGTGATCACCGTGCCCGAGGGCAGAAGCATGATACCGAGCCCGACTGTCGAAACCGACAGGGCGTCCCCTGCCACTGGCTTGCCCTCGGCGGGAAGTGGCTGCTCGATATGAACAAGGCCGGTCGTATAACGCACGCCATCCTTCTCGTACACGAGGGCGCAGCCGCCCAGTCCGCATACAACCGCCGCCAACAGGACCGGGCGGCACACATGTGGCAGTCGGCCATTTTCCAGAATGCGCATACAGGGGCCTTTCCGGGTCTCAGCCTGGTAGACTGCCGGCGCCGCCCGCTTGTGAACTCTGCCTCTTTTCAACAGCCGCGCCGTCAATATAATGGCGCGGTTCGGCGCCGGGGTGCGCCGCCTCCGGGAGCATCACATCATCATGTTATTGTGGTTCGTCATCGTTTATTGGGTGATTTCGGTCGCCATCGGCCTTATTGCCGCGCTCAGGGTCAAGAACACCAGCGACTTTGCGATTGCCGGCCGGCACCTGCCCTTCTATATGGTCACCGCGACCGTGTTCGCGACCTGGTTCGGGTCCGAAACCGTGCTCGGCATCCCGTCCACCTTCCTGGGCGAAGGCCTGAAGGGCATTGTTGCCGACCCGTTCGGTGCATCCCTGTGCCTCATTCTCGTCGGGCTGTTTTTTGCGGCCCCCTTGTACCGCATGAAACTTCTGACCATCGGCGACTTTTACAAACGCCGTTTCGGGCGCGAGGTTGAAGTGCTGACCACTGTTGCCATCGTGATTTCCTACCTCGGCTGGGTGAGCGCGCAGATCACGGCGCTCGGCCTCGTTTTCAACGTGGTTTCGGGCGGCGAGATCAGCCCGCTCATGGGCATGCTGATCGGGTCATCCACGATCCTGATCTATACTTTCTTCGGCGGCATGTGGGCGGTGGCCATCACCGACCTCATCCAGATGATCATCATCGTCATCGGCATGCTCTATATCGGCAGCGAAGTGACCGACCTTGTGGGCGGCGTGGGTGTCGTGATCGAACATGCTGCAGAGGCCGGCAAGTTCGAATTCTGGCCCAAAGCCAACTTTGTCGAGATCATCGGGTTTGCCGCGGCCCTGTCGACCATGATGCTGGGCTCGATGCCGCAACAGGACGTGTTCCAGCGCGTGCAATCTGCCAAGACCGAAAAGATTGCAGTCTGGGGCTCGGTAACCGGCGGCAGCCTTTATTTCGTCTTCGCCTTTGTGCCCATGTTCCTGGCCTATTCCGCGACACTCATTGACCCCGACATGGTCGCGGGCCTGATTGACGACAATCCGCAGATGATCCTGCCCACATTGGTCTTGAAGCACGCGCCCCTGTTCGCGCAGGTGATGTTCTTCGGCGCCCTGCTGTCGGCAATCAAAAGCTGTGCGTCGGCAACATTGCTGGCGCCGTCCGTCACCTTCACCGAAAACATCCTGCGCCCGATGATGAAGAACATGACCGACAAGCAGCTTCTGAAGGCCATGCGCATCGTCACCCTGCTGTTCACCGCGCTTGTGACCTTCTATGCGGTCAATTCGGAATACAGCATCTTTGAAATGGTCGAAAACGCCTATCAGGTGACTCTAGTGTCGGCCTTTGTGCCACTTTTGGCTGGTGTTTACTGGTCGCGCGCCAGCAAACAGGGGGCACTGCTGTCGATTACGCTGGGTGTTGTCACCTGGCTGTCGCTGTCGATGGTTGGGTCAGAAGACCCGGTGGTACCGGCCCAGTTCGCCGGCCTGATCGCGTCGGCCATCGGCATGATCCTTGGCTCCCTTATGCCGCAGATGCTGAAGCATGACCCGCATGTGCATCACAAGCTGCGCGCCGGGCACTATGCCGAAGAAATGGCCGAAAGCGCCACGCCGAACGGCTGAACCGGCAAACAATCCACAACAAAAGGGGCCATACGGATGGCCCCTTTTTTTATTTCATGCCCTACCCGGCAGATCAGTTGAACAGGCTATATTGCCCGCCCGCCAAAATCGGTTTCCTGAAGCGGGTGTCATCCAGGCCCACGCGGTCCTGGTTCAGCTTCAGGCGCCGGCACAGGTTGCGGAACCGCAGGTCCATCAGCTCGGCCTCCAGCCCCGTGCCTTTCATGCGGTGTTTGAACCGCGGGTCGTTCACCTTGCCGTCGCGCATGGCGGCCAGCCGGCCCATCACCCGGCTCTTGCGCTCGGGGTAATGTTCCTCGAGCCATTCCTCGAACAAGGGCGCCACCTCGCGCGGCAGGCGCAACAGGATATAGTTGGCATCCTTCGCCCCCGCGTGCGCAGCCGCCGACAACACGGCTTCCATTTCATGGTCATTCAGCGCGGGGATCACGGGCGCGAACATCATGCCCGTGGGCACCCCCGCGTCCGACAACAGCCTGAGCGCATCCAGCCGCCGCTGCGGCGTGCTGGCCCGGGGTTCCATCAGCCGCGCCAGGCGCCGGTCCAGGGTCGTGATCGACAGGGACACACGTATCAGTCCCTTCTCGGCCATCCTGGAAATGATATCCAGGTCCCGCACCACAAGGCGGGATTTGGTGAGCAAGGTCACCGGATGTTCGCATTCCAGCAATACCTGCAGGATTTCGCGGGTGATGCCGCGTTCTTTCTCGAGCGGCTGGTAGGGGTCGGTGTTGGTGCCCATGGCGATGGGCGCCACCTTATAGCCCTTGGCGCCGATTTCCCGGCGCAACAGCTCAGCCGCATTCGGTTTGGCGAACAGCTTGCTTTCGAAATCCAGCCCCGCCGACAGACCGACATAAGCGTGGCTCGGGCGCGCGAAACAATAGACGCAGCCATGCTCGCAGCCCCTATAGGGGTTGATCGAACGGTCGAACGGAATGTCCGGGCTCTGGTTCCGGGTGATGATATGTTTGGGGGCCTCGTCCGTCACTTCGGTGCGCAGGGGCGGCACATCTTCAGCGATCTGCCAGCCGTCGTCCACGCGCTCTTTTGCGAAACGTTCAAAACGACCGGTCTGGTTCGAAACCGCACCACGGCCACGGGCCGCAACGCCCATCATATGCCTTTGGGCCTGCGCTTGCAGTTGCGGCATTACCATCTTCAACCAGGGGGACTGGGGGGCTGTCATCTGTTTGTTCTCCGCTGTCATATGGTCATATTACCATAAGAACAAAAAGAGAACAAACAGATTCAGAACAGGTTCTCCGTGCCCTCAGGCGGCGCGGATATTCACGGCTTCCGGCTTGCCGCGGCGCGGGTCGGTCGCAACCTCGAAGCTGATCTTGGCACCGTCAGCCGGCGGCTGCATGCCCGCGCCTTCCACGGCCCGCATATGCAGGAACACATCGTCACCGCCCTTGTCCGGCGTGATGAAACCGAAGCCTTTTTTGGCGTTGAACCATTTCACCGTGCCGGTGATGGCAGCACCGCCTGCGCGGGCCGGTTTGCCGGCCGGCTTCTGGGCCTGCCGCTGTTGCGGTTTCTGCTCACGCTTCGGTTCCGGCTTCTGCTCAGGACGCGGGCGCGACTTGTTGCCCAGCATGCGGTCAAGGCCGGCGTTCGGGTCGGCAGATACCTCGTCCGCCTGCCGGCGCACACCATCGCGGCCCCAACGATCCTGCCGGTCCTGACGCTCGGGACGCGCACCGCGGTCCTGGCGTTCCTGCCGTTCGCCACGGTCCGGGCGCGCCTGGCGTTCGCCCCTGCCTTGACGGGCACCATCTTCGCGGCGCGGCTGTTTTTCGCGTGCGGGTTTGGCGGCGGCTTTTTTGGGCGCAGGTGCCGCGCGGTCGGCGGCAGACACATAGACGACGCTGCTGTCCTGCCGGCGGTCGGTTACAGGCAAACTCTGGCGCGTGGTTTTTTCGATCTCGCGCAGCAGTTTCTGCTCGTCATCCGAACAGAAGGCATAGGCGGTGCCGGCAGCACCACCCCGGGCCGTGCGGCCGATCCGGTGCACATAACTTTCCGCCACTTCCGGCAGGTCATAGTTCACCACATGGCTGACCGCATCAATATCGATGCCGCGCGCGGCGATATCGGTTGCCACCAGCACCTTCACCTTGCCGTCCTTGAAACCGTCCAGCGCCTTTTCACGCTGGCTTTGGCTCTTGTTGCCATGAATGGCGGCGGCGGACTGGCCTTCGGCATTCAGGAACTTGGCAATGCGGTCGGCGCCGCGTTTGGTGCGCGCGAACACAAGGGTGCGCGAAAAATCGGGCCGGGCGACAAGCTCCAGCAGCATGTCGCGCTTGCGCGGGGTTTCGACGAGCCAGACATGCTGGTCCACCTTTTCCGCCGTGGTGGCCACGGGGGTGACCTGCACCGTCACCGGGTCGGCCAGCATTTCGCCCGCCAGTTCCCCAATCGGCCCCGGCATGGTGGCCGAGAAGAACAGGTTCTGGCGCTGTTTGGGCAACAGCTTCAGGATGCGGCGGATCGGCACCAGGAAACCGAGGTCGAGCATATGGTCGGCTTCATCGAGCACCAGCGTCTGCACATGGTCAAGCACGATGGCGCGGGTGCCGACATGGTCCAGAAGCCGGCCCGGTGTTGCCACCAGCACATCGGCGCCGCGCGCCATGGCACGGACCTGCGGGCCCGGTTTCACACCACCGATCACCACCTCGACCTTGAGGCGCAGGTGTTTGGCATAAGCGCGGAAGCTTTCGGCGATCTGGATCGCCAGTTCGCGGGTCGGCGCCAGGATCAGCGCCTGGCAGGCCTTTGCCGGCGTCTGCTTGCGGGCATGATACAGCTTGTTCAGGATCGGCAGCGCAAAGGCTGCGGTTTTGCCGGTACCGGTCTGGGCAATGCCCAGCAGGTCGGCGCCCTTCAGGAGATGCGGGATCGCCTGCGCCTGAATGGGGGTCGGGGTGTCGTAGCCGGTTTCGGTAACGGCACGGAGAATAGGCTCGGCAAGGCCGAGAGCGGAAAAATGGGTCAAGTCGTGTCTTTCATGAACAACAGCATATGCCGGCCTCGCAAACCTGCGATAGGCCGGACCCTGTTGGTCTTTTCTTGTTCTGGAAAGCCCCGCGTACCTGGGCATTTCGCGTGCTTCTGTCGCACGGGTCGCTCAACAGGCAATGGCGGGGTCGCCATGTTACGCGGCTGGAGCGGCCGTCTGTGGCGCGGAGAGTGCGCAGCTTTTGCGCACTCTGTCAAACTATTCCTGCGCCCGGTCTCAACCGGGGGCTTAATCGAGGGCCCTAATCGAGGGTCTGGCGATAGCGTGTCATGGCAATCGCGGTGGCCACAATCACGAAGGCGGTGATGCCCAGAAGGTCGGCTGCGATGTCGGTAAACGTACTGCCCTTCAGTAGGATACCCCGCGCGATCCGGAGGAAGTGCGTGAGCGGCAAGGCCTCGCCCAGAACCTGCGCCCACTGGGGCATGCCCCGGAACGGGAACATGAAACCGGACAGCAGGAGGGACGGCAGGAAGAAGAAGAAGGTCATCTGCACCGCCTGCAACTGGTTCTGCGCGATGGTCGAAAAGGTGAAACCGACCGCCAGGTTCGCGACCATGAACAGGATCGCGGCGGCAGAGAGCAGCATCACACTGCCTTCGACCGGCACATGGAACAGCACCGATGCCGCGATCAGGATAATGGTGGCCTGCACATAGCCCACGATCACATAGGGGATGATCTTGCCCAGCATCACCTCCATGGGCCGGACCGGCATCGCCAGCAGGTTTTCCATGGTGCCGCGTTCGCGTTCGCGCGTCACCGCAAGGCCGGTGATCATGACCAGGGTCATGGTCAGCACCACGCCCATAAGGCCGGGCACGATGTTATATTGCGTAATATTTTCAGGGTTATAGCGCCGGTGGATGATGACATCGAATGCGGGTGGCGCCGGCGCGCGCGCCAAGGACACGCCCTTCAGGTCACGGTCGAACACGCTTTGTTTCACCTGCTGCAGGGCGCTGATGGCGCTGCCGGTGGCCACGGGATCGGTGGCGTCTGCCTCAACCAATATCTCCGGCCGCTCACCGCGGATCAGGTCGCGGGTGAAATTGGCCGGGATGGTGACGGCAAACTGCACCTGCCCGCGTGTGAGCATGCCGTCGACATCCTCGCGGCTGCGCGCTTCGGTGACGATTTCGAAATAGCCGGTGTTCACAAGTGCCGCCGTGAAATCGCGGGTATAGGCCGAGGTATCGGCGGAATAGATCGCGGTCGGCAGCGCTTTGGGGTCGGTGTTGATGGCGAAGCCGAACAGGGTGAGCTGGATCAGCGGCACCCCGATCATCATGCCGAGGGTCGTGCGGTCCCGGCGCATGTGATTGAATTCCTTCATCAGCATGGCCACCAGGCGGGTGATGGAGAGGAGGCGTCTCATGAAAAATTGTCCTTCGACCCGGCTGTAAGATGAATGAACACATCCTCGAGCGTCGGTTTGGTCGGGTGCCAGTTCAATTTTCCGGTGCCCCGGAACGGCTGGATCGCGGCCTCAAGCGCCGCTTCATCCGTGCCGCTGACATGCAGGTCGGCGCCAAAAGCGACTGCCATTTCAACCCCGTCCTTGCCCCTGAGCTGGCCGGCCAGCCGGTCGGCATCGGGGCCATGGGCGCGCCAGGTGAACAGTTTGGTCCCGTCGATGATTTCATCCGACGTGCCGGACGCCAGCAGCTTGCCGTATGCGATATAAACGATCTCGTGGCAGCGTTCGGCCTCATCCATATAGTGGGTGGACACCAGCACCGTGATGCCCCGGCCCGCAAGGGTGTGGATTTCGTCCCAGAAATCGCGCCGGGCCGTCGGGTCCACCCCCGCCGTGGGTTCATCCAGCAACAAAAGCCTCGGTTCGTGCAGGATGCAGGCGGTCAGGGCCAGCCGCTGTTTCCAGCCGCCCGACAGCGTACCGGTCTGCTGGTCGCGCCGACTATAGAGGCCCAGGTCGCGGAGCGCGCTGTCGACCCGTTCGCCACGCTTGTCCATTTCATACAGCCGCGCGACAAATTCCAGGTTCTCCCGGATCGTCAAGTCTTCATACAGGCTGAATTTCTGCGTCATGTAGCCGGTCTGGCGCTTGATCAGCGGCGCCTGGTTGCGGAGGTCAAGGCCAAGGCAGGTGCCTTCGCCCGCATCGGGGGTAAGGAGGCCACACAGCATGCGCAATGTCGTGGTCTTGCCGCTGCCGTTTGGCCCCAGAAAGCCGAAGATCTTGCCTTCCGGGATACGCATGGAGAAATCGTCCACCACGCGCCGGCCACCGAAACTCTTGACCAGCCCGCGCACATCGATGGCAAGCGGGGTTTCATTGGTCATTTCTGCACCTCGACCGGCAGACCCAGCGGCAACAGCACACCTTCGGGCACGGCTTCAACGAGGAACACCAGCTTCTCGCGGCTTTCGGCGGAATAGATCACCGGCGGGGTATATTCCGCCTCGGGCGCGATGTAGCTGATTTTGGCGCTCAGCCCTTCCGCACAGCCGTCGCAGGAGAATTTAACCGCCTGCCCCATCTTCAGGGTCGCGATTTCGGATTGCGGCACATAGAAGCGCAGCTTGCGTTTGTCGTCCGGCAACAGGGATACGATGGCCATGTTGGCCGGCACCCACGCGCCCGGCAGGTAATAGGTGTCCTGCACCATGGCCGCGACGGGCGCCAGCGGCTGCAGTTCCGCAAGCTTGCGGTTGGCGGCCTTGACGCCGGCTTCGGCCTCAGTGACCGCGCGGCGGGCGGCGTCGATGCGGTCGGCCCGCGCCGGCAGGTTCGATACATCAATGCCGGCCTTCAGGGCCTTCACCCGCGCTTTGGCCTGATCGCGGGCCGCCAGCGCACTGTCATACTTCGCCTGGATATAAGCGGCGGTGCCCTTCAGTTCCTGCTGGCGCACCAGATCAACCTCGGCATTCCTGAGCGTCGCCCTAGCTTCCGCCAGTTCCGCTTCCTGCACCCTAATTTCTTCGGCGCGCGCACCTTTGCTCAGGTCCTCAAGCTCGGCTTCAGCGCGCTCGACCGCGGCCTGCGCCCGGGCCTGTTCGGCCTCGGCACTCGTGGTATCCAGCGCAAAAATCGGCTGGCCCGCACCAACCCTGCCGCCGCGCTGCACATCCAGCCGCGCCAAGACGCCGGACACGGGTGCGGACAGGTGCACATATTCACCTTCCACATAACCGTACCAGGCGCTTTCGTCGGTTTTGAAACGGTTGAGGTACCAGGACCCACCGGCGGCCAATCCCGCCAGGGCCAGAACGATAAGGATACGCAGGGCTTTCATGCTTGCCTCTCTAAACCGGGCAGAGGGGCCGACCGGGACATGAGGCAAAGGGGTTGCGGCAATCTGCGCCACACCCGTTTCCCTGAACATTCCGGACCGGCGGTATGCGCCGTGCCCTCACCCGTTTTTTTTGCTGTCGTGACTCGGGTGCTGCATTATATGCTTGAATTTAATTAATGCGTCAATTAATTTATAAGGCATGACACAGGACACCTCAAAAACCCGCTCGAAACCGCGCCGTGTGGGCCGCCCGAAGGACGGCGAAGGCGACGACCGCAAGGCCCGCCTGATCGCCGCCGCCGGCCCCGTTTTCTCGCGCCAGGGATTCGCCGCCACCAAGATCAGCGAACTTGCCGCCGCCGCCGGTGTGACCCCCGCGATGGTGCATTATTATTTCGGCGGCAAGGAAAAGCTGCTGGAAGCCGTGTTCGAACAGGCGTTCGAGCCGGTGAAGGCGGCGCTTGCAACCACCACGACCCTTGAGGAGTGGGTGACCTTCTTCCATGGCAACATCCTGAAAAAACGCTGGATGCCGCACCTGATGCTTCGGGAAGTCATCATGGAAGGCGGGCACCTGAACGCATTTTTCCTGCAGAATTACGGCCCCTATTTCGCCCAGAAATGGTTCACCCTGATGGAAGCCGAAAAGGCCGCCGGCCGCCTGCGCGCCGACGCGCACGAACTCAGGCATATCGTGCTGCTGATCTCGATGATCATCCACCCGTTTGTCGTCGCCCCCATGAGCGGCCCGATGATGGGTGAAGTGTTTTCAGATGAAGAAATGATCCGCTTCCGCGACGACGCTCTGCGCCTGTTCCGCAAGGGCGCGATGGGCTGACAGCCAGCCCTGCCCGCCTAGATATCGGGGCCGGTCAGGAACGGCATGATGTCGACGCTGTAACCCGGGAACACGCCGATATGCGGATGGTCCGCGAACAGCTTCGCGGCATCTTCCGCCGTTTCGGCCTCGACGATCACATAACCGCAGAAATCATTGGCGCCGGGCGCGATGCCGTCCCGTGTGATGCGTGTGGTCTTGCCGACCATGCCACCAAGGTTCAACAAGGAAGCGGCGTTCCGCGCCTCCCATGCCTGCCACTGAGGCAAGCCGGCAGCATCAATGGCATCCTGCTCCGCCTTCGACAGACGACGGAAGGCCGCCAGATCTTCGGGGCGCATAGTATAAACGGCCAGGAATTTGGGCATGGGTCGCTCCCCGCAGTTCAGGCGTTCAGGCCGGGTACTTTGACGACACCGTCCTGCACGTCTTCCATCCAGATCAGGAATTCTTCCGCCGACATGGGTTTGCCGAGGAAATAGCCCTGGGCGATGTCGGCGCCCAGGTCGCGGATGATGGCCAGGTGTTCGGCGGTTTCGACACCTTCGCAGGTGCAGGTGAGATCAAGTTTGTGCGACAGGTCAATCGCGGTCTCGAGAATGGTGCGGGCGACCGGGTTTTCCTGTGCGCGGCTGAGGAACAGGCGGTCGACCACCAGTTCGTCGAACGGGATGACCTGCAGGCGCATGAGCGAGGCAAAACCGGTGCCGAAATCGTCGAGTGCCAGGCCAAAACCGGCCATATGCAGGCGCGACAGCACTTCAAGCGGCACCCGTTCGTCGACTTCGAAATCGGATTCCGTGACCTCAAGCCGCATGGTTTTGGGATCGACCTCGAACTGGCCGGCAAGGCCGGTGACCACATCGGCAAAATCGGGTTTGCGCAGGTTTTCGCTGGAAACGTTCACGGACAGGGTGACGGTCTGGCCCTGGCGTTTCCATTTGCCCTGCTGTTCCATCGCCAGCTCGAGCATGCGGTAGGTCAGCACATCCATATGGCCCTTTTCGCGTGCTGCCTTGATCACAGCCCCCGCGCCCAGATAGCCACCGGACGGCGAGCGCCAGCGCGCGAACACCTCGGCGCCGGCGATCTTTTTGGCCTTCAGGTCGATCTTGGGCTGGAAGGCGGGCGACAGGCCGTCGGTCATCAGGCCGCGCATGAATTCGGCTTCCGACAGCACGGTTTCGGTGCTCTGGCGACCGGCCGGGCGGGTTTCCGCGACTTCGGTCAGCATGTCCAGAAGCGCCGCCTTGTCGATGGGTTTCGACAAGGTGCCCAGAAGGTTGATACTGTAGGCGAGCGCCAGTTCCTTGGCGGCGGCCAGCGAACGGCTGTCCTGCTGGGTCATCAACACGATGCCCGGGTCCCAATCGAGGTCGGAAATGGCGCGGATAAGCTGGAAGCCATCCATGTCCGGCATCATCAGGTCGGTGACGATATAATCATATTGTTCGGTCTTCAGGACCTCAAGCGCCTGCAGGCCGTTTTCGGCACCCGCAACCATATAATCGCCGGTGCGCAGATACTGCATCAGCAGCTCGCGCATGGTGGCGGAATCGTCAACAACTAGAATACGTTTGCTCACAGGGCCTCCTCGTCCGGCAACGCACAACCTAGCACCAAAGCATTAAAGATCAAACATATCTGACACTTGTGCGGCACACGCGCGGGCCATGATGCGGCCAATAAAAAAGGGGCCCGAAGGCCCCTTCCCCACAGGCGGTTGCCTGAGATTATTCTTCAGCCGCGGACCAGCGCAGCACCGGGTTCCGGGCGGCCTGGGTTTCGTCCAGCCGCTTCCAGGGCGCATGGTAGGGCGCACCCGAAAAACGCTCGACCTGTCCCGCTTTCGCCGCTTCGGCGAGGCCGCGCATGGAGCGGATGAACTGGTCCATGTTGGCCTTGCTTTCGCTTTCGGTGGGTTCCACCAGCATGGCGCCGTGTACCACCAGCGGGAAATACATGGTCATCGGGTGGTAACCCTCGTCGATCATCGCCTTGGCGAAATCGAGCGTGGTGACACCCGTGTCCTTCAGGAACCGGTCGTCAAACAGGGCTTCGTGCATGCACGGGCCGTCGTAGGACGGGGTCATGATGTCCTTCAGGGACGCCAGCACATAGTTGGCATTGAGGACCGCATCTTCCGACGCCTGCTTCAGGCCGTCGGACCCGTGGCTCAGCATGTAGGAAAGCGCGCGCACATACATGCCCATCTGGCCATGGAAGGCGACCAGGCGGCCAAACGACTGGCCTTCCTTGTCTTCGACGATGCGGAAGGACTTGCCTTCCTTCACCACATAGGGGACCGGCACGAAGTTCTTGAGCGCGTCCGAGAACACCACAGGACCCGAACCCGGGCCACCGCCGCCGTGCGGGGTGGAGAAGGTCTTGTGCAGGTTGATATGCATGGCGTCGACACCCAGGTCACCCGGGCGTGCCTTGCCGACGATGGCGTTGAAGTTGGCGCCGTCGCAATAGAAGAAGGCACCGGCCTTGTGGATTTCGTCGGCGATTTCGCGCACTTCGTTTTCAAACAGGCCACAGGTGTTGGGGTTGGTGATCATCACCGCCGCGACGGTGTTATCGAGCGCGGCCTTGAGGGCATCGATATCGACACGGCCGTTTTCCTTGGCCGGGATCGATTTCACCTTGTAGCCGCAGAAAGCTGCGGTTGCCGGGTTGGTGCCGTGTGCCGATTCCGGGCACAGGATGATCTCGCGCGCGTCACCGCGAGCTTCAAGCGCCGCGCGAATGGCCATCACGCCGCACAGTTCGCCGTGCGCGCCAGCCTTGGGACTGAGCGCGACCGCCGGCATGCCGGTGAGGGTCATCAGCCAGTGGCTGAGCTCGTCCATCAGGCCCAAGGCACCCTGGACGGTCGACTGGGGCTGCAGCGGGTGAATATCGCCAAAGCCCGGCAGCCGGGCCATTTTTTCGTTAAGGCGCGGGTTGTGCTTCATGGTGCAGGACCCGAGCGGGAACACACCCATGTCGATACCGTAGTTGCGACGGCTGAGGCGGGTATAGTGGCGCACGGTATCGGGTTCCGGCAGGCCGGGGCAGCCGATCTTGCTGGTGCGGCCAAGGCCGCCCAGGCAATCGTCAAAGTCACCCACTTCCGGCGCGTCGACACCCGTGGTTTCGGTGGTGCCCAGTTCGAAGATCAAGGGTTCGGCGAGGCGCAGGCCCACGTGGCCCGAGAAGCTTTCGAACTGGCCTTCAGCCGAAGCGATACCATCAATGCCCGAAGGGCGGCCCTGGTTGTTCATGCTCATCAGAGGACCTCCCCCAGTGCGGCGACCAGCGCCTTGATATCGTCTTCGGTGACGGTTTCGGTGGCCGCCATGATCAGGATATTGTCGAGACCCGCCCCCGGATAGAGGCGCGAGGCCGGCACACCGGCGAGGATGCCCTCGTCCGCCAGCTTGTCGACAACTGTTGCAGCCGCAACAGGAAGCTTGACCGAAATCTCGTTGAAGAAGGCCTTGTTCAGCACTTCAACACCCGGCACGGACGCCAGCGCATTTTCCAGGTCCACCGCCGCCTTGTGGTTGGCCATAGCCACACCGCGCAGGCCTTTTTCGCCCAGGAGCGTCATGTGAATGGTGAAGGCCAGCGCACAGAGCCCAGAGTTGGTGCAGATGTTCGATGTCGCTTTTTCGCGGCGGATATGCTGTTCCCGGGTCGACAGGGTCAGCACAAAACCGCGCTTGCCGTCGGCATCGACCGTCTGGCCGCACAGGCGGCCCGGCATCTGGCGCACCAGCTTGTCGTTGGTCGCGAACAGGCCAAGGTACGGGCCGCCGAAATTGAGGCCGTTGCCGATGGACTGGCCTTCGCCAACCACGATATCGGCCCCCATTTCACCGGGGCTTTTGACCGCACCCAGCGACATGACCTCGGTGAAAACCACAATCAGCAGCGCCTTTTTGGCGTGCGCGGCTTCCGCGAGCGGGGTCAGGTCCATGATATGGCCGAACACACCCGGATTCTGGAACACCACGCAGCTTGTTTCGTCATCAATGGCGTCGATGGCGGCCTGAAGCTGGGCTTCCGCATCCATCGGGTTGGGCGCCAGCGACACGATCACGTCTTCGGTATATTGGGTCGTGGTTTCGATCACGGCCTTGTAGTGCGCGTGCAGGCTGCCGGCCAGGATGGCTTTTTTCTTGCGGGTCACGCGGCGTGCCATCAGCACGGCTTCAGCCGCTGCGGTCGAACCGTCATACATGGAGGCGTTGGCCACATCCATGCCCGTGAGCTGCGCCACCTGGGTCTGGAATTCGAAGATATACTGCAGGGTACCCTGCGCGATTTCCGGCTGGTACGGCGTATAGGCGGTCAGGAATTCACCGCGCTGGATCAGGTGATCCACGGTTGCCGGCACATGGTGCTTGTAGGCACCGGCGCCCACGAAGAAAGGCACGCTGCCGGCATTGGTGTTCTTGCCCGCCAGGCGGCCAAGATACCGTTCGACTTCCATTTCGCTTTTGTGGCGCGGCAGGTCGATTTCGGGGTTGAGAACGGCCGACGGCACGTCCTTGAACAGATCGTCCACATGACGAACACCGATCTTCGCCAGCATTGCCTGACGGTCGGCGCCTGTGAGCGGCAGATAGCGCATGCCCTGCTCCTTATCGAGAAAAAAAACGCCGGCGCCCCTGGGGCGACCGGCGATACAAAATTTATTCGAGGCCTTCGATGAACTCGGCATAGGCGGTCTCGTCCATCAGGTCGTCAAGCTCGCTTTCGTCGGTGATCTTGATCTTGAAGAACCAGCCACCGTCCATGGCGGCGGTGTTCACCAGACCGGGTTCACCTTCGAGGGCCGAATTGACCGCGACGATCTCGCACGAAACCGGGGCATAAACCTCGCTGGCGGCTTTCACGGATTCAACCACGGCAACTTCGTCGCCCTTCGAATAGGTGGCGCCAACCTCGGGCAGTTCCACAAACACAACATCACCCAGGGCATTCTGGGCATAGTCGGTGATGCCAACGGTTGCGGTATTGCCGTCGATGTCCAGCCACTCATGGTCTTCGGTAAATTTCAGCATGGGTCTTTCCTCTTAAAAGCAGGCGATTTTGTCAGGATGTCTTGCGCTTGTAGCGCTGTTCGATAAAGGGCATCTGCGCCACCGTCGCCGGGTGCGCCTTGCCGCGAATGATAAGCTGGATCTGGCTGCCGACGGAAGCAAAAGCCGGCGGCACAAAACCCATGGCGACCGGGCCTTCGACCGTGGGGCCAAACCCGCCCGAGGTGATGACACCGATCTCGTTGCCGTCCATGTCGGCGATCGGGGTGCCTTCGCGGGCCGGGGCACGGCCTTCGGGGCGGATGCCCACGCGCAGCTTGGCGGCACCGTCGGCCAGTTCTTTCAGGATACGGTCGGCGCCCGCAAAATCACCATCTTCACGGCGCTTTTTGCCAAGCGCGAAGGTTACATTGGCTTCCACGGGGCTGACGGTCGCGTCAAAATCGTGGCCCGAGAGGCAGAGCCCGCTCTCGAGGCGCAGGCTGTCGCGCGCACCAAGGCCGATCAGTTCAACATCGTCGTGCCTGAGCAGGCGGCGGCAGAAGCTTTCCACTTCGTCAGCGGGGATCGAGATTTCATAGCCGTCCTCGCCGGTGTAACCCGAACGGGACACCCAGCAGACCACGCCTTCAAGGGTGACGGCGGTGGCTTCCATGAAACCGAGCTCGGCCACTTCGGGCGCCAGTTCGGCCAGCACGGCTTCGGCTTTCGGGCCCTGCAGCGCCACAAGCGCGCGGTCGTCCAAAGGCTCAAGCGTGATCAGGTGACCGAGCTTTTCTTCGATGATGTCGTAATCCTTGTCCTTGCAGGCGGCGTTGACGACCACATACAGCATGCCATCGGGCTCGTGCGTGCGGGTGACCATCAGGTCATCCTCGATACCGCCCTCGTTGTTCAGGAGCAGCGTATAGCGCATCTTGCCGGGTTTCAGGACCTGAAGCGCACCGGGCATCAGCTTTTCAAGCGCTGCCGCGGGGTCGCCGCCGTCCTTGGCATGGATAAAACACTGGCCCATGTGCGACACGTCGAACAGGCCAGCACCCACGCGCGTGTGTACATGTTCCTTCATGATTCCAAGCGGATACTGGACCGGCATCAGGTAACCGGCGAACGGCACCATCTTGCCCCCGCATTCAACATGCAGGTCGTAAAGTGGGGTTTTCTTGAGATTTTCTTCCGTCGACATTGGGCAAACTCCAGCGCAAGCGTTTCGCCGGCCGGAGCCGGTCATGTTGCGCCCCCTCTGTCACGGGACCTGAGAGATTTCGCCGGGAATACAGCCGGCTTACCCCGTCGGTGAGGATGAACGTTCGTCCAGCCTGCTTTCCAGAGTGTCAAATGGCCCGTGCGGTCCTTTTGCCTGAGAGTTTCCGGGGCGGTTGCTCCTTCGGCGCCGACCCTGAAAACCTGGGCCGATCTCTCCCGCACAAACCAACAAAAGACCGAAGCCCCTTGCCTGACGTGATGGTGCGCGATGATATGCCGAAAGGCAGGCGGAGAGTCAATCGGGAAGGAAGGCGAATTGCCTCCCAAATTCAAAATCACTTCATCTCGAGCTTGGGCGCGACCCACGGCATGCCATCGTCTTTAATCACACCGTCTTGAGTGTGCGAGAAAATGGAATTCAACACAATCTGCCTATCATCTTTTTCGGCGCGTCCTTCGGCCATAAGTGCAATATAGGTCTCAATTAGAGTTACTTTTTCTTCCGCTCTCGTCCGCAAATGATTTTCGCTGAGAATTTGCCGCACAAGAACACGAAGTCCCCACACGCCAACACCAATCAAGAGCAAGTTTGAGGGAAGGTAAGGGACGAGATCATATATATCGCTGGCATTCATAACATGCTCGCGGTACGCCGCTAGCGCGTCGCCCAATATATACCACGCCCAAACAAGCCACGCCGCCGTAGAAAGAACGAACAACCAGCCTCGAGCTTCATGGCTATCTCGTTTATTAGTCCAGAACTTGGTTGCGTATTCCAAATTCTCTTTTTCAAATCGCGCGGTTATGTTGTCCTCTAGACGCTTCAACTGGGCACTATATGTCTTGTCAAACGTAGTGACTCTGCCTTGCCACTCGGATGCGATCGCGTCTAGCCTCCCCTGAGTATCCGTCAGGCGACCTATGTCGTTTTGTAGGCCTGATGAACGATTTTCCTGGTCCGACACACGCTTTTGCAACTCAGCAAATGCATGTTCAAGGTTGCGCACCATAGACTCACCGCTATTCCGCGACATAGCTAACGTAGGTAAATCTCGTTGGTTCCACGTGCGGACTGGCATTTCCTGCCGCGTTGGGTCGAAATACCTCCTGAGACCTATGTTAACCAACTTCTCATAATCAGATCGGTTATCTTCATCATGAGCGCGCTCCAAATCAGCGAACCATTGATCACCGTCAATCGGAACCGCCGACCTTCTATAGTCGTATATGTTACGAATATGCTCCAGCAGATTTTCAGTACCGTCATCTGCAATGCCAGAGGCGTATAAGTCTTCCGCCCAATCGCGCAAAAACTGGACGTGCTCTTTTAGCTTCTCCAGAGGCTCGGACCATGTGTCATCCGGCGCAATCCCGGAAACCCGGATTAAAGCTGTTAGTTGCTCCTGTAACCAGTCAGCAAGGGATCGCGCATCTTTAAAAGTGCGATTCTTGGTAGAAGAAAAATGCAAATCGAAAGGCTTATCAAATGCCCCTCTCTTTGCTCGTTCGTATTCCGCATCGTCCATCTGCCCCTCCCAAGTTGGAGGGAATTCTACACGTAGCAACAAATTCTTTCCATAGCGTCGCGCAATAGCGCCTCTCGACTATGATTGATTGTTTTAAGGTGTTGTCGATATATATTGCTCGACCTCAGTAAATGCGGTGACCTATCTTAAGGCTGCGAGAACGCTTATCTACCTTTCTCTAGCGCCGTCACGCCTCAGTTGAAGATGTCGCTGACCGGCACACCGCCGTCCGGGAGCAGGGCGAGGCCGTGGAGGGAGCTGTATTGGCCGATGTCCTTGCCGGGGACGCCGCACGCGACCTGATCGATTATCTGGTGGCGGACTGTGAGACCCTGGGCCTTGGCTGAGGCCGTGCCTCAGGCGCTCACATGATCATTGATCACCGCTAGGAACGCCTCGGCATACCGTTCCAGCTTGGCGCCCCCTACCCCCGGCAGCAGCGCGAAGCCGTATTTGTCGGTCGGGCGGTCGGCGGCCATGGCGGCGAGCGTGCTGTCATGGAAGATCACATAGGGCGGTACACCCTGTTCGCGGGCGAGCGCGGCGCGGCAGGCGCGCAGGGCGCCGAACAGGCTTTCGTCAGCTTCTGCGACCACAGCGCTGGTGCGTTTGGCCTTGGCCGATTTGGCTTTCTTCGCGGCCGGGTCGTGCCTGAGCATCACCTGGCGTTCGCCCTTGAGGACCGCGCGGGCCCCGGGCCCCAGATGCAGGCCGCCATGGCCGGCGATATCGACCGTCAGCAGATTCTGGGCCACCAATTGGCGCACGAAGGATTGCCATTCGCGCCGGTCATGTTCCTTGCCGATGCCATAGGTGGACACCGTATCGTGCCCGAACTTGCGGATGCGTTCGGTATTGCCGCCCAGAAGTACGTCGATCACGTGCCCTGCCCCGAACATCTGGTCGGTGCGGTACACACAGGACATCAGCTTCTGCGCCGCGACCGTGCCGTCGAACACCGCCGGCGGATTGAGGCAGGTGTCGCAGTTGCCGCAGGGTTCGTGATGGTTTTCGCCAAAATAGGACAGCAGAATCTGGCGTCGGCAACTTGCGCTTTCGCAGAAACCGATCAGGGCATCCAGCTTCTGGCGTTCGATGCGTTTCTGGGCCTCTGGCGCACCCGAATTTTCGGTGAACTGGCGGATTTTGGCGATATCCTTGGTGCCATACACCAGGAAGGCTTCCGCCGGCAGGCCGTCGCGCCCGGCGCGGCCGGTTTCCTGATAATAGGCCTCCAGGCTTTTGGGCAGGTCCATATGGGCGACAAACCGCACATCGGGTTTGTCGATGCCCATGCCGAAGGCGATGGTCGCGGTCATGACCATGGCGTCTTCCTTGAGGAACCGGTCCTGGTTCGCGGCGCGCACGGCACGGTCGAGCCCCGCATGGTACGGCAGGCTTTCGATGCCCTGCTGGTTCAGCCACACGGACGTTTCCTCGACCGCCTGCCGGCTGAGGCAATAGACGATACCCGACTGGCCGGCATGTTCGCCCTTGATGAAATTCAGGATTTGCGTGCGGGCATTGTCCTTGGGGGCAATCAGGTAGCGGATGTTGGGCCTGTCGAAACCCGCGATGAACACATCGTCGGGGCGAAGCGCCAGGCGTTCGACGATATCGGCGCGTGTGGGTTCGTCCGCCGTGGCCGTGAGCGCAAGGCGCGGCACGGCGGGGTAGCGCGTGGCAAGGAGTTCAAGCTGGCGGTATTCAGGCCGGAAATCATGCCCCCACTGGGACACACAGTGGGCTTCGTCGATGGCGAACAGCGCCACACGCAGTTCGTCCAACAGCGCCAGGAACCGGTCGGTCAGCAGCCGTTCGGGCGCCACATACACAAGGTCCAGTTCACCCGCCCGCAAGGCATTTTCAGCCGCCACAAGGTCGGCGAATTCCATGGCGCTGTTGATGGCGGCGGCGCGCACGCCAAGCTGGCGGAGCGCGGTCACCTGATCCTGCATCAAGGCAATCAGCGGCGAGACGACCACCGCGACACCGGGCAGCGCCAAGGCCGGCACCTGATAGCACAGCGACTTGCCGCCGCCCGTGGGCATGACCAGAAGGCCGCTGCCACCGGCGACAACATGGTGGATAACCTCTTCCTGCCGCCCCCGGAACGCGGGGAAGCCGAAAACCGATTTCAGGATCTGTTCGGGACTTTGGGACATGCCCTCCTCTATAGGGGATTCGCCCGCCCAGTAAAGGCCGGCTTTCAGGCCGCCTTCATATATCCCGATAAAACAACGCGTTGCAGCGACCGGGTAGCCCTGCTAGGCTCCCTTCAAATCAGCGATCAGGGGGCGAACATGGCAACACCAACACTGCATTTCATCTCGGGCCTGCCCCGTTCGGGTTCGACCCTGCTTGCCGCGCTTCTGCGCCAGAACCCGCGCTTTCATGCCGCGATGTCGAGCGCGCTTGCCCCCCTGGTGACCGCCAACCTGGATATCATGAGTTCAGGCAGCGAAGTGTCCCTGCTTCTGGAGGAGGCACAGCGCCCTGCGATCCTGCGGGCCCTCGTGGACACCTTCTGCGCCACCACCACCGACCGCGAGGTGTTTTTCGACACCAACCGCGTCTGGTGCGCCAAAATGGCGCTTCTGGACCGGCTGTCGCCCGGTTCGAAGGTCATTGCCTGCGTGCGCGACGTACCCTGGATCATGGACAGTATCGAGCGCCTGTTTCGCAAGAACCCCTATGAAAACACCCGGCTGTGGACCACGGCCCAGGAACGCGCGACGGTTTACAGCCGGGTCGAGGCCCTGGCGCACCATAACCGGCTGGTGGGCTACAGTTGGACCGCCCTCAAGGAAGCCTTCTATGGCGAGCATGGCGAAAAACTGATCATCGTCGATTATGAAGTACTGACTCGCGCGCCCGAGAAAACACTGAAGCTTCTGTACCGGTTCGTCGGCGAGCCCTGGTTCGAAGGCCACGATTTCGACAATGTCGAATATAATGCCCAGAAGTTCGACCAGGCCCTCGGGCTGTCCGGCCTGCATCAGGTGCGCCCCAAGGTCAAGTTTGAACCCCGCAAGACGGTCCTGCCGCCTGACCTGTTCAGAAAATATGAAGGCATGGATTTCTGGCGCGACAACGCGGGCAGCCGCGCGAACCTGATCGCGCCGAAGAAAAAGGTCGCCGCGCCGTCGGTTGCATAACAGGGAACCACCCCGGACTCCACACGCCAAAGTACACCATTAACGCGAACTATAGTGCCTTTCCGGACCGACAATACAAAGCCTGGCACATATTTTTTTGCCGGCGCTGTATCAATGCCGCCAATTTCGCAACGCAGCAATATTTCCTCAATAATTCCTGCAACCTAGCCATATCGCGAAATTTAATTTCAATCGTTAACAATCATTAAACATACCGGCCCAAAAAACGACAATTTTCGTAAAATTGTGCCGGCTCCGTGGTTGTGCCTGCCAAAACCCGATGATACTAATACTTGCAGTAGGTACTGGTATCGATCTTTGGGGCAGGTCAGCAAACCGCATTGCGTCAGCTTCGCACGCGACAGGCCACATGTAAGTCAACGACCGGCATTCCGGTCGCGGTGGGGGATTTATGACGCTGCAAGACCGCAAGAAGTTCTATTTTGCCAGCACATCTTTGTCGTCAATCACCCCCCTAGCCCTTGAGCCGCGGTTCATGTTTGACGCCGCCGGCGCCGCAACCGGTGTCGAGGCCGCGCAGGATGCCGCCGCGCATGCCGAAGCCGACAAGGCCGTTCATGGCCGGGGTTATAACACCGCAGCTCCCCACGATACGGGCGGCAGCAACGCAAGCGACCTTGCCGAGCTGATTGCCGCGGCAAACGGCCCCGCGACACCGCGCGAGCGTACAGATGTCGTGGTCGTCGACACCACGGTCAGCGGCTATCAGGACCTGGTCGCCGGCCTTGCGCCCGGTACGGACGTTGTCCTGATTGACGGCAGCCACGAAGGGCTGGCCGACCTTGCCGCCAGCCTGGCGGGCCGTACCGATATCGATTCCTTATATATTGTGTCTCACGGCGACACGGGCCTGCTGTCTTTCGGAACAGACGTCCTGACCGGCGAGAATGTGAACCAGTTTGCCGATACGCTGGCGGCCATTGGTGCCACCTTGTCTGCGGACGGGGATATCCTGCTGTACGGCTGCCGCGTGGGTGAAAGCGGCCAGGGCCTTGATCTCGTCAATGCCATTGCGGCCCTGACCGGCGCCGATGTGGCAGCGTCGGACGACACGACCGGCGCTGGTACGCTGGGCGGCGACTGGGACCTGGAGATCACCACCGGCAACATTGAAAGCGACCAGCCTTTCAGTAACACCGCACTGGCCGATTTTTCCGGCATTCTGGCCTATACGGGCACATTCGATTTTGAATCGAGCACCGGCTACGATAGCGGCCTTGAAGCCGTGACCCAGACCCTGGGCGGCTATACCCTTGTTGTGGACGGCGCCGACCATAATACGACGATTTCCAGCTACGACGGCTATACACACGGCAACTCGGTCTATACGACAACCACCTATGTCTATGGCCAGCCTGTCCCGACCGAAAGCCAGTTGACGATTTCCTTCACGAACGGCGAAACCTTCGATATTTCGTCGCTGTTCATCTATAACTGGAATGGTCAGGGTAATACCGAAACATTCACCATCACATCGGACAAGGGCGATACATTCACCACAAGTGCGCTCGATGACCTTGCTGGCGCCTCATTCGACCTCGATGGCTTCACTGGCATCACGCAGCTCTATATCACGTCGGACGGCGCCTTCAACATCTGGGTCGACGACTTCGCAATTGCCAACGTCACCCCCGCCAGCAGCGGCAACACCGCCCCGGAAGTCAGCGGCGCACCATCCAGCGTGACCGTGACCGAAGATGTGGAAACCGCCATCAACCTGTCGAACGTCGTACTGTCTGACGACGATGCCGACACCCTGACCGTAACCCTGTCCGTGGATGCCGGCACCCTGTCGGCGGCCTCGAGCGGTAGTATCACGATCGGCGGCACGAGCACGGCCCTGACCCTGTCGGGCACAGCAAGTGCCATCAACACCTATCTCGATACGACCTCGAACATCACCTATACAAGCGCATCGAACGCAAACGGCACCGCCGCCGCGACCCTGACCATTACGCCGAACGACGGCACCGAGGACGGCACCGCCGCCACGGTCAGCATCAATATCACGGCGGTCAACGATGCGCCGACATTCTCGGGCCTTGATGGCACACCGTCCTATACGGAAGGTGACGCGGCGGTCACCCTTGACAGCAATGTCACCATCACCGACATCGAACTGGATGCCGCCAACGATTATACCGGTGCATCCTTGACCATTGCGCGCAATGGCGGCGCCAATGCGGACGACAGTTTCAGCCTGGACACCGGGAACGGGGCGACCTTTACGGTCAGCGGCTCGAACATCCTGTCCAATGGCGACATCTTTGCTACCTTCAGCAGTTCAAATGGCACCCTGACCATCGACTTCACCGGTGCGGGCGCAACCCCCACCGGCGCCCTTGTGGACGACCTGCTGCAGCATATCCAGTATTCCAACAGCAGCACGTCACCTGATGCGAGTGTCCAGCTTGACTGGTCGTTCAATGACGGGGAAGACAATGGTACAGGTTCGACCACTGTTTCCGTCACCGATGTCAACGGCCAGCCGACCCTTTCCGGCCTGACACCGCTTGTCTATGTCGAGGACGATGGTGTGGTGTTCCTGGCGCCCGATGCCAGCCTCAGCGACGTTGAAACGGATTATGACGGCGCCACCCTGGTTATCGGCGGCGTCGTGTCCGGCGAAACCGTGACCCTGAACAACGCAGGCACCGGTTCTGGCCAGGTTGGCTATTCGGGCGGCACCATCACCTATGAAGGTGTTACGGTCGGCACCGCCACCGGTGGCAGCGGCAGCGATTTCAGCATTACCTTCAATGCCAGCGCAACTGCCGCCTCGGTCCAGGCCGTGCTGCAGAATATCACCTATGTCAACACCGCCGAAACATCGAGCGCCGGCCGTGCTCTGAGCGTAACCTTCACCGACGCGGACGGTGATAGCCCTGCCACAAGTGTGAGCTTCAGTGTCCTGAGCAACGGCAGCGATCCCCTGAACGGGCTGAGCTACGGGGCCTATGCCAGCCCGGCCTTCGCCGACCTGGATGACGACGGCGACCTGGACATGATTGTCGGCATCAACGCCGGCACCTTCGTCTATTACCGCAACGAGGGCACGGATACGGCGCCCAGCTTCGTGAAATATAACCCCGGCAACGCCACCAACCCCATGGGCAGCACCGACATCGGCAATTATTCCACCACTGCGCTGGTGGATATCGATTATGACGGCGACTATGACCTGTTTGTTGGCCGGAACGACGGCACGATCCAGTTCTACCGCAATGACGGCACGGCCAGCGCTCCGTCTTTTGTGGCAGACTCGGATAATAACCCGCTCTCCGGGGTGGATGTGGGCACCTACAGCACCATCACGTTTGCCGATATCGACGGCGATGGCGACCAGGACGCCTTTATCGGCGGCTTCAACACCATTCAATATTACCGCAACATCGGCGACGCCGCCAATCCGAGCTTCAGCATCGTTGACAGCGGCAGCCCCATCCCCAGCCTGTCCAACGGATATCAGAGCCCCACATTCGGCGATTTCGATGCCGACGGCGACCTGGACCTGGTGGTCGGCAGGGGCAATGGCTCCGTCGCCTTTTATGAGAATACCGGCACGGGAAGTTCGCCCACCTTCACCAGTGGCACCAACCCCTTCTCGTCTGCAAGCCTCAGCAGCCTTGTACGCCCCGCTGTCGCGGACCTGGACGGCGACGGCGATCTGGAAGTGGTGTTCGGCCGTTCTTCCGGCGGTTTTGCCGTGTATGAAAACAACAGTGTGGTGGACGGGATTGCGGTCACCATTTACGAACGCAACGATGCGCCGACCTTCAGCGCCACGGGGGCTACACCCAGCTTCACCGAAGGCGACAGTGCGGTCAGCCTGTTCTCCGGCACCAGCGCCAGCACCGTTGAAAGCGGCCAGTCCTTCGAGGGTCTTACCCTCACTGTTACGAACGTTGACGGCACCGACGCTGAAACCCTGTCGATCGACGGGACCAGTATCGACCTGACAGACAGCAATTCGGGCACCACCGACACCAACAGCCTGACCTACAGTGTATCGGTCAGCGGCGGCACCGCCACTGTGACCCTGACCGGCGGCAGCCTTGATGCGTCGGCACTGGCGACCCTGGTTGATGCGATCAGCTACAGGAATACCAGCGACGATCCCACTGCATCGGGCACCACCCGGGTGATCACCATCACCGAAGTGCAGGACGACGGCGCGAATGCGCATGGCGGCGACGGTACGGCTACGCCCAATACCACCGCCACGGTCACCATCACCCCGGTGAATGACCCCGCCACCTTCAGCATGGACGACATCAGCTATACCGAAGGCGATGGTACGGTCTTCCTGGATGCGAATGTTGTCTTCACCGATGTGGACGGCGGTTTCGACGGCGCCACCCTGGTGATTACCGGCCTTCTGAGCGAAGACACGGTTGCCGTGAACAACGAGGGCACAGCCAGCGGCGAGATCGGCGTGTCGGGCAGCGACATCACCTATGGCGGCACGACAATCGCGACCTTCTCGGGTGGCGCCGGCACCAGCCTGACCATCACCTTCAACAGCAGCGCCACGCAGGCAGCCGTTGAAGCGTTGATGCAGAACCTGACCTATGCCAACAGTTCCGATGAACCCACAGCCAGCCGCAGCCTGTCGATCACCTACACGGATGCCGACGGTGTGGAGGCCAGCACCGGCCCATCCTGGACCAGCGCCAGCAGCAACCCGATCGGGGCGAGCGGCTTCAACGTAAGCATTTACCCCAGCATCGCGAGCGGCGACTTTGACAATGATGGCGATATCGACATCATCGCGTCTGACGACCAAGGGGAGTTCTATTATTTCCGGAACGACGGGACTGCCCTCGTGCCTTCGTTTACGCGCATCGACAACGCTTCCGGCAACCCGCTGCAGGGCATCAGCTTCGTGACCCCCGAAGGGTCCCCGAGCGGCGGCGGGACCCTGGACGTAACCACCCTGGCCGTCGCCGACATTGATAATGACGGCGACCTGGACATCTTTGTCGGGCTGGATAACTACACGGTTGCCTTCCTGCGCAACGACGGTACCGCGTCCGCACCTTCGTTCACCGAGGTCAGCGGCAGCAGCAACCCGCTGAACGCCGCGACGTTGGGCAAATACAGCGCGGTCGGTTTTGTCGATATCGATGACGATGGCGACCTCGATGCCCTGATCGGTTCGCACAACGGCATGACCTTCTGGCTTAATGGCGGCACGGCGTCGAGCCCGAGCTTCAGCCAGGTCACCGACGATTCCGCCAACCCCTTCAGCGCGAGCACCTTCGCAGGCGCCGAATATGCCGCGCCGACCTTCGCCGATTTCGATAATGACGGCGATTTTGACCTGCTGATGAGCCAAATTGACGGCACCGTGCACTATTATGAAAATACCGGAACGGCAAGCAGCGCTGTCTTTGTCGAACGCACGGGGTCCGACCTTCCGTTCACGGTGGCACCCAGCGGTTTAGGCTTCAACCGGAACACGGTCGGCGATTTCGACAATGACGGCGACCTGGACCTCGTGGTTACAAATTCAGCCGGCACCTTCGAGTGGTACGAAAACACCCCCACGACCAGTCTCAGTGTGGATGTGACGGTCACCGCAGTGAACGATGTTCCGACCCTGACGGCAACAGCGGCCGACCCGTCCTTCACCGAAGGCGACAGCGCCGTGGCGCTGTTCACGGACACGTCGGCCTCGACGGTCGAAAGCGGCCAGTTTATTTCGGGCATGGTGCTGACCGTGACCAACGTGGACGGCACGTCGGACGAAAGCATCACGTTCAACGGCGCCACCATCAGCCTGGCCACCGGGGCCGGCTTCACCGACGACTTCAACTATAGTGTCTCGGTATCAGGCGGCGTTGCCACCGTCACCTTCTCGAACGCATCCGTCGACACGACAAGCCTGGCCAGCCTGGTCAACGGCATGACCTATGCCAACACGAGCGACGACCCGACCTCGACCGGTTCGACCCGTGTGATCACCATCACGAGCCTGACCGACAACGGTGCAGACGGCACGGCCGCCCTGAGTATTGCCTCGACGGTTTCCGTGACGGCCGTCAACGACGCCCCGTCGGGCAGCACCGTGCCCGCGACCGCAACCTTCACCGAAGACACCGCGGGCAACCTGGACCTGTCGGGCCTGACCCTCGCGGACGCCGACAGCGGCACAAGCGACGTCACCCTGACCCTGACCGCAACCAACGGCACCATGGCCGCCAGCGATGGCGGCGGCGTGGTCATCGCGGGTTCCGGCACCAGCGAAATCACGCTCACCGGCACGATTTCCGAGATCAACACCTACCTGGATACGGCATCCAACATCCAGTACACCGGTGCCGCGAACGCCAATGGTACGGGTGCAGACAGCATTGCCCTTACCCTCAATGACGGCGGCAACACCGGCACGGGCGGCGGCAGCGATGTCGACCTCGGCACCATCAGCATCGACATCACATCAGTCAATGACGTGCCCACACTGTCCGGCCTGACTGCGATCGCCTATACCGAAGGCGACGGCACGGTATTCCTGGATACCGACGTCAGCTTCTCAGACGTTGACGAGAACTTCGACGGCGGCACCCTTGTGGTGTCGGGCGTCCTGGCTGAAGAAACCCTTTCGATCAATGATGCCGGCACCGATGCAGGCCAGATCGGCTTTGACGGCACCAA
>SBGU01000026.1 GCA_006226495.1 Alphaproteobacteria bacterium
TCAAATCAAATCGTGCCATGATCCAAACTCCTTCAGGAGCTTGAATCACAGCAGCACTATTTTGAAAAGCCTTTTATGAGTACAGGACCTAGGCCGGGTTGGTAAAGGGCGCAAAATCGGTGCGGTCCTCTGCTTCGCGGTAATGGTTCAACACCCAGTGCACACTGGGGAACGCCAGTTCATTCCAGGGAATTTCGTCCCACGCAAACAGCGCGACCTCCAGGCTTTCGACGCCGGGCGCAAACTCGGGCGTGGCCAGCCGTGCCCGGTACATCATATGAACCTGCGATATGTGCCGGACCGCATATACCGCCAGCAGGTCCCTGATTTCGATGCGCGCCATGGCCTCTTCCCAGGCTTCACGCGCCGCGCCCTCGTGCGGTGCCTCGCCGTTTTCCAGATAACCGGCGGGGATGGTCCATTTGCCCATTTGCGGATGGATGGCGCGCCGGCACATCAGGATCTTGCCGTCATGTTCCACCACAGCACCGGCGATGACGCGCGGGTTCTCATAGGCGATGAAACCGCAATCCTTGCAGACAAGCCGTTCGCGTTCGTCGCCTTCGGGCACGGTATGGTGGAAGTTCGCGGGTTTGCCGATCGTGTCTGCCATGGCCCTAATGGTAAGCCGGCGTGGCGTTTCGTCCAGCCAAAAAGCCGGGGTCAGACCCGGATATCGACAATCTGGCCCAGGGGCACATTGCGCTGGCTGGCCTGGGTCGACAGGCGACCGATGGGGGCCTCGCGACGGTTCGCGCCAAAGTCGGCCACGCGGGCGGATGCTTCTTCAAGCTCGGACTGGCTCGAGAGCGTGTTGGCATTCCCGGATTGCAGGGCCGGCAGGCGTTTGGAACTGGACGAACGTTCTTCAGCCCGATCATTGATCAGGTCCTGCGGGCGCGGCGTCAGGTTCGCGGACGACCGACCAGGTTTGGACTGCAATTGGGCCTGAAGCCGGGTCTGCAGTGCGGACGCATTCGTGTTGATATCGACCATGGTCGAAAGACCCTGTTCAAACTGTTGACGCTATTTCAGCACGGATGGTTTCCGCGGGTATTCTTCCCGGGCGTTTTGGGCACCTGGTGAGGCGGCAGAATATCGTGCAATTCTCACCAGACAGTTAAGGATCGGTGTTTGACCCGATATTGTCAAGAAACGCTTTGATCGGCGCCTTGTTGCCGGGCGATACGGCAGCCAGGCCACGTTCCAGGGCGGCGATGGCGGCTTCCCTGTCACCCATGGCAAGATGCGACCGGGCCAGCATCAGCCAGCCGTCCGGATCGTCCGGCTGGTCCTCAAGCTTGGTGGCCAGCCGTTCCATCATGGACTTGATGAAAGCCTGCCGGCCTTCTTCGCTCATATTCTGCACGGCCGCCATGTCTTCGTCCGACAGTTTGGGCGGTGCGACACCCAGTTTCGCCAACTGGGCGCGCAGGCCCTGCATCCAGGGTGCGTCGGGTGCCGACCGGTCCGCAAGCGCGGTCCAGACCGCGCGGGCGCCATCCTGGTTGCCGGCCTGCATAAGCGCGAGGCCCAGGTAATATTGCCCGGCCGGATGCTCGGGCGCGCGGTTCAGGATGTCGGTAAGGATAAGGCGTGCGGCCGGCGAGACCTGGCCTTCGCCCAGCATCAGGAACGATTCGAACGTCTGGACACGCCAGTTGATATCGCCCGGCTCCAGCTCGGACAGTTGCTGGAACGCGCGGGCCGCAGTGGCAAAATCGCGCACCGACCGGGCCGTTGTGGCCAGCAGTTGCCAGCCCTGCTTGTCGTCAGGTTTGTCATCGAGGTGTGCCTCGATCTTCTCGATCGCGTCGCCAAAAGTGGTGTCATCACCCTCTTGCACCAGTTGGTTGCGCGGGCTGTCGACCAGTGCCGGTTTCGCGGGCAGGTCCGGGCGGCCCAGCAGCAGATACAGGGCAAAGGCGGCCACAAGGGCAGTGGCGGCAATGATCAGCGGCAGATTGTCGGCCCGGTCATCACTGCTGGTGCCCACCTTGCCGTCAGCGGCCTTCAGGATGCGGCGCTCGATCTCCAGCTTCGCGGCATCGGCTTCCTGTTCGCCGATCACACCGCGTGCGCGGTCTTCGGCCAGTTCGCCCAGTTGGGCGCGGTAATGGGCCACGGCATCAGTTGCCGTGCTTTTGGGCGCGCGCACGGTTGCGACCAGCAGCATGGCAATGGCGGCAAGGATGGCGAGCGCAAGCCAGATCATTGGCCATCCTCCCGCCTGGTATCACCGGCCAGAATCGCATCCAGCCGCGCTTTTTCATCGTCGCTCAGGGGCGTGGGACCACCAATCGCAGCCTTGCGGCGCGATACGGCCAGAAGCACCAGGGCCAGGAACAGGAAGGGTGAACCCCACAGGAACCAGGTGCTGGGTTTCACCGGCGGCTCCAGCATGATCCAGTCGCCGTAACGGTCCACAAGATAGGCGCGCACATTGTCGGGGCTGTCGCCCATTTGGATGCGTTCACGCACCAGGATACGCAGGTCTTTTGCCAGGTCGGCGTTCGAATCCTCGATCGACTGGTTCTGGCACTGCAGGCATCGGATTTCCTTCATCAGGTCGCGTGCCATCTGTTCCTGTGCCGGGTCCGCAAGCGGCTGTTCGTCCACCGCGACCGCAAAGGCCGGCGTGGCAAACAGCATCAGGAGGACCAGCACCAGCGCGCGCATCAGCGGGCCCCCTCGATGGCGGGCATGACCTTGGCTTCGATATTGCCGTCCACCACCGGGCCCCAGTGGCGGTAGCGCACGATGCCCTTGCCGTCGATCACGAAGGTTTCCGGCACGCCGGACACACCCCAGTCGATGCCGGTGCGGCCGTCAGCGTCATTGGCGGTCACCATATAGGGGTCGCCCAGTTCCTCAAGGAAAGCACGGGCCTTTTCGGGGTCGTCCTTGTAGGCGATGCCGATGATCGGGATATGGCGTTCGCGTGCCAGTTCCATCAGGTGCTCATGTTCGGCCCGGCAGGGCACACACCAGCTCGCGAAAAAATTCACCAGGATCGGCTGGCCGGACTTCAGGTCGGCGTCGGTGATGGTGGCGGTTGCGTCCTTCAGGCCCGGCAGGCTGAAGGCCGGTGCCTCGCGCCCGACGATCACGCTTTTGATTTCCTTGGGGTTGCGGTCCGACAGCATCATGGCCAGGAACAGCACCACAAGGGCCAGCACAACAACAAGCGGCAGGAAACGCTGCATGGTTCAGGCCTCTTTCCGTTTGCCCATGGGGGCGCCAACCCGGCGGCGCCGGTCGCTCAGCGACAACAGGCCACCGATCATCATCATCAAGGAACCCGCCCACAGGCCGGAGATGAAGGGTTTGAAATAAAGCCGCACCGACCAGCGGCCCTTGCCGGCGGCTTCGCCGATCACGGCATAAAGGTCTCCGCCCGGAAGTGGGTGGATCGAGGCTTCGGTCGTGTTCATCACGGGGTCCGCATAAACCCGGTCTTCCGGCATCAGGCGCGCAACCTCGCGCCCGCCCTTGCTGACCGTGAAGAAACCGCGCACGGCGGTAAAGTTCGGGCCGGCCACCGGCGCCACGCCTTCGAACAGGAAATCATAGCCACCCACCGCGACCCGGTCACCCGGTGCAACAAGTTGCAATTCCTCACGCGACCAGGCTTCGCTTATGGTAATGCCCAACAGGATCACCGCCAGGCCGGCGTGCGCCATGCTCATGCCCCAGCTCGCGCGCGGGATGGCCTTCAGCCGGCTCCAGAAGCGCTCCGGATTCTTGAAAAGCTGGGTGCGTTCCGCAATTTCCAAAAGGACAGATGCAATCAGCCACAGGGCAAGGCCAAGGCCGAAGGCGGTCATAACCAGCCCACCGGCGGACTGCCATACCACATATAGCCCGGCGACCAGCGCGACGATCAGGGCCGGCAAAACGACCTGCGCCGCGCGTCCGATGCGGCCGCGTTTCCAGGCCAGAAGCGGCCCCATGCCAAGGGCCACGATCAGCGGGCTCATCAGCACCGTGGCACCATATTCGAAGAAAGGCGCGCCCACGCTGATCTGGCCGGCGCCGAAGGCTTCCATCACCAGGGGATACAGGGTGCCCACGAGTACGACCGCAGCGAAGCAGGACAGGAGGATGTTGTTCAGGATCAGCGCACTTTCGCGGCTGACCATGCCGAACAGGCCGCCCGGCACCAGCTTGGGTGCGCGCCAGGCATACAGGGTCATGGACCCGCCGATCACGAAGGCAAGGAAGCCCAGGATGAAAACACCGCGGGCGGGGTCGACCGCAAAGGCGTGCACGCTGGTCAGCACACCCGACCGCACCAGGAAGGTACCCAGCAGGCTGAAGGAAAAGGCGACGATGGCCAGAAGGATGGTCCAGCTTTTCAGCGCGTCGCGTTTTTCGACCACGATGGCCGAATGCAACAGGGCAGCCGCCGCCAGCCAGGGCATGAAGGCCGCGTTTTCGACCGGGTCCCAGAACCACCAGCCGCCCCAGCCCAACTCGTAATAGGCCCACCAGGAGCCAAGCGCGAGGCCGCCGGTGAGGAAAATCCAGGCCATCAGGGTCCAGGGTCGCACCCAGCGCGCCCACAGGGGCGATACTTCACCCTCAATCAGCGCAGCAACCGCGAAAGAGAAAGACACCGAAAGCCCGACATAGCCGAGATACAGCATGGGCGGATGGAAGGCGAGGCCGGGGTCCTGCAGCAGCGGGTTCAGGCCATTGCCTTCGATGGGCGCGGGGTCGAGCCTGAGGAACGGGTTGCTGGTCAACAGGATGAACAAAAGGAACCCTACCGCCAGCAGGCACTGGACCGACAGCACACGCGCCCGGAACCTGAGCGGCAGCTTGCGCCCGGCCATGGACACGGCGGCGGCAAACAGGCTCAGGATCAGCACCCACAGCATCAGGCTGCCTTCATGGTTGCCCCACACGCCCGAGATTTTATAGAGCATCGGCTTGGCGGTATGGCTGTTGGCGGCCACCACCAGTACCGAAAAATCCGATGTTACAAAAGCATGGGTCAGGGCGGCAAAGGCAATCGCCACCATCAGGAACATGCCGACGGCGACCCGGTCGGCCATGGCCATCAGCCGGGTGTGGCCCTTGTGGATGCCCACATGCGGCACGGTCGCGCCGACAAGCGCGAGCACCAGCGCCAGCACAAGGGCGAAATGTCCGACCTCCGCCAGCATGCTCAATAACTGCCGGCTTCGGCCTTCAGGCCTTCGGGATGGCTGCAGGCTTCGGCGTTTTTGGGCGCGGTGCCCGGCGGGGCATAGTTTTCGTCATGTTTGGCGAGCACGGTTTCGGCGATGAAGGTGCCATCCGCATCCAGCCGGCCTTCGGTCACCACCCCCTGGCCTTCGCGGAACAGGTCCGGCAGCAGGCCCTTGAAGCGCACCGGGATGTCGGCCACGCAGTCGGTCACCGTGAAACGGTAGGTCAGGCCGTCATCGTCGCGGATGAAGGAGCCGGTGGCAACCAGGCCACCAAGGCGGAAGCGCTTGCCGGCTTCAACCTTTTTCTGCAGCACCTGCTCGGGCTGCAGGAACAGGCTCAGGCTGTCGCCGCCCAGGCCAAGGGTGATCAGGATAACCGCACCCACGACCGCAGCGACGGCCGCAGTGGCAATGACAAGGCGTTGTTTCTTGCGGGTCTTGAGGCCGGCCATGGTTTATGCCCCTTTCCGGCGGCGCGGGCGCAGGGCCTCGACCCGGTCGCGCGCCTGTTTGCCGGCCTTCAGGCTGTGCAGGGCAAGGCCGACGAGTGCCGCCGCACACAGGCCATAGGCCGCCCAGACAAACACAGCATAACCGCCCATATCCAGGAACTCAGCCATCAGCCATAAACCTCCGCCTGCGACAGCACGCTCAGTTTGCGGCGGTTGATCTCAAGCTTCATGCGCCACAGGAAAACGGTCACAAAATAGGCCTTGTAGGCGAGCGCCATAATGAGAAGCGGCCACAGCATGGTGCCGTCGATGGTGGGGCCGCCCATGCGCATCACACTGGCGGGCTGGTGCAAGGTGTTCCACCAGTCGACCGAAAATTTGATGATCGGGATATTGGCGACACCCACGAGCGCGAGGATCGATGCCGCGCGGCCGGCCTTGGCCTCGTCGTCCATGCTTTGCCAGACGGCCATATAACCCAGATACAGGAAAAACAGCACCAGCACCGAGGTCATGCGGCCGTCCCATTCCCAGTAGGTGCCCCACATGGGTTTGCCCCACAGGGACCCGGTCACCAAGGCGAGCGCGGTGAAAGTGGCGCCGATGGGCGCCGCGGCCTTGCCCGCGAGGTCCGCCAGCGGGTGGCGCCAGACAAGGGCGGTGAAGCTGGCGCCCGCCATCACCATATAGGTGAACATGGCCATCCAGGCTGCGGGCACATGCACATACATGATGCGCACGCTGTCGCCCTGCTGATAGTCAGGCGGGCTCGCGAAAAGTGCCAGGTAAAGCCCGGCCGCAAAGGCGCCGGCCATGATGGCAAGCGACCAGGGCAGAATACGGTCTGCCAGGCGGTTGAACTCGGCTGGATTGGCGAATCTATGCATGGCCCCTACCTATCCCTAACCGCCTGTCCGGGCAAGTGCGACGTGATGCCTCAGCCTCACTCGAGCGCAAGCCTGAGCGCCGCGGCGGACGCGATGGGCCCGATCACCAAAGCCACCAGGCTGACAGCCCCCAGAAGCGCCAGATTCTCCATGGGTGTCACCATGTTAAGGGCGGCATCGACGGCGCCAACCCCGAAGATAAGGGTGGGCACATAAAGTGGCAACACAAGAAGCGCCATCAACACCCCGCCGCGCCGGACCGAGACGGTGAGCGCCGCGCCGATGCTGCCGATCAGGCTGAGCGCTGGCGTGCCGATCATGAGGGACGCAATCAGGACCAGGTAGCCATCTGCGCCTAAGTGCATGAAAAGACCCAATAATGGCGTGATCAATATGAGCGGCAGAACGGTTGCGAGCCAATGCGCCAGGATTTTGGCACCCGCCACACCGGCGAGGCCGAGGGGGCTGAGCGCCAGGTCATCAAGGCTGCCGTCTTCAAAGTCGGCCTGGTAAAGCCGGTCGAGGCTGAGGAGGCAGGCCAGCAGGGCCACGACCCAGATGACACCCGCCGCAATGCGGCTCAAAACCTGGGGTTCCGGGCCGACACCAAAGGCAAACAGGGTGACCGCGATCAGGAAAAAACTGAGCGCCATGGTGCCGGTACCACCCTGGGACCAGGCAAGCCGCATGTCGCGTGCGAGCACGGCCATGAACACGGACCTGAGCGGCGCGGCCATCAGTCTTCCCTCCAGAAAGGGTGCAGAGAGTTGTTGTATTGTGCAACAAAAGCCCCCCCAGCCACATCCTTGGCGTGTGCCAAACTGTTGCATTCGTCAACATTCAGCACATCACCGGCCACCCCGATCGGGTCGTGGCTGGCGGCAAGGATAATCCCGCCCCGGTCCAGGTGATGTTGCATGAGGGTGGCAAGTGCGGTGCGGTTGTCGGCATCCAGGCCCACGGTCGGTTCGTCCATCAGCCACACTGGCCGGTCCGCCAGCAGGAACCGCATCAGGCTGGCCCGGTGCCGCTGGCCGGACGAGAAGTACCGTACCGGCCGGTCGAGAAGGGCCCCAAGGCCAAACACATCGGCCATGTCCAGAAGCCGGTCGGCGGCAATGGGCCGGCCGGTCATGATGCGGGCATAGATTTCCGAGTTTTCACGCAAGGTAAGCGCGGTTTTGAGGCCATTGTCGTGGCCGGCGTACACAAGGGTTTCGCTGAGCGCGGCATCACCCCGGTCCCACACATCGGTGCCATAACGCAGGTCGCCGGCGCTGGCCGGCAAGAAACCGGCGATCAGCCGGAGCAGGGTGGATTTGCCGCTGCCGTTTTTGCCGTGCAGGAACAACAGCCGGCCGGGCGCCACCGAAAAATCGAGGCCAGAGAACACCAGCCGCCCGCCGCGCCGGCAGGCAAGGCCGTGGCCCGACAGGGTCTGGCTATCGAATGAATGTGCGCTCTGGTCCATCGCCGCACGCTAGCGAAGCCGGGGGCGGCGCTCAAGAAAAGAAATCGTTTCAACCGTTTGTTGGCGCCTGCCTTTGTGATTGCCGCCTTTTCGTCGCCGCCTTCATGGCTTATATGAAAGAGGTAACGGGGAGACACGGGCGTCCATGAACCTGGATATCACCACCTGGCCTGACGGGCTTCTGATCGCGGGGCTTGTTTTCCTTGTGCAGGCACTGGCCAGCATCCATATCCTCAGGACCAAAACCGAGGTGCGCTCCGCCGTCGCCTGGCTGGGTCTTGTCTGGCTGGCACCGGGTTTTGGCCTGTTGTTCTATCTGCTGTTCGGCATGAGCCGCATCCGCCGCCGCGCGCGCATGGCCCGCATCAAACGCGGCCTGGCGCCGCGCACCGGGGAACTGGCCGACCCCCAGGGCCCTCTGCTCACCGACCTTGTGCCCGACCCGCCGCTGCGCTGGCGCGCGCACGCCCGGCTGGCGGGTCGGGTGACCAACACGCCGCTGACCACCGGCAACCGCATCCGGCCGCTCAAAGGCGGGCGCGAAGCCTATGATGCCATGATCGCCGCCATCGACAGCGCCGAACGCACGGTAGCCCTGACCACCTATATTTTCCAGGCCGACCAGGCCGGGCGCCGCTTTGTGGGTGCCCTGGCCCGCGCGCATGACCGCGGGGTTCAGGTGCGGGTGCTCGTGGATGCGGTCGGCAATCTTTATGGCCTCAAGCCCGTGTCGAACCTTCTGAGGCGCCGGGGCATTCCCGTCGCCACCTTCAACCCGGCACGGCTGTCGTGGCGGCTGGCCTTCTTTAACCTGCGCACCCACCGCAAGCTGCTGATTGTCGATGGCGCGCGCGGTTTTGCGGGTGGCATGAACATCCGCCGCCACCATCTGGAGGACAAGGAAGGCACCGCGCGGGTGCGGGACACCCATTTCAGCCTCGAGGGCCCGATTGTCAGCCAGATGATGGACGCCTTCGCCGACGACTGGGCTTTTTCCTGCAAGGAAGAGCTGGACGACACCCTGTGGATGCCCATGGTCGACCCGGTGCCCGGCGGTGCCGCCGCGCGTGCCATCGCCGACGGGCCGGACGAACCCAACCAGAAAACCGCCATGATCATCGAAAGCGCGCTGGCGTCCGCGCGCCGGCGTGTCTTGATCGTCACCCCCTATTTCCTGCCGGAAGAAGCGCTGGTGTCGGCGCTCAAGCAGGCGGCGCTCAGGGGTGTGGAGGTGGATATCCTGGTGCCCGCGCGCAACAACCTGCCGCTTTTTGCGCTCACCAGCCTCGCCGGCGTTCGGCAACTGGTGGAAGCCGGCTGCCGGCTTTTCCTGTCGGCCCCGCCGTTTGATCACAGCAAACTGATGCTGGTGGACGACGAATGGCTGATGTTCGGCTCGTCCAACTGGGACGCGCGGTCGCTGAAACTGAATTTCGAATTCAATGTGGAATGTTACGACGCCGAGCTTGCCGCCACCATGGCCGGCTGGGTGCAGGCCCGCCTCCAGGCCGCCACGCCCTTCACCCTCGCCGACCTCGACGCCCGCCCCACCGCCGAACGCGCGCTTGGGCGTGTGCTCTGGCTCGCGAGCCCGTATCTGTGAGGTATCGGTAATCTGCCACAGCGTGCCCCCTGTGTCCTGCCCTTCGACAGGCTCAGGGCGAACGGTGGAGGATTGGGCCAGAGGCTGTTACCGGCCACATTGAAACCCTTCTTTCACTGTCGTTCGTGCTGAGCCTGTCGAAGCACAGGACGCGGGGCACATCGTGGCGCCGCCGGTGCCCTGTGTTCGGCAGGGTTATGGATACCGGGGTCAAGCCCCGGTATGACAAGGGTGTGGGTTTCTGTGGGCGGAGGTTCCCG
>SBGU01000006.1 GCA_006226495.1 Alphaproteobacteria bacterium
CGGCGACCTGACCACGGACAACGTGGTCTTCTAAGACGCCAAGATCATACGATCCCGAAGAGGGGGGAGCCCAAAAGGCTTCCCCCTTTTTCTTTTCGGCATGGTCCTGATGCGGCTATGGCCCCCGGGGGGCACGTGCCGGCACAGATACAAATGCAAAAAGGCCCGCAACCGTGTCCGGTGCGGGCCTTCTTGCAGCTTCGTGGGCTTCCGTGCCGACCGAAAGGCCAGACGGCGCAGCCGTCAATATTCGTGCAACAGCGAGGTCAGATAGTCGCCATAGCTGTTTTTGTAGGATTTGGCGAGCGCGGCCAGGTCGTCACGGCTGATGAACTTCTTGCGCCAGGCCACTTCTTCCGGGCAGGCGATCTTCAGGCCCTGGCGGGCTTCGATCGTTTGCACGAAGTTGCTGGCCGCCAGCATGGCATCCACGGTGCCGGTGTCCAGCCAGGCGGTGCCGCGCGCCAGCTTGATCACATTCAGCTTGCCTTCCTGCAGGTAAACATCGTTGATGCTGGTGATCTCAAGCTCGCCGCGGGCGGAGGGCTTGACTTCCTTCGCGATATCAACGACCCGGTTGTCATAGAAATACAGGCCGGTGACCGCAAGGTTGCTTTTCGGCTGTTTGGGCTTTTCCTCGATCGACAGCGCGCGACCGTTTTCGTCCATTTCCACCACACCAAAGGCGGTCGGGTTGCCGACGGGGTAGGCAAACACATAGGCGCCTTCCTCGACCCGGCCTGCACGCTGCAGGTGCTCGGTAAAGCCGGCGGCATAAAAGACATTGTCGCCCAGCGCCAGCGCGCAGGGGCTGTCGCCGATGAAGCCGGCATCCAGGAGGAACGCCTGGGCCAGGCCCTTGGGTTCGGGCTGGGCCACATAATGCAGGCTCAGCCCCCATTGCGAACCGTCGCCCAGGAGGTCGCGGTACAGCGGCAGGTGTTCGGGCGTGGAGATGATCATGATCTCCCGAATGTTTGCCAGCATCAGGGTGGTCAGCGGATAATAGATCATCGGCTTGTCATAGACCGGCAGCAGTTGTTTGCTCAGCGATTTGGTGATCGGGTAAAGCCGCGTGCCAAGGCCGCCCGCCAGAATGATGCCTTTCATCAGAAAGTCCCCTGTTTCCTAATTCCTGTTGCTGCCAAAGCTGCCATCGGCAAACAGCCGGTCGACACAGTTGACAACACTGTCCTGCCATGCGGGCAGGCGAATATTGAATGTAGCAGCCAGTTTGCCGCCGTCCAGCCGGCTGTTGGCCGGGCGCTTGGCCGGTGTCGGATAATCGGCGGTGCCGATGGCCGATACCGTTGGTACCGGATGGCCGTGGCGCGCGCCCGCCGCAAAAATCGCGCGGGCAAAATCGCACCAGCTTGTGTCGCCCGTGCCGGCCAGGTGGTAGACGCCCGCTTGCCGGCGCCAGTTGCTGTCCGCCAGAAGGGCGGTGGCCACATTCAGGAGTGCCGCCGCGATATCGGCCGCATAGGTCGGGTTGCCGAACTGGTCGGCCACCACGCCCAGTTGGTCGCGTTTTTCGGCTAGCATCAGCATGGTTTTGGCGAAATTCTTGCCTTTGGCGCTATAGACCCAGGCAGTGCGGAAAATCAGCGCATCGGGGTTTGCGGCCATGACCGCCTGTTCGCCCGCCAGCTTCGACCGGCCATAGGCGCCTGCCGGCGCCGTGGGATCGTTTTCCACATAGGCACCCTGTTTGGTGCCGTCGAACACATAGTCGGTGGATATATGCAGGAAGGGCACACCGGCCGCGTGGGCGGCGGCGGCCAGATTGGCGGCCCCGCCCGCATTCACCGCCATGGCGGCAGCTTCATCGCTTTCGGCCTGGTCAACCGCCGTATAGGCGGCGGCGTTGATCACCACATCGGGCTTGAAGGCCGCCACGGCCTGCCGGACCGCGTGGGCATCACAGATGTCCAGTTCCGGACGGCCAAAACAGGCGACATCAAAACCGCGCGCGCTGACGGCTTCCAGAAGCGCCTGGGCCACCTGGCCCGATTTTCCCGCGACAAAAATGCGTGTCATGGCACTATTTCTTCAGCAAGCCGCGCCGTTCGGCGGCAATAGCGCGCAAGGGCCCCCACCACCATTCGTTATCCAAGTACCACTGGATGGTTTTTTTGATGCCGCTTTCGAAATTCTCTTCAGCGCGCCAGCCCAGCTCGTCCTCAAGCTTGGTGGCGTCGATGGCGTAACGCGCGTCATGGCCCGGGCGGTCGGTCACGAAGGTGATCAGCTCGCGGCGCGGGCGATTTGCGGGGCGCAGTTCATCCAGGATATCGCAGATGGTGCCGACAACTTCGAGGTTGGTGCGTTCGTTGCGGCCACCGACATTGTATTTTTCACCCAGCCGGCCCTTGCTCAGGATGGTGAACAGCGCCTTGGCATGGTCTTCGACAAACAGCCAGTCGCGGATGTTCGAACCGTCGCCATACACCGGCAGGGACTGGCCATCGAGCGCATTGAGCGTGACGAGCGGGATCAGCTTTTCCGGGAAATGGAACGGGCCGTAATTGTTGGAACAGTTGGAAATCACCACCGGCAGGCCGTAGGTCTCGTGCCAGGCATTGGCCAGATGGTCCGCCGACGCCTTGGACGCCGAATAGGGCGAACTGGGGTCATAGGGCGTGGTCTCCATGAACAGGCCATCGGCCCCCAGCGAGCCATAGACCTCGTCGGTCGAGACATGCAGGAAGCGGAAGGCGGCTTTGCGGTCGGCATCAAGGCCGTTCCAGTAATCGCGCGCGGCTTCAAGGAGCACAAAGGTGCCGACAATGTTGGTCTGGATAAAGTCCGCCGCGCCGGTGATCGAGCGGTCGACATGGCTTTCAGCCGCCAGGTGCATCACGGCGTCGGGTTTGTGGGCCCTGAAGATACTGTCCATCGCCTGCCGGTCGCAGATATCGGCCTGTTCGAACGTATAAAGCGGGCTGTCGGCGATTTCACGGAGGCTGTCCAGGTTGCCGGCGTAGGTCAGCTTGTCCAGGTTCACGACCGCATGGCCAAGGTCGCGCACAAGGTGGCGACAAACCGCAGACCCGATAAAGCCGGCACCGCCGGTGACGATAATCTTCATTATTTCAACTTCCTAACAATTCTCGCCATACACGAACGGGCTTTCGAATCCCTTCCATGCCTGCTGCTTGCGGTCCTTGCCAGACAATATGGCCTTTTCCGGGGCAACCGGCCATTCGATACCCAGATCCGGGTCGTCGAACGCGAGGCCGGAATCATGTTCGGGCGAATAATAATTGGTCACTTTATAGAAAAAGGCGGTATCGGGCACAAGCGTGCAGAAAGCATGGGCAAAACCGGCGGGCACCCAAAGCTGGCGCCAGTTGTCGGCAGACAGTTCCACACCGACATGCTGGCCGTATGTGGGCGAACCCCGGCGGATATCAACCACCACATCCAGCACCGCACCGGTGATAACCCGTACCAGTTTGCCCTGGGCAAACGGCGGTGTCTGGAAATGCAGGCCGCGGATCACCCCCGCTTCGCGTGACAGCGAATGATTGTCCTGCACAAACTGCTGGCCGGGGGCCGCGGCGTCAAAAAGCTTCTGGTTGAAGGTTTCCGAGAAAAAGCCCCGGTCGTCGCCAAATCGTTTCGGGGTCAGAATTTTGACATCCGGGATTGCGGTTTCTTCGATTTCCATAAGACAGGCCTGCCGTTTTAAAATTGCTTTGGCTTGTATAGTGCAGATGGCGCGGTTTACAAAGGCGGAATGAACGGCCGGACTGTCCGGCACCTATATGCAGCGCACCGCTGGCCGCCTGAAGCGGCGGTGACGAAGCGCGCGGAGCCCGGGTTTGCCCTTGATGGTCAAGAATGCATTGCCGACCACGGACCTTTATTTCCTGAACAGTTGCCGCGATCTGGTTGCGGGCCTGTTTCGGCGCGGTCCGGTGCGGCGCCTGTCGGCCAACTGTTTCCGGGCGGGCAACCGGGTGCTGGTGGTCCGGCGCGACCGGCAGGACGTGGTCGACCAAATTCTTGCCGAGCCGGACACGGAGATCATCTACCTGATCGACGACGACCTTTCTGCTGCGGATGACACCAGCCTGCCCGCAGCGTACCGCGCGCGCCTTGCCGCGCTTCGGGACGGGCAATATGCCCGCCTGGTGGCGCGGGCATCCCTTGTGGTCGCGAGCAGCGAACAGGTGGCTGCGTCCCTGCCGGCCGGCACGAAGGTGAAGCTCCTGAACCCCGCGTGGCAGGGTACGCCGGGTGACGGCAGCCATCTGCGCACCGACGGGCCGCTTGATGTGGCGCATCTGGGCACAGGCAGCCATGGTGCCGGCTTCGCCTTCATTGCCCCGGTCATCGAACAGGTGCTGGCCGAAGGCGCTAACCTGCGCTTCCATTATTTCGGAAACGAATCGAAATTTGGCGTGCTTGACGCCGATGTGCGCATGGTTCGGCACCGGCTTCTGACCTGGCCGCGCTATCGTAAAGCGCTGCCGGGGTTCCGTTTTCACCTCGGGCTCTATCCGCTGGCCGAGACGCCCTTCAATGCCGGTCGGTCGGTGAACAAGATTTTGGAGTATACTCTGGCCGGCTGTCCCGCTATCTACAGGGCGGACTGGGCGGCGCCTTACGGCCTGGTGCATGGCGAAAATGCCTTCCTTGCGGCGGCTGATGCTGAAAGCTGGCTTATGGCCATTCGGGATGTGCTGGCACACCGGGACCGGCTGGCCGCCGTCTATGCCGGCGCCGTCCGGCAGTTTGCCGTGCTGAATGACCTTGAGGGCCAGCGACGTTTCTGGCTCGAACACCTGGTCGGGGGAGACCTGTGAGACTGATCTATCTGCTTCTGAGGGCTGTGCTATTGCACCCGCTGCGCAGCGCGCTTGCGGGCTTCTGGTGGCTTGTCGGCAAGAAGCAGCGGGCGCGCAACCGGTTTGGCATCATCCTGGACGACGAACAGCGCCGCTATGAAAAATGGCTCAAGCAACGCAAGGCCATGGACGAAGACAGCCGGCAACAGCTTGCGGCCCGGGTGGCGGAATTCAGCATCAACGCGCCTGTCCTGCTGCTCTGCGAGGTGCCGGACGCCAATGCAGCGGGCCTAATGCGGGCCAGTATCCGCGCCCTTGAAGCGCAGCTCTATCGCAACTGGATTCTTTACCTGACCGGAACCGGCGCCCGGGCGCTTGTGGACGGCGACGACGACCGTATCCGGCTATTGCCCGATGGGCAGGAGGCCGTGCATGCCCTGATGGCGGATGTGGCTTATGTCGGCTGGCTCAGGCCCGGCGACAGGCTCGCGGAAGGTGCGCTTTTTGAATTCATGGCGGCGGCCGAGCAGGCGCGCCCGTCGCTTATTTACTGCGACGAAGACCAGGTCAATCACCGGAACAAAAGGCGGTTTGCGCATTTCAAACCGTCCTGGAACTTCGAGCTTCTGCTGGCGTGCGACTATATCGGCGGCCTTGCCCTCATACGTGCCGACCGGGCGCTGGCTGTCACCCTGCCGTATGGGGCCGCGTCGTGGCAGACACGGTATCAGATGCTGCTGTTGATCGGGGCCGGGTTGGAACGCGCCGATGTGCATCATGTGCCCGATGTGCTGTATCACCGGCAGGTGAAGCGCTTCATGCGTGCGAACCTCGTGCGCCCGGCGGCCAGCGGTATCGACCATGGTGCAACATTGGTGGCCTTTGCGGCCGACGCCGGATTCAAGGCGCGCCTGTGTGAGGACCAGTTCGGCAACGTGCGCCTGTGCCGCCCTGTGCCACAGCCTGCGCCCCTGGTGTCGCTGATCATTCCAACCCGCGATACACTCAGGCTGACCCGCAAATGTGTGCGCAGCATCCTCGAAAAAACCACCTACCCGAATTATGAACTGCTGATTGTCGATAACGACAGCAGCAAACCGGCGACCCTGAAATTCTTTGACCGCATTGCGGGCGACGCGCGGGTACGCATCCTCAAATACCCCGGCGAATTCAATTATTCGGCCATCAACAATTTTGCAGCCGGCGAAGCACGCGGTGCGTTTATCGGCCTCATCAACAATGATACCGAAGTCATCACGCCGGAATGGCTGGATGAACTGGTCGCCGAAGCTGCCCGACCGGACGCGGGGGCCGTGGGGGCCAAGCTTCTGTATGCCGATGGCCGCATCCAGCATGCCGGGGTGTTTACCGGTATGGGAAAACTGGCGGGCCACGGGCACCGGTTCCTCAAGAACGATGCGCCTGGCTATTTCTATCGTGCGCACCTCAGCCAGTATGTCAGCGCGGTCACCGGCGCGTGCCTCGTGGTCGCCAAGGCGAAGTTCGATGCGGTAGGCGGGCTGGATGCCGAACATCTGAAAGTGGCCTTCAATGATGTCGACCTGTGCCTGAAGCTGCAGGCGGCGGGCTATCACAATATCTATGTGCCGCATGCGGTGCTGTATCATTATGAAAGCAAATCGCGCGGCAAGGACCTGAAGGGTGAAAAGCGCGCGCGCTATCTGGGCGAGGCCGCCGTGCTGCAGGAACGCTGGGGCACCGACACCGAGGTGGACCGGTACCATAACAGGAACCTGAGCCTGCACCGCGAGGACTTCGGCCTTTAGAGCAGTGCCGCTGTTACCGGTAAGTTATTGATACTTTACCGAAATCCCCAAAATCGGCTTCGATATGGCAGGGGCCGGGCACGTCTGTATAGGGTGTCAGGCTGCCAAGCAGCACATAATCCCCCGCCTTCACGTCATGGCCCCGCGCCGTGATTCGGTTCACATGATCGCACACCAGCGCCAGCGGTCGGTCGATCAGCGCCTGCAATGTACCGGAGGCTGCCACTTCCCCATCCAGCCGCAGACTGACCGCCATATCGGCGATGCTGGTTATGCTGGCACCGTTTGCGCGACCGATGACACATTTGCCGCTGGCGCCATTGTCGGCCACCAGCGCAAAGGGCCCTTCGGTGGTGGCAAGGGTGCGGAAGCGTGTGTGCGGTATCTCGAGCGCCGGATGCAGGCTGCCAATGGCGGCGGCCACCCGGGCTTCGGAATAGACGACACCGGGCCGTGCCGGCAGGTCGGTCGCGAACCGCACCGCGGGTTCACATTCCACGCCGCGCTGGCGCCAGGTCGTTATGTCGGTGCTGCCGCCCGTGGGCAACATGTCGTCCACCCGCAGCAGGCCGGAAAACGGGCGCGGCAGGCCAAGACCCTTGCGCGACGCCTGGTTCGAGGCGCCCAGCTTCCAGGCGGCGGCCACAAAACCAAGGGATGCAAGCACCCGGTCCTGCGCCTGTTCCGCCGCTTCCAGGCTGTCGGGGCGTTCGGTGCCTTCAAGGCTTGCCACAGTGCCGGTCTCGTAGGCGCGGATGATCTTTTCTGTCAGGGACATATCGGTTTCCAGTGTGCCATGGCCTTAAATGCAAACATGGATATTGAGTTGGCCGGGCGAACATGCGAAGACGGTTGTATTACCGAATTCTATTTATTTTGCAGCTTTAAGAACAGGCCATGGACACTAGCGCCGCCATTGAAAACATGGAAGCCGTATTGCGTGCGGCGGGCACACGCCTGCGGGCCCTCAAGGACGGCAATGCGCGGGTTCTGACGTCCGAAGGGCGCGACATCAAGCTTGAAGCAGACCTGATTGCCGAATCCGTGATCCTGGACGGACTGGCCGCCACGTCGGACCTGCCGGTCCTGAGCGAGGAAAAGGGCTGGCAGGGCACTCCGCCGGGCGAAGATGGCCTCTATTGGCTCGTGGACCCGCTGGATGGCAGCTACAATTTCCTGCGCGACTTTCCACTGTGCTGCAGCGCAATCGCGCTCTGCCGGGGTACGACCCCGCTTGCGGGCGCCATCTATGATTTCAATGGTGATGTGCTTTACGCTGGGGGTATCGGTGTCGCAGCCACGGCAAACGGCCAACCGATCCGGGTCGCGGCAACGGCAACTGTTGGCCAGGCCTGTGTGATGACCGGCATGCCCGTGGGCGGCGTGTATGACGATGCGGGCCTAAGCCGGCTCGCCGCCTCGCTCGGCCCCTGGAAGAAGGTGCGCATGATCGGCACGGCAACCCTGTCGCTCGCCTATGTCGCGGCAGGCAGGGCCGACTTCTATCATGAAAATGGCATATTCTGGTGGGATGTTGCCGCCGGCCTTGCGATTATCGAGGCGGCGGGCGGTAAATGGTCCGTCCGGGGCGACGCCATGCAAGGCGCGCCGCTTGAGGTGAAAGCCGGAGTTCCGGCAATTTTTGACGCGATGAATACGAGGGAAGACTAGTCCTTATGGCCGAGGTTGTTGTCTGTTCACGGTCCTTTTCCAACCATCCTGTCCTCAGGCAGGAACTGCTGGCGCGCTATCCCGACACCAAATTCAATGACGCGGGCAAAAGCCTGGCGGGCGATGACCTGATCGACTTCATCGGCGATGCACCCAAGGCCATCATCGCGCTCGAGGTTCTGGACGCCGACACCGTGGCCCGGCTCCCGAACCTGAAGGTGATCGGCAAATATGGCGTCGGTCTCGACAAGATCGATTTCGAGGCGCTCAAGAAAGCCGGCATCCGTATGGGCTGGACCGCGGGTGTGAACAAGCGCTCGGTATCCGAACTGGTGATCGCGATGGCGATTTCCATGCTGCGGCTGGTGCCCTATGCCGCCGACGAGATCAAGGCCCGGCGCTGGCGCCAGCATGTCGGTCGCCAACTGTCGGACCAGACGGTGGGCATCGTTGGCTGCGGCCATGTCGGCAAGGACCTTGTGACCCTGCTGAAGCCGTTCGGGTGCCGCATCGTCGCGCATGATATCGTCGATTTCCCGGAATTCTATGCCGAACATGGCGTGACCGCCCTGCCGCTGGATGAGCTTCTGGCCACATCTGATGTCATCAGCCTGCATGTACCTTTGGACCGCAGCACCCGCCACATGATCAATGCCGGGAAATTCGCGCTGATGAAACAGGATGCGGTGCTGATCAATTGCGCGCGCGGCGGTATTGTCGACGAAAGGGCGCTGGCGACCGCGCTGCGGGAAGGGCCGCTGGCGGCGGCGGCGTTCGATGTTTTTGACGTCGAACCCATGTATGATGATATACTGCTGGCGTTGCCCAATTTTCTGGCAACACCGCACATTGGCGGCAGCGCCGCAGAGGCCATTCTGGCCATGGGACGTGCGGCCATTGACGGGCTCGACCATGCGGTCGATGCCGACACTTATATTTGAAATCGTTTCCAAGGGTCGTTGTATGGGTAGTTTTCCGAACCAGAAATTTGATAGCGCCGGTAGCCTTCTGACCGCTTACATGGAGCGTCTGCAGGCGGCAGCAGCCACGGTTGACCGCGCGGCCTTCGAGCGGGCGGCGGTGGTGCTTCTGGAAACCTTCGCGCGCGGTGGCATACTGTATGTGTGCGGCAATGGCGGCTCCGCGGCCATTTCGAACCATATGACCTGCGACATCATGAAAGGCGTGCGTTCGGACACCGACCTGACCCCCCGTATTGTCAGCCTTTCCAGCAATATCGAGATCATCACCGCCATCGCGAACGACATCGCCTATGCCGATGTGTTTGCTTATCAGTTGAAAGCGATGGTCAAGCCCGTGGACGCCTTGATGACCATCAGTTCGTCCGGCAATTCCGACAATATCGTGCGCGTGATCGAGGTCGCAAAGGAAGCCGGTATTCCCACCATCGCCATGACCGGGTTTGACGGCGGACGCAGTGCAACCATGGCCGACATCAACCTGCATGTGGCCGGGGACAATTATGGTATTATCGAGGACGTCCACCAGTCGCTGATGCACGTGCTGGCGCAATATATGCGCATGTCGGGCATGCCGGTGGACCTGATCTGCGACCGCAAGTTCTGACCGCGGGGGGATGGAACCATGAAGCGCATTGCCATGATACCGGCCCGCATGGGCAGCCAGCGCCTGAAGAAGAAAAACCTTCTGCCGGTGCGCGGCGTTCCGCTGATTACACGTGCCATCCGCAAGTGCCAGGAAGCCGGCGTGTTCGACGAAATCTGGGTCAATTCGGAAAATGCCGAATTTGGACCGATTGCCGAAGCCGAAGGCGCGCGCTTCCACCAGCGCCCCGAAGCCCTGGGCGACAATAATGCCACCAGCGAACAGTTCGTGAAGGAATTCCTGGACAGCCACGAGTGTGAGCTCCTGTTCCAGGTGCATTCGATCGCCCCGTTGCTGACCGCATCGGAAGTGCGCGCCTTCGTCGAGGCCATGGCCGCCAGCGACTGCGACGCGTTCATGAGTGTGGTCGAAGAAAACCTGGAATGCCTGTATGACGGCAGCCCGGTCAATTTCACCTTCGCGGAAAAAACCAATTCACAGGACCTGGTGCCGATCCAGCGCATCGTCTGGGCCATCACCGGCTGGCGGCGCGGCCCGTTTGTGGCAGCCGCCAACGCGGGCGGTTGCGCCACCTACAGCGGGCGCGTCGGCTATTTCCCGGTTGGTCGCATGGCCGGCCATGTGATCAAGACACAGGAAGACCTGGATATCGCCGAGGCGATGTTCGATATCATCCATGCCTGACAGGGCATCCGGCAGTTGTTCATCAGGGGGACACTGACTTGAAGCGCACGACCATTATCGGGATCACCAACGAATCCTTCGTGCACCCGGACGGGGTGAAGGAAGAACTGGTGACGCGCCGCAAGGCGGCAGAGCAGGCGCTGCTGTCGGCCAGCCGCACATTTGTCCATGTCGACTGCCCGGCATGCGGGTCATCGCGCTGCGTGGCAGCCTTCGAGCGCGACGGCTATTCCTTCCAGTCGTGCCTGGACTGCGAAAGCCTCTATATGTCGCCGCGGCCCGATGCCGCCAAGCTCGCCGACTATTATGACCGTTCGGATTATGCGGCGTTCCTGCGTTCGGACGCCTACCGCGATGCCACCGCAGATTTCCGGCGTGACCAGGCCCGCAAACGTGCCGACAAGCTGATCGTGTTGCAGCAAAAGACACAGGATGCCGGCGCGGCGCTGGCGCTTTATGCTCCCAAAAGCGAGATGCTGGCCGAGGTGCTGACACAGGATGGTGTCACGGGGATCGATACCCTCGAAGCGCCCTGGCGCACGCGGGAGAAACTGCATGCCGTGGGTGGTTATGCCCTGATTTCGGCTTTCGATATTTTCGAGCGTGTACCCGACGTGGGGGCCGAACTGGCCCGGCTGGCCGGCATGCTGGCTGTGGGCGGGCGCATCATCCTGTCCGTGCGCTCAGGCAGCGGTTATGACCTCCTGACCCTGTGGCAACATGCCGATATCTGCCCGGTGGAGCATATGAACCTGATGACCGTTGAAGGCATCAGCAAGCTGATGGAAGGTGCCGGCTTCGAGGTCAGCGAACTGTCGACGCCCGGGCAACTGGATTTGCAGATAGTCGAGCGTGTACGTGCAGGCAAAAGCCTGAAGCTGGACCGCTTCACCGAATATTTCCTGTCCCGGCGCGACAGTTTCGCGCACGAGGAATTCCAGCATTTCCTGCAAAAAAGCCTCTTGAGCTCCCACATGCTTGTGGTGGGGGTGAAGAAATGAGCCGGATGTCAGAAGCCATGACCATGGACCCGGCGGCGTCGGCCCGCCGTGCGCCCCTCAAAGCCGCGATCATCGGCATGGGCAAGGTGGGCCATACCCGGGCGCGTGTGATCGCCGAACGCGACGATGTGGTGCTGGTGGCCGCCGCCGACGTGAACACAAGTGCCGCTGCGGCCTATCCCGGCATCCGGTTCGAAACCGACTTTCGCGGCATTGTTACCGACCCGGAAATCGATGTGGTTTTTGTTGCCACCACCAACAAGGTGGCGCCCGATGTCGTGTGCCTCGCGCTGCAGCACGGCAAACATGTTTTCTGCGAAAAGCCGCCCGGGCGGTCAGTCGCCGATATCGAACGCATCTGTGCCGCCGAAGCCGCGAACCCGGGCTGCAAGCTGCAGTTCGGCTTCAACCACCGCTATCATTATGCGGTCCTCGAAGCCAAAAGCATGGTCGACAGCGGCGTGTTCGGCAAGATCCTGTGGGCACGCGGCGTTTACGGCAAGATGGGCGGTACCGATTTCGAGAATATCTGGCGGTCGAACCCCGAAGAAGCCGGCGGCGGCATCCTGCTTGACCAGGGTATCCACATGCTGGACCTGTTCACCCATTTCATGGGCGACTTTTCCGATATCCAGAGCATCGTGCAGACCATGCACTGGGACATCCCGCTTGAGGACAATGCCTTTGCCCTGTTGAAGACGCCGGCGAACCAGGTGGCGATGCTGCATTCCTCGGCCACCCAGTGGCGGCACAAGTTCAATCTCGAGCTCTGCCTCGAGGAGGGCTACATCACCCTGACGGGCATCCTGTCGTCGACCCGGTCATACGGGGATGAAACCCTGGTGTTTGCCCGCAAGGACCTGGACGGTCGCACTGGCAAGCCCGGCAATCCGCAGGAAGAACAGATGTTCTTCGACAAGGACCATAGCTGGGAACTGGAAGTGGCGGCCTTCATGGATGCGGTGACCAAGGACCAGCCGGTCAAATGGGGCAATTCCGCCGATGCGCTCAGGGCCATGAAACTGGTATTCGGCATCTATGGTGTCGGGCGCTAGGGGTCTGGGGTTGGGGCCGGATACAGGGAGCTGCGTGTGCAACTTTGCCTGCTGACCAGAGAAAGATTGCCCTCAGGCGCTGCCGGCGTGCCGTTCGAGGCCCTGTGGGCGCGGCTGCACCGCGAACACAAGGCGCTTACCTTCCAGATACTGCCCCATGCCTTCAGGGCCGAAGCCGATATCTGCCTGCCGGATTGTCGGCATCTGCGCGGGCGTTTTGGCGCCGTATCGGTGCTGCCCCATGCCCACGACCTGATCGGTGAACTGGCGACCACCCTGCGTGCGCTGGGGCCAGCCCTTGCCTGTATTGCCGATGATGCGCTGGCACCGCTGGCGGTGGGCCTGCGGCAACAATGCCCGGAGCTGCGGCTGGTGATGCTGGCACCCGCCGCCGCGGCATCTGCCAACTGGCCGGTGTTCGGCGACCTGTTCGAAGCGGTCCTGTCCTGGGAAAATTGCGCGGATGCGATTGCCGATCAACTGGCCGGTATGCTGCCGCCAGCGGCGCAACCGGCGCGGCCCATGGTGGAGCCGTTGGCGGTGGGGGCCCTTTTCAATGCCATGACCCGCTTTTTCACCGGGCATTTCCTGTGCTGGCAACCGGAAACAGGCGGGCGGTTCGACGCCAGCCTGTTCCATGACGGCAACCCGGTCGATTGCAATATCGCCTTGGATGTGCATGGCGCCGGCCCGTTTGCCGTGCTGGACGTCAAGGCCGTGTTGCCACCCGCGCTGGTACCAGAGGCAGTATTGCTGCGGCTTGAAAAAGCAGGCCCGGCTGGCCGCGAAACCCTGTTTGAAGGCCCCCTTGCGACCGCTTGCCCGCGTGAAAGCTGCGGCATGCTGGCGGTCGATGAACGTGTGTCGGAAAGGCGCCTCATCTGGTGGCAGGCGCCGGCCGGTATGACGCAAGGCAGCGCCGCGCGCAGCGCTGTGACGATAAAGGCCGAGCCATTGCCGCCGGTATCGGACGGGCCACTGCATGTTGCCGCGCACGGGCATGATTGCTGGTTCCAGGAGCGGGTCCTGTTGCAGAATGGTGCGCGCGGCGACGATCTTTCCGTCTGGCGCGACCGCCACGCCGGAGAGGTTGCCTGGCTGATCGGCAATGGTCCCAGCGTGCGGCATGAAGACCTTGAGAAGCTGCAGGGGCGCCTGACTATCGGCTTTAACCGCCTGCATCTGGCTTATGACAGGATACAGTTCCGGCCCAGCTATCTGGTCAGTGCCGACCGCCAGATGCTGGATGATTTCGGCACCGAAATCCTGACACATGCGGCATCGCCGGTATTTTTCGCCCGGAACAGCCGGCCCGACATCGCAGGCGATTTCACCTGGCTCAGGCAGGTGGGCTGTTTCCCGACCGTTTTTTCGCTTGATGCCGAGCAGTATGTCACAGCCGGCGGCTCCAGCGTTTATGTGGCCATGCAGCTTGCCTATCTTATGGGCGTGCGCAAATTCTGTTTCTATGGTGCCGACTTCCGCTTTTCGTTCGAACGCGACGCGGCCACCACGGATCACGAGCGCAGCGCAGTGGGCGACGGCAACCATTTTATCCCCGGCTATCGGGGTGGCCGCCCCTGGAGCCCGCCCGAGTTTCGCGCCATCACCCAGTCCTTCCTGACCGCTGACCTGCTGTTGCGGGCTGAGGGCGGGTTTGTGAAGAATGTCACCCGTGGCGGGCGGCTTGAGATTTTCGAGCGCATGGATTTTGATGCCGCCCTTGCCGCTGACAAGGAGGGACGACTGTGAAACCACGTGCCCTTCTGGTCATCGCTGGTTTTGATGCCCCGGCCCGCAACCACCGGCAGGCGCAGGCGCTGAAGCTTGTGGAACAAATGATATTCCGTGGCATGCACGTCGATATCGTGTGCCTTGATGGCAACAACGACGCCTGGCTTTTCGATCTGTTCGGCCACTGTGTACGCCCCCTGCCACTTGCAAAGGCGCGAGAGGCCGGGGCGTATGCCTTCCGCGTGCTGGATGGTCTTGTCGCGCATGATGCGACCGCTTTTCCGTCGGCGCCGGTCACGGTGTTTCTGGACCCGCCGAACAGGCCGCCTGAAGTGGCGGGCCAAAGCATCATCTGTCGGTACAGCGCACCGCTGGAGGATGGCGCAATCCTGCTGCCGTTTGAAAGTTTCGACCCCGACCATGTGCCGGCGCAGGCGCAGGTCGAGGCACCGGCACTCTTGTGCGCCCTTGAACCGGACGATACCACGGCAGCCGCCGTCGCCGCATTTGTGCGGGATGTCTGGCCCGTCATGTTCGAGTTGTGCCCGACCCTTGTGCTCAGGTTGCCGCGCGGTTTTGCCGACCGGGGTGTGCCTGCAGACCCGGGGGTCGAATGGATTGTCATTGCCGGGCGCGACGAACTGGATGCCCATGTGGCCCGCGCCCTTGCCGTCCTGGTGCCTGCGGCCTTGGGCGGGGCCGCGGCACAAAAGATAGCCCTGGCGCTGGGGGCGGGCCGGCCTGTGCTGTCGCCTGCGGGCAGCGTTGCGGCAGCCGACGCCTGCCTGATGTACCGGCACGCACGCGAAGCCGCGATGCTTGCCTTCCGGCTGCTGGCCGACACGGCCTACCGTGAAGCCCGTGTGGCCGACGCCCTTGCAGGGGCACGCGACCATTTCCGCAAGCAACTGGTGTATGATGCCTTCAACAAGGCACTCCAGCTTGGGCGCCTGCCCGGGCTGTTTGAAGCAAGCAACCCGGACCGGCGCCTGGAAGTGCCCGCATCCTGCGGTCCGAGCGCCGGACCAGCACCCGGCACATTGCCATGCCACGTGCCGGGCGGTGACGGCTCTATCGAGACGGTCAGCCATGACCGGCCGGGGGACGTGTTTGGCTGTGGCTTTGCGCCCGCAGAAGGAGAAGCCGCCTGGATTGTGGGCCACACGGGCATGTTCCGGGTCGACCTGTCCGGCATGGAGGTCGGGCGACAGCTTGACTGTTTGTTCGTCATGGGCGCGTCGGAAGCGGCCCGTCCCGGGGACCAACTGGTGACCATCCATGTAAATGGCGCCGAGGCTGCGGTATGGCGTGTGCCGCGTGGTGAAGCGTTCCACCAGTACCGGTTGGGCCTGGATTTGCCCGAGGGCGGCTTGGCGGGACCCCTGGTCGTCGCCATCAGTGCCAGCGACCCGGCAAGGCCCCATGCGCATGGCGCAATGCTGGACGAGCGGCGGCTGGGCGCGGCCCTGAAACGCCTGCGGTTCGTACCCGCCGGTACGGCCTAGACGGTGTGGCAAGATAATGATTTTCCTGCCGAATTGCAGGCAGTTGTAACATTTGCAGGGCCATATGGCGGTTGTGCCGCCGGGCCATATATTGTACCAATTCGCCGATACTGAATGCGCCGGGGGCGGATTTCCCGGCACCACTCAAGAGCAGTTTATTCCATGAAGATTATCATTGATCTGGACGATACCCTGACCGAGGCCGACAGCAGCCGGCCCTATAGCGACGTGCTGCCGCGCACCGACATGATCGAACAGCTTCGGGCGTACCGGGCGCGCGGTTTCCAGATCGTGATTTTTACATCGCGCAACATGCGCACCTACGAAGGCAATGTCGGCAAGATCAATGTGCACACCCTGCCGACGATCCTGGAATGGCTGGAAAAGCATGACGTGCCGTTCGATGAAGTGGTTGTCGGCAAACCCTGGTGCGGGCATGGTGGTTTCTACGTGGACGACAAGGCAATCCGCCCGAGCGAATTCCTGAACATGAGCTACGAAGAGATTTGCGACCTGGTGGGGGAAAAGGCGTGGCAGTAGGCAAACCGACACTCTTGATCACATCGGCGGCTTACGCGGACGACACCATCTGTGTCGAACTGGGACGCCTGCCGCCGTCGTTCCTGCCGCTTGGCAACAAGCGTCTTTATGTGCACCAGGTCGAGGCGGTGCGCCATCTGTTCGACCGTATCGTGATTTCGCTGCCCGAAAGCTTCCGTGTGCCGGAAAAGGACAGCAAGATCCTGGCCGAGCTGGATGTGGATGTCGAATATGTGCCCGACGGGCTTTCGCTTGGCAATTCCATCGCCTTCTGCCTGAAGATGATCGGCGACCATACGGTTGCCATCCTGCACGGCGATACCCTGATCTATGACATCATGCTCGACAAGGCGGACGGGTTCACCAGCCATGTGTCGGACCAGCCGTACCAGTGGGCGGTGTTGTCGGACGATACCAACGATATCAGCCTGCCGATTATCTCGGAACATATCGGCGACGCGCGCCACAAGGTGCTGAGCGGTTTTTTCCTGTTCTCGGACGCGACCAAGATGATCCGGGCGCTGACCATCACCAACGGCAATTTCATCGAAAGCCTGCGGCTTTATAACAAAGCCCTGCCGTTGTTCCCGCTGTCGGCGGGCGAATGGTTCGATTTTGGCCACTTCCATACCTACTATCATTCCAAGACCAAACTGACGACCCAGCGGGTGTTCAACGGTCTGGATATCGACCGGATCGCGGTTACCAAAACCAGCAAGGACAGCTTCAAGATGGCATGCGAAGCCAACTGGCTGCGGGCGATCCCGGACGAACTGAAGCTGTTTACACCCACCTATCTGGGCGATGCCAGCGGCGCGGACGGGGCGACGGGGTACCGCACCGAACGGCTGATGTTCTCCAGCCTCAATGACATGTTCATCTTCGGCCGGCTGAACCGCCATGTCTGGGATGCCATTTTTGACGAATGTGCCTTTTTCCTGGAAAGCTGCAATCGCTACCGCCCGGCTGAATTCAAAGCCGAAGACTGCGCAGCGCTGTATCTGCCCAAAACCCTGGAACGGCTGCACGAGTTCGGCGCAGCGTCGGGTTTCCCGGTCGAAGAAAGCCTGCGCTTCAATGGCACGGAAATGCCGTCGCCGATCGCGCTGGCGGAATTTGCCAGCCAGTTCATCCCGGCCCTGAAGGCCGAGGACGCCCGCATCATGCATGGTGATTTCTGCTTCAGCAACATCCTGTATGATTCCCGCGCCCGCCAGATCAGGGTCGTGGACCCGCGTGGTTTTATCAACCGTGGCGAGCCGACCATTTATGGCGACAGCCGTTATGACGTGGCCAAGCTGTTCCATTCGGCCGTGGGCTATTACGACCTGATCATCGCGGGTTATTTTGATGTCAGCTACAAGGATGGCGCCCTCGATTTCTCGCTGATCGCCGACGACTATGTGAACCTGGTGCATGATTCCTTCGTCGCCCGCCAGTTCGGCCCGGTGCGGGGCGACGATCCGTCCCTGATCGCCATTGCCATCCATCTGTTCCTGTCCATGGTGCCCCTGCATTCGGACCATGCGCAGCGCCAGCTTGCCTTCATCGCCAACGCCTATCGGCTCTTTGGCATGCTGCAGGCGAAGGTTGGGGGTGCGGCATGATCATCCTGCCCATGGTCGGTCGCAGCAGCCGCTTTACCAAGGCCGGCTACGACCGGCCCAAATATATGCTGGAAGCCCATGGCCGCAGCGTGCTTGAACATGTGATCGCAAGCTTCGAGGCTTGTTTTGGCAAGGAGCCCTTCCTGTTCATCACCCTGGCGGCAGACGGTGTTGCCGGGTTCATCGCCGGCGAATGTGCGAAGCTGGGCCTTGCACCCGACAGCTTCAGCATTGTCGAACTGGACGCCATGACCGAAGGTCAGGCCGAGACCATTGCCAAGGGTATTGCCGCATCGGGCATGGACCTGAACGACAGCATTTCAATTTTCAATATCGACACCATTCGCCCGGGTTTCCGCTATCCGGATGAATATGCGCTGTCGGAAGTGGATGGGTATCTGGAAGTCTTCAACGGCGAAGGTGAGGGCTGGTCCTTTGTCGAGGCCGATACGGACAAGGGCAACTATGCGGCCCGGCGCGTTACCGAAAAGGTACGCATTTCCGACCTGTGTTCGACCGGTCTTTATTATTTCCGCACCGCGCAACTGTTCCTGGATGTCTATGAAAGCATCCGCAGTGTGCCGGCGGCAGAGTTGCAGGGCGGTGAACGGTATGTGGCGCCGCTCTATAACGTGCTGATCCAGCGCGGCGACGTGGTGCGCTATCACGAGATCGGCGCCGACGAGATCATCCTGTGCGGTATCCCCGAACAATATGAGGCCTTCAAGCGCATGACGCTTTGATTGGCCGAAGCCGCAGCGAACCGGGAATGGGGCCGCCGATGCGGCCCCTTTGTTTGTATGGCTGGCAGACCGATGCCGGTTATTTGGCTTTGGTCGTCTTTTCTTCATTGAGACTGCTGATCTGACGCTGCAGCGCGCGATTGCGGGTCAGAAGCTCCTTGACCGCCAGCTTGAGATCGAGCTCTGCCGCCTGGGTTTCGACCGGGTACACGAGCGATTGTACGCTGCCGTCGCGGAAGCGCAGCACCACCTTGATGGTGTCGCCGGTCTTGATCGGCGCCTCGCCGGAGGCGCTCCAGACATAGATGCCTTCACCGCTGGCGAGCGAGCCATTTTCGATGCCTTCCTGCTGGTAGGTGCCGGAAAACAGGAACTTGTCCTCGTGGAACACGGCCACGGACGCGGGTTTTGGCGTCACCCAGCCGCTGACGCGCAGCTCCTCGAACGCTGAAATATATTGCGCCTGGATAATACCGCCATAGATGTCGCCGTGCAGGACACGGCTGTCATTGTCCTTTTGTTTTTCCGCCATCAGCGTGTCGAAGTCTGCACGTTCGAACAGCTCGAGCTTGGTGGCGCGCGAGGCGTTGTAGATTTTCCGGCCCGCGGCCTCGAAGGTTTCCTTGGCCTTGGCGAAAGCCTGTTCCTGCAGGTCGAGGCGCGGCATGGTCCATTTTTCGCCATCGGGGCGATAGCCCTTGTGGAAGTGGTTGACCTCGCCTTCGTTCACGATCACGGCTTCGCCCTTCACGGTCTTTTCGTCCGATACATTGTTGAAGGAAAAGCTGAAATCGAGCCCGATCAGGTACAGTTCCTCGATCCCCATAAAATAGGCTAGCTGCATCATCAGATAGACAACAGTATAGCCGCCGGCAGCACCCTGGGTCAGGTCTTCGCCGAATTCGAAGATGCGCTGGTCGCCGTCATAGATCGGACGGCGGTTTTTCACAAAATAGGTATCCTTCAGGAACCCGTATTTCGCGCGCAGATCTTCCGGGAAGAAATTGATGGTTGGCAGTTTGGACCAGTCGACATCGAAGGTTTCATACACCAGCGAGTCGATGATGGAATAATAGGTCGGGCGCCAGTCGGTTTCATCAAACGCCAGGGTGATCTTGTTGCAGGCGAAGGTGATTTCGTCCTTCAGCATGTCGAGATCGCTGACCTTCAGGCTTGGCCCCGTGGCCACAATGAAGGCGCGGCGGCCCTTGTGAATATCCTTGAATTCGGCCAGCGACTGAAAATAGCGCTGGCTGGTGTTGGCGAAATAGGTGCCCTTTTGGGTCTGCATCGGGTTCAGGCGATTGAGAGCAACACTGCGCCGGCCGCGGGTGGTGAAGGGCAACTGCACATAGATGCCGTTTGCCCGGTAGAACTGGTTCATCTGCGGGATCAGGATATCCTCGATATAACGTTCCTGCTTGAAGTTCTCGTTGTCGATGGTGTTGTTTGCACCATGGATGCGGTAGGCCCCCAAGGGGGTCGATATCGCCTTGGCATGGCCAAGGCTGATGGCGGCGCGGGTCAGGTAGCCGTCGGCACAGATGCGGAAGGCACGCGGGATCGGGTATACGGCGCGCAGGATTTCGGTCGGGAATGACAGGCCGGCGGTGGGCACAAACGGCCCCGGAATGCGCAGTTTTTCCTTGCGGGCATGGTTGATCACGTCACCTTCGATCAGGCACGACCGGAAGGGCTCGTGCGACAGTTGGTCGCCGTAACAGATGTTCAGGCCATGCTGGTACAGGGCATAAAGCCCGCTATCCTTGTTGGCTTCGAAGCTGGCGCGCACGGTCTTGATCTTGTCGGCGAACCAGAAATCGTCAGCGTCCATCACGCAGGTCAGGTCGCCGCGCGCGGCCCGGATGCCGGAGTTGAAGGCGTGCCCCTGGCCGGCGTTATGGTCTTTCAGGATCAGTTCGATGCGCGGGTCCTGTTTCCGGTATTCCAGCAGGGTCTGGCGCGTGTTGTCGGTCGAGGCATCGTCGATGATGATGAACTGGAAATTGCGGTCCGATTGCGCGAGCACGCTGTCGATCGCCGCCTTCAGATAGTGGCCGCCGTTATAGACGCCCAGGATCACCGTGGTCAGGCCGGCTTCCAGATTGTCGGGCCAGCAGTGCCGGCTGGCCAGCCGTTCGGTATTGTCGTCATAATCGATGATCAGGTTTTCAAGCTGTGACTGTTTGGCGATATCGAGCACAAAACTGTCAGCGGCGACCTCGGTTCCGTCCTTTTCCAGCACCAGCTCGAAGGTGGCTTTCTTCTTGGCCAGCACGGCTTCGGGCAGCAGGATCGTGCGGCGGAACCCGGTCAGGTCCTGTTGCGGTACCTTGAAATGGTCATTGACGTCGGGGCGTGCCTGATTGGCGCTGATCCGGGAATAGAGCACACCGTCAACTTTCAACAGCGCCTGGTGCCCGGCCTTCGGCAAACACCAGCCGACGGCGATGACGCTGCTTTGTGTGATGAAAATAATATTCTCAAGTTTCAGTAAATCACTCATGCCCGATCCTCAGAAAAATCCCGATGGTACTGTTTATATTACAACAGCCGCACGTTGGAAGGCTAATGGCCTGATGCGGCTTCAAAAGTTCGGGTCAGCGCCTGCCGCCCGGCGCGCCGGTCCGACAGGAAACGTTCCCGATATTCCTGGTTCTTGGCCGTCGCCACCTTGCCATATTCGGTTTTGACCACAATCTTGTCAGGTTCGGGGCGGCCCAGGTAGGCAAAGACCGATTTCATGACCGCCTCTGCCCCTGTGGCCAGGTCCTCGTAAAAAATGCGCAGCGGGCGAATGTTTTCCGACAGGAAAAAATTCTCCCACACGGTCTCCATTTTCAGCAGGTGTTCGAGGTGCGCCTCAATGCCTTCATAGGAATAACAGACGTCGGCGACCGCCTGCCGGTGTTCGCTATAGGTGGTGTGGAAATAGCGGCTTTCGGTCGCGATATAGCGGGAAATCGCCTGGTTCAGCCGGTCGCGGCGGCTGAGATAGATATAGCGCGCCGCACTCAGATAATGGTCGTAGGCGCCAAGATAATAGAGCGGCATGAACTGCATCCAGTCCACCTTGGACGAAAAGACCGGGCCGGGTGCCGTGTTGCTGTCGATCACATGGCGCACAAAATCCTCGAAGGAGGTAAGGCCATGTTCGGCGACCGTTTCCTCGATCTGCCCGCCGGTGTAACGGAAATGTTCATGCGCGAGGCCAAGGCCGTTGTCGCGCAACAGCGAGCCGAAATAATGGCTGCCGGAACGCGGGGTCATGCATACCATGATCATCGGCAGCCCGCTGTAGGGTGCGCCCCGGAACGGTTTCGCAGGCACGACGCCGCTTACAAACCCGCAGGTGCGCCGAACATGGGCGTCGTCGTTACCGAACATCAATACCTCCCCGATGGCCAGGCGGTGCCGGCCGGATATGCAATTCATCTAAATATGGCCTGATTATACAGGCCAAATCCTGTTCGTGAATGCCTGACTGCGTTCGCCCGCGGCTTCTTCATCAGGGATGGCTGAAAAGGGTTTCCAGCATGGCTTCCGAGAAGCCGTTTTCCCGCGCCCGGCCTTGCCAGTGGTCGGCCTGTTCGCCCAGCGGGTCGTCGATCCAGCCGTCCCTGTACATCAGGGACAGCACATGTTGCGCCAGCGGTACATTCTTGTAGGCAGCAATGCCGGCCCAGTGCGCAGCGTGCTGCCGGTTGCCTTTGTCCAGCGCGCCGGCATGCACAAGCCAGCCGAACCGGGCCGCAGCGTCATGGTTGCCGCGTTCCGCCGCCCGCAACAGGAAAAAACCGGCCAGCCGGCGCCGTGCCGCATCATCCGGGCCCGCTGCCAGAATGGCGTCGCCGATTCGTCCGTAGATGGTGCCGGAATCGGCGCCCTGCCGCAGGCTTTTGAAGGCGTCTTCGACCAGCGCCAGATCGTCGGCCTGAATGTCGGACACGCCGCTCGCGCGTTCCAGCATGTCCCGCAGGCCATGGCCGTTCGCGCCCCCCGCGAACGGCGTGCCATCGCCGGTTCTGTACACGGGCGGTGTTACCAGCGGGATATCATTGTCGCCCCTGAGCGCGGCCAGTTCGGCGGCCAGCCCGTCGCTCCAGGCAGGCAGCGCGGCGACGCCTTTGCGCTTCAGCGCCTTCAGTGCGGCCTGCAGTTGCCGGTTGTCTGCCGTATCAGGCAGCGTGCCGGTTACCAGTTGGTCCAGCGCTTCCTGGCAATTGAAGGTGGCCAATGTGGTCGTGAAATTGGGTTTGCTCGCCCCGGTGCCACAGCGCACGCCGCTGGTATTACCCGCGCCGAGGGCAGCATGCAGGCCGATGTCGCCGTCATAGTCGCGGCTGTCGACGATGCGGATATTGTTGTGGAGGCATACCCAGTAGAAGGCGAACAGCCGCACCAGCGCGTCGGGCAGCGGCTTTTCGCTGCGCACGGCATCGATGACATGGGTCGAAAGCCCCAGGATATGGATATTCTCGTAGAAGGCACCCAGTTCAGGGAAGGCAGTCAGAAACGGATGGGTCCAGAGACGCTGTTCGGCGCCGAAGCCATGGAACAGGCTGTCGTAGCGACCGTCGAAATGCACCATCTTCATCAGGTCTTCCTTCAGCCCGTAATAGGCGAAGTCGGTGGCATAGAAGGGCACGCTTGCAAGCACGGCCATGGCGGCAACCCGCCGGCGGAACACCGGTTTTATGGCGCCATAGCGACAGGTGGCCTCGGGCCCTGCAGCGATGATGGAACGGAAGCTTTTCAGAAGGTGGGCACTGCGATCGGTACGGCCCCGCCAGACAGCCGCGCCGTCCGGAATGGCCCTGAGGCCGGCCAGGGTGGCCTTGTGTTGCGCCCAGGCATGGCCGCGCACATCGGTATCGGGGGCGGTTGATTCAACCAGGATCACGCCATCGCGTTCCAGTTGCTGCCTGAGGCCGGGTATATTGTCCACCTCGTTATGCCAGGTGGACAGGACAATGCCATCAAACAGGCCGGACGCGCGCTCCTCCTGCAGATGCCCCAGGGTCAGCAGGCATTCTAGCTCGTCTCTGACAAGCCCGCAAACCAGAGCAAAATTGTGTTTCCGCGCGCCGAACATAGCTCGAATCCAGTCGCCAAAGGCAGTTCAACCCTTGCGGGCCCCGCTCCCGCATGCCTGTTTCTGTGTAACGGCGTCAGTGGTTAATTACAAGTTGTGGTCTTGTTATGACAGCCGGGGCGGGCGCTCTATTGTTCCAGCAGCATTTCAGGCGTGAAGCCGCTTTGTACAGCGCGTTCGGCCCAGGTGGCAGCCTCACGGTCGCATGGTTCTGTCAATTGGCTGTGGGCGGGGCCTGCAGCAATGCCGCCACTCCGGGGCGTCAACAAGCAAGTCCCCACGGGAACATGCTTGTTTTTCTGGTGCACCAGTGAAGGCGGCATCAAGTGCAATGACATCGGCGCCCGGATTGCCGTCAGCGGGCACCTGAATGCCGTTCGGCGCGGGCCATCCAGTCCTGCCAGTCGTCCTTAACCGTCTCAAGCGTGTTATGCTGCAGGATATTGGCCAGCGCCCGCTGGGCTTCCGGGTCTTCGCGCACGGCGGCCTTGCGGTACCACTGGGCCGCTTCCTCAAGATTGCCGATACTTTCCAGCACTTCCGCCCAGGCCTTCTCCGCCGGGCGGTAACGGCCCTCGGCCGCAAGCCGCAGCCATAGCCGTGCCATGCTATTGTCCGCGCGGCCGAAATCGCCTGTGCGGTAGCGTTCGGCAATCTCGAAATACAGGACCGACAATTCCTTGCTGCCTGCATTTTCGGTCAGCAGGCGTGTAATGATTTCCTTTTCCTCGTCCGCGACGTCGGCAAAAATATCGAAGAAGGATACATCAAGGAAACTGTCGTCAGGCGTTTGGTCGGGCAGGGTGCCCTCGGTCGCAACACGCATGATCGCGCCGGGGTCGTTGCCGATGGGCTGATCCTTGAAATAGGCACTATGGTCGGCCGTCAGCTCGGTGGCCGGGATGATCCGCTGCACATAACCTGGCGCGGCCATGCGTGCCAGCGCCGCCTTCAGGCTGCTGCCCGTGCCTTCGGCATCATCCTTGAAGTCGCCGCTGATGAACTGCGCGACCGCCGAGTTGCTGAAACAGGCCACATGTTTGGTCAGGGTCATGGGCACCAGTTTGCCGACAGGGTGTTGCCCGACACCCAGAAGGCCAAGGAGGCTAAGCTCCTGCGGCCTGTGGTCGGGCGAGCTGATGTCGAAATTATGATGAATAACCAGCAGGTTCGCGGCCAGTACATCCATTATTGCCGGCGATATCCTGTGAAGGGCGCCTTCAGCGGCCCGGTCTGCAACAAAGCCTGAAACGGCGCGGCAGTTATAGTTTTCCAGATACTGCCGGAAAATATTGAGCCTGCGGATGAACGGCTGGGAAAACCAGCGGATTTCCGCATTGATGCTGCCCGGGAAACAGGCCCATTCATAATAAAGGTCCATGTTTGCAAGGCAGGCCAGGTCTTCCTTCAGGCCGTAGAATACCAGATCGGAAAAATTGAACGGCATGGTCACGGAGACGCTCTGGACCGCCACCTTGGCACGGAATATCTGAAACGGGGCATTGCCTGCCGCAGGTGTCGGCTGCGGTGCCGGGCCCACTTTCAGCCGTTCAACATAATATTGCAGCCTGTGGGCGGCCTTGTCCGACCGCAGCTTCAGCACGGCACTGCCATCGGGACAGACAGCCAGGCCTGCGGCAAACAGGCGGTGCTGCCGGAACGTCTGGCCGTTGCCACCGTCCTGCAGGGACGGGACTTCGACCATGGTGATGCCGCGCGCCAGAAGCCGTTGTTTCAGCTCGGGTGTCGCGCCCTGGTCGTCATTCCAGGTGGCAACCACAATACCGGCTACAAGGCCCTGCCGGCGCAACGCCAGGACGGCATTGATGGTGATCTCGAATTCCGGGATCGAGCGGATGGCACCGCAGATCAGGGCCCAGTTTTGCTGCATGCGACTTGTCCCCAAGAGTGCAGTATTTATCTGGCTGGACGCTAGAAGATGTCGCGCAATTGGTCAAATTGCACGAAAACTTTTAACGATCAGCGGCCCCGCGGCGTGAAAGGCTATTTCCTGTTGAAATCGTCATCGTAGCGAACGATGTCATCTTCGCCGAAATAGGTGCCGGTCTGGACCTCAATCAGGCGCAGGGGCTTGTCGGTCTTGTTTTCAAGCCGGTGGCGCGCCTGCAGTGGCAGGAACACGGACTCGTTGGCCCGAAGGGTCAGGATGTCGTCATTGCGGGTGACGGTGGCTTCGCCTTCGATCACCACCCAGTGTTCGGCCCGCTTGTTGTGCGACTGCAGGGACAGGCGCTTGCCCGGATAAACGCAGATTTCCTTCACCTGGTAGCGACCGTTGATGGCCAGCGAGCTGTAGAAACCCCAGGGGCGATACACAGTGGTGTGCAGCTTTGCCTCGTCGCGATTATCCTTCTGCAGGGTCTCGACGATCTGTTTCACATTCTGGTCCTTGTCCTGCGGCACGATCAGGATCGCGTCGTCGGTGGCCACAATCACCAGGTTGTCGAGGTTGGTGCCGGCAACAAGCTTCTTGTCGGCATGCACAAAACAGTTGCGCGAATTCAGAAGGGTCACGTCGCCATAGGTCACATTGCCGGCGCCGTCTTTTTCGCCTTCGGTGTGCAGGGCCGAGAAGCTGCCCAGGTCCGACCAGCCGATATCACAGGGCACGACGGCGGCGTTCTCGGTTTTCTCCATGACCGCATAGTCGATGCTGTCGGCCGGGATCGCCATGAAGTCGGCTTCCGGCAGGCGGTGGAAATTCAGGTCCGAGCTGATGCCCGCATGGGCTGCCTTGCAGGCTGCCAGCATGTCGGGCACGTGTTTTGCCGCCTCGGCCAGCAGATGGTCGGCCCGGAACAGGAACATGCCGCTGTTCCACAGATACTGGCGCGAGCTGTAGTAGGCCTGCGCCGTTGCCTGGTCCGGCTTTTCCCGGAAACTGTCGATCAGGTGCGCACCCTTGCGGTCGCCCAGCGGCGCCCCGGGTTTGATATAGCCATAGCCGGTCTCGGGCCGTGTGGGCGTGATACCGAAACAGGTCAGCTTGCCGTCGTCCGACGCAGCCGCAGCCCGTTCGATGGCTTCATGGAACGCGGGCAGGTCGTTGATCAGATGATCCGCTGCCAGGATCAGCATCTTGGCATCAGGCCGGATAGCATAGGCATCGAGGGCGGCGATGATCACCGCCGGTGCGGTGTTGCGGCCCTTGGGTTCCAGGAGAATACGCTCAACCGCGATACCGGCATCGTCCAGTTGCTTGCTGATCAGGAACCGGTGGTCGTTGTTGGCGATAATATGGGCTTTCTCGAAACCATATCGGGTGGCGACACGCTCCAGCGTCTGGACCAGCAGGCTTTTGCTGCCGGCAAGGTTCAGGAACTGTTTGGGCATGCCGGAACGCGACAGCGGCCACAGGCGGCTTCCGCTGCCACCACAAAGAACGATCGGAAAAATATTCTTGAACATGAAATCCCGCCCACCCTGGAATATTGTGTCTGGTCTCTGAAATATACCGTCTCTTGTGCTTGCTTTCAGGGTCGGCGTCAAGTGTGCCCGACCGCCCTTTTGCCTGCTGCGCTGCCGCGCGGCAAAGGGGTGCGCGGGCTTGTTGGCGGACGAATTTTGTGTACTTTTGTGGTCTGGATGTTAAATCCGTGAACCATGCTATCAGGTTTGCGGCGCCACTGTATTTTCCCGGCGCGTCAATTGGGGTATCGGAGGTTTTCGTGAAGTCGTCGCTTTATGCTTTGGGGTCAACTGTACTGGTGACGACAAACCAGCCGGACACGGATGATCTCTATCTCGAAACAGATGCCGGTGCCCGTATCGAACTGGTGCCCGTGTCACCGGACAATGCCTTCAAGGGCCAGAACCTGATCCGCAATATTCCGCTCGAAGGGGAACCCGCTGTCTGGGCGCCGACCGATGCGGACCTGGCAGCCGTTGGCAGCAACCTGGCGCCCGAATGGACGGCCGAAGCGGCAGCGACCGGCTATTTCCGCCTTGCGGGTCCTGTGGCCCATGAAGGCGCGGTCTATATGGACCCTGTTTTCGGCGACCGTATCCCGGTTCTGCAGCATCATGAATATGTGCTGTCCGCGCGGCTGGCAGCGCACCGCTGTGTGCCCCTGTTCCGGGTCGACCTGATGGACAAGTCGGGCACCGTGATCAAGACCATCGAAAAAAGCTTCGAGGACCCGCTCGAAGGTGGCGCCGACCTGAACCGTTACGATTTTTCCTTCATGGTGTTTTTTGCGCCGAAGGGCACCTGTTTCGCGCGGATTCAAATTCTTGCGGAAGACTTTGCCGCCGACGCGAAGGACCATGCGCCCTTCGTGTTTTTTGTGTTGCCCAGCCTGACCCTGGCGCGCGGCAAGATCATCCGCGGCTGGTCGGAACCGCGCCCTGAGTTGTTGCATCTGCAACAGGATCTGCACGATCCGCGCACCTGCCTTCTGAAGCCTGAACAGGACCTGCCGATTGATGCCGGCACTGTGCATCTGCGGTCGGCGGACGGTGAGTCCGTGGCGTCGGCACCCATTGTTTTTGCCCCGCTGGTGTCGAGCCCGATTGTGCTCAGCGGCCGGCGTGTCGCCGCCCATATCCGTCACCGGGACGGCGGCAGCCTGGTTGACCTGTGCGGCGATGCCGGTCGGCCCAGCACGCTCGGCCTTGCAATGTATGTGGACGGCGAATGCGACAATGTCGGTTTTGGCCAGAAAACCGGCAATCTGGATGTGCGCATGCTGTCGATGCGCATTGCATCCAAATGGTTCGACGGGCAGGCGCATCATCTTGAGCTCAGGACCTTCGAAGGCCAGTTGCTGGCGCAGGATATTCTGATCCTGTCGCCCAATACCCTGGACTATGAGGGCATCCGCCGCTTCAGCATGCCGCCCTACAGGAACCAGCTCAGCCCGCTGGCGGGATACCGCTACCGGGCGCTGCAGGCACAGATGGCGCGCGCCGCGGAACTGGGCCCCGAGGGGGTCGCGCAGGTGGCGCTGTGCCACGAACTGGTGTCCACGGGGTTTGAAAAGAACAAGACCTTCCTGCCCCTCGTATTCCCGGAAGCCACGGGCGCCAAGGTATCGGTGATCGTCCCGGTCCATAACAAGTTCGAGGTGACCTACAATTGCCTCGCGTCACTTTTGCTGGCCTATAATGACGCGGCGTTCGAGGTTGTTGTGGTAGACGATGGCTCAAGCGATCGTACCCTTGAGCTTGGCGCGCTCGTGCAGGGTATCCAGATTGTGCGGCACGACAAGGCCAAGGGCTTCGTGGGTGCCTGCAATGCCGGCGCGGCGGCTGCTTCCGGCGACTATGTCGTGCTTCTGAACAATGATACCGAAGTGACCAACCGCTGGCTTGATGAACTGCTGTTCTTGTTCGACCAGTTCGAGGGTGTCGGCCTTGCCGGCTCCAAACTCATTTACCCTGACGGTACCCTGCAGGAAGCCGGCGGCGTGGTCTGGGCCGACGGGGTTGCCTGGAATTATGGCAAGCACGGCAATGCCTATGATCCGATCTACAATTATGTGCGATCGGCACATTATTGTTCGGGCGCTGCGGTCATCGTGGCGCGCGCCGTGTGGGAGCAGGTGGGCGGCCTCTCGGAAGCCTATGCGCCGGCCTATTACGAAGATACCGACCTGGCCTTTTCCGTGCGCGCGGCCGGGTTCAAGACCCTTTATGCGCCCCAGTCGGTGGTAGTGCATTATGAAGGCATCTCGAACGGCACCGAAGTGGCGTCAAGCGGGCTGAAACGCTTTCAGGAAATCAACCGCCCCAAGTTTGTCGGACGCTGGCCGGACTTTTTTAAAACGGCGCCATCTGAAGGGGAAAACGCGCTCCTGCACAAGGATGAAGGCATTGAACGCCGCGCACTGTTCATGGATTACCAGGTGCCGCGCACGGATTATGATGCCGGCAGCTATGCCGCCGTGCAGGAAATCCGCCTCATGCAGTCGCTTGGCTACAAGGTGACCTTCATCCCTGCAAACCTCGCGTACCTTGGCAAATATGTCGAACAGTTGCAGCGCATGGGGGTCGAGGTTGTCTATGCGCCTTTCTATGTGTCTGTGGAAGAATTCATGCAGATGCGCGGTCGTGAATTCGATCTGGTTTATATCACCCGTTACCATGTGGCGCAGGACAATCTGCAACTGGTGCGCAACCATGCACCACAGGCGAAAGTGCTGTTCAACAACGCCGACCTGCATTTCCTCAGGGAAATCCGCGCGGCCGTGCAGTCGGGGGATGAAGAGGCGCTGGAGCAGGCGCGCGAAACCCGCGGTCGTGAACTGGCGGTCATGCGCAATGTCGATGTGACTCTCAGCTATAACGACGTCGAACACGCCGTGATCCTGAGCCACAATATGGAACATTCCACCGTCATGAAGGCGCCGTGGGTCGTGGATGTGGCGGCAGATGTCGCGGGCTTCCGCGAACGGGAAGGCATTGCCTTCCTGGGTGGTTATGCCCATCCGCCCAACGTCGACGCGGCTGTGTATTTTGTCAAACATGTCATGCCGGTATTGCGCGAAAAAATGCCGGGCATCGCGCTTTATATCTACGGCAGCAGCGTAACCGAAACCGTGAAGGCGTTGGCGGCCGACGATGTTCATGTGGTTGGCCATGTCGAAAACGTGGCCGATGTCTATGAAAGCCATCGCCTGTTCGTGGCGCCGCTTCTCAGTGGTGCCGGCATCAAGGGCAAGGTTGTGGCGGCCATGGCGCACGGTATTCCGTCGATCCTGTCGCCGATCGCTGCCGAAGGCACCGGCGCGCGCCATGCCTATGATTGCCATATCGCAGCCACAGTCGATGAATGGGTCGCATCGATCGAAGCCCTTTATGCGGATGAAGAATCCTGGGCACTGATTTCCGAACGGTCCCGCGATTTTGTCGCGCGCAATTATTCTTTCGCGCGGGCGCGGCAGGACCTTCTGAACGCGGTCAAGGCAGTGGAATGTCCCTACGAAGAAGAAGCGGCAGGATTGTTCATCCGTTCCGCTTCCATGAAGCTGGAGCCCTGATGCGTTTATGACTTCCGCCCCGACAGTTGTGCTGCTTGCGGCGGTGCCCGGCACCGATTTCACGCCGATTGAACGCCTGTGCGCCGGCGCCGGCGTGCCGTTTGCCGAAATCGGTCGCGGGGCGCCGGAAGACGAGACAACGCCGGTCGGACGCCTGCAGGCACTTCAGACCCGCATCCTTGGCTGGGCCGGCTATGGCTGGGCCGATACGCGGGTCTTCCGGCAGGACCTGTCCCGCCAGTCAGTGGACCGGCGGTTCGAAAACTGGGCCGCGCTCAGATCGCACGAAACGGTACGTTTCCCGTTCAAGAAACTGCGCGGCGACAGCAACTGCCTTGTGGTGGCCTGCGATACCCTGGGTCCGACCTTCAGTATCTGGTTCCGGATCGCCAGCATGGTCGGCTACCGCGTTTGCCCGCTGTTCCTGGCGCGCAATTCCACCGAATCCTTTGACCAGTTCAAAAAACGTCTGACCGGCGAGGTTGGCCTGCCCGGTGGTGCGCGCCTTTGGCTCAAGCATATCCTGCTGGCCATGGTGCAGATGGACGACCTGGGGCAGGGGCATCTGGCGGCGGTGAATGACAGCCCGGCCCTGCGTGCCGGCTTCAAGGCGTTGCTCGCAGACCTGAAGGCCGGCAAACTGCCGGTGCCGAAGCTCCCGGCGGTCGAGATACCGCACGAGACCGGTCGCCATGGTGGTGCGCATGGCAGCGAAATCGCATTCGACCTTGTAACGGCGCTTGATGAATTCATGGCTGCCTGGCCGAACCTTGATGCCGCGGCACGGGGCAGGCGCGCGCGCGAACTGATGAACAGCTACCGCGCCGGCGCCTGGCTTTATAATGACCTGTCGGACATGCCGGACCCGGTGAAGCAGTTTCGGGTGCCGCTGGCTGTAGCCTCAGGCATCGAACGCCGCCCGGTGATCCTGCATTACCACCTGTTCAAGAATGCCGGCACCTCCATCGATGCGCAACTGAAGGAAAACTTCGGCCAGTTCTGGGTTTCCCGCGAATTTTCCGGCGACGGGGACTGTAGTGCCGAGGTGCGGGACTGGATCGTGTCGGAACCGAAGGCGCGGGCTTTTTCCTCCCATTCGATGGAGGGTCCGGTACCGGACCTGCCCGATATTGATTTCCTGCCCGTCCTGTTTATCCGGCATCCGATTGACCGGGCCAAATCGGCCTATCTGTTCGAACGCAAGCAGAAGGTCGACAATGACAGCACGCGCCTTGCCCGTGCGGTCGACTTTGCGGGTTATGTAACTGAAAAACTGAGCGGCGGTTTCGGTCGGTCCATGATCAATTTCAGCACAGCGCGCCTGGCCAGTTTCTGCCCGGGCGACGAAAGTGAACTGGAACGGGCCCTGCGGGCTATGCAGGAACTGCCCTTTGTCGGGCTGGTCGAACAGTTCCAGGCATCGCTGGACCGGCTTGCAGGGCTGGTGCGGGTCTGGTTCCCGGACGCCCGGTTCGACAATGTGCAGAAAAATTCGACCCGCAGCGCGGACGAGCGGCTGGCAGACCGCCTTGCAGTGATCCGGAAAGAACTGGGCCCCGACCTGTATGCGCGGCTTGAAGATTGCAACAGGGATGATATTGCGCTCTATCAGGCGCTCGAAACATATTATCGTGGCCTGGCGGAACAACAGTAGAGGTGTTTGATGGCAACCCTGGTAACAGGCGGCGCGGGATATATCGGCAGCCATATGGTGCTGGATCTGCTGGCAGCAGGCGAAAAGGTTGTCGTCTATGACAATCTGACCACGGGTTTTCGGGACGCGGTCGCGCCCGGTGCGACCTTCATCAAGGGTGATGTCGGCGACGAAGCCGCGCTCGACAAGCTGTTCACCAGCCATGATATCGATGCCGTCATTCATTTTGCCGGGTCGATCGTGGTGCCTGAATCGGTGGTCGACCCGCTGAAATACTACCGCAACAACACGGCCAACAGCCGCACCCTTATCGAAGCCTGCGTGCGGCACGGCGTGGCGCGGTTCATCTTCTCGTCAACTGCCGCAGTCTATGGCGACCCGGCGGTAATGCCGATTGCGGAGACCGAACCCTGCGCACCCGTGTCGCCTTATGGCACATCCAAATGGATGACAGAACTGATGCTGGCGGACGTCGCTGCGGCACACGAGCTGAATTATATTGCCCTGCGTTATTTCAATGTGGCGGGCGCGGACCCCGAAGGCCGGGTTGGCCAGTCCACCGCCAACGCCACGCACCTGATCAAGGTTGCCTGCCAGGCAGCCCTTGGCCTCAGGCCTGCGCTCAGTGTTTTTGGCACCGATTACGACACGCCGGACGGCACGGGCCTCAGGGACTATATCCATGTTGCCGACCTTGCCAAGGCGCACCGGCTGGCGCTTGCCTGGCTCAGGGATGGCGGCGCAAGCGGCATCATGAACTGCGGTTATGGCGACGGCTTTTCGGTCATGCAGGTCATTGATGCGGTCAAGCGTGTGTCGGGTGTCGATTTCACGGTAAAGATCGAAGGCCGCCGGGCGGGCGACAGCCCCAAGGTCGTGGCCGATGCCGGCAAGATCCGCGAGACCCTGGGCTGGGTGCCGGACTATGCCGATCTCGATACCATCGTGTGGCATGCGTTTGCCTGGGAAAAGAACCTGTCCCAGAAACATTAGGCACCGGCGTTCAGGCATAAAAAAAGGGCCCGGTGCGGGCCCTTTTTTCATGTCTTGCGCCTGCCGCCTTACTGGAAGGTGATCAGGGTTTTCAACTGGGCCGCCAACTGCGGGTCTTCTGCGGCCATCGACAGGTTGGCCATCAGCCAGCCGATCTTGCTGCCACAGTCGAAACGGCGACCTTCGAACTCAAGCGCATGGAAAGGCTGATTATCGACCAGCTTGGCCATGGCGTCGGTCAGTTGAATTTCGCCGCCCGCACCCACTTGCCGTTCTTCCAGATATTCCATCACTTCGGGCTGCAGGATATAGCGGCCGACAATGGCCTGTGTCGACGGCGCGTCAGCCGGGTGGGGCTTTTCGACCAGCCCTTTGACCTCGATACGGTTACCCTGGTGCGCGCCTGGGGTGATAACGCCATATTTGGACGTGTCCTCGCGGGCAACCTGCATCGTCGCGACAATGTTGCCGCCCAGTTCGTTATAGGCTTCAACCATCTGCTTCAGGCAACCCGGTTTGCCCTTGATCAGGTCGTCCGGCAGCGCAACGGCAAACGGGTGGCCGTTCACCATCTTGCGGGCACACCAGATGGCATGGCCAAGGCCCAGTGGCCGCATCTGGCGAACATAGGAGATACGGCCTTCTTCCAAGAGCATGGAACGCGAGATTTCGAGCGCTTCTTCCTTGCCTTTTTCCTGGAGGATTTTCTCCAGTTCATAGGCATGGTCGAAATGGTCTTCCATCACCTGCTTGTTGCGGCCCGTGACCAGGATAATGTCCTCGATGCCGGCTTCCAGCGCTTCTTCGACCGCATACTGGATCAGCGGACGGTCCAGGACCGGCAGCATTTCCTTGGGAATGGCCTTGGTGGCGGGCAGGAACCGGGTGCCGAGACCGGCAACCGGCAGGACGATCTTCTTGATCGGACGACGATGCATGTTCACTCCAGTGCGGACAGATACTGCCGCGTAAGAATTTTGCCTTCTTCGACCGCAGGCTGATCGAAGGCATCGACGCCCATCAGGTTTGCGGTCAGGACCGTTTCAAGCATGAAGGAGACAAAAAGACCACCCAGATTTTCTTCGCTGAGTTGGTCGATCACGATCTCCCGCACGGTGCGGCCCTTTTTGCGCAAGGTCGCCTGCGTGGCACGCGACTGGCACGTGACCATATCGCCGATCGTATGGTCGGCCATATAGTCGAGGCCATAAGCTTCGGCTTCCTTTTTGTCGATTCTGGGGCCTTTGCCGAAGCTCGGTACCGTGATGATGGTGACGAACTTGTCGTTGGGGCCATCCAGGAACAACTGCAACTGGCTGTGCTGGTCCACAGGGCCGACGGCCCGGATGGGTGTGGTGCCCTGGCCGTCCTTGCCCAGGCTTTCGGCCCACAACTGGCCGTGCCAGCGGGTGAAGGCGCGCAGCACTTCCGCATAAGGCATGATCAGGACCTGGGTGACGCCTTTTTCTTCATGCAGGGTCTGGGTCAGTGCGGCGCCGACGACGGCCGCAGCGGTTTCCGGGTTTGCACAGAAATCGGCACACACTTCTTCGGCGCCCTTGCGGAAACCTTCAACCGACAGGCCGGACACGGCCACGGGCAGCATGCCCACGTTCGTCAGCACGCTGAAGCGGCCGCCAACGTCGGTCGGGTGATCAAGGATCGGGCTGCCCAGCTTTTCACCATAATGGCGCAGCGGGCGTTCGCCGGGTTCGGTGACGAAGGTGAAATGGTCGCCCAGTTCCTCGTCGGTAACCGCAGTTTCAAGCCAGGCGCGGCAGGCCAGCAGTTGCGCCAGGGTTTCCGCCGTGGTGCCGGACTTGGATATGGCCAGCACGTGGGTTGTTTTGGGGTCCAGTTCAAACAGCAGCCGGTCCATCTCGAACGGGCACAGGCTGTCGGGGGTGTGGATTTCGGTGCCGCGGCCATTGATATAACGCGCCAGCGCAATGGCGGCTTGCGCCCCCAGGCTGGAACCGCCGGTGCCCAGCACGATCAGGTCGTCGAAACGTTCGGTGATACGGTCTGCCGCTTCTGCAATCGGGCCCATGTCCGGTCCGTTCGACGCCTGGCGTGCAAACGGCAGCAGGCCGCCCTTCGCCAGCGTGCGCGCATGGTCTGCGGCCCTGGCGAGGTTCTTTTCAAAGGCGGAACGGATGCCCAGCACGTCAAGTTGGGCGTCCAGGCTTTGTTGGCCAAACGAATAATCGAACATGATCTTTTCCAAACTCTAGGGTTTCTGCAGATGACAACGTTGCCATATAAGCCGGACGGCCGCGCCTTTTCAAGCGTTTCTTCCTGCATGACGAAAGACTGTTACCGAAAAATGACCGTTTGCGCAATTATTTGAAATGGTCGCAAGGCGGCATGCCGGGGCAGGGCGGGCCCTATTGAGCCTCTGTTTCCAGCCGCCGGACCGCGAGGATGGAGAGCAGGCTGGAGAATTCGCCCCAGCGTTTGCGCAGGTAGATGTAGGTCAGCAGCATCAGCACCAGGCCGCCAAGGTCGACACCGATGTCGCGCGCCAAAAGCCAGTCGCCGAAAAACAGGATGCCGGCCACAATCCAGGCCTCGCGCAGGCGGGCCAGGAGGCCAAAGCCTGCCAGCACCTTGGCAAGGCACAGGCCGACCACCAGCGCGGTCTCGGTGCCGGTGAGGCCGCCATAGGCCAGATAGGCGGTCATGGTCACGCTATAGTGGCCGATATAGTGAAAGCCGACCAGGTAACCCCAGAAATAGGAATGGCCGGATGTGGCAGTATCCAGCCGGTGGCCGTTCAGCCTGAGCGCCAGCACAATGGCGGCGAAGCCCGCTGCCAGAAAGGCTGCCAGTACAATCCATCCATAAGGGGCATCGCTGAAACTGATCGTCATGGTTCGGCATCCGCTTGCTGCTTCACTGGGGTAAAGCGTGTGCCGGCGGGCATGCGAAAGATAGCTATAAAAAATTCAGGTTGGCTATTTCACCACGGCATTCTTGCGCGGCCGTTCCCGGAACCAGAGATTGAAGGCCCACTTTTCGCCTTCGATGACCGGGCAGCCGGCATGCAGCGACAAGGGGTGCCGGTTCACCGTGCCGGGTTCACAATTATGGAACACCAGAAGCTTGCCACGTTCCGGCGGGATGGTGATATCAAGCTTCGGGAAAGCGGTTTCGCCACCCTTGGTGACGTTGGTCAGGTAACCAAGCGCCGTGATCAGCCGCTGGCCCCCCGGTTCCCAGTTGCGCTTGCCGGCCGCGGTCGTGGGGTCGAAGGCGTCGAAGTGCGCCTTATATTCCGCGCCGGGGCTGTAGCGGATCATCTGGATGCTCTCAGCATGGCTGAGCGGCATGCCGATCAGGCCCGCCACCCGCGCGGCGATACGTTTGGTGGCTTCGTCGGCTTCATGCTCGAGCCAGCACATGTCGTTGGTACGCCCGGCGCTGACGACGGATGCATCGTCGCCTGACACCTCGCCACGTTTCAGGTTTCGGCTTTTGGCGCGCGCGATCAGGTGGCTGCATTCCACGCCATCGATGAAATTGTCGATCGTGTAGATGCGCGGTTCAAGATTCAGGTCGATTATGGCGCGTTTCATCGGCTTGGGTGCTTTTGGCATTGTTGGCGTCGTGCCCGAATTCTAGGCGGAAATCAGGAATGTGCCAGAAGAAATATGTGTGTATCGCCGTGCGCGGCACCTTGCCGCGCCTGCCGGCGCAAAAAGTATGGAGGGCTCGGCCATCAACCTTTGTCATAAACCTGCGGTCCGGGGTTCAGGACCGCAGTTGTATGCCGGCGGGTCAAACCTGAATTTTATATAGGGGACCTGATTGGCATTCTTTGCTAGGCTTCCTTTTCGGGATGCGTCGGCAAATTCATTTTTCAATAGCAGGATCGGTACGCCGGGGGGGCGCCGGTCCGCAAAGGGCTTGAGGGTAAAAAGTGGTAGATACGATTCCTGAGGATACCAGCACCACCGCCAGCGTTACGGTGGGGGGCAGCTACACGGGCAATATCGATTTTGAAGGCGATCAGGACTGGGTCGCGGTCGAGCTTGAAGCCGGCGTAACCTATTCGATCGACATGGAAGGCGTGCAGACCGGTAGCGGCACGCTGATCGACCCCTGGATCAAGGGCATATATGATTCGGACGGCAATTCCCTGTCCCTGTCGGATGACGATGGCGGTGAAGGCCGCAACAGCCAATTGGTGTTCACGCCCACCGAAAGCGGCACCTATTATATCGACGCCGGCAACTGGATCGATACCAGCTTCGGCGGCGAGGACCCGACCGGCACCTACAAACTTTCGGTCAGTGTTTATGAGGCGGAGCCCACGACGCCGACATCGGCTGCCGATTCCGAGAATGTCGACGCCAGCGGCGAAACCGGGATCGATGCGCTTCTGGGCCTGACGCGCTACCAGAATGTCGAAAATGCGACCACAACCCATATCACCTACAGTGTGCCCACCACAGGCAGCGTCTGGTCGACGGCGACCTACGACTATGGCCCGCAAAGCGGCGACGGCGAACCCTGGCAGGGCATCGAATACCTGACCACGTCTGAAGCGAACATCTTCCGCGACGCCCTGTCGCAGATCGAAGCCTTCGCGGGTGTCACCTTCGAGGAAGTCGCTGACAACTCGACATCTGCCGGCACCATCCGGATCGCCTGGACCGGCATTCAGGACGAGGATGCCGCGGCCTGGGCCTACCTGCCGTCCGGGTCGGTGCAGGCAGGCGATATCTGGCTCCTGAGCGAAAACCAGGACACGGGTGGCGAGGGCTCCTATTTCCAACTGGTGGTGCTGCACGAACTCGGGCACGCCATGGGGCTGAAGCACACGTTCGACACGGACGGCACCGGCGTCACCATGCCCGCCGAATATGACGGTCTCGAATATACGGTGATGGCCTACAACAGTTCGGTGGTCAGCGAAGATATCCTTGGCCTCAGCTTCTATCCCACCACCTACATGTATTGGGATATCAAGGCGCTGCAGTATCTGTATGGCGACATCGAAAAGGATACGGGCGATACCACCTACACGTTCGAACGCAATGTGAACTATTATGAAACCGTGTGGGACACCGGCGGGACCGACACCTACGATGCTTCGGCCCAGGTGCGTGCGGTTGACCTGGACCTGACGCCCGGCAGTTGGAGCAACGTCGGCACCCGTATCACCATGTATGGATCCTTCACAAACCAGACCAAGTCGGACACGGTCTATACGCCGCCCGAAATTACCATCGAAAATGCCATTGGCGGTTCCGGCAATGATACCCTGACCGGCAATACGGCCGACAACTATCTGATCGGTGGCGCCGGCAATGACAAACTGGCTGGTGGCAGCGGTGAAGACACGCTTGAAGGCGGTACCGGCACCGACACCCTGACCGGCGGGTCCGGCAGCGATTATTTCATGTACGAAATGACCGGTGGCGACGACATCGTTTCGGACTTCGATGTCGATGAAGATTATATCGATCTTACAGGCGCGGGCCTCAGCTACGCCAACATGACGATCAGCACCAGCGGTGGTAGCGCCGTGATCAGCAGCAGCGGTGGCGGCACCATCACCCTGACCGGTGTGTCGGTTTCGGCGCTTTCGTCCGCAAACTTTTATGACGGCACCGAACCCAGCAACATCATCGACGGCACGGCGGGCGACGACAGCCTGACCGGCACCAGCGACGACGACACATTCGGCGGCAGCGCCGGCGCCGACACGATCGATGGTGCCGACGGCAATGATACCGTCACCTACGCCAGTTCGGAAACCGCCGTGTCGCTAAGCCTGGTGCAGTCCGTCGGCTACAGTGGCGACGCCGAGGGGGATCGTTACATCTCGGTCGAGAATGTCATCGGCACCGATTATGACGACAGCCTGATCGGCAACCGTTTCGTCAATAATCTCGCGGGTGGCGGCGGCAACGATACCCTGATCGCCGGCTATGGTTATGACTATCTGTCCGGCGGCGACGGCGACGACAGCCTGATGGGCGGTTATGGGGTCGACACCCTCGTGGGCGGCGCGGGTGCCGATACGCTCAATGGCGAACAGGACAACGACTGGGTCAGCTACGAAGGCTCCAGCGCAGGTGTCAGCCTGACCCTCACAGGCAATGGCTATGCCACCGGTTCGGGCGGTGATGCCGAAGGCGACCTGGTGGCCAATGTCCAGCGTATTTCCGGCTCGGATTATGACGACACCCTTGGTGGCAACGTGCTGAACAACTGGATCGTCGGGGGCGCCGGCAACGACACGCTGTCGGGCAATGTGGGGGTCGACACCATCGAAGGCGGCGCGGGCGACGATGTCATCCGCGGCAACTATACCGCCGACAGCCTGTCCGGCGATGCCGGTGCCGATGCGGTCTTTGGCGGGTATGGCGACGACACCGTCTATGGCGGCGACGGCAACGATACCCTGCTGGGTGAACGCGATTCCGACTATATCTCGGGGGGCGAAGGGGCCGACCTCATCGGCGGCGGCACCGAAGCCGACACCCTGTATGGCGATGCCGGCAACGACACGCTGAAGGGGTCCGAAGGTGCGGACTTTATTGACGGCGGCACTGGCGACGATTCAATCGAAGGTGGCCAGGGCGCGGATACCATCACGGGCGGCGCGGGCGACGATATCATGTCCGGCGGCAGCGAATTCGATACGTTCGTGTTTGCCGACGGCCATGGCGACGACACCATCACCGACTTCCAGGTTGGCAAGGATGTGCTGGATCTGTCTGACACAGACATCGATTTTGTCGACCTCGACGACCTGCGCGCCAATGCCTATTCGGCCTCGGTTGACGGCGAGGCGGGGCTGATGATCGAGACGGGCGACGGGGATACGATTTTCCTTGTGGGCCTGAACTCGAACCATCTGGTCAGCCTGGACATCGTCTATTGATGGCGCCATCGCCATAAAAACAGATCGGGCCGCTGCGTGCGGCCCGTTTTTTTTATCCCGCGTGGCTCGCGTTCCAGGCGGGCAGGGCGGCAACCAGGCTCGCATTGTTCAAAAGCGCCATGGTTTCGGATGCGGTCAGCCATTTTTCGAGTTCGGGTGCCGACGCCGCCCGGCCGAGCTTGGCTTCGGCAACCACCAGATGCGGGTCGAAGTCCGCTTTGTCCGGCGGCAGTTGGCTGACCTGGGCGCAGTGCCAGGCCCTGAAGTCGCTGTCAGCGGCCAGTGCCGCCAGCGGCGAGCCAGGCACCGGCGCCTTGGCGTTTGCAAGCCGTTCCAGAACGGATGCCAGGATCGGCGGTTTGCGCTTTTCCTCAGGCGTCCGCAAAACACCCAGCCAGCGCAGCGCAGCCCCGGGGCCGCGCCTGCCGCTCAGCCATGACAGCACGGGCGACAGCATCAGCCCGCCGGTCACCGGCAGCATCCAGAGGAACAGGTCCGGATGCAACAGCCAGGTCAGGACCGCGGCACCGACACCCACAAGGAAATGCCAGCGGTGCGCCCTTATGGCCGTCGCCATCGAAATGGAGCCGTCGCCGCGCCGTTGCGGTTTCCAGCCGCTGTCGCCGCCGGTCAGGATTTCGCGCACGATGTGGCTTTGGGCCAGCATCATCACAGGTGCATAAAGGGCCGAAAGCAGGATTTCGGTCAGCACGCTCAGGGTCACGAGGATGGGGCCGCCATAGCGGAAACAGCGCCATGGGTTTATGATCGCCGCCGCCCAGGACAGGGCCTTGGGCGCCAGCACGATGGACATGGACAGGATGAACAGCTTGATCGCGCGCTCGGAATCGAACACCGGCCATGTCGGGAACAGGGACGGGCGGGCGAAATATTCGGGCCGCGTGAAATTGGCCTGCACCGCCAGCATCAGGCCCACCACCAGAAGCATGAACCAGAAAAGCGCGCTCATATAGGCCATGATGCCGGACAGGATATGCAGGCGGCTGGTGAAAGCCAGGCCGCGCGCGAACAGGAACCGGCTGTGCTGCAGGTTGCCCTGGCACCAGCGCCGGTCGCGCACCAGCACGTCGCTGACCGACGGCGGCGCTTCTTCGTAGGTTTCCTGCAGGTCGGTATCGAAGCGCACGCCCCACCCGGCACGGCGCAACAGGGCGGCTTCGATGAAGTCGTGGCTGATGACATGGCCGCCGAACGGCGGTTTGCCCTTCAGGACCGGCAGGTGCGCGGCCGAAGCAAAGGCGGCCGTGCGGATGATGGCATTATGGCCCCAGAAATTGCTGCCATTGCCATGCCATGCCGACAGGCCATTGCCGAAGATCAGGCCGTAACCGCGGTTCGCGAACTGCTGCAGGCGCGCATACAGGCTGTCTGCCAGCACGATCGACGGCAGGGATTGCAACAGGCCAAGGCCGGGGTCTGCCTCCAGCCGGCGGGCCATTTCGATCATGGTACCCGGGCTCATGATACTGTCGGCATCCAGGACCAGCATGCCTTCATAGGCACCGCCCCAGCGCTGCACCCAGTCGGCAATATTGCCGGCCTTGCGCTCCGTGTTGTGCGGGCGGTGCCGGTAATAGACCGGGCAGGCCTGAGCGGTTTCCGCGATCAGCTTGTGAAAGACATATTCTTCGGCCACCCAGGCGTCCGGCTTGTTGCTGTCGCTCAGGATGAAGAAACAGAATTTGCCAGGGGCCTCTTTTGCCAGCCCATCCGCCATGGCGCCGATTGCCGCTGCCACGCGCACCGGGTCCTCGTTATAGACCGGCAACAGCACGGCGGTCTTGATGCCGGGCATGCGGTCGTGGATGCGGTGGCGGCCAAACAGGTCCCGCTTCAGGATCAAAAGAAAGCCAAGCGCCGCCTGACAGCCAGCGAAGGACACCCAGGCGAAATTGACGGAAAACAGCACCAGGAACAGCCACTGCAGGGCGGTGATGTCGCCCGTGGTCATGACCGCATACATTTCATGCACACCATAGGCCGTCAGCGCAGCGGTGCCTGCGATCAGCAGCGTGCGCGCCAGCATGGTGCCCAGCCAGCGCAAGGCGCTGAGCCGGCTTCTGGACGGCACGCGCGTGGCATGCACACCCTGGCGTGGCATCTCCAGCTCATGTTCTGGGGGCAGCGCGCGCATGGCCGGGCCCATGCCGGTATCAGCGGGCTGACCAGCGATAAAGCCAGGTTTCGCCAATGGCACCTCCCAGTTGTTTGGCCAGTTGTTTGGCCTGTTGATTGGCCTCTTGCTTGGCCGGATGGTTGGCCTGAAGTTTGGGCTGAAGTCTGAGTTCGCTGAGCGTGGCGCCCGCAGGATCGAAGGTCATGAAAATGCGGATACGGCCCGGGCCGGTCTGCTGGACCACACTTTCAACAATCTTGCCCTGGCTTGCGCCGGCGTCGATCTTGATGGCTTTCACCGGCACATTTTCGGGCAGGCCCACATAATCGATCACCATCTGCGGGCGCTTGTTGGCGCCGAGGGTCAGGCCATAGGCGCTGCGTGCCACACGGCCAAAGGCCGGCGGCAACCAGTTGTCGTTCGGCCAGGTCAGCCGATAGGCGAAATTATAGGGTGTGCCTGGCAGGATCGGCGACTTGGGGCGCCAGTAGGCAACGATATTGTCGTTGGCTTCAGACGAGGTCGGGATCTCGACCAGTTGCACATGGCCGTCGCCCCATTCGCCCATGGGCATCACCCAGGCCGACGGACGGGTGTGGTACCCGGCTTCCAGGTCCTGGAATGCCTCTGGCGTCCGGTCCCGGAGGATCAGGCCAAAGCCCTTGGGATTCTTGTCCATGAAGGCGCTGATCTGCAATGTCTGCGGGTTCGATAGCGGCCGCCACAGGCGTTCGCCGCTGCCGGTATGCATGGCAAGGCCCGTACTGTCATACACCGCGGTGCGGTAATCGGGCTGGTCGGCCCGGTCGATGCTGCCGAACAGGAACATCGATGTCAGGGCGCCAAGCCCGACATGCCTGAGCGGCGCGCGCGCGAACAGGGTTGCTTCGATATCCAGCCGGGTCGGTGTGTCTGGATAGATGCCGAACCGGTAGGCACCGGCAACACGCGGGCTGTCCAGAAGCGCATGCACAACAATACTGTCGGCGGCGGACGACGGGCGCTCGATCCAGAATTTGCGGAAGATCGGGAATTCTTCCCCGGTCGGTTCAGCCACGTCGATGGCCAGGCCGCGGGCCGAAAGGCCATAGGTCTGGTCGCGCGACACCGCCCTGAAATAGCTGGCGCCCTGGAAGACGACAAATTCGTCCTTATAGTCGTCCCGGTTGATCGGGAAATGCAGCCGGAACCCGGCCACCTGTCCCAGCTTGGCCAGGAACTCGCCAATCTCTTTGGTGGGGGTCTCGAACGTGTCTGCATGCACGGGAACAGGGAAAGCCTTGCCGTTTTCCACGACCGACACATCGATGCCGCTGGCGAACAGGTTGCCCGGCGCAAACAGTTCGATGGCGAACTTGGTCGGCGTGCCCCCCCAGATGGCCGCCTTCTTGCGATAGCGGATCTTGCGGTAGGTGTCGTAATTCAGGTTCAAAAGCTGGTCCGGCACCTTGGGGGGCGAGCTGTAGGGCTTGGCAGCGAGCGCCTGCGCGGCTTCGATCACCAGTTGCCGGGAGAAGCGGTCGCCTTCCTGCGCCCATACCCGTGGCCCCAGGGCAAGGGCGCCCGCAAGGGCCGAAACCCCGCCCAGAAATGTCCGCCGGTTGCTATGCAGCTCTGAATTCGTCATAGAGTATCCTGGTCCCAAAAGCTCTCTGCCTGACATGGAAACACATTTGCCCGCCCATCATGGCGAGAAAATGGTCTCGCCATGATTTAGCCGCACCGCACACAAGATCGGCCCGGCCGCGCCATCTGACACGCCGAACTGACCGACCTTTTATACTCTGTCCCAGGAAGAGGCCGGCAATCGCCGACGGACCGGCATCATACGAGACAAGTGCTTAATGGTGAAATGAATTCTGATCGCCGACAAGGGCTGCTTGTCGTTTCCTGATGCCTATTCGACCGTCACCGATTTGGCGAGATTGCGGGGCTGGTCGACGTCCGTGCCTTTTTCGACAGCGGTATAATAGGCCAGCAACTGTACCGGAATGGCATACAGGATCGGCGCGACAAGGTCGCCGGCCGGGGGCATGGGGAAACGTGCCAGAAGGCCGTCTTCATGCTCGGCATTGTCGGAGATCAGCACCACGCGGCCCTTGCGCGCCATGATTTCCTGCAGGTTCGACACGGTCTTGTCGATCAGTTCGTCCTTGGGCGCAAGGCCGATCACCGGCACCTTTTCGTCAATCAGCGCGATGGGGCCGTGTTTCAGTTCGCCGGCGGCATAGCCTTCGGCATGGATATAGCTGATTTCCTTCAGCTTCAGCGCGCCTTCCATGGCGATGGGGAACTGGATGCCCCGACCGACGAACAGGATATCGCGCGCATCGGCGATCTGGCGGGCGATCTCGGCCATCTTGCCGTCATTGTGCAGCACGCGGGCCATCAGCTTGGGTGTTTGTTCCAGTTCCGAAACATAGTCCGCCTCGCGCGCCCGGTCGACAAGGCCGCGGGCGACGCCCAGTTTGATGGCGAAGGCGGCCAGAACGCTCAGTTGGCAGGTGAAAGCCTTGGTGCTGGCGACGCCGATTTCCGGCCCGGCATGGATGGGAAGCACAAGGTCGGCCTCGCGCGCCATGGTACTGCCCATGACATTGACGAGCGCCGCGATGCGCTGGCCGGCCGCCTTGGCGTGCCGAAGCGCCGCCAGGGTGTCGGCCGTTTCGCCGGACTGCGAGATGAAAATCGCCAGGCCACCCGCCTGATAGACCGGGTCGCGGTAGCGGAATTCGGACGCGATATCGACCTCGACCGGCACGCGGGCGATCTTTTCGATCCAGTAGCGGGCCACCTGGGCGGCATAATAGCTGGTGCCGCAGGCAACGAGCGTGACCTTGGGTATGTCCGCCAGCTCGAACGGCATGTCGGGCAGGCGCACCGTGCCTTCATTGGGATCGAGATAACGGCCAAGGGCCTGCGCGACCACGGTCGGCTGTTCGAAAATTTCCTTCTGCATGAAGTGGCGGTGGTTGCCCTTGTCGACCATGGTGGCGGCGACCTGGCTGAGGGTCACCGGGCGTGTAACCGGGTTGCCTGCGGCGTCATACACCTGCAAACCGCCGCGTTTCAGTTCGGCCCAGTCGCCTTCTTCCAGATAAATCAAACGGTTGGACAGGCCGGCGAGCGCCATGGCGTCCGACCCCAGATAGTTTTCACCGTCGCCCAGCCCCACCACCAGCGGGCTGCCTTCACGGGCGCCGAACATCAGGTCGTCGTCGCCCGAAATCAGCACACACAGCGCGAAGGCGCCTTCAAGCCGGCCCAGTGTTTTCCGGAAGGCGTCCCGGGGTGCCAGGCCTTCATTCAGGTACCGGGTCAAAAGCCGCGCCACCACCTCGGTATCGGTTTCGCCTTCGAAACGAACACCCGTGGCCAGCAGTTCGTCCTTCAGCGGGCGGAAATTCTCGATAATGCCGTTATGCACGATGGCAATACGGTCGGTCATGTGCGGGTGGGCGTTGGCTTCGGTGGGCTCGCCGTGGGTGGCCCAGCGGGTGTGGCCGATGCCCGACAGACCGGCGAGCGGGCTGTCTGCCAGCACGGCCTCAAGCGCCGACAGTTTGCCCGGCGCGCGCCGGCGGTCCAGCCTGCCGTCCGCCACGGTGGCGACACCGGCGGAATCGTATCCCCGGTATTCCAGCCGCTTCAGCGCCTCCATCATGCGCGGAACCGCTTGGGTTTTGCCCAGAATGCCGATGATGCCGCACATGGATTATTTGCCCTTCTTCAGTTCGGCCTTCTTCGCGGCCTGGGTTTCGCGGAAGTTTTTGGCGAAGCCTTCGCTGGATGCCTGCCGCCCGCGGGCGATGGCCAGCGCGTCGGGCGCCACATCTTCGGTGATCACGCTGCCAGCGGCCACCATGGCGCCGTCGCCGACCGTCACGGGTGCCACCAAAGCGCTGTTCGAGCCGATGAAGGCCCCGGCGCCGATGCGGGTTTCGAACTTCAGGAACCCGTCATAATTGCAGGTGATGGTGCCGGCGCCGATGTTGGCATCCGCGCCGATGAAGGCATCGCCGATATAGCTGAGGTGGCTGACCTTCACGCCGTCCTCAAGCCTGGCTTTTTTGATCTCGACAAAGTTGCCGATCTTGCTGCCGGCGCCAATGTCGGCGGCGGGGCGGAGGCGCGCAAACGGGCCGATGCTGGCGTCCTTGCGTACCGTCGCGCCCTCAAGATGGCTGAAGGCCTTGATGGTGACCCCGTCTTCCAGTGTTACGCCGGGGCCGAAGAACACATTGGGTTCGATGCTGACATCGCGGCCAAGCACCGTGTCGTGGCTGAAAAACACCGTGTCGGGGTCGGTGAGCGTGACCCCGGCATCCATGGCTTCGGCGCGTTTGCGGGCCTGGAAAGCACGTTCGGCGGCGGCGAGGTCGGCGCGGCTGTTGATGCCCAGCACGTCCGCTTCTGCCGCTTCGACGACCGCGACCGCGCGGCCTTCGGCCCGGGCCACGGCCACAAGGTCGGTCAGGTAATATTCACCGGCGGCATTGTCGTTCCTGATGGCCGAAAGCCAGCCAAACAGCCGGCTGCCGTCGATCACCATCATGCCGGAATTGCACAGGCCAATGGCGCGTTCGTCGTCCGTGGCGTCCTTGTATTCGACAATGCGTTCCAGGCTGCCGTCCTCCGCCTGCACCAGCCGGCCATAGCGGCCGGGGTCGGCGGGGCGGAAACCCAGCACCACAAGGCCGACTTCCGGGGCGGCATGGCGGGCCTCCAGCATGGCCTGCATCACCGAAAGCGGGATGAAGGGCACATCGCCATAAAGTACGATCACGTCGCCTGTGTGGCCGGCGAGCGCCTCCCTGGCCACCATGACCGCATGGCCGGTGCCAAGTTGTTCCGCTTGTGTAACGATTTCAAGGCCGGGGGCTGCCGCGGCCACCTGTTCGCGGCCCGCGCCGGCAACCAGAAGGGTGCGCGCGGGTGCCAGTGCGACCACCGTGTCCAGAAGGTGGTGCAGCATCGGCTTGCCGCCGACCGGATGCAGCACCTTGTGCAGGTCCGACTTCATGCGCGTGCCCTTGCCGGCGGCAAGGATCAGGGCGGCGATGTTATGGGCAGGCATACTGGTAAAAATCCTCAAACGGCTGATTTTGGTCTGACCATACCTTCATAGCACTGATTTCTGAACAGAATTTCGTCGGCTTTATGGCCATCACTTGCCATCGACGCCGTCCAGCATCTGCTCAGCCGGGATCAGGTGCCAGGTGGCCAGGTAGCCGCGTCTTTCCGCCTCGCGGTCCTTGCGGCGCCAGAAGGTCTGCATGATGGCATACTCCAGCCGGCTGATGGCGCGGATATTGAAGCCGGGCAGCGGGTTGAACGGATTGTGGCGGCTGTAGGCGAACAGCTCCAGCCGGTCCATGCCGTGCGCGGCCTGGCCGCGGCCATGGAACCCGTTGGTATTGGCCAGCACCAGCGTGCCAGCGGTGGCAGTCAGCCCCTCGGGCGCCGGCAGGTCCATTTCATCAAGGTCGTCCGGGTCGGCCCGGAACGAGCCTTTTTCGGAATAGCCGTCATTCAGCACCGCCGCCCTGAGCGAGCGGCGATATTCCCATTTCAGGCGCTTCCAGGACAGGTGCTGCGAGCCGCGCACATAGGTGAAGGGGCCTTTTTCGGGTGTTACATCCTCGAGGAACAGCCAGGCCTTCATGGTCGGGTGGAACGTGTCCGCATGCATGGTTTTCTGCGGGTCGGCACCGCCATCGCGCCAGCCGTTCCTTATGCGCTGCACATAAAGCGCGGGCCGGTGCGCCTTGGCCCCCGTATAGGACAGGAATTTCAGCATCTGCCGGTCATCGGCCAGCGCCTTCAGGCGCGGGCAGGCGGCCAGCATGGCGTCGTCCATCAGGATACGCTGGGTGGCGGTATCGCCCTGCAGCATCTGGCGCGCGGGGCCGCGGTAGGCCGCCAGTTCGGCCCGGATGGCCTTCAGGTCATTGCCGCCAAGGAAGCCCGGCACGGCCACAAAACCGTCGCGGTGATACTGCGCGCGCAAATCGGCCGGCATGTCGGGCGCCAGCATGCGCCAGCGCAGGTGGGCGACCATGCGGGCCAAAAGCACGCGGATCACATGCAGGCCCAGCCGGTTCAGAAGCCGCGATCCGATGATCGGGTTGGCCTTGAAGGACTTGCCTTCGCCAAACAGGGCCAGGAACCACACGGGCCAGAGATGGATTTTCAGGATGCGCGGCATGGGGCTGCTGGGCTCTTCCAACTTTGTTTGCAATAGGGTGCCTGCGGTTCGGGCGCGGGCTGGTGGTCCCGGCCCCACACCGGCTGCCGGAAATACAGGCGGCAGACATGGCATGACGAAATACGTGTTTGTCACTATAGTGTGGTAAAGAAGGAAGTATTAGACTTTTTGTGTGAAGCCCTATTTATTGTTGTTGATCGGTCTGATGCCTTGGGGGTCTCACGAGCGATAGATGCAGAATTTTCATGGTGCCGGCTGGTGGCAGGCCGGCGTCGAGGGGGAAATGAACGTCATGCATGCCGATCTGCTGATCTTTCTTGGCATTGTGTCGGTACCTATCACCCTGATGATCCGGTACAAGCGCTGGCGCGGCCTGGATCGGGGCCTGAAATTCATCCTGATCGGCAGCACCATCCTCAGCATTGCCGCCCTTGTCGACTATCTCGAAGAAACCGCGCTCAAGCCGCTGATGGATTCCTTTGGCGACAAGGCGCACTGGAACCTTCTGGTGGCGGCGCTCGGCTATGTGCCGGGCGTGTTCCTGATGGGCCTTGGCCTGTCGCGCTGGTTCCAGGTGTCCCAGCGGCTTGAGGAAGAAATCAAGCGCCGCAAGCAGGTGGAGGCCGAGCTGCGTGAACGCACGGAACAGCTTCAGCGCGCGGTCGAGGACGCCGAAACCGCCAACCGGGCCAAGACCGAATTCCTCGCGAAAATGAGCCACGAGCTCAGGACGCCGCTCAATGCCATCATCGGATTTTCCGAGGTGATGAACCTGCAAGTCTTTGGCCGGCTTGGGGAAAAACGCTACGAGGAATATAGCCACCTGATCCACAGAAGCGGCAAGCTCTTGTTGGATATCATCAGCGATATCCTGGATCTCGCGAAGGTGGAAGCCGGACGGCTGGAGCTTGAGGAAGAGGAATTCTGCCTTGGCGAACTGGTCGAGGAATGTATCCCGATCGTCCAGTTCAACGCGCGCGAAGCCGGGCTGACCCTGACGTCGGAGGTGACCAGGGACCTGTGGCTGACAGCGGATCGGCGCATCGTGAAACAGATGCTGTTCAACCTTCTGTCAAACGCCATCAAGTTCACGCCGCGCGGCGGGCGCATCATGACCGGCAGTTTCGAGATGCCGGACGGCAGTTATGCCCTGATCGTAAAGGACACCGGCGAGGGCATGACCGAAGGCGAAATCGCCACGGCGCTGGAGCCGTTCGGACAGGTCGAAAGCCTGATGACCCGCCGGCACGAAGGCACCGGGCTCGGCCTTTCGCTGGTCAGGACCTTCATCCAGCTTCATGGCGGTGAAATCTTCATCGAATCCGAAAAAGGCGTGGGGACCAGCGTCTGCCTGCGCTTCCCGTTGTCGCGCAATATCACCCGCGCCGCCGAATAATCCGTTACATACCCGTAATGAAATCAGGGCCCGAACCGGCCCTTTTTAGCACACGCCAAGCGCGATCCATGTTGTTGCATCTGCAACAAAAGCCGGGATTTTGCTGTTGCCCATGCAACAGGTTCGGGGCCGCAGTGCCCGGCGTCCAGAAGCGGCCAAAGAAAAAGCCGGACGGCGTTCACCGGTCCGGCCTCCCGAAGTGATGTCCGGGACAGAAGCGGGGACGACACGGGCGCCGCCCCCGATAGCTGGTCACTGTTTGTCGTAATCCTTGATGAAGGTGCGCACGTCGTTCAGGAACTTGATCCGGGACGGTTCATGCACATACATCATGTGACCGGATTCGTAATAGGTATAGTGCACACGCTCGGGCACGATGTCGGGTTCCGACAGGGCGTTTTCGGCGCCGAAGAAGGGCGTCGCGAAATCATAATAACCCTGCATCACCAGCACCTGCATGTCGCTGTTGCGGCGCATGGCCTTGCCCAGCATCGGCACCACATTCACCATGCGGCCGCCGTTCGGCAGGCTTTTGCCCCAGATGTTCCAGTTCCAGGTCCAGCGGTCGTCGGCGCGGGCGCTGTTGTTATAGCGCCGGTTCTCGGTTTTCACGCCCAGGAAATTCTTCAGATGGTCGTTGATCGCGACCGTGAAGGCATTGCCCGTGGCATCGGAGAAGGGATCGCTGTCGAAAAATTCGCCGGCGGAATCCGGTTCTTCACCCAGGTACCGGCTGTCGAGCCGGCCAACCACCTGGCCGCGGTCGCGCAGCAGTTCCTTGAAGAAGCGGAACACTTCGATGCGCAGGTTGGTGGCCTTCAGGTAGCTTTTCTTGAGGCCGGTATACTGGTGCAGTTTTTCGATGACGGCGGCTTCCTGTTCGGCGGTCAGCCGGTTGCCGGAAATCAGCGCCTCGGCATAGTCGGTGCGCGCAAACTCGCGCACTTCATTGAGGAAGGCATCCAGGTCCGCCGGTTTGTTCGGCAGCGCGTCATGATACCAGGCGGTGGCGGCATAGCTCGGCAGGAACGAGACATAGCTCATCACGCTGCCGTCCTGGAACCGGCTGTTGTGATAATCGAGCACGGTCGAGATCAGCATGATGCCATTCAGGCCAATGCCATGTTCGTTCGTGAGGATATCCGACACCACGGCTGAACGCAGCGTGCCATAACTTTCGCCGGCCAGGAATTTGGGGCTGTTCCAGCGGTTGTTCTGGTCGATCCATTCATGGATGAAGCGGGCGACCGATTCGCCGTCCTCGAGCACACCCCAGTGTTTGCGGGGGTCTTCGTCATCCAGCGCGCGGCTGAGGCCGGTGCCGATGGGGTCGATGAACACCAGGTCGGTGACATCCAGCACGGTTTCCGGGTTGTCGATCACATTATAGGGCGGGGCGCCATCATCCGCGGGGTCGGACGGCACGACCACCCGTTTGGGGCCGAACACGCCCATATGCAGCCACATGGAAGCAGAGCCCGGGCCGCCGTTGAACACGAAGGTCACCGGCCGGGTGGCGGGGTCCTTCACGCCTTCCTTGATATAGGCATAGCTGAAGAAGGTGGCATCGCTGCTGCCGTCCTTGCCCTGCAGGAAGGTGTCACCGGCCACCGTGCGGTAGCTGATTTTCTGGCCGGCGAAGGTGCCGGTCTTTTCCGTGGTGAAAGTCTGGGGTTTTTCGATCTTCGGATTGCCGAAGTCCTTTTTGTCCTTGTCGTCCGCGCTTGCGGGCACTGCCAGCATGGCAGCCGCCGCCGCGGCCAGTATCAGCCGTTTCATGGCGTTCCTCCTCCTTGTCGCCGGGCGCGGCCGTGTGGGCTCATCTCCCCGGGCTGACGATTACTCCTGATCCTGTGCTAACCGAGTGCGGCGCGGGCGCAAAGTCAAGTTTAGGTGAAGCGTGCATGGCGCGCGCCGAAGCGTGGGCCCGCCGGTCGCCAATCCGCCACCCGGCCCCCTGGTCCTGCCCTTCGACAGGCTCAGGGCGAACGGAGGCGGCGGGGGTGCCCGGCCCCTCGATCCCGGGCTTCGACAGGCTCAGCCCGAACGGTGAGACGCAACGCGATACGGCACCAGACCGATCACCACCGTTTGCCCTGAGCCTGTCGAAGGGCAGGACGCCACGCGGGGTGGTTGGGGCGGGCGTCGAGCCCGGTCAGCGGCTGCCGAGCAGGGTGCGGCGTTCGCTGGCGATCAGGGTTTTGAGGAAGGTGGCGACACGGGCCATGTGCGGCTCGGGCGCCAGTTCGGCATGCAGCACCAGCCACAGGTCGCGCAGGATGCCGATCTCGCCCGGCAGTACGGTGGTCAGCGCCTTCATGCGGTCGGCCAGGAAACACGGCAACAGCGCGATCCCGAGCCCGGCTTCGGCGGCATTGGCCTGGCCGGTGACGCTGGTGGTGCGGAAAATCACCTGCGGGTTGCCGATGGCCTTATCCAGCATCTGCAGTTCGGGCACCGGCAACAGGTCGTCCACATACCAGATGAAATGATGCTGCGAGAGGTCCTGCAGCCGCACGATCGGCGGATGCTGTTGCAGGTAGGCGGGCGCGGCATAAAGCCCGAGCCGGTAATCGCCGACCTTTTCCGCGACCACCCGGCCATGGGCGGGCGGCGCCAGGGTGATGGCGGCATCGGCATCGCGCCGGCTGAAATTCAGGGACCGGGTTTCGGCCACCAGCTCGAGGATGATGCCGGGATTGCGCTTGTGGAAACCGTAACAGTGGCGGGCCAGGAACTGGCTGCCGAAGGCTTCGGGGGTGGCCAGCCTGACCGTGCCCATGGGCCCCACTGGCGCGGGCGCCACCTCGTCCATCAGCGCAAGCGAACCGGCCTCGACCCGTTCGGCGTGGGCCAGGAGGCGCCTGCCGTTTTCATTCAGCCGGTAGGCCCGGCCCGTGCGGTCAAACAGCGGCAGGCCGAGCGCATCCTCCAGCGCCGCGATGCGCCGTGCGACAGTGGTATGGTCGACCCCGAGCCGAAGGGCTGCCGCCGCCAGCTTGCCGCGCCGCGCCAGTTCCAGGAAATAACGAAGGTCATTCCAGTCAAACATGCCTGATGTCTAAAGCATGCCGGCGGCGGCGACTAGGCCAAAGTTGGCCCGCTGGCGGCCTTCGGGGGCGGCGACAGGGCCGGGACCTATTGCCCGGCCGTGTCCGGGTGCGACAGGCGGTATGCGGCGCGTTCGTTGCGGTATGCCCAGCGCCAGAACCACAGGAAAAAGACCGGGGTGGCAACGATTGCGAGCGCAAGGCCGGCCAGATGCAGCGGGCCTGTGGGCAGGATATAGAAGGCGAGCGCCAGCAGCGCGGTGCAGACTTCGCTGGAGACAAACAGCGACGCGATAAAGGTGCCGGCAACCAGCGCCAGCGAGCTACGATCGATTTTCATGGCAAGATGCCTTTCTGACAGACGGTCTATGCGCTTTGCCGTCCCGCACGGTTCGGGTCCGTGGCAAAGCGCGGGCCGCACGCAGGCCCATGACGGCACGCGGCGGACGCGATGGCCCCGGGCATCATGCCGGGGCCGGGCAGGTCAGGAAAGCAGGGTCGGGGGTGCGCGCGGGTGCTGTGCCGGCGCCGTGCCGGTTGGTGCCGAAGACACGGTCGCCAGCCACAGGCTGCTGGCACCGTGCGGTTGCAGGGGCGCAGGAACGGCCGCCGGGGCCGCGCAGGGTTGCGGGTCGTCGCCCGGTTTTCCCGCGTCGTTCCGCGTGCAGGCGGGTTCCGCCGCCTGCCGCGCGATAAAAAGGGTGGTCGCATTGAAGCCGTTCAGGCCCGGACTGGCGGGGGCTGCCGCCGCTTTCAGGACCATGGTCGCGGGTGTCTGCAGGTCGCTGCCGGCGGTCGCTGCCGACAGGCCGGATACAAGCATCAGGACAAGGGCCACCGCCCGCAGCATCAGCGCCAGCAACCCGGGCTGCGCATGGCCTGGCCGTGTGTTCCTGTGTCGTGCGGGCTGAAGCCGTGGGCGGCTCATCTGCCTGTTCCAATTCCTGCCGTTCGGTGGCGTCCCGGCGCACCGGGGCCCGCCAGATGCCCAAGACATAAGAAGGCACCAGCGTGCCGTCAATGGGGCTTCTGATGTCCTGGACATCCGCCCCAAAAAAAGAGGGCGGCAAAGTGCCGCCCCCGTCTCCCGGCAGGGCCGGAATGCCTATTTGGGTTCGTCCTCGATCTCCTCGACCTCGACCTTGCCGTCGCGGTGCGAATTGCGTTCCCGCACCTTGTTGACATAGTCCATCACATGGTCGGGGAAACGCAGGTTCTGGATGCCAAGGGTCTTGAAGTCGGCATAGCTTTCCATGGTGAAGCTGCCGATGCCGGTATCGCCGCCGCTGACCTCGCCGTAACCTGCATTCACATGCACGGTCGCGCTGATCATCGCGGCCGAGTTCAGGTTCGCCGACGTGCCGCCATCGCTGCGGGTGCCGCCGAACAGGTCGGCGATATAATAATCGTTTGTTTTGGCCTTGACCTTGTTCGCCCCCTGCACCCGCGCGCTCATGCCATAGTCGGTCAGGCTGATGAAATGTTTCTTCAGGTCTTCCTTCCAGTCCGGGAACAACTGCTTGTTTTCGGTATAGAGCTCGGAAATCTCGATGGTGCTGCCGCGCATTTTCATGCCGCGGTTGGAATTGACAAATTCCTTGGCCGCATGCACCAGAAGCCGGTGCACATTGTCGCCGGTGAAGGCTTCGGTCTGGATGCTGGGGCCACCCACATAACCCTGGAACATGCCATACATGACGATGGTGCTGTCCCATTTTTCGAGCACGATATGGTGGATGTCATTCAGGGAAAGCGGGATGCCGGAAACCTTCAGCACCTTCTTGTCCCACAGCGAATGTTTGCCTTCCTTCAGCTTTTTCAGGCTTTTGACCGGATATTCCTGGGCCAGAAGCTCGATGACCGTGATGTTGTAAAGGTTCAGCCAATAGGCCAGTTGCTCGTTTTTGGTCAGTTCCCCAAGCGGCACCTCGCCCGGCACGGCTTCCAGTTCGGTGCGGATCTGCCGGATCACCTGCTTGTTGTCCTCGGAATCGGCAAAAGCCGGGAACACAAGGCGGTTGCCTTCGTTGCGGGTGCTTGAGGTGCTGCCCTGCACCATGCGGGTGCCGGTGGCGGCTTTGGGCGCCGGCGCGGTCGAACGGTCGGACATGCCGGCGTCGAA
>SBGU01000019.1 GCA_006226495.1 Alphaproteobacteria bacterium
CGACTTGCATGTGTTAGGCCTGCCGCCAGCGTTCGTTCTGAGCCAGGATCAAACTCTCATGTTCAATCCAAGCTTGTCTCATAGACAAACTCTTCAAAATTAACGTCTGCACATTTTGGTGGTTACCACAAATCAATCTGATCTAAACCAAATCGATCCGTCGTCTCCAGGATGCACAGACTTTAGCGCCATAACGCTGCCCGCGCATCCCTTCCTACTTATCAACAATGTCAAAGAACTTAAGGACCCAAGCCCTTAACCGTCCGGTCCGTGTCGCTCAATCTCGAGCGCCGCGCCCCGTCGGTGGAGGCGGGTTATAGGGGTGGTTTCCGAACCTGTAAACACCTTTTTTGCGTTTTTTTGAAAAAACCTCAAAATCGGCATCAACCCCCTGTTTTGCATCACAATATGTCGTGGATGCAGCCCGCGGAGACACAAAATTACCCGACAACCCTTTACGACCGGTTAATCGCCGGCGGAATCGCGTTTCTGGTAGTCCCGAAGCATGTTCATGAAGGTGCCGGTGAGGCGGAAATCTTCGGTCGCATAGCGGAAATGGCGCTCATAGGGCCGTTCGATCAGGCCGATCTTGCCCATATTGATCTCTGCGGGGTCGTCGGTGCCGATGGCGTCGTTGAGCGCATAGATACCGCGCGGCGCGCCGGACAGCAGCGCAGAGTTCGGCCCGGCGTCCTGCCCGCCTATAGAAAAAGGCCCAATCCTCAGGGGTTCGCCCACCACTGATTCCGCAAGGCCGGCCACGGGATGCGGCACCGGGGTGCGGTCAACGAGCCGTTCATTCAGCCCGGCCATGGAGCGGGCCACCTGCCCGAGGAACAGGCGATTCTGGTAATCAGTCATACCGGCCCCCACAGCGTCTCTATTAAGAGCACCCAGAATCCAGTCGGCCACCGACATCACAGAGCCGTCTTCCATCAGGATATAGGAATCGCGGAGATCCGCACCTTCGGGGGCCGCTTCGCGCAAGCTGTCGAGCGGATATACAGGGACAACAAGCGGCGCGGACAACTGGCTTGCGGCCCTGGGTGCCGGGATGGCGCCGGTTTCAGCATTGGTTTGCGCGGGATTCGACGCCTCCTCGGCGGCCACGCCCTTGAGCGCAGCCGCCAGGAGAATCAGCAAGCTGAAGGTGAAAGCCCCCAGAACAAGTGCCCTACCGGTCCTGCCTGCCATTGCGTCTTCCTCTATCCTCGCTTTATACTTATTCCCTATAGGCAATTAATTGCTGTAAAACAATAATAATATGGAGAAAGCATCGTGCGAATCCGGCCAAGCAACATTTCGCTCCTGCGTGTGGTCATCATTATATCCCTGATTGGCGTCATTGTGGCACCCGTGTGGATGTGGCTGGACCCCGCCAGTTTCGTCAAATTCGGCACAGACGATGTCATCATGCGCTATGGCGGATTCGAGCGGCTGGTGCCCTGGCAATATGCCGCCGGTTTTGTTGTGACCGCCCTGCCTCAGGCACTGTTGGCCTGGTCTCTGTGCCTGATCTGGCGCCTGACCAGCCTTGTCGATGCCGGCCGCTGGTTCGATGACGCCAGCGAATCCGTGTGGCGCACGTCCGGCAAGGTGATGCTTTGGTATGTGCTCGCGAACTGGCTGAGCCCCACGGCGCTGATCCTGGTGCTGACCGCGACCCTGGGGCCGGGCAAACGCGAACTGGCCCTCAGCATACAGTCGCAGGACTTCCTCGGGCTTATCCCGGCACTGATGGCGCTGGTGATCGCCCGCATGGTGGCGCTCGCCCGCGCCCAGCGCGACGAACTGAACGAAATCGTCTGAGCCGGCGCGGGGAGACAGCAAAATGCCCATCACCGTGAAACTGGATGTGATTCTCGCCGACCGGAAGGTGAAGTCGAAAGACCTGGCCAACCATATCGGCATAACCGAAGCCAACCTGAGCCTTCTGAAATCCGGCAAGGTCAAGGGCGTGCGATTCGGCACACTGGAGGCCATCTGCGAATACCTCGCCTGCCAGCCCGGCGATATCCTGATCTATGAGCCCGATCCAGAGGCCTGAAAATCACTTCTATATAGCACTCTCTATATAGGGGGCGTGTGAGCGGTAGCCGGGCCCGGTCAATAACGCCAGGACAGGGTGATGGCGCCATATTCCTGGCCGCCCTTCTGGCCTTCGTAGCTTTTGGTCCGAATCGCGTGGGTGATGGCAATGCGCACCTGGTCCCAGAACATCACCATGCCGAACTGCAGGTCAGCGACCATGGTTTTCTTGTCGACATCATGTTCATGGTCGCGCCAGGTACCGTCGAGGAAGATATTCCGGACCATCGCCCGCGCTTCGGCACCCGCAAAAACATAAAAATCGAGCCCCGAACCACCAAAATAGTCGCTGCCCGGAAGGGACGGCTGGATTCGGGGCGGTGCCCCCAGCTCGCGGTCCAGGTTGCTGCCGAAACGGAAGGTCGCGCCCAGCGCGCCATATGTATAGATATTGCCAAGGGCCAGGCCACCGTGCGGCGTGATATCCGCGGCCCAGCCGCCGGGTTCGTCATTGCTGCCGATGACGAATCGGTGCCCCCTGAAATAATGCAGGTTCAGCCCCGGTTCGTTCGGCAACTGGTGCGACCAGCCCTGGGGGATGGGTGAACCGATCAGCTTGTGCCACTGGCGCTGGGTGAAGGCTGCGCCTGACGCGGGCCCGACGATACCGGCATCCAGCTCCAGCACCTCGAAATCGTGCCGGCTTCTGACCGTCACGCCAAACTGCAGATAGGTCCAGCCGGCATAGGGCCGGTCATCGAGTATAAGGTCCGGATCTTCGATATCCTCGGGCGTGTACATATTCTGGCCAAGCCCGAAGGTATAATAGATGTCGGCATCCGGCGACCCGGTCGCGACCGGCGACAGTTTCTTCAGGAGCGCGCTGACCTTGTCGGCCATGCCGACCTCGTCCGGATGGTGCACATAACTGAGCCTGAGGCCGTTCGTGTAGTCCCGGTCGGTCTTGCCGAAAAAGAGGTCGTTTTCGACCTGCAGGGTAATGACATGCTTTTCGTGGCCGCCGCTTTCTGTTGCATATGCAACAGAACCGGCCTGGCATACGCCGGCACATACGACCGCCGCGCGGTAAAAACCCCGATCCAGAATCATGCTGCCCCCCATCAAGTTTGTGCCTCTTTATATAGGGCGCGTCTTTTTGACGCCAATGAGGCACAAGGACGCGGCGAAGTGAACACGGTTCGCCGATTCTTGCGCCGCGCAAGCCCAGCATATTGATCATGAGACCTTGCGCTTGCCATCTTTTTTGCTTCAAATCGGGCGAGACCAACAGAAGAGATAAAAATGCTCGGTATTCTGCGCAGTAAAGACACGACAGCCAACGACCCCACGCCCCCAGAGGAACAAAGCGAACCGACCTCCGCGCCGCGCCGGCCCAAGATCGGCCTGGCCCTTGGCGCCGGCGTGGCCCGGGGCTGGGCCCATATCGGTGTGCTGCGCCGGCTGGAGGAAGAAGGCATCCCGATCGACATGATCGCCGGCACCTCGATCGGGGCCGTGGTGGGCGGCGCCTATGCGAGCGGTGCGCTGGACGCGGTCGAGGAATGGGCCCGCAGCCTGAAGGAGTATAATTTTTTCCGCTTCCTTGACGTGCGCCTGAGCGGTGGCCTGTTTGGCAGCGACCGGCTGAACCAGTTGATGAAGGACCGCTTTGGCGACTGGACGTTCGAGGATTTGCCCGTTCCTTTCACCGCCATCGCCTGCGAACTGAAGACAGGCCATGAAATCTGGCTGGACAAGGGGCCGGTCTCGGACGCGATTCGGGCCAGCTTTGCCCTGCCCGGCGTGTTCGAACCCCGCAAGATCGACGGTCGCTGGCTGGTCGATGGCGCGCTGGTGAACCCGGTGCCGGTGTCGGTGTGCCGCGCGGCGGGCTGCGAAATGGTCATTGCGGTCAACCTGGCCGAAGACCTGTATGGCCGCGCGCGTGCCCGCGCCGACGGTGCATTGGACAGCGACGAATATGGTGTGTTCGACCAGAGCATGAGCGAAGGCCTGTTCGAAAAGCGCGGCGGTTCGTCTTTCTTCCGGCGCCTGTTCGGACGCAAGTCCGACGCACCCAGCCTGTTCTCGAACATGATCGCCAGCCTGAATATCATGCAGAACCGGCTGTCGCGGTCGCGTCTTGCCGGTGACCCACCCGATATTTCCATAACGCCGCGCTGCGGCCATATCGGCCTGATGGAATTCCACCGCACCGAGGAGCTGATCGACGAAGGTGTCGCGGCCTTCAATGCCGTGCTGCCACAACTGAAGGACGCGCTGGCCATTGTCACGCACCGGATCAATAGCTGAGCGGCCGCGCGTGGGCAGGAAACTGAAAATCCTCTATCACCACCGCATTGCCGCGCAGGACGGACAAAGCGTGCATATGCACGAACTGATCAACGCCTTCGTGGCATTGGGCCATGAAATCCATATGGTCGGCCCGTCCCTGCAGCCGAAAAACCTGGGCGAGGAAAATAGCACCCTCGCTTTCGTGCGCCGTGCCCTGCCCGGGTTCCTGCTGGAGATGCTGGAACTGGTTTATGCCGTGCGGGCCTATTTCAAGCTGCGGTCGGCAGCCAAGGCCTTCCGGCCAGACATACTATATGAACGCCACAATCTGTTCCTGCCTGCCGGGCGCTGGTTCCAGCGCAAGACCGGCATCCCCTATCTCCTGGAAGTGAATGCACCGCTTGCCGATGAACGCGGCAAATATGGCGGGCTGGTTCTGAAACGGCTCGCAAAGAAACAGGAACGCAAAACCTGGCAGGCCGCGGACCGGTTATTCCCTGTTACCAACGTACTGGCATCCATTCTTGTGGCGGACGGTGCGCCGGCGGACCGGATCACCGTGCTGCACAATGGTATCAATGAAGCACAATATACCGCCCTGGACGGCCGGCCCATCCGGCAGCGTTTCGGCCTTGAGGGCCGGACGGTGCTGGGCTTCACCGGTTTTGTGCGCGAATGGCACCGGCTGGACCGTATTATCGAGCTGCTGGCGAAATATGACGCTGACACCAGCCCGCATATGCTGATTGTGGGTGACGGGCCGGCGGTGCCGGAATGCCGTGCGCGGGCCGAGACCCTTGGCATTGCAGACCGGGTTCATTTTGCCGGTTTTGTCGACCGGCATGCCATCCCCGGTTATCTGGCCGCCATGGATATCGCCCTGCAGCCTGCAGTCACCGAATATGCAAGCCCGCTGAAACTGTTTGAATATATGGCCGCCGGGCTCGCCACCGTGGCACCCGCGCAGGCCAATATTCTCGAGGTTCTGGAGGACGGGGTGGATTCGCTTCTATTCGCACCGGGTGATTTTGAGGGAGCCGAGAGCCGGATTCGCACCCTTGTGGCGGATGCTGCCCTTCGGGAGCGCCTGGGCGCCGCGGCCCGGCGCAAGATTTCCGCGCGCGGCTATACCTGGGAAAGCAATGCCCGCCGTATCACGGACATTGCGGAAAGCCTGCTGGAACACACCGCGTCTTAGGCGGTGGCGATATATTCTTTCAGTGCCTCGGCTTCTTTTTCGGATTCTTCCATCCGCTCCTTGACCACGTCACCGATCGAGATCATGCCGATAACCTGGCCGTCCTCGACCACCGGCACGTGGCGGATGCGGCGTTCGGTCATCATGGTCATGAGATGCTGCAGGGTATCGTCCCGGCGGCAGGTGAAAACCGATTTGGTCATCAGGGTTGCGATATTGTCAGCCAGCACACCGCCGCCACGAATGGCAATGCCGCGCACCACATCGCGCTCCGAAATGATGCCGCACAGTTTCCCCTTGTCGATAACCGGAACCGCGCCGATGCGTCGCTCGCCCAGAAGTTTGGCGACATCAAGTACTGAACAACTGGTGTCCAGCGCCACAAGATCGTGGCCTTTCTGTTCCAGGATATGACCGACATTCATACGCGTCTCCCTTCGGTTGGACCGGACTGACCGGGCGATGGTGGGAACTCCGAACGTCTGCCTCCATTATGCCCTGATTCTGCGCGAGGACAAAAATCTTTCCGCCAGACCGCGAAGAAGGTTGCAGCGGGTTAATTCCAGCCGGGGCTATCTTCGTAGCGCCAGTTCCGTTACAACTTCGACGGGGCAACGGCAATCAGGGGATACTTTTCGACCGTCTCGAGGGAGGACATGTCTCAGATTTTCTTTAAAAAAAGGGAACGCCGTGCATCCGTTTTTGCCACTCTGGGGCTTGTAACCCTGTGTTTCGCGGCCATCGCCTTTCTTGCCGCCGGTCCGTTTTTCCGCATCGAGGCCTTTCGGGCCCTGTGGGGCAATGGCGATGACCTGAACATTCGGTTGCGGCTGGTGACCGTAAGCCTGCGCCTTGTCGCCCTTGGCGGTGTTTTCACCCTGGCCGGCATTATCCATGGTCTGACCAGCCCCCGCGTGCGGATCAGTTGGCGCGGGTTTGCCGCAGTCCTGATGCTGGGCGCGATCGGCTGGCCCACCTGGACGACCTACAGCCATGCGTCTTCCGCACCGGCCCTGCATGACATCACCACAAACCTTGAGGACCCGCCCCAGTTCGCGCAACTGCCCGCAGCGGCGGACGGGACCCCTGTACAAGGCGGCCGGGAAAGTGCGGAATATCGCGCGCTGCACCAGTCGCAGTACAGCGACCTTGCCAGCATGAAACTGGCGGCGCCACCGGCAGATGCCGCAGCAAAAGCACTGCAGGTTGCCAGCAGCGAAGGCTGGAAAATTGTCGCGAGTGACCTGGCAAACGGCCGGATCGAAGCGGTGACGGAATCGCGCTGGTTCGGGTTTCGGACCCGGCTTGTCGTGCGGGTGCGCGCAAACGCCGCGGGCAGCCTGCTTGACATCCGCGCTGTATCTGAGATGGGTGTGGGCGACTGGGGCATTGGTGCCGCGCTGATCCGTTCCTACATGAACGCACTGGCGGCCTGAGGGCGAACCGCCCTGCCCGATGCGTTCATCAAGAGGAAACGCCCATGAAGAATATATTGATCATCCTCGTGGCCGGCCTTGCCCTCGGCGGCATCGGCTACTGGGGTTTTACCGTCTATGGCCAGATCGAAGGTGTTCAGGTCAGCGGACATGGTTATGCTGCCATGGCCATCGGCCTGGTGATGACCCTTGTTGTCGGCGTCGGTCTGATGGCGCTCCTGTTTTTCAGCAACAAACACGGGCATGACGAGGCCGTGCACCACTGGCATGGCAACACAGAATCGGACGACGACGAACAAAAGGATTGATGGGCTGTATGGAAAAGGCTGACCTGAAAGCATTCTGGGACCTGGTGGTCGATGTCTGGACCGCGGGCCTATACGGCATCGATATCGGCAGCATTATCCTGGCTGTGGGCATCCTGCTGTTTTTCCTGCTGGCACGAAACCTGTTCACCCGCTTTGTCATCAACCGCTTCAGCGCCTGGGCGAAAAAAAGCCGCACCAGCCTCGATGATTCGCTTCTCGAGACTCTCGAACCGCCGATCCGCTTCATCCCGGTCGTGCTCGGTTTCTTTTTTGCAACCAGTTTCATCGATTTCAATGATCAGGCTTATGTGTTCATCACCAATGTGAACCGGTCACTGGTTGCCTTCACAATCTTCTGGGCGCTGTACCGGGCGGCCGACCCTGTCTCGGAACTGCTGCGGCATGCCGAGCATTTCCTGACCGTGGCCATGATCGACTGGTTCGCAAAAGCGACCAAGATCGCTTTTGCCTTGTTGGGCGGCGCCACGATCCTCGAAATCTGGGGTATCCAGGTCGGGCCGATCATCGCCGGCCTCGGCCTGTTCGGTGTTGCCGTCGCCCTGGGCGCGCAGGACCTGTTCAAGAACCTGATTGCCGGCCTGTTTGTGATTGGCGAACGCCGTTTCCTGCCTGGCGACTGGATTCTGGTGGACGGTGTCGTTGAAGGCACGGTTGAACATATCGGGTTTCGCACCACCATGGTGCGGCGCTTCGACAAGGCACCGGTTTATGTGCCGAACGCCAAACTGTCCGACAATGCCGTGACCAACTTTTCGCGCATGACCTTCCGCCGCATCAAATGGCTGATCGGCCTTGAATATGGCTCGACCGCAGAACAATTGCAGCAGGTGCGCGACAATATCGAGAATTACCTCGCCAACAATGACGCGTTCGCCCGGCCCGAGGACACGGCGACCTTTGTGCGGATCGACCGCTTTTCCGACAGTTCCATCGATATCCTTCTCTATTGTTTCACCAATACCACCGACTGGCTGGAATGGCTGGCGATCAAGGAAAAACTGCTGCTGGCGATAAAACATATTGTCGAAGAAGCCGGAACCGGCTTTGCATTCCCCAGCCGTTCCCTGTATCTCGAAACGATGCCGGGTGAATTTGAGCTCGCCCCGCTTCACACCCAGGACAAAGCCGCAAAGGACGCCAGACCATGACCGAACGCCGCCGCGCGACCATCCGCACCATCCCGCAGCCGTCCGACCTCAATGTGAATGGCAACATTTTTGGCGGTTGGGTCCTGTGTCAGATGGATCTGGCCGGCGCCGACACCGCCAGCCGCACCGCCTGCGGCCCGGTGGCGACTGTCGCGATCGAAGGCATGAAGTTTCACCAGCCCATCAATCTGGGCGATGTGATCAGTGTCTATACCGACGTCGAAAAAATCGGCCGCAGTTCGATTACCGTGATGATCGAGGTTTATGCCGAACGTGGCATCGAACGCCAAAGCCACAAGGTAACAGAAGGCCGCTATATTTTTGTGGCCATCGACGAGCACGGCCGCCCGCGCCCCGTGCCGGAGGCCGGACGCCAGAAAACCACCGCCTAGCGGCTGCCGCCTTCCTGCGGCTGACCAACCTCAATACCGGCCTTGTCGATTTCTGCCGTGCAATAGGTTGCCACACTGTCGAGAAGCGACCGGGTTTCCGGCTTCAGTTCGTTGCGTGACAGTTGCACCGACATGTCTAGATACTGGCTGAAATCCAGCCGCTTCTGGAATTCCTTCACCGTGCAGTCACACAAGGGCTTGCAGGTTTCTTCACCAAAGCCGGGCACACAATCCTTCATGCAACGCTGATTATCGAGGTCCAGAAGTTCCTGCGGGATCGGTTGGCTTTTGCTCGCCTGCGCGAGGACAACACCGCTGCCCACAAGGCAGGACAGGCCAATGGCAAATGCTTTCAGGCTGCGGTTCACGAGGATCTCCTACACACAATTTTTATCATACTGCCCCTCGACAAGGGGACAAGGCAACTACATATTCTGCGGCATCAGTTCATGAGATAAAAAGGACATAATGATGGCAATCGCAACCTTTGGAGCCGGCTGTTTCTGGGGTGTTGAAGAGGTTTTCCGCACGACGGATGGCGTTATTGCCACCACGGTCGGTTATATGGGTGGCACGACCCTGAACCCGACCTACAAGGATGTCTGCACAGACACGACCGGCCATGCCGAGGTTGTACAGGTGGAATACGACCCCGACGTGGTCAGCTTCGACGCGCTTGTGGATATCTTCTTCGCCAATCACAATCCGACGGAATGGAACCGCCAGGGCCCGGACGAAGGCACCCAGTACCGCTCGGTCGTATTTTATGAGGACGAAGGCCAGAAAGAGGTCGCCGAACGTAAAAAGGCCGAACTGGCCGCTTCCGGCAAGTTCAAGCGCCCGATCGTCACCATTATCGAGGATGTGAAGGACTTCTGGCCAGCCGAGGACTATCATCAGAAATATCTGCTGAAGCGCGGCATGTCCGTGTGCCACTAGGGCGCGGGCGTCAGTAATTCAGGACCAGCGGCTGCATCTGGCGTTCGGTCCAGCTTTCCAGATCAAGGCCGTCGGGCAAACGCTCGGCGGCCTTGGCTTTTGCTTCCATGGCCTCGTCGTCCCGCCCCGGCTGGCGCGCCAGGAACCCGGCCAGCATGGCCCAGGGTTCAAAATTGTCTTCTTCAAGTTCGACCGCACGCTCGAACGCCTGCTCTGCCATGGTTTCATCGCCGCCTGAAACGATGAGGAAACGCCCGAACGACATCCAGGCTGCACTCGAATCCGGATCGATTTCCAGTGAACGTTCAAAATGGCCTATGGCGGCTTCGGACCGGCCCTGCACAAAGCGGATCAGCCCGATATCGGCATCGATGGTGCTGCAGCTATTGTCCAGCGCCTGCGCCCGCAGAAGCGCCTCTTCCGCGGCTTCCATGTCGCCGATTTCATACAGCAGCGCTTCACCATATTCATGCCAGATGAAATGGTCTTCGGTGTCAAGGGTCACGGCCTTGCCAAGCAGGGTCAAAACCTCCGCAGTATCGCCGCCCGTATAGCGCAGCACACGGGCAAGCATGGCATGGGCAAAGGCACTGTCCGGCTGTGCTTTCACCAGTTGCCGGGCATAGGTTTGCACCAGGTCAGGCCGGTACAGGCGGTAGATGCCCAGCCAGACGATATCGAACAGGATTTCCGGCCGCCCCGGCGCACATTTGAGCGCACGCTCATAGGCCGTCCAGGCTTCATCGACCGCTTCATCGGCATGCAGGTAAATCTGGCCGAGCCTGTGCCATGCCCAGGCATAATCCGGGCTCAGGCGCACGGCTTCGCGCAGGTGATGTTTGGCCATCGCCACATCCTGCTTTTCCTCGAACAGCAGCACACCCAGCATGGCGTGGGCCCAGTCGAAATCGGCCTCCAGCCTGAGCGCGCGGCGCAGCATGGCCTCGGCCCCGGCGATATTGCGGCGCCCCATATGCAGCGCCTGCGCCATGTGGGTTGCGACCCAGGCGCTTTCGGGCGCCAGGTCGACCGCCTTTTTCAGGGTGTCGATGCCGGTGTCAACCTGCCCGAACTGTTCCCACTGCAGCCAGCCAAGGCGCGCCAGCACATCATAATCGTGCGGCGCGGTCGCCAGCGCCTTCTTGTAGGCTTCCATCGCCTTCAACGGGTCATTCAGCGCGCCATGATACAGCATGCCGATGCGGCGCCAGGCGCCCGGGTCGTCGCCGGTCAGCGCCAGAACCTGCTCATAAAGCGCGAGCGCTTTTTTGGGCCGGTGCAACTGTTCGTCATAGAGTTCAGCCAGGTTGAAAAGCGTCGGCACATCCTCGGGGTCCAGCGTTTGTGCGCGCACCAGCGCCTGTTCCGCCTTCTTCGGCCGGTCGCCAAGGGCAAAGCGAACATAACCCAGATGGAACCAGGCCCACTGATAGTCGGGCCACAGCTTGACCGCCTGCATCAGCACCTTTTCGGCAGCTTCGAAATCCTCGCTCTGGCGATACAGCGACCAACCCAGCCAGCCATGATAATAGCTTTCTGCGGGCTCGAGGCTGATGGCATGGCGCAGCATGCTTTGCCCTTCTTCGACCCGGCCCATGAAGTCAGCCAGCATGATGCCCAGCTTGCCCCAGGCCCAGTCGTCGGTCGGGTCTTCGTCGATGGCGCGGCGGAACGCTTTTTCGGCTTCGTCGTACCGGTGCATATTCACGCTGAGCAAATGGCCATATTGCGACCAGGCCCAGGTGTCGCTGGGGTCGATGTCCAGCACCTTTTCCCAGGCAATACGCGCGCTTTCCCAGTCTTCCGAGGTTTCGGCGGCGCGGGCATCGGCGATCGCGGTTTCCTTGCCGTCCGCCACCATGTGTGGCAACAGCAGGTCGCGCTCGGCGCGTTCCTTCTTGGGGGCTGCGGTTTCGCGCGTGCTCAATTGGCTACGACCACCGCGGGCCGCACTGTCTGCGGGATCAATTTCCAGAGCGTGGGCATAGGCCGCGGCCGCATCGGCCCTGCGGCCCGGCTGCACGGACAACAGGTCACCCAGCATGCGCCAGGCGCCGGCATGACGCGGGGCCATGGCAATCACGGCACGAACGGTCTGTTCGGCCGAGGCGCCCTGCCCCTCCGCTGCCTGCCGGCGGGCCAGTTCAAGAAACTCAGCCGCCGTTGCCTGTATGTCCAAGAGTTCAGCCATAAGGCTTAGCCCTTTACCGAGGCCCGAGACAAAAGACGAGTCAATTTTGCGGAATGCCGTCAGGCAGCCTTGGCGCCCTGGCGGCAATTGGAACACAGTCCATGCAGTTCCAGTGTCTGCCGCCGGATGGCAAAATCGGCGCTGGTGGCAGCCGCCATCACCGCTTCGCTGAGTGTCCGGGAGGTCACTTCTTTCACGGTTTCACACTTGTCGCAGATCAGGAACTGGCTGACATGGCTGTCACCCGGATGCGGACAGCCGATATAGGCATTGAGGGATTCGATCTTGTGCACAAGGCCTTCTTCCATCAGAAAGTCGAGCGCACGATAGACGGTGGGCGGCTTGGCGGAGCCCCCTTCATTAGCCAACTGGTCCAGAAGGTCATAGGCTTTCACCGCCTTGTGGCCCTGCCAGATCATCTTCAGGATACGGCGTCTGAGGTCGGTGAAGCGCGAACCGCGTTCTTCGCAGATACGCTCTGCCTCTGCGAGCGCCTGTTCGACGCAAACCGTATGATCGTGTGAATGAGCCACTTTCTTCCCCTGTATTTCCAGGCAGTCTAGCCCTATCCGCCAGCGGATTCCAGCTTTGACAGTGTTGTTATGCTGTAACATTGTTGTGCAGGGGCCGGATTACAAGCCCCTGTGGATTGGCCGCGGCGGCACATGGTGCCACCGCCACGGTGCCACTTGCTATTTCCTGGCCAGAAGCTCCAGTGCGGCACTGGTCATGGCCTCGACGCCACCTCTGATGGTTTTCTGCGGCTCTGGCGCAAAGATGGAGGAATGCAGGCTCGGCAATTTGTAGGTGCCCGCGTCTGCCGCCGCCACATCGGCCTCGGGGCTGGCGCCCAGCCAGAAAATCAGGCTCGGGATCTTGGGATCGGTGCGGCCAAAATGCGCAAAGTCTTCCGCGCCCATAACCGGGGTCAGGCTGTGCACATGGTCCTTGCCCATTTTTTCCTCAAGCACGCCAAAGACCCGTTTGGTCAGCGCCGGGTCGTTATAGGTCGCCGGCGTGCCTTCACTGTAGGAAACCTCGGGCCATTTGTCCTTCGGCAGGCCAAACGCCTGGGCTTCGCCTTCCGCCACGCGCTTGATGCCGGACAGGAGGTTCTTGCGCACCTCGTCATCATAGGAACGCACCGTCAGTTGCAGGTGCGCACCGTTCGAGATGATATTGTGTTTGGTGCCGGCATGGAACGAACCGACGGTCACCACCGCTGGTTCCAGCGGCGATGTCTCGCGCGAGACCAGGGTCTGCAGGGCCACCACGATATAGGACGCCAGCACGATCGGGTCCTTGGTGGTGTGCGGATAGGCACCATGGCCACCGATGCCCTTCACCTCGATATCAACGGAATCGACGTTCGCGAGCGCATACCCTTCGGTCATGCCGATGTCGCCGGCTTTCATGGCCGGGCTGACATGCAGGGCCAGGTTATAGTCCGGGCGCGGGAAACGTTCGAACAGCCCGTCTTTCAGCATGGCTTCGGCGCCGATCACCCGTTCTTCAGCCGGCTGGCCGACCATCACCAGGGTGCCGCTCCAACTGTCGCGCATCGCCGCCAGCCGGCGTGCGGTGCCGACAAAACTGGTCATATGGATATCATGCCCGCAGGCATGCATCACCGGCACCGTGACACCCTTGTCGTCCACCGTCGTGACTTCGCTGGCGTAGGGCACCCCCGTGGTTTCCTTCACCGGCAGCGCGTCCATGTCGGCGCGGATCAGGACCGTGGGACCGTCGCCGTTTTTCATGACGCCGACAAGGCCGTAACCACCCACATGTTCGGTGACATCAAAGCCCACGTCCCGCAGTTCCCTGGCCATACGGGCAGAGCTTTCCTTTTCCTGAAGCGAGATTTCGGGATGGCTGTGCAGGTGTTTGTAAAGCGCTTCGAGATAGCCGTAGTCGGCATCGATCGCGGCCTCAAGCCCATCCTTTGCAGCGGCGCCTGTTGCCAGCGACGTGGCAGCCAAAACCGCGACACCGCAGCTTGCCAGAAATTTCTTCATGATGTTTCCCCCATATTGTTTGATGTTTTTACCGAAGATACGGCGCTTGCCGCCGCTTTCAAGGCATAATACTAGCCGAGCCCGCTCCCCTTGGGTGCCAGGGTCACGTGCCGGTGGGTTGCCACCGACAGGATCAGGCCATAGGCGATCATCCAGGTCAGCATGGCGGACCCGCCATAGGAAATCATCGGCAGCGGCACGCCAACCACCGGCATCAGGCCCATCACCATCGCCACATTGATGAAAACATACAGGAACAGGGATATGGAAAGCCCGGCCGCCAATAATCGCCCGAACTGGTTCCGGCAACCGATGCCGATCAGAAGCCCGTAGGTCAGCACAATGCCATAGAGTGCGAGCACGGACACGGCGCCCACCAGGCCAAATTCTTCCGCAAGCACGGTAAAGATGAAGTCGGTCTTCATCTCGGGCAGAAAGTTGAGCTGGCTCTGTGTGCCTTCCAGGAAACCCTTGCCGGTCATGCCACCCGACCCCAGCGCGATCTTTGACTGGGTGATCTGATACCCTGCCCCCAGCGGGTCGGATTCCGGATTGAGGAATGTGAGCACCCGGTCTTTCTGATAGTCGCGCAGGAACTGCCATCCGACCGGCACAGCCGCAGCGACACCAAGGAAACAGACCACAAAAAGCCAGGACGGCAGGCCGGCCAGGAAAATGACCGCTGCGCCACCCGCGATGATCATGATGCCTGTGCCAAGGTCGGGCTGTATAACCACAAGGGCCACCGGCAGGAAGATCAGCACCAGCGGGATCACGAGCGAACGCAGGCTGCGGCTTTGGCTGTAGTTGCGGCCATGGAAATAACGCGCCAGCGCCAGTACCACTGCAATTTTCATCAATTCGGACGGCTGGATACGCATGAATCCGATGTCCAGCCAGCGCTGGCCGCCCATGCCAACGGCGCCCATGACCTCAACAAGCACCAGAAGCGCAATACCGATACCCCAAGCCGGATAGGCGAATGCCATCCAGTAGCGGATATCGATGACCGCGATCACCAGCATCAAGACAAAGGCACCGCCGAAACGCACGGCCTGGGTCGATGCCCACGGGTCCCATTCGCCGCCCGCCACCGAATAGAGTATGGCAAACCCGACACAGGCGATCAGGATATTCAGAAATACAATGCCCCAATTGAGGCCCAGAAGGCGCTGGACCAGACTTTTGTCGACACGGCGCGGGCCGAACATGCGGGTGGTTCCCATCAGTCCTGGCCCTCCTGGACAGTTGCCTGCATGGCTGCGGCCTTGCTGGCCGCTTCGGCCGCCGCGCGGCTTTCCCTGAGTTCAAGCGCCTTGTCCATGATGGCACGGCCGATGGGCGCCGCGGTACTGGAACCGCCGCCGCCGTGTTGCACCAGAATAGATACAGCGATTTCAGGCTTTTCGGTCGGTGTATAACCGATAAACAGCGCATGGTCGCGCTGGGCCCAGGGCAGTTCCTTGTTATCGATCACACCGGTCTGACGCTCCGCCTTCGTGATGCGGCGCACCTGTGCAGTACCGGTCTTGCCGGCCTGTGTCGCCGCCGATTTCCTGCGGCGATAGTCGTGCGCGGTGCCACCGACTTCCATCACCATTTCCATGCCGCGCCGGGCAAGCTGCATATAAAGCGGGTTCACATCCATGGGCAGGAATGCGTTCGGTGCCGCATCCTGGCCGTCGGCCGACCGCACGAGCGACGGCCACACGGAATAACCACTGGCCAGCCGCGCGGTCATGACCGCAAGCTGCAGGGGCGTCATCAGCAGGGCACCCTGGCCGATGGAAACGTTCAGGGTTTCGCCTGCGTGCCAGATATCGCGCTGGGTGCGGCGTTTCCATTCGCGGTCGGGCACCAGGCCTTCCTTTTCGCCGTCGACGCCGATGTCGAAAACATCGCCCACACCGAACCGCCGTGCCATGTCGGCAATACGGTCGATATCCAGTTCCTGCGCCACCTTGTAGAAATAGATGTCGCAGCTTTTCGACAGCGCGCCCAACAGGTCCAGCTTGCCGTGCCCGCGTTTTTGCCAACAGTGGAACGTATGGTCGCCAAACGGCAGCGCGCCATTGCAATAATGCTCGGTCTCCGGTTTCACCACGCCGGCTTCAAGTGCCGCCATGGCAACAATCGGCTTGAAGGTCGAACCCGGCGGATAAAGACCGGCCACTGCCTTGTTGATCAGCGGCTTGCGCGGGTCCTGCAGCAAGGCCTGCCAGTTTTCCTGGCTGATGCCGTTGGTGAATTCGTTGGGATCGAAACTTGGGGTCGAGGCGAGCGTGAGGATTTCACCGGTCTTCACATCCATAACCACGGCGCCGGCGGCCTCTTCCCCCAGTCGCTGCATGACAAATTGCTGCAGGTCCAGGTCGATGGCAAGATGCAGGCTGTTGCCGCTGACAGCATCCTGCCGGGGCGGCAGTTCGCGGATTTCCCGGCCAACGGCATTGACCTCGACCCGTCGTGTACCGGCAGTGCCGCGCAGACTGTCCTCATAGCGCCGTTCAAGCCCCTGCCTGCCGACCTTGAAGCCGGGCAACTGGAACAAGGGGCTGCCGGGCATCTCGTCTTCCTGCGGGCTGGCCATATAACCGATCAGGTGCGCAATCTCGTTGCCATGCGGGTAAAAACGGGACAGGCCGGAATCCGTCACCACGCCCGGCAGGTCGGGCATGTCCACATTCACTTCGGCAAAGGTTTTCCAGTCCAGCCCCTGGGCGATGGTGACCGGCATGAATTTGCGCTGACGCTTGATCTGGCGCTGCACCCGTGACAGGCGACGTTCATCCAGCTTGATCACGCGGCCAAGCCGCGCCAGGGTGCCCGCAAGGTCGCGGGCCTGTTCGGGGATCAGAAACACCCGGAAATCCTGCCGGTTGACGGCAAGGGTCTTGCCAAGACGGTCGAAAATCTCGCCACGCTCCGGCACGATCCAGCGGATCGAGATACGGTTGCGGTCGGCCCGCAGCTTGTATTTGTCGCCCTCGATGATCGACAGATAATAAAGCCGGCCGCCAAGCGCGGTCAGCGCCAGGCCTTGGGCCCCCGCGAGCAACAGTGCCCGCCGGCTGAATGTCTGGTATCTCAGTCCCTCGCGCGCCATGACCTTACCTGAGGGCTGTGCGGCGCAGGCGGCCCAATACGAAGCCGACCGGCGCGTAGGAGAAGGCCGTCACCAGCCACTGCAAGAGCAAAGGCCGCACCGGCCACAAGGTTGTCTCAACGCCGGAAATGACGATCCAGGACAGCACATACATGGCCAGCGACATCAGGGCGAACACCAGCCAGTGCACGAAGCGCGAGCGGCCCCGATAATGTTTGAGCTGATTGAGCACAAAAAGCCGCGTCAGCACGAGGATGAGCATATTGAGCCCAAGCGGCACATCCAGCCACAGGTCCATGAACAGGCCCAGCACCGCACAAGCGCCATAGGGCATCAGGAGCGGCCGGTTGGACAGCCAGTAGAATACCGAAATCAGAACGAGGTTCGGCATGATCTCGTTGGCGACACCACTGCCGATCGGCAACAGCATCAATAGCGCCATGAACAGGCTGACCAACAGCGGTACAAAACCGGCAATGCCGAACGAGACGATGGGCGACGACCGACCGATGCTCATTGATGCCCCCCGCCCGGGCTTTCCATCAGGCTTTGGTCCTCGTCCGGCACAGGCACATAGGACATGACCCGGACATAGTCGAGCTTGCCCAGGAAACCGAGCGGCTCAAGAAGCACAAATTCATCGTCGATGTAGGTTACGCGGCCAACCGGCAGATCGGGCGGGAAGATGCCGCCATGGCCGGACGTCAGGACCCGGTCGCCAACCTTCACATCCGCGCCCTTGGGCAGGAACCTGAGGCGCAGGAAATTCTCGTTCTGGCCTTCTGCAATCGCAAGCTCGCCAGAACGTTCAAGCCGGACAGGCACACGGCTGTTGAGGTCGGTTACCAGAAGGACACGGGTGGTAAGATGACCAACCTGGATGGTGCGACCGACGATGCCACGGTCATCCACCACAGGCAGGTCGCGCACAAGACCGTCTGACGAGCCGGCATTGATAAGGATGCTGCGTTCAAACGCGCCGCCACCGACGCCGATAACCCGCGCCGTGGCTGCGGGCGGCACCTCGCGCTGGGGCACCTTCAGCATCTGGCGCAGGCGTTCGTTTTCGCGGCTCAGTTGAAGGGCCGCTTCGCGCCATTCGCGCAGGCGGCCATTTTCGTCGCGCAGGCTCTGGTTCTCGAGATAGATGTCCGACACGCCGGCTACACGCTCAAGCCCGGCCTGGATCGCCCGCACAGGACGTTCCAGCACGGTCAGCACCGGGGCCGCGATATCATTGGCGTATGCCCGGACCTGCACAGGGATGCTGGAGCCAATGAACTCCAGCACCAGCAGCGCCACCGACAGCGCAATGTAGAACCACAGCGCCTCACGCCCCCGCATCCCTCGCCTTTCACGGAAACGTGCCGGTGTCAGACCAATGGAATGCATGGTGGGACTCAGGGTTCTACCTCCCGTTCATGAAGGCCGTGTTCGGGACCTCTAGTAGCTTTCGGTCAGCACGAGGCGCAGTTGCGGGTCCTCGAGCGCACGACCGGTGCCCAGCGCCACACAGGTCAGCGGCTCTTCCGCAACCGTGACCGGCAGGCCGGTCGCACGGCGGATCACCGTATCCAGGTCGCGCAGCAGGCCACCACCACCGGTCAGCACAACGCCGCGGTCGACAATGTCTGCCGCCAGTTCCGGTGCCGTTTGCTCAAGCGCAACCTTCACACCTTCGACAATCTGGCTCACGGGTTCGGACAGGGCTTCGGCAACCTGAAGCTGGTTGATTTCCAGTTCCTTCGGCACGCCGTTCATCAGGTCGCGGCCCTTGATGGTCATGGTCACACCAACCCCGTCTTCAGGGGCCAGCGCGGTACCGATTTCTTTCTTGATACGCTCTGCCGTCGCTTCACCGATCAGGAGGTTGTGGTTGCGGCGGATATAGGCGATCAGTGCCTCGTCCATCTTGTCGCCGCCAACGCGAACCGAAGTGGCAAACACGATACCGCACAGCGAAAGCACAGCCACTTCGGTGGTGCCACCACCGATGTCGACAACCATCGAACCCTGCGGTTCGGTGACCGGCAGGCCGGCGCCGATTGCGGCAGCCATTGGCTCGTCGATCAGATAGACCTTGCGGGCACCGGCTTGTTCGGCACTTTCCTGGATGGCCTTGCGCTCAACGGCGGTCGAGCCCGACGGAACGCACACAACCACCTGCGGGCTGGCGAACGAACGGTTATGCACTTTCTGGATGAAGTGCTTGATCATCTGCTCGGCGACATGGAAATCGGCAATCACACCATCGCGCAGCGGGCGAATGGCCTGGATACCGCTCGGGGTCCGGCCCAGCATCAGTTTGGCTTCATCGCCAACCGCCAGCACACGGTCACGGCCGTTTTCGCTCTTGATCGCCACCACGGACGGTTCGTTAAGTACAATTCCCCGGCCTTTTACATACACCAGAGTGTTGGCCGTACCGAGGTCGATGGCCATGTCGGAGGAAAACATCCCGAGCAGCTTTGACAGCATTGAACGCCTCTTAGTCCTGTGATTTATCCCCGCCGATTGACGAGGTCTTAACGAGGTTATGGGCCAGTTGCGCCGTCGACACAAGAGGCGTTGCGCACAAATCACACGAGATTTTGTGATTCGGCAAAGACCAGGCGCATTTTATGGAAAATTTCGACAAATCAGCAGGCTAACCGTGGCTTGCGCGGTGTCAGGGTGCTCCCTGCGTCCAGCCGGAATATTGCACCGCGAGCGCGAAGATATTGTTCAGCATATGCAGCAGAATGGCCGGCCAGATGGACCGTGTCAGATGGAAGGTGACACCAAAACCGGCCCCCATGATGAAATAAAGCGGCCACAGGGTCAGTTGGAAATGGAAGGTGGCAAAACAGGCCGATGCCACCCCGATGGCAACGGCTGCGCCGAAACGGCGTTCCAGCGACGACTGCAGGTATCCCCGGAACACAAATTCCTCGGCAATCGGGCCGACCAAGGCCATGAACACCCAGGTCAGGACAAGCTGCAGGGTACCGCCAGCAGCGTTGGTTGCCGCGATGATTTCCTCCGCTGCGCCACCCTGCAGGTCCCCCTCTGACAGGAAGGCAATCGCATACAGGCCGCTGAAAAGCCGGATCAGGATGAACATCTGCGCGACCAGAAGAAGCGCCGGGCCGAATTCCCGGGCCGCAGGGCCCCAGCCAACGGCTGCCCGATACGCCGCGCCCTGGTTCCGCAGTTTCAGCCAGAAAATCAGCAACATAGAAACAGCGGAAAGTGCACCGCCCATGAGGCCGACATCCGCGATCCGGCTGTTCACTTCTTCCGTGCCATACAGAACGCCAATGACCGCAGCGACACCCGCACCAAATGCCACCTGCAGCGCCAGATACCACAGCATGGCCCCTGCCCCCTGCCACAGCCCGGGCGCGGCCGCCACGCTCATGGCTGGCGCAGGCTCAGGTGTCGCGCCGCCTTCAGGCACGGCGGCGCCGGACACAACTGGCTGCTGGTCGTCTTGCTGCATCGGATGCTCCCGCTTCATCTGTGCGCACCAGAGCAAAGAAAACCGGATGGGGCAAAGAAAAAAGGGTGCCGAAGCACCCTTTTCCAACAGGATCGTGGTCCCGTGCGTGTCAGACCGGGCCCGGGGCCGATTTCTCGCGCTTGACCAGCAGCTTGTTCACGGCAGCCACATACGCGCGGGCCGCGGCCGTGACCGTATCCTCGTGCGCACCCTGGCCGTTGACCGTGCGGCCATCTTCTTCAAGCCGGACCGTGCATTCAGCCTGTGCGTCCGTACCTTGCGTGACGGCATGCACCTGGAAAAGCTGCAGGTGCGGTTCGAAGCCGATCATGCTCTTGATCGCATTGAAGGCCGCATCGACGGGGCCGGAGCCATAAACCACCGCCTTTTTCTCTTCGCCATCGATGGTCATGGTGACATCCGAGAAAGCGGTTCCGGTGGTCGAGCTGTAGGTATTGAGCGAGATCACCTGCATGCGGTTCGCGTTGGTGGCCACCTCGTCGTCCACAAGGGCGACGATATCCTCGTCATAGATATTCTTCTTGCGGTCGCCCAGTTCCTTGAAGCGGCGGAAACAGTCCTGGAAGGCATTGTCACCCAGTTCGTAGCCCAGTTCCTTCAGCTTGTCGGCAAAGGCATGGCGGCCCGAATGTTTGCCCATGGTGAGCACCGACTTGGTCACGCCCACCGATTCCGGGGTCATGATCTCGTAGGTTTCGGCGTTTTTCAGCATACCATCCTGGTGGATGCCGCTTTCGTGCGCGAAGGCGTTGGCGCCGACGATGGCTTTATTGTTCTGAACCGTAAAGCCGGTCACGGTGGAGACAAGGCGGCTCGCGCGCATGATTTCCTGGGTCACGATGCGGGTATGGTAGGGCATCGCGTCCGCGCGGGTCCTGAGCGCCATCACCACTTCTTCCATGGCGGCATTGCCGGCGCGTTCGCCGATGCCGTTGATGGTGCATTCCACCTGGCGCGCACCGCCCGCAATACCGGCGAGCGAATTGGCAACCGCGAGGCCGAGGTCGTTGTGGCAGTGGGTCGAGAAGATCGCCTTGTCGGCGTTCGGCACCCGTTCGATGATGGTGCGGAACATGGCCTCATATTCGGCGGGTGTTGTATAACCCACGGTATCCGGCAGGTTGATGGTGCTGGCGCCCGCCTTGATCGCGGTTTCAACCGCGCGGCACAGGAAATCGATATCCGAACGGGTCGCATCTTCGGCCGACCATTCAACATCGTCAATCTTGCTGCGCGCATGGCTGACCGATTTGTGGATGGCCTCGATCACCGCTTCCGGCTCCATCTGCAGCTTGAACTTCATATGCAAGGGGCTGGTGGCGATGAAGGTATGAATGCGACCGCTGGCCGCGGGCTTGAGCGCTTCCGCCGCCCGGTCGATATCGCCAAGGGCCGCGCGGGCCAGCGAACAGACGGTCGAGTTTTTCACCCGCGCCGCAATCTTGTTCACGCAATCGAAATCGCCGTTCGACGCGATGGCGAAGCCGGCTTCGATGATATCGACCCCCATGCCTTCCAACACGCTGGCGATCTGCAGTTTTTCGTCGAGGGTCATTGACGCGCCGGGCGATTGCTCGCCGTCGCGCAAGGTGGTGTCAAAAATCCGCACCCGGTTTGCTTCGGTGTGTGACATTGCCTGTATCCTAAATTTCGTAACGAGACTGAATGTGAAAAATCAGTGGCGGTTACCCTTAAGCACCCCGGCGCCCGTGGCGCCGCCTGCCGTGATGCTTAAGGGCCGATAAGTCGACCGGCCCCGAAAATTAGCAGGAGAGCAAGCAGAAGCGTGCCCGAAGCGAAGGTGAAGGCACGGGCAGCCATGTCGGCGCGCGAAGTTGTTGCACGTGCAACAGCTTTGGCTTTACCCCGACGATTTTGCGGCCCGTTCATGAGGGTGCAATCACCTTCCGTTATGCGTTGCGATTAGGGATATCAGATTATTTTCTTTTCACAAGGCCGATTTTCGAGAAATTTTATTTCAAGAGAAACCATTTTTTCTTGTCCTGCCTGACCCTGACCGGAACCGCCACCGCCCTGAAATTAAAGCATAATGCCGGCCCCGGCACCCCACGCCTGCCATTGAACACAACTACCTGACCAATCCGCCACGCGCAATAATCATTCATTACTGCGGGATGGTACGCAGGGCTACCAGCAAACCCTTCCCGGCAGGGGGCGAGTCATTGGAAATGCTGGTTTCCATCAAGGTTCCCGGCATCAAGGCTGTAATCCAGTTCGTCGCACCATTCGCCTTTGACATAGACCTGCCGTTCGCTGGGCTGCAACACGAATCCAAGCCGTTCCAGCACCCGGCCCGACGCCGGGTTGCGGGCATCGATTTCTGCCGCAAAATACCGGGGTGGAAACGCCGCCGCCAGCGCCGGCAACAGAGCCCTGAGGGCCTCGGTCATATAGCCCTTGCCCCAGGCATTCCGGCGCAGGCTGTAACCGATATAGATCGTATCCGGCCGGTCGTGCACGCCCCGCCCGATACCGATGTCGCCAACAGCCTGCCCTGTCGAACGTTCCTCGACGAACAACTGGTACCAGCCGCCCATTGGAAAGGGTTCCGCCACCGCCATGCGCTCGCAAAATGCCTGAGCGCGTTCAAGCGGATAGGGATAGTCCCACAGCGTATACCGCGCCACCTGCGCATCGTCCCGCCAACTGTGGAATGCGCTGGCGTCATCCGGGCGAAAGGCACGGACGGTCAGGCGAGCGGTCGATATGGGCAACATCATGGTGGTTGCGGTGCTATTCATCGGGCATAAGCCTCACCAGCCCCACCAAAGCACCGTTCAAGGCCTTTGCTGCCTTGGTACGATCATCCTCCACCAGGGCATCAAGGAAGGCGACCAGGTGCCCGTCGGGGTCATAGTCCCTGAGGGCAGCGCGATAGGACGCGCTGAAGGCGGCATCCTCGCCAGCCTCCCCTTCCATGGCGCGAACAACAATCGATGTCAGGTCGGCTTTTCCGCGGGTGCGGGTAGCGGCATACTTGCCTGCTAGTTGGTGGAATGCCCAGAAACATGGCAGTGTCTGCCGCCTGCCCTGATATTCACTGTCCTCAGGGACCCGTCCGTTCAGGAATAGCAGGCACCGATCGACATTGAGGGCGAACATTCGTCGCGGGCCAACAACATTTCCGGCGACAACGCGGGTCGTTTCATCAGCAATCGCGCGCACGAGGCCCACATAATACATGTAACCGACAAAATCAGCGTCAGGGTTCAAACGTTCAAAACCGAAGTCGAGCGACATTGTTTCAGAAAGATCGGTCGTAATATTGCGCAGCATAAGAGCTTGCTTATCGTCAAAAATATCGCCCCGAAACGATACTGCCATGATTCCGTAGGGATAGCCCCGTGTTCGCCAATCCGCCTGCGCAGAGCTTGCATCCCAGCCGGCCAGCAAGGTCGGAACCTCCTCGAATTCGTAGGCAAGACGGTCACGATAGAAGTCAGCGAAACGGGACATCATGTCCTTCAGACTGGCGCGAACATCGTCCGGAATTGCGGGGTCGAGCAACAGCCGATAGTCAAGAGTTTCCTCAAAATCCGCATCGCCCAGGTAAATAGGGACCCGGTACCGCATGGCTTCAATATCGACGATGCCGCTGGCATTGACACGGTAATAGGCGGGCTCGGCATCGAAATCCGCACACACACCCGGTTTATCCTGCACACACAGGCGGTTCTCGAACGCATCGGGACGGGCCAGCACCAGCCCGGACGACAACAGGAAACCCGATTTACCAATCGGAACGAGGCCGATCTCGGCATCGTCGCCAAATGCCTGGTCAGGTTCGATCAACAGGGCAAATTCAGTCAGGTCGTGACTATCGATCGACGTGACCGCGCCATTGGCCACGATCAGATCGGGCGCACCGACAAAACGCCAGGATTTGCGTCGTTGCGCTGTGTCTTGCTGAAAGAATTCCATGCGGGCAACCGGCTCTGAAAACCTGTAGGCGACAGAAATGCCATCCGGCTGTCTGGTCAAGGTGATGAATGCGGTGGGGCGATTTTCAGGATCGTCGGCCTGCACCGAGAAGAACGAGGGCAACACCGACAGGAAAAGGGGAAGTAGGATGGTTTTCGCAAGCCTTGTCATATCGCCTTCCATAACGTCGCGACGCCCGGTCAAAGTTCGTTCCGCAGTTTGCAGCCATAAATAGCCGCACTCAATCGAAATGAGTGCATAAAAAAAGCGGCTGACACCAGCCGCTTTTCTTCAGGCCCTGACGGGATCAGAAATTGACCAACAGCGCCACCTTGCCGCGCAGCATTTCCGAGCCGGCGGGCTTGGCATAGTCTGCGCCGACACGCAGGGACAGCATGTCACCCAGCTTGCGTTCGAAGCCGGCGCCGAAGCGCAGGTCGTCGGCACTTTCGGTGCTGCCAACCTGGGTGACCGTGTCGAAATCCACGTCCATATAGCCGATGGTGCCATACAGCAGGTTCTGCTGGCCTTCGCCAAACGCAAGGCCGGCAAGCGCGCTTGCGCCCCATTCGCCCTTGAAGTGACGGATGCTCTGTTCGGCTTCGTAGGTACCGGTGACATGGTCGCCGTAATTGACTTCGACGCCAACAACCAGCGGGCCCAGAACCCGGAAACGGTAGCCCGCCAGGCCACCTGCAAACACGGTGCCTTCCTTGGCATCGATCGCGCTTTCGATACCGCCATACAGGCCGCTGAACGTGTCTGCAGCCAAGCAGCCCGTGGATGTTGCAGCCATAAGCGAGGCCGCAATGGCGGCACGTGCGAAGAATTTCATGGTTCCTCCTGTCAGGTTTGTTTTGAGGTCCCGGCAAATTTGCCCGGGGCAAGGACGATGGCAGCGGTCGCTGCCGCGCCGGTCCTTAGCAGGCCATGCCTGGGCTGTAAATCAGGCAAAATTCAGGACGGACGAGACGATATATGACACGCGCAAAAAAAGAGGGCGATCCCGGTTGGGATCGCCCAAGAGAGCTCTCGTAAGATAAGAGAGTCTAAGGGGGACTTAGTTCTTCGCCTTGTCGACCAGCTTGCCTTCCTGCATCCAGGGCATCAGGCCGCGCAGGCGCGAACCGACTTCCTCGATGGGGTGCCGTGCTGCCAGACCGCGGTGGGCCTTCAGCTCCGGGTTGCCGGCAAGATTGTCGGCGATGAAATCCTTCACGAACCGGCCTTGCTGGATATCTTCCAGAACCCGCTTCATCTCGGCTTTGGTTTCCGAGGTGATGATGCGCGGGCCGGTTTTATAGTCGCCATATTCGGCGGTGTTCGAGATCGAGTAGCGCATGTTGGCAATGCCGCCTTCGTAGATCAGGTCCACGATCAGCTTCACTTCATGCAGGCACTCGAAATAAGCCATTTCCGGTGCGTAACCGGCTTCCACCAGGGTTTCGAAGCCGGCTTTGATCAGTTCGGACACGCCGCCGCACAGAACGGCCTGCTCGCCGAACAGGTCGGTTTCGCACTCTTCACGGAAGTTGGTTTCGATGATGCCAGAACGGCCACCGCCGATGGCGGAAGCGTAGGAAAGACACAGGTCATGCGCCTTGCCCGATGCGTCCTGGTGAACGGCGATCAGGCAGGGAACGCCCTTGCCCTGGGCATATTGCGAACGCACGGTGTGGCCTGGGCCCTTGGGCGCAACCATGATGACGTCAAGGTCGGCACGCGGCTCGATGAGGCTGAAATGGATGTTCAGGCCGTGGGCAAACATCAGGGCAGCACCTTGCTTCAGGTTGCCATGCAGGTCGTCGCGGTAGATTTTGGCCTGATGCTCGTCGGGCGCCAGGATCATCACCATGTCGGCCACCTTGGCGGCCTCGGATGCGGTCATGCAGGTGAAGCCGGCAGCTTCAGCCTTCTTGCGGGTCGCGGAACCTTCCTTCAGGGCCACGATAACCTTTTTCACACCGCTGTCGCGCAGGTTGGCGGCATGGGCATGGCCCTGGCTGCCGTAACCAACGATGGCAACGGTCTTGTCCTTGACCAGGTTAACATCGGCATCACTATCGAAATAAACGCGCATTCTACTGTCCTTTAACGGGCGCTATGGCCACATCTACCCAAATGGTTGTCAAAACTGTTTTCAAAGACCCCCGGGCCCGCGCGAAAGCGCCACGGCCCCGGTACGTGCAACTTCAACGAGGCCAAGCTCGCTCATCAGTTCCACAAAGGCGTCGATCTTGTCGGCAGAGCCGGTAAGTTCGAACACAAAGCTGTTCACGGATGCATCGACCGCGCGGGCACGGAACGTGTCGGCCAGACGGAGCGCTTCCACGCGCTTTTCGCCGGTGCCCGACACTTTGACGAGCGCCATGTCGCGGGCGACAAAAGCACCTTCCATGGTCAGGTCGCCCACCTTGTGCACCGGCACCAGGCGGTCGAGCTGCGCCTTGATCTGTTCGATCACCATACGGGTGCCGGATGTCACCACGGTGATACGCGACCGTTCGCCGGTGGTGTCCACCGCTGCCACGGTCAGGCTTTCAATATTGTAGCCGCGGCCGGAAAACAGGCCGATTACGCGAGCCAGAACACCCGCTTCGTTGTCCACGATCACACTGATGGTGTGCCGTGCAATAGGGCCAATTTCTTTCATGGAGCCGTCCATCTCTATTCACTCATGACCTTCAGATTTATACGACCGCCAGGGCTTCGTCATCTTTTGGCTTCCCGACCACGTCACCCGGCAGCAGCATTTCATTATGCGCTGCGCCTGCTGGGACCATCGGGAAACAATTCTCAAGCTTGGCCACGCGGCAATCCATCAGGACAGGACCATCATGGTCGATCATTTCCTGGATGGCGGCATCCAGGTCTGCAGGGTCTTCGACCTGCATGCCCTTGATGCCATAAGCTTCAGCCAGCTTCACAAAATCAGGCAGGGATTCGGAATAGCTTTCCGACCGGCGCCCGTCGTAGCTGAGGTCCTGCCACTGGCGCACCATGCCCATATATTCATTGTTCATGATGAAGATTTTCACCGGCAGGTGATACTGGGCGATGGTCCCCAGTTCCTGCAGGTTCATCTGGAACGAGGCTTCGCCCGACACATCGACAACCAGCCGGTCCGGATGCGCGATCTGGGCGCCGACCGCTGCCGGCAGGCCGTAGCCCATGGTGCCAAGGCCGCCCGAGGTGAGCCAGCGGTTGGGTTTGTCGAAACCAAGGAACTGGGCAGCCCACATCTGGTGCTGGCCAACTTCGGTCGAGATAATCGGATCGCGGTCCTTCGTCAGCGCAAACAGGCGCTCGAGCGACTTTTGCGGCATGATGACCTCGGTACTGTCCTCATAGGACAGGCATTTTTTCTGCCGCCAGTGCTCGATCTGTTTCCACCATTCGCCCAGCGACGGCTGGGTGGCACCCAGCTTTTCTTCGTGCCAGACCGCAATCAGTTGCGTCAGCGCATTGAGGGCGTCGCCGATGACCGGCACATCAACCGGCACGTTCTTGTTGATGGACGACAGGTCGATATCGACCTGGATCTTCTTCGACCCCGGCGAAAAGGCGTCGATACGGCCGGTGACCCGGTCGTCGAAGCGCGCGCCGATGGCCAGCATCACGTCGCAGTCGTGCATGGCATGGTTGGCTTCCCAGGTGCCGTGCATGCCCAGCATACCCAGGAACTGCTTGTCACTGGCCGGATAGGCACCAAGGCCCATCAACGTGCTGGTAACCGGGAAACCGGTGATACGGGCAAATTCGGCCAGCAGGTCCGAAGCTTCGGGCCCGGCGTTGATGACACCCCCCCCCGAATAGATGATCGGACGTTCCGCCGCAGCCAGAAGGCGCGCCGCAGTGCGGATGGCCTGTTCGTCGCACTGAACCTGCGGGCGGTATGTGCGGTGCGACCGGTAACCGGTGCGGACATAAGGTGCCTTTTCGATCTGCACGTCCTTGGGCAGGTCGATGACCACAGGGCCCGGACGGCCATTGGTGGCAACATAGAAAGCTTCCGAAATGACATTCGGCAGGTCGGCGGTTTCCTTGACCAGGTAATTGTGCTTGGTACAGGGCCGCGTGATGCCAACGGTGTCGGCTTCCTGGAAAGCGTCGTTGCCGATCAGGTGGCGGGCAACCTGCCCCGTGAGGCACACGATCGGGATCGAATCCAGCATGGCGTCCGTCAGTCCGGTTACGGCATTGGTCGCACCGGGGCCCGACGTCACCAGCACAACACCGGGTTTGCCGGTCGCGCGGGCATAACCTTCGGCCGCATGAACCGCGGCCTGTTCGTGCCGCACCAGGATGTGGCGGATGTCGTCCTGTTTGAAAATCTCGTCATAGATAGGCAATACCGCGCCGCCCGGATAACCGAACACCACTTCCACACCTAGTTCCCTGAGCGCACGAAGAATCATTTGTGCTCCCGACAGGATCGGTGCTTCGGAGGTTGCCTGCTTTTCGCGGGCCTTGGTGTCTGTTGCGGTCATTGTCCTCTATGTCCACTCAAAAATGTTATATCCAGCGATCCCCCGCCTTTACCCGGCCGGGGCACTCCATACTCTCCAAACCCGCCCTGAACATGCCGGGCGACACCCGGCGCGCTCACCCTCACTATCGCCATGGCCGGGCCCTTGGCCCGCACCGCCCGATAATAGTTGGGGGCGCTACAGGAGCGCCCCCAGGGGGTGGGTCTCGTCACAGTTCGGAACCAACTTGGGCTGGAGGTTCCACTATCGGCACCTGGGCTGGCTTGGCACCGATAGCGCCAAACTATTGTACGAAAATTTCTCAGTCAACAGGTTTTTTGATCTTTTTATTCAAGATTTCCCGGTATTCGCTTTCCGAAAGTTGCGCAGGGATACGACCCCAGTCGGAAAACTGGTTCCGGAACCAGGTCAGTTGCCGTTTGGCAAAGCGCCGGGTTTGCATGCGCGCGTCTTCCATGGCGGTGGCCTCGTCCATCTCGCCGCGGGCCAGTGCCATCAGGCTCGGCACACCCAGCGCGCGCATCGCCGGCAGGCTGACATCCAGATTACGCGCCATAAGGACCTCGACTTCCGCCATCGCGCCTTCTTTCATCATGATATCGAAGCGGCGGTTGCAGCGGTCATAGAGAACGTCCCGGGGCGGATCGAGCACAAGGCGGGTAATGCCGCCGGCGTCGACATAGGGTTTCATCGGCCCCGGCCTTGTATCCTGCTGCCAGTCGCTGATGGCGCGGCCCGTTGCGTGCCAGACCTCGAGCGCGCGGCAGATGCGCTGGCTGTCCCCCGGCGCAAGGCGCGCCGCGGTCGCGGGGTCCACCGTCGCCAGTTCGGCGTGCAGGGTTGTGCTGCCCTCGCGCGCACAGCGGTCGCGCACGTCCGCACGGATGGCGTCGGGGATTTCAGGGATTTCGGCGATGCCGTCGATCAGCACCTTGAAATACATGCCGGTGCCGCCGATCACGATCGGGGTTTTGCCAGCCTGCCATGCGGCTTCGATTTCCTGCATCGCAAGATCGGCCCACAGGGCAGCGGAACAGACCTCGGTCGGGTCCATGAAACCATACAGCCGGTGCGGGGCTGCGGCTTCGTCTTCCACGCTTGGGCGCGCGGTTATGATACGCAGGTCTTTGTATACCTGCATGCTGTCGGCGTTGATGATGACACCATCCAGGTCATGCGCGAGCCTGAGCGACAAAGCCGACTTGCCGCTGGCGGTTGGACCTGCAATAAGAATGGCTCGTTTCAAAACCGTCGCCTCGTGCGCTAGTTGGAAGTTCCGTCTATGAATATGGTGCTGACCCTGATCGTCAACCCCCAGAATGGTGATGTCCTGAAGGAAGCCGAACGCCGGGCGCGCGATGTGCTGCCGGCATTGGGTGCTGCGGACATTCTTTCTGAAGGCGAAGCTATCGACCTGCCGGCACCCGACGGGGCCGCCGCCCTGAAAAAACAGTTCGCCAGCGCCTTCAGCGACCTGCCGGTCGACTGGGCAATCCAGCAAGCAGAAGGCCGCCGCAAGAAACTGTTCCTGGCGGATATGGATTCGACCATGATCACGGTCGAGTGTATCGACGAACTGGCCGACTTTGCCGGCATCAAGGACCATGTGGCCGCGATCACCGAGGCCGCCATGCGCGGCGAACTGGATTTCGAAGGCGCGCTCACCGAACGGGTCGCGCTCCTCAAGGGCCTGCCGCTCGAGAAACTGGCGCTCTGCTACAAGGAACGCATCAAGCTGATGGGCGGTGCCCGCACGCTGGTGCAGACCATGAAGGCAAAAGGGGTACGCACGGTGCTGGTATCCGGTGGCTTTACCTATTTCACCGAAAAGGTCGGGGCCGCCATCGGCTTCGACAGGCACCGCGCCAATATCCTCGAGACCGAAGGCTACGCACTTTCCGGCACCGTTGCGCGCCCCATTTGCGGCGCCCACACCAAGCTCGAAACCCTGCAGGCGGAAAGCGCCGCGCTGGGTATTGCACACACCGAAACGCTCGCGGTCGGCGACGGCGCCAACGATATCCCGATGATCGACGCCGCCGGCCTGGGCGTGGCCTACCATGCCAAACCGAAAACCGCTGCGGCTGCCGATGTGGCGATCAACCACACGGACCTGACCGCGCTCCTGTTCCTGCAGGGTTACCGCCGGTCCGAGTTCGTAGCCTGATTACGGCGCGCACAGTCCTGCAAAAGCAAAAGGGCCGGCAAAACCGGCCCTTTCAATTTATCTGCCCGACTGTCGGGCGGAAACCTGTGCCTTAACGGCGGCGCAGGGCTTCCTCTTCCTCTTCGGTCATCACCTTCAGGGGCACATGCACCGTGTTGCCACGATAGCTGATGAGCAGAAGGATGCGTTCCCGTTTCTCATCCAGCGCCTGGCCAACCAGGTCGGCCACGTCTGCCGGCTGCGACACTTCCTGCTGGTTGACAGCAAGGATAACCGTACCCGGGCGGATACCGGCCTGGTAGGCCGGGCTGCGGCGGGCAACACGCGACACCACAACACCGTCGACATCTTCATCGAGGTTATAGCGGCGGCGCAGGTTGTCGGTCATCGGTGCCAGTTCAAGGCCCTGCACCATCTCGCGGTCGGCATAACCACCGTCCGGACCACCACGGCCCTGGTTGTTGTCGCCTTCGGCTTCCGCCAGCTTTTCTTCCTTCAGTTCACCGGTGGTGACATTGATCTTCTGGCGCTTGCCGGCGCGGACGATTTCCACAACAACAGGCTTGCCGATATCGGTACGCTTCACAAGGCGGCTGAGGCTGGTGCTGTCTTCGACTTCCTTGCCGTCCCAGGTCACGATGATATCGCTTTGCTTGAGGCCGGCTTTCTCGGCCGGGCTGCCTTCCTGCACATTGGTGACCATGGCACCCTTGTGATATTCCATGCCCAGCGATTCAGCGATTTCTTCGGTCATCGGCTGGATGCCGACACCGAGCCAGCCACGGCGTACCTTGCCAAACTGCTGCAGTTCGCGCATCACGCGGTCGGCGTCGTTCGACGGGATCGAGAAACCGATACCCACGTTGCCGCCCGACGGCGAGAAGATGGCAGAGTTCACACCGATCACTTCACCCTTCATGTTGAAGAGCGGGCCACCGGAGTTGCCACGGTTGATGGGCGCATCGGTCTGGATGAATTCAATATCGCTGTTGCCGCCGATCGCACGGTTGCGGGCGGAAACGATACCGGCAGTGACCGAACCACCAAGACCGAACGGGTTACCGATGGCCACAACCCAGTCGCCGATGCGTTCCTTGTCGGAATCGCCCCAGACAACGAAGGGCAGCTTTTCGCCATTCTTCGGTTCGATCTTCAGGACGGCAACATCCGAAAGCTGATCCTTGCCCAGCACCTTCGCGGCATATTCGGTACCATCGGTGGTGATGACAGTGATCTCGTCGGCTTCTTCAACCACATGGTTGTTGGTGATGACGATACCCGAGGCATCAACAATGAAGCCGGAACCAAGCGAGCGTGCCTGGCGCGGCTCGGGGTCTTCATCGTCGCGGTTGCGGAACTGGTCCCACAGGTCGCCGAACGGCAGGCCTTCGGGCAGCGCCGGCACACGCGCGACACGGCTTTCGCGGATGGTTTGTACTGTCGAAATATTCACAACAGCCGGCGACAGCTTTTCAACCAGGTCCGCGAAGCTTTCAGGAGCCCCGCGGGCCGCTGCGGGTTTCACCATGATCATGGCGGCTGCCAGGATGGCAATACCCATCATCATGGCGCGCCACAGGCCCGCTGTCGTTCGTCCGTCAATCACTCTTGTCAAGTTGGTGCTCAAGGCACTTACTCCTTCGATTATTTTTCTCTGCGTGTTGGCCGCATGTCTCGCACAGATTTCTACGAACCTTGTGCGAGCCAGACCATCGCAACACCAATCGCCGCCAGGGTCAACCCTAGCCACCTGAGCTTTGCGACAGGTTGTTCCAGCATTGCGACAAGCAGTCGCCTCAACCGGTCCGGTATAAGCGCATAGGCCACGCCCTCAATGAAGAGAGCGAGGCCCAGTGCGGTTATCAGCAAGGTCCAGTCCATCGGGGACTAGCGCTTGCCCTTGGCTTTTTCACCCGCGCCCATGAACAGGTGGAAGAATTCGCTGTCCGGCGACAGCACCAGGGTGGTGTCGTCCTTGCCTAGCGCTTTCTTGTAGGCCTGCATGGTCCGGTAGAATTCGAAGAACTCCTGGTCCTTGCCGAAGGCCTCGGCGAAAATCTTCACTGCCTGGCCTTCCGCTTCACCGCGGATGGTCTGGGACTGGCGTTCGGCGTCCGCCAGAAGTTCGGCTTTCTGGCGATCGGCCTGGGCCTTGATCTTCACAGCGTCCCGGTTACCGGCAGCACGCTTTTCAGCGGCTTCCCGCTGGCGTTCGGTTTCCATGCGCTGGAAAATGGCCTGACTGTTGGCCTGCGGCAGGTCAACCCGCTTCAGGCGCACGTCCACCACTTCAAGGCCGAAGGTCTTGGCGCGTTCGTTGGTCAGTTCCTTGATGCGCTGCATCAACTGGGCGCGCTGGCCCGAAACGATATTTTGCATCACCTCGTTGGCAAGCACCTGGCGCACGGTCGATTCCATGGCGTTTTCCAGAAGGCTCTCCGCAGCGGTTTCGGTGCGGGCCGCCTGGTAGCGCTTCAGCGGGTCGACAATGCGGTAACGGGCGAAGCTGTCCACCATCAGGCGGCGCTGGTCACTGGCCAGCACTTCCTGCGGGCGAATATCCAGGCCCATGATGCGCTTCTCAAGGAAGATCACCTGTTCGACAAACGGCACTTTCAGGTGCAGGCCGGGTTCGGTGACCGTGCGTTTGGGTTCACCGAACTTGACCACGATCGCCTGTTCACGCTCGCTGACGATATAGAGGCTGCCAAGGCCGACAAACACGACAGCGGCAAGCGTTACAAGGGCTGCAATAGATTTGATATTCATGATCTATTTCCCCTCGCTTTTCTGTTTCTTCAGCATCTCGGTGACCGGCAGGTACGGCACGGTGGCACCGTCAGTCTCCAGGATCACCTTGTCCATACCGGACAGGATTTCTTCCATGGTCTCGAGATAGATGCGTTTTTTGGTCACGTCCTTGGCCTGCACATATTCGTTATAGACCGACATGAAGCGCGCAGCTTCACCCTGTGCGCGGGCAACGGTTTGTGCCCTGTAGGCTTCGGCTTCCTGGATCAGCTTTTCAGCCGAGCCCTCGGCTTCGTTCACAACCTTGTTGCGATAGGCTTCGGCTTCGTTGCGGAAACGCTGCTGGTCGGCTTCGGCGCGCTGAACGTCAAGGAAAGCGTCCTTCACTTCAGCAGGCGCTTCAGATTCGATGATCTGGACCCGCAATATAGTGACGCCAGCTTCATAGTTGTCGAGCGTGGATTGCAGCAGCGTCAGCACGTCCTGTTCCAATTGGCCACGGCCCGTGGTGATGATCGGCACGATCTTGTTGGTGCCCACCAGTTCACGCATGGCGCTTTCTGCCACGGCCTTGATGGTTTCTTCGGGGTCCTCGATCTTGAACAGATACTGACCCAGGTCCTTGATGCGCCAGACCACATTGAAGCGGATGTCGACGATATTTTCGTCGGCGGTCAGCATCAGGCTTTCGTCCGGGCGGGCAGACGAACCACGGCCGCGGCGCGGATCAATCTCGCGGCTGCCGATGGAAATCTGTTTCTCGTCCGTTACGCCGCGCACTTCGGCGCTTTCTATCGGGTATGGAAGGTGCCAGTGCAGGCCGGGCGACGCGTTGTCCGTCCATTTGCCGAAGGTCAGCACCACAGCCTGTTCGTTTGCATCCACGCGGTAAAGGCCGCTTGCGAGCCACAGAAGCACGGCCACAAGGGCAATGACACTGAAACCACCCGCGCCACCCGGCAGCGCGCTTCTCAGCTTGTCCTGTCCCTTGCGGATAAAGTCGTCGATATGCGGTGGTTCACCGCCGCCACCGCCACCACGGCGGGGGCCCTGCCCCCACGGATTCGGCCGCTCGCGGTCACCATTATTTTGCCAAGGCATGTTTTTCTCCCCTAAACGACGACCGATTGACGGACCGCCGGCACGACCTGTTTGTCCACAGAAAGGCCGTGTCTTGTTCTGCTATATATGGTAGGCACCGGCCTGCTGCAACGATGCTGGCCGAAAATTCGACCTTTTAAGAGGCACTTTATGTCCGATTTCCTGAAACAGTCGATCCTGAAATCCCTTGAAGCGGTCAGCCTGCCTGGTGCCGGGCAGAATATTGTAGCGGCCGGCATGGTCAGCGCCGTGATCGTGGATGGCGGCCAGGCGGGCATCGTGCTGGACTTTGGTGGCAATGCGCCTGCAGAGCCCGAAGCCCTGCGCGCCCGCATCGAAGCGCTGGTGAAATCAGTGGAAGGTGTGACCGCCGCCAATGTTGTGGTGACAGCCTCCCGCCCCGCACAGGCCAAACCGCAGCCGCCCAAAATGGCAGCGCCGGCCAAGCCCGCGCCCACACCGGTCGAAATTCCGGGCGTAAAACATATTATCGCGGTCGCCAGCGGCAAGGGTGGGGTCGGCAAATCGACAACATCGATCAACCTTGCGCTGGCCCTGCAGGCCCGTGGCCTGAAGGTCGGGGTCATGGATGCCGACATCTTTGGCCCCAGCCTGCCGATGCTGGTGGGTGTGGATGACCGGCCCGAATTGAAGGACAAAATCATCCAGCCGCTTTTTGCCTACGGCCTGAAGGTTATGTCGATCGGTTTCCTGATCGATGTCGACCAGCCGGTGGTGTGGCGTGGCCCGCGGGTGATGGGCGCAACCCAACAATTGCTGCGCGATGTGGCCTGGGGGCCGCTCGATATACTGGTGGTCGACATGCCGCCCGGCACCGGCGACGTGCAGTTGACCATGGTGCAGCAGGCGCCCCTGTCGGGTGCGGTGATCGTCTCGACCCCGCAGGACCTGGCGCTGATCGACGCTCGCAAGGGCCTGGCCATGTTCCGGCAGGTACAGGTGCCGATCCTGGGTATTATCGAGAATATGAGCAGTTTCGTGTGCCCGCACTGCGGCGGGGAAAGCCATATTTTCGGCCATGGCGGTGCCCAGGAAACCGCCAGAAAACTGGGCTGCACCTTCCTTGGTGGCATTCCGCTGCATATCAGCGTGCGTGAACATGCCGACGCGGGCACGCCCATTGTGGCCGCAGAACCAGAAAGCCCGATCAGCCAGGCCTATGGCACCATCGCGGCCCAGATTGCAGACAGCCTGAAGCTCTAGATCGGCCCGTTCACGCGCGGTCGTAGGTCACGAAGGCATAAGCGGGTTTGCCGTCTTCGACCGGATGGCTGTCGCGCGCGACTTCATGCCAAACCGATTTGTCGACCGGCGGGAAAAAGGCGTCACCGTCTACCTTCAGGGCCACTTCTGTGATTTCCAGCCGGTCCGCGCGCGGCAGGGCCTCGGCATAAATCTGGCCGCCGCCGACAATCATCACATCCCCCTCGCCCGCCATGGCAATGGCTGCATCAAGGCTTTGGGCAACCTCGACACCGTCCGCCGACCAGCCGGCATTGCGGGTGATCACGATATTGCGGCGGCCGGGCAGCGGACGGCCAATGCTGTCATAGGTCTTGCGGCCCATCAGTATCGGTCGGCCCATGGTGACGGCCTTGAAATGCTTCAGGTCGGCCGGCAGGTGCCACGGCAAACCGCCATCTTTGCCGATTGCCCGGTTTTCTGCCATTGCCACCACAAGAATCAAAGCCACAGGTAAACTCCACTCACGTCAGATCATCATATTGTCGTCGTCATCTTCGCCCACCGCTTCTTCCAGCGGCAGATGCGCCCGGATGGTGGTCCCCACACCCGGGATGCTGCGCACGCTGATGCGGCCATGCATGCGGTCCACCAGCTCGCGACAAATGGCAAGACCAAGGCCGACGCCACCGTGGCGGCGCGACAGGGCCGTGTCAACCTGCGTGAACCGATCGAAGAGGGTCGCCTGTTTGTCTTCGGGGATACCGATACCCGTGTCCTGCACCTCAAGCACCCAACCGGCCTGCCCGTTCGGGAAAGCCTTTGGGTGCAAGCGCACGACAACCGAACCCACGTTCGTGAACTTGATGGCATTGGACGCAAGATTGATCAGGATCTGCCGGAGCCTGAGCTCGTCGCCCCAGATCTGTTCGGGCATGGCATCCGCCACTTCCGCCTTATATTCGATGCCCTTGCTTTCGGCCTGCTGCGCCAGAAGCGCGATGACCCGGTCGACCAGCATGCGGGTATCGACAACCTTGCGTTCGATATTGATCTTGCCGGCTTCAAGCTTGGCGAGGTCAAGGATATCGTTGATCAGGCTGAGGAGATGGGACCCGGACGTGTGGATATCGTGGGCATATTCAACATAGCGCGCGTCGCCCAGCACGCCGAGGGCCTGCTCGCGCAGGATCTGCGAAAACCCGAGGATGGCATTCAGCGGCGTCCTCAATTCATGGCTCATGGTGGCCAGGAATTCGGATTTTGCCCGGTTGGCGGCTTCAGCGGCACGACGGGCTTCTTCCACGTCCTTGTTCAGGTTCTGCAAAAGCTTGTAATGGTCCTCAAGCTCCTCGTGCGCTTCCTTGAGCGCGCGGGTGCGCCGGTTCACGATCTCGACCACGCGCTTGGCGCGCTGCGACTGTGACCAGACGATAAAGACCACAAGGCCGGTCAGGATCAGGCACACGCTCGCGGTGATGACCGCAGCGCCGTAATCGACCCGGAAGGCGCTCAGCGGCGCCCAGGGCATGACCTGCCATTCCTGCAGCCCGAACTTGATCGTGCGTTCCATGCGCCAGATCGGCTGACGCAGCGAAAAGCCACCCATTTCGCTTACTTGGCCACCGGCGCGCACCGTAAAGCCGGTCGACAGGGACCCGCCGCCCCATCGGCTGGAAAGCTGAAGATTGAGCGGGGACAGCCGGTTGTTTTCGGTGATGGCGCGCACAAGCGACGCCATATCGACAACCTGCACAACAAGGCCCTTGTTGCCACCACGGCTGAGGAACGGGTTCGCCAGCAGGACATAGCCCAGGCCTGGCGAAATCTCGTGTCCCAGCGGCGGCAACGGGATGGCTGCCGGCTCATCACTGAGCAATGTCTCTTCGAGAAAGGTTCTGACTTCAGGCCATGCTGCAATATTCAGGCCTGCCCACGCCGCTTCCTGCGCCTCGTCGGGCGTCCAGACATAAACCAGATACAGGCCACGGTCCGTGGGGTCGGACGGCTCCGGCTGTACACCGTCCGTTGATTCCGGGTCGTAGGCCCGGAAAGGGTGCCCTTCGACCTTGCTCATATATTGTTCCAGTTGCCCGATACGGTCGCGCCGCACGGACATGACCGCGCCCACAAGTGTGCGGTGCACATTCAGGCTTGAACTGCTGCTGACCATGCGCACGAATTCTTCGCGGGTTACCGTGCCGGCGGCGCGGTAATAGCGGTACAGGTCGCCCGCGGCGGCCATGCTGACATCGAGGCTGCCCTGGATACGGTCGACATAAAGCTCGGCGGCGGATTCGAACCGCGCCTGCGCTTCGGCCTCCGCCGAATGCACGGCTTCGCGCGTGGCCGACCAGGTCAGGCCAAGACCGATAATCACCACAATGACGATAAGCGCCAACTGGCGCAGATCAACGTCGCCTTCACGCGGCACTGGCGCCCCCTTTTGCCCCTAAGGTTGCCAATTGTCAGACTGCGACCGCCGCCTTGATATGGGCGTGCGCAGTATAATTGTCGATACGGATATCGTCGTAGGTAAAGGCAAACAAATCGCTAACGTCCGGATTGAGCCACAGGCTCGGCAGCGGCAGCGGAGCGCGGCTGAGCTGAAGATCGGCCTGTTCGATATGGTTGCTGTACAGGTGTGCATCACCCAGCGTGTGCACAAAGTCGCCGGCCTTCAGCCCGCACACCTGCGCCACCATATGGGTGAGGAGCGCATAGGACGCGATATTGAAAGGCACGCCAAGGAACACATCGGCACTGCGCTGATAGAGCTGGCAGCTCAGCCGCCCCTCGGCCACATAGAACTGGAACAGACAGTGGCACGGCGGCAGGGCCATACGGTCGACATCCGCCACGTTCCAGGCCGAGACGATCAGGCGCCGGCTGTTGGGATTGGTCCTGATCTGGTCAATGACACCTTTGATCTGGTCGACCGTACCGCCGTCCGGCGTCGGCCAACTGCGCCACTGGTGGCCATAGACCGGACCCAGGTCGCCTTTTTCGTCCGCCCATTCGTCCCAGATGGAAACACCATTATCTTTCAGGTACTTGATGTTGGTATCGCCAGCGATGAACCACAGAAGTTCATGGATGATCGAGCGCATATGCAGCTTTTTGGTGGTGACCATCGGAAAGCCTTCCGACAGGTCGAAGCGCATCTGGTGGCCGAATACGCTGTAGGTGCCCGTACCCGTCCGGTCGCCCTTGAAGACGCCTTCGTCGCGGATTCGTTTCACCAAATCCAGATATTGCCGCATGTGTCCTGCCCTCCCTCGATACCGTCCTGAAAGCTATAAGGCGGCACAGGACGCGAGGCAAGCGCTGGCTGCCGCGCGGCAGCAGAAGGACGTGCGGTCGGTCGCGGGCGGGTGCCCGGGTCAGGATTTCTTGACGAATTCCGACTTGAGTTTCATGGCGCCGATGCCGTCGATCTTGCAGTCGATATCATGATCGCCGCCCACAAGACGGATGTTCTTCACCTTGGTTCCAACCTTCACGGTCAGGGACGAACCCTTGACCTTCAGGTCCTTGATCACGGTTACGGTATCGCCGTCGGCGAGCGGATTGCCGTTGGCGTCGCGAATTTCACTGCCGGAGTCGCCGCTGCCTTCAGAAGCTGCCACCCATTCATGGCCGCATTCCGGGCACACAAGCATGGCCCCGTCCTCATAGGCATAGGGGGACTGGCAATTCGGGCAGGGCGGCAAGTCGCTCACAGGTCTGATCTCCATTGTTCGACCCCCTTGCATAAAAGAGAGCCGGTGCAATGGCAATGTCATTCCCGGCGCGGGACAAAGTGCCGCGCCGGTTCGTCAGTCAATCGGGCCTCAGTTGGCCGACCCTCAATGTATCTGCATCGAAGCAGCGGGACCGTGCAGATGCACGTCCCGGCCAGCATGGCGCCTGAGGATATCAAGCGCCTTCTGTTCCTGGTTCAGGCTGCCGGTGCGTACCCACAACAGAAGCCCGCCCCAGGCCTGTTCCCGCCGCAGGCGTTCGCGGGTGCGCCGTGCATGCCGGAACGCAATGGCCCCGCCGCAGGCCGCACCGAACAGGCCCAGCCCGGTGGTCAGCACCGCCGCCTGCCACGCAAGCATACCGTGCGCGGTGGCGATACCGGCGCCAACAAGCAGCAGCACATAGACAGGCACAAAGGCGACCACGAGCAGCACGGTCGAACGGCTGCCCCGGTCCACATGCGCCTCGCGCGGCACACTGGCGTCGTCCTCAAGTTCAGCGACATTGCGCACCGGGTGCCTGAGCGCACTTTCCACCGCATCGGGCGCCACGGGGCGTGATACGGCGGCATTCGAAAAGCCATGGCTTTCGAGGTCGTCGACAGCGTCCTGAAGGTCCTGTTCGGTGTCAAACAGGGCAACTGCCTCCCGGAAGTTGCCACGCGGGCCCTTTGCATCGGCCCATTCCCAGTGTTCCTGGTCGGTCATGATAAATCCCTCCCATTTCAAGGTTACTGGAAGGGCCATTATGCCACAGTTTCGACCGGAACCCGAATCCAACTTCGGATACATCTTTTCAGGCATCCGCCTGTCATAAGGCTTTAAATTCGCACGCGGAACGCTTATATCAGTCGTGCCGGGCAACCGGCTATGGCGATAAACGGCGCATTAAGTAGGTATTTCGGACCCGGGGGCGGTACCCGGCGCCTCCACCAGAAACGGCCAGCAGGCCAGCGGTCGGCAGACCGTTTCTGATGGGGGCGAAATAGGATCGACGTGTATTGAACGGTGTATTGCTTTTCGCTCAGGATGGTACCGCTGTGATGGGCCAAAACGAATAAATGCTAACGACAATGACGTCGAGTTTGCTGTTGCTGCGTAAGCGGTCCCAGTAAGCTACATTTATAAATTCCTGATGGTTGACGCCAACAGGTGGGGTCCGGGCCACCTAGCAACAGAACGGCCCATATTCTTTTCCCCAGCACTATATCCGAAAGCAAGCATACCGGTTCCCGACGGGAGTGGCTGGCGCATCGGTATGGTCGAGCCAGAAAATGTCAGAATCGCGTTGCACTATTTTGACTATAGTCATCATGCACCCCACCGCTTGTTGCCGGCAGCAGCATCTTCAGGACAGGTAACAGGCGGTTGTTACCGCCAACGCCGAGTACAAAGAAAAAAAATGCTGTCAGGTCCGAGTAGCCACGCCCGTCCCTGACAGCAAATATTGTTTCGCCGGAGTTCTGGAAACGGCGAAACGAGAGAGGTCCCTCCTGGACGCCCGTACCTTTGGGGCACGGGCCTGCAATTCTGCGCGGCCTACTGGCAATAGGCCGTATCGAAACTGTCGTCTTCAGCGCCGTCCAGCAACGCCTGGATTTCGGCATAGGTCAGCGCGAACAGACGATCCTCGTAGCTCATGCCCGCGACGGCATAGAGAATCCGCGCCAGCGCCTGCTGCACATAGCCAATGTCCATGCGGTCCTGCGGGTCGGCAACAAGGTCCTCGCCGGCGCTGACATTGGCCAGGCGTTCAACCCTGACCACAATCGATTCAATGCGTGCCCGGTTCAACTGCGACAACAGGAAGCCCAGTTGATCGATAGCGCCGCCAAGATTGAGCGGAGCCGATCGGCTGAAGTTTTTGGCAACAAGGTTCATATGGCCATCTCCAGGGTTGGTTCAGGGGCGGCCGCAACATGCAGGACATTTCGGGCACTGCCGCATGCCGCGCGGACGATTTCAAAATGGCTTGGGTCAAGGTCGATGCCGAGCGCGACTGCCAGAGAGCCCTTTATCGGCACCGGCAACCCAAGCGGGCGGACATGCCATCCGGCTTTCAGGATAACCGGCAGGCGCGAAAGTTGGGTGACACACACCACCCGGCCAATGTCTGATTGAAGGGCATATTCATAGAGCCCGCACACAAGTTCACGTGCCACCAGGTCCCGGCAGTGCGCGGATGCAGACGGCTCCAGACAACAGAACCGCGATATGATCCAGACATTCTCGGCATTGGGCATGCCGTCTGCAAACAGGGCAGCCGACATGGCTTCAAGCGGATGCGGGCCAACGGACGGCATCAGCCGCAAGCCGCCAAGAACATTGCCATGCGTATCGATTGACAGGAGATATACGGTATCGGCGCCATCAAAACGGTCGCGCCCGATCCCCGACGCACCATCCAGGCTCCAGCCGGCTTCGCGCGCACGTTCCTGGTACCGCTGCTGCCACACCTGGCGCAGGTAACCATATTGGTCGGATCTGTCCGTGGCTCCGACGAGAACGATCAAACGGGCCTCCCCCTCTTGCAGGCTCGGGAAGGATCATCTTACGTTTGGCCGCGGCCAACTACCGGCTGATCAGACTAGTTTTTTTTGAAAGGTGGTATGTTACTACCTATGATTAATCAGGCTGGACAGAAACGCCTTCACAACCGCCTGCACCCGGGTATGGACCCCAAGCTTCAGTTTCGCGCTTTCGACATGATTATGGACCGTGCGTTCGGCAATCGACAGGATCGACGCAATTTCCCAGTCTGTCTTGCCCGCAGCCACCCATTCAAGGCACTGGCGTTCGCGCGCGGTCAGGCGCACGACCGGATGTTCGGCAGTGCCGTCCCCTGACTTCAACTTCAACGCAGCTTCGTGCAGATAGATGCTCATCAGGTGGATGGCGTGTTCTGCCGCCGGATCTATGTCGGCATCAATGCCGACGATATTGACTGCACCAGGAAAAGCACCCGCGACATGGATGGGCACGGTGACACCATTCAGCACATAAATCTCGCCCGGCTGGTTATCGCTATCCGCCACAACCAATTCATGTTCCCAGTTGAATGGCAGGTTCTGGCGCGGAGAAAGCTGCAAGATACGCGCGGTCTGGACGCCGGAATCGCCGCTGGTTGTTGATGCCCAGTCATCGGGGAAATCCGCCAGGAACACCACGCTTTCAGGGGTGGACCCGACCTCGACACAGGCTACGCAGGCATAATGCCGAAATCCCAACTGGCGCGCTGTTTTCAGGAATGACTGGCCGAGCTCATCCAGACTGTCGACCGACCTGGATGCATCGATAAAATCCATTGCAAGCTGAAAATACTCGAGTTTCATACGTCCCCTGGTGGCAAACCCTCGCGGGCCTCGCACCGCCACACTGTAAGGATGCTGTTCCCGAACCAACGGGTTCAGCAGCCCTTTCTACCCCCTGTACAAACGGCATGGCGACCAGCAGTAGTAGTTCCGACCGCCAGGCATGCCGCCATTATAGGTAATCTAGGCATAATTGGTAAATGCCGGCATAACCATTAATTTCTTCGCAAACCTGTCCCCGTCATGCCCGTTTCGCGGGTACCTTGCAATACCTGCGGCAGCGCCGGCTAAAAATCGCACGTTTTCCCTTCACGACCGAATGCACACGTTTTATAAGAAGCCCGAACGGGGCCGCCCCATTTTTTCGAGCAAGTTTGGGTTACCGCATGTCAGAGACATATATCGATTATGATGCCAAGGTTCAGGAAGCACTGCGCAGCGTTGTGCGCGCGGTCCTGATGGACACCGAGAAAGAGGGCCTGAAGGGTGAACACCACTTCTATATCGCCTTCAAGACACAGGCACCCGGTGTCCATATCCCTGCGCACCTGACCAGCCGCTTCCCGGACGAAATGACCATCGTGCTGCAGCATAAATTCTGGGGCCTGAAGGTGCACGAAGACCGGTTCGAGGTCGGACTGTCGTTCAACCAGAAGCCCGAAACCCTGGAAATTCCTTTTGCTGCGGTGGTGGGCTTTGTCGACCCCAGCGTACAGTTTGCCCTGCAGTTCCATGACGAAGCCGAGCTTGAAGCCCTCGACGACGAAGACTTCGAGGAAGTCCCGTTCGAGGAAATCACAGCCCAGGAAATTGCCGCAGATGAACCCGTTGCGGAACCTGCATCCGAGCCCGCAGCCGGCGCCGACGGCGGCAATGTCGTCACGCTCGACGCCTTCCGCAAGAAATAACAGGGAACAACCCTGATCCGCGCCGGCCTTCCGGGGCCGGCCCTGCATAAATCCCCTGGCCTGCCCCAATCCAAGGAATCCGACATCATGACCGACTGGACCTATGCCAAGCTGTTTCAACTGGGTGAGGACAAGACCCCCTACCGCAAGCTGACCGGTGATTTTGTCTCCGTACAGGAGGTGGGCGGCAAGAAGGTCCTGAAGGTCGAAGACGAAGGCCTCGAACTCCTGAGCCGGACAGCGATGGCCGATATCGCGCACCTTCTGCGGCCCGGCCACCTGCAACAGCTTGCCAATATCCTCAAGGACCCGGAAGCCAGCGGCAACGACCGTTTTGTCGCCGAAGAGCTGCTGAAAAACGCCAATATTGCCGCAGGCCGTGTGCTGCCGGGCTGCCAGGACACCGGCACCGCCATCGTGGTCGGCAAGAAGGGCCAGTATGTCTGGACCGACGGTGATGACGGCGCGCCCCTGAGCCGCGGTGTCATGCGCACCTATACGGAAACCAACCTGCGCTACAGCCAGATGGCGCCCTTGTCCATGTACAAGGAAGTCAACACCAGGAACAACACGCCGGCCCAGATCGACATCTATGCCGACAAGGGCAATGAGTATCATTTCCTGTTCATGGCCAAGGGTGGTGGCAGCGCCAACAAGACCTTCCTGTTCCAGCAGACGCCTGCGTCGCTTCGGGAAGACAAAATGCTGGCCTTCCTTGAGGAAAAGATCAAAACCCTCGGTACCGCGGCCTGCCCGCCCTATCACCTGGCCATCGTGATCGGTGGCCTGTCGGCGGAACAGAACCTGGCAACGGTGAAAAAGGCTTCAGCACGTGACCTCGATACCCTGCCGACCGAAGGCGATGCCACCGGCCGTGCCTTCCGCGACGTCGAGATGGAAGAAAAAATCCACAAGATGACCCAGAATATGGGCATCGGCGCCCAGTTCGGCGGCAAGTATTTCTGCCATGACGTGCGGGTGATCCGCCTGCCGCGCCACGGCGCCAGCCTGCCTGTGGGTATCGGCGTGTCCTGCTCGGCCGACCGTCAGGCCAAGGCCAAGATCACTGAAGACGGCATCTTCCTTGAAGCCCTCGAGACCGATCCGGCCAAATACCTGCCGGAAGTCGACCATGGCAAACTGTCGGATGATGTGGTGAAGCTGGACCTCAACCGCCCGATGGCGGACATCCTGGCGGAACTGACCCGGTACCCGATCAAGACGCGCCTCAGCCTCACGGGCACCATCGTCGTGGCCCGCGACCTCGCCCATGCCCGCATCCAGCAGATGATCGAGGACGGCGCCGAAATGCCGCAATATTTCAAGGATCATATCATCTATTATGCCGGCCCGGCCAAAACGCCGGAAGGCTATGCCTCAGGCTCGTTCGGCCCCACGACTGCCGGCCGCATGGACAGCTATGTCGGCCCGTTCCAGCAACTGGGCGGCAGCATGATCAGCCTCGCCAAGGGCAACCGTTCGCGCGCCGTCACCGACGCCTGCAAGGAAAACCGCGGTTTCTACCTTGGCTCCATCGGCGGCCCGGCGGCGATCCTGGCCAAGAACAATATCCGCAAGGTCGAGGTGCTGGATTTCCCGGAACTCGGCATGGAAGCGGTCTGGAAAATCGAGGTCGAGGATTTCCCGGCCTTCATCGTGGTCGACGACAAGGGCAACGACTTCTTCAAGGACATCTGAGGGCAAAAAGGCCTGAAGGAACAAAGGGCGGCTCTGATGGCCGCCCTTTTTTTTGTTTTCAGCCGATGATGGCCCCTTTGGCGGCACGGATGGCCGCCAGCGACCGGTCGACATCGGCCTCGGTCGTGCGCCAGCTTGAAACCGCGATGCGGATGGCATCCCGACCTCGCCAGATGGTGGGGCCGAACCAGCATTCGCCCGATGCCTCGACATGGGCACGGATGGCGGTCAATTGTTCCGGCGTACCGATGCGGGCGACCACTTGGTTGAGCGTTACCTCATTCAGTACATCGAAGCCGATGTCCCTGAGGCCCGCCTCGAAACGGCGGGCATGCGACCGGCAACGTTCGAACAGTTCGACCATGCCCTGCCGCCCCATGTTGGCGATGGCGGCCCAGACCTCGACCCCGCGTGCCCGGCGCGAAAATTCAGGCACCATGTCCTTGGGTGCCGCGCCGGCATCCACCTTCAGGTAAGGCGCCATGGTGGCCATGGCGCGGTTGAGGGCCGCCGCATCCCGCACGATCACGATGCCATTGTCATAGGGCGTGTTCAGCCATTTGTGGCCGTCTGTCACCCAACTGTCCGCCAGTTCCAGCCCCGCGGTCGCCGCCTGCAGGTCGGGCACCATGCGCGCCCACAGGCCCACGGCGCCATCCACATGCACCCAGGCGCCAGCTTTGCGCGCCTTTTCGGCAATGGCACCAATCGGATCGATCGAGCCTGAATTGACATTGCCGCACTGGGTGCAGACAATGGTGCGGTCATCCAGGTGCGGCAGGTTGTCGGCGCGCATGCGGCCTTGGCTGTCGACCGGCACCCGGATCACCCGTTTTTTGCCAAGCCCCAGCATCGCCAGCGCTTTTTCGATGGTGACATGCACCTCGTCCGATACCACCACCTTGATCTGCGGTGCGCCGAACAGGCCATCGGCCTCGACATCGTACCCTAGGCGATTGAGAAGCGCATTGCGTGCCGCCGCCAGGGCGGTAAAGCTTGCCATGGTGGCCCCCGTGGTCATGCCGACTGCGCTATTTTGTGGCAGATGCAACAAATCTTTCAGCCAGGCACCGGCAATCTGTTCGAGTTTTGTTGCAGCCGGTGAATTGACATCCGACGAGACGCACTGGTCCCAGGCACCCGCCAGCCAGTTGGCCGCAACGGTAACCGGCAGCGCCCCGCCAATCACAAAACCGAAATAGCGACCGCCGGCATTGGCCACCGTCGCCGGGCTGCCGATCGCGTGCAGTTGGTCCAGAAGCGCCACACCGGCAAGTCCCTGTTCCGGAACAGGAACATCGAATGCCGCCAGACCGTCGCGCGCCGTCCGGGGCGGGAATACCGCCTGCTCGGGCAGGCCGTCGATATAGGTACCGGCATGAAGGGCGGCGCGCGCCAGCAGCGGGCCGTAGGTGTCGTCTGTCATGGTCTAGATACTCTCGCTGAGGGTTTTTCTGATGCGGGCGATTTCGCCTTCGTTGCGACGGTAGAAGGTCCAGCCCTTCTTCCGGGTCGGGATGATAAGGCCGGCGTCGGCCAGCACCTGCAAATGCCGCGCCGCCGTCGGCTGGCTGACACCCAGCTTGTCGGTGATGAAGTTGGCGCATACGCCGTCCAGGATCAGGTCGCCATCCACCTGCGGCGGGAAGTTCGCCAGCCTCAAGCAGTCCAGTGAATTGCCGCTGGCCGTGGCCACCGATTGCGAGCAGTACCTGCACGATCGG
>SBGU01000033.1 GCA_006226495.1 Alphaproteobacteria bacterium
GCATGGTGGCAAGGCGCGCGCGGGCCACTTCGCCCACCTCGTTCGCGCGTACCAGGATACAGCTTGATTTGTCGGACCCGCGCCCGACCCGGCCACGCAACTGGTGAAGCTGCGCCAGGCCAAAGCGTTCGGCATGTTCGATCACCATGATCGTGGCTTCGGGCACATCCACGCCCACTTCGATCACGGTGGTGGACACCAGCACCGAAATCTCGCCGGCCTGGAACGCGGCCATGACCGCGTCTTTGTCGGCGCCCTTCATCTTGCCATGCACAAGGCCGACCCGGGCGCCGAACATCTGCTTCAGGCTGGCGAAGCGTTCTTCGGCGGCGGCGATATCAAGCTGTTCGCTTTCCTCGACCAGCGGGCACACCCAATAGGCACGTGCGCCACCCGCCACCGCGCGCTGGATGCCCGCAGCCACGTCCGACAGGCGGTCAAGTGCGACCACACGGGTATCCACGGGCTTGCGCCCCGGCGGTTTTTCGCGGATCTGCGACACATCCATGTCGCCATAGATGGTGAGCGTAAGGGTACGCGGGATCGGCGTTGCGGTCATGCCCAGGGCATCGATGCCGTTGCGCGCCTTGGCAGACAGGGCCAGCCGCTGCTGCACGCCAAAACGGTGCTGTTCGTCGATGATGGCAAGGCCAAGGTCGTGGAATTCAACATCGCCCTGAATGATGGCATGGGTGCCGACGAGGATATCCACCTCGCCCGCCGCGACAGCCGCAAGGATTTCGGTGCGCGCCTTGCCTTTGGTGCGCCCGGTCAGGAGCGCGAGGCTGAGGCCCGCCGCGTCCGCGAACGGCTGCAGGCTGGCCAGATGCTGGTTCGCGAGGATTTCGGTGGGCGCCAGCATGGCGCACTGCACACCGGCCTCAACCGCCGCCGCCATGGCAAGCAGCGCCACCACGGTCTTGCCGCTGCCGACATCGCCCTGCACAAGCCTGAGCATGGCCTTGTCGCTTTCGAGGTCGGCGATAATTTCGGTGAGCGTGCGTTCCTGGTCGCCGGTCAACTGGTACGGCAGCGCCGCACGCACCCTGGCCCGGATGCCGCCATCACCCTTCAGGGACCGGCCACGCTTGCGGCGCGTGCGGTCGCGCACGATAGCGAGGGCAAGCTGGGTCGCCAGCAGTTCATCCGCCGCCAGCCGGCGCCGTTCGTGGCTGTCAGCCGCCATGACATCGGCACCGTGCGGGTTGTGCGCGGAGCGAAGGGCATCCAGGAACGGCGGCCACTGGTCGCGCGCCACGACGCTGTCGTCCTGCCATTCCGGCAACTGCGGCACCATCGCGAGCGCGGCGTCAATGGCTTTCCGCAGCACCTTGCCGGACAGGCCGGCGGTCAGCGGATACACGGTTTCCAGTGATGGCAGTTCATCAGCTTTATCGACCGGCACCATATAGTCCGGGTGGGTCATCTGCACCTGCGACCCATAATGTTCGACCTTGCCGCTGATCAGGCGTTTTTCGCCTTCGGGCAACTGGGCGCGCAGCCAATCGGCGCGCGGGTGGAAAAACACCAGGGTCAGGTCGCCCGTATCGTCCCGGCACACCACGCGGTAGGGCGCACGTTTGCTGGGCGCGGGATAGTGCGCGAGCACGGTGACCTCGAGTGTGGCAATCGAGCCCGGCGCGGCGGACGCCACCGTGGGGCGGTAGCGCCGGTCTATCAGGCCCGTGGGAAGGTGGAACAGAAGGTCAAGCACCCGCGCACCGGTCAGGCGTTCAAGCGCCTGCCTGTTGCGCTTGCCGATGCCCGGCAGGCTCTCGATGTCCGCAAAATAGCTGAACAGCGCTTCCGGCCGCATCGGCCCACCCCCTGAAGGTCTCTGAAGTTTCCCTTTATCCGACCGGGACCATAGCTTATGGTGTGCCGCCGCCACAATGGCCAGTGTAAGATGACCGCGTAAAAAGGGCACGAAGATGACCGACCTGAGCTATAACCCGCACAAGGAACTGGATCTCGACAACCGCCGCCGGCGGCTGCTTTTTCGCGCCTGGCACCGGGGCATCAAGGAACTGGACCTGATTTTCGGCAATTTTGTCGAGGCCAACCACCAAAGCTTCAGCCACGCGGACTGCGAATGGTTCGAACGCCTGTTCGAGGAACAGGACCATGCCATCCTGCAGTGGGTGACCAAGAAGGAAGGTGTGCCGGCCCAGTTCCAGGGCGAGATGATGGATCGGCTGCAGCGTCTTGATTTCATGACCCTGAAAGCGCGCTGACAGGACCAACCATCATGCTTCTCGGGCAACTGATCAGTGCAAAAACGCCGATGCTGGCGTCCGGCGTGCCGGGCGGCTTCGATGCCATGCTGTTGTCGGACCTTGCCCTGCGCGCCTACGGCGACGGCAAGCGCGCCGTGTTGCATGTGGCGCGGGACGACCAGCGGCTGACCGCGCTTGCCTCCGCCATCCGTTTTTTTGCGCCCAAGCTGGACCTGATCGTCTTCCCGGCGTGGGACTGCCTGCCCTATGACCGGGTCAGCCCGCAGGCTGAAATCGTGGCCCGCCGCATGGCCGCGCTTGCCGACCTGTCGAGCCGAAAGGCGAAGGCACCGCTGTTGGTGCTGACCACCGTCAATGCCGCCGTGCAGCGCATCCCCGCCCCCGCTTCTGTTGCAGATGCAACACTTCTGGCAAGCCCGGGGGAACAGCTTTCCATGGAACGGGTGATCGAATTTCTGGCCGCCAATGGCTACACCCGGTCCGGCCAGGTGATGGAGCCCGGCGAATTTGCCGTGCGCGGTGGCCTTCTGGACCTGTTCCCGTCGGGCGCCGAAGAACCGGTGCGGCTGGACTTTTTTGGCGACGAGCTGGACACCATCCGCACCTTCGATCCCCTGGACCAGCGCACCACCGGCACCACGCCGCACCTGCACCTGATGCCGGCCAGCGAATTTTCGCTCGCCAAACCCGGGATTGACCGGTTCCGGCGCAATTATGTGAACACCTTCGGCCCGGCGCGCGGCGACGACCTTCTGTATGAAGCCGTCAGCGAAGGCCGCAAATACCAGGGTGCGGAGCACTGGCTGCCCTTCTTCCATGACGAGCTGGCCACCCTGTTTGACTATGTTCAGGACCCGGTCCTGACCCTGGATCACCAGGCCGACGATGCCGCCGAGGAACGTTTCACCGCGATCCGCGACTATTATGGCGCGCGCGCCGAAGCCTGGAAGATCGCCCAGTCGGTCCGGGACAACACGACCCCGCCCTACAAGCCGGTGCCGACCGATGCCATGTTCATGGCGCCCGACGAATGGACGGCAACCCTGGATGACCTCAACGTCCGGCGCCTGACCCCGTTCGAGGAGCCACCCGCGGCCCATGTGGTCAGCTTCGAAGCGCGGCAGGGCCGTGACTTCGGCCCCGAACGCAACCAGCGCGAGGTGAATGTCTATGACGCGGTGCGCGACCATGTGAAGGCGCTTCGGGTCGCCGGCAAGCGCGTGGTGTTCGCAAGCTATTCCCCAGGTGCCGCCGACCGCATGAAAGGCGTGCTTGAAGACCATGGCCTGGTGCCCGTGGGGCTGGCAGACGGCTGGGACGATATCAAACATTCCAACACGACCGCCATTGCCGTAACTGTGCTGCCACTGGAACGCGGGTTCGAAACCAAAGACCTAGCGATTATATCTGAGCAGGATGTGCTGGGTGACCGGCTGGTCCGGCGCGCGCGCCGCAGCAAGCGGGCTGACAATTTCCTGAAGGAAGCCAGCGCGCTCAGCCCCGGCGACATGGTGGTGCACGCGAGCCACGGCATTGGCCGCTTCATGGGGCTGGAAACGGTTACCGTGTCGGGCGCAGCGCACGACTGCCTGCTGCTGACCTACGCGGGCGGCGACAAGCTTTATGTGCCGGTCGAGAATATCGAGGTTCTGTCCCGCTTCGGCGGCGAGGATGCGGGCGCACAACTGGACAAGCTGGGCGGCGTGGCCTGGCAGGCGCGCAAGGCCAAGGCCAAGGAACGCATCCGCGAAATGGCCGGGCAACTGATCAAGCTGGCGGCGGAACGCGCGCTCCGTGAAGGCCAGCGCATCAGCACCCCCGACGGCATGTATGAAGAATTCTGCGCCCGGTTCCCCTTTACCGAAACCGACGACCAGTTGCGCGCCATCGGCGATGTGGCGGACGACCTGGCATCCGGCCGCCCGATGGACCGGCTGGTGTGCGGCGACGTGGGTTTTGGCAAGACCGAAGTGGCACTCAGGGCCGCGTTCCTGGCCGTGATGGCCGGCCATCAGGTGGCGGTGGTTGCGCCCACGACCCTCCTGGCACGCCAGCATTTCCTGAATTTCACCGAGCGCTTCAAAGGCCTGCCGGTGCGCATTGCCCAATTGTCCCGCCTCGTGACCGCCAAGGACGCCAAGGCGACCAAGGAAGAAATGCGCAAGGGCACCCTGGATATCGTGATCGGCACCCACGCCCTGTTGGGCAAGGGTGTCGAGTTCAGGGAACTGGGCATGCTAATCGTGGACGAGGAGCAGCATTTTGGTGTCGCGCACAAGGAAAAGCTGAAGGAACTGAAGGCCAACGTCCATGTGCTGACCCTGACCGCAACCCCGATCCCCCGCACCCTGCAAATGGCCATGAGCGGCCTGCGCGACCTCAGTATCATCGCCACCCCGCCGGTGGACCGGCTGGCGGTGCGCACCTTTGTGCTGCCGTTCGACCCCGTTGTAGTGCGCGAGGCGCTGTTGCGTGAACATTACCGCGGCGGCCAGAGCTTCTATGTCTGCCCGCGCATTACCGACCTGGATGAAGCCCAGCGCTTCCTGAAGGACCATGTGCCCGAGGTGAAGTTTGTCATCGCCCACGGCCAGATGGCGCCGGGCAATATCGAAGACGTGATGACCGCCTTCTATGAAGGCCGTTACGACGTGCTTTTGTCGACCACCATCATCGAAAGCGGCATCGATATCCCGACTGCCAATACCATGGTGGTGCACCGGGCGGATATGTTCGGCCTGGCGCAGCTTTACCAGCTTCGGGGCCGCGTTGGCCGTTCCAAAACCAGGGCTTATGCCTACCTGACCACCCCCGCGAACCGGGTGCTCACGGAAGGCGCCGACAAACGCCTGCAGGTGTTGCAGGCGCTGGACACCCTGGGGGCAGGCTTCACGATCGCCAGCCACGACATGGACATCCGCGGCGCCGGCAACCTGCTTGGCGACGAACAGTCGGGCCATATCAAGGAAGTGGGTGTCGAACTCTATCAGAAGATGCTCGAAGAAGCCGTGGCCGAAGCCCGCGCCGGCAAGGGCGGCGACGACACCTTCGATACAGACTGGTCGCCCAGTATCAACCTGGGCGCCACCGTGATGATCCCGGAAGGCTATGTGCCTGACCTGACGCAGCGCATGGCGCTGTATCGCCGGCTGGCTGACCTGACGAACCGCGAGGATGTCGACGCCTTCTGCGCCGAGCTGATCGACCGTTTCGGCCCGCTGCCGGGCGAAGTGAAACAGTTGGCGGCGATCATGATCATCAAGGGCCACTGCAAGCGCGCCGGCATCGAAAAGCTGGAAGCGGGTGCAAGGGGCGTTACCCTGAGCTTCCGCGACGACCGGTTCGCAAACCCGGCGGGCCTGGTGCAGTTTATCAGTTCGACCGGCAACACAGCCAAGGTGCGGCCAGACCACAAGCTGGTCTATTTCGCCCAGATGGACAAGATCGGCATCCGGCTGAAAACGGTAGCCTCAATTGCCCGCAAACTGGCCCAGCTCGCGGAAGATGTGCCGGCCTGACATTTCGGTTGTAAGCCTTCTGGCGCACCCGCATACTGATGCGACATCAGGAGGGGGATTTTATGCAGACCAAAATGTCGTCCGATGCCATTGGCGGGCTTTTGCTCATTGCCGCAGCGGCCTTCGCCATCCTCCTCAGCAACAGCCCGTTGTCCGGCTATTATGACGCGCTTCTGAACACCAAGGCGACCATTGCGGTTGGCGAATACGGCCTGTCGAAATCGATCCTCCTCTGGATCAACGAAGGCCTGATGGCGGTGTTTTTCCTGCTGGTCGGCCTCGAGATCAAAAAAGAGATGACGGACGGTGCGCTGTCGGACCCCAAGAACATGGCCCTGCCCGGTCTGGCCGCAGTTGGCGGCATGGCCGTGCCGGCGCTCATCTTCTGGTTCGTCAATGCGGGCGATACCAGCAATATTGCCGGCTGGGCCGTGCCCACGGCAACCGACATTGCCTTTGCGGTCGGCATCCTGGCGCTGATGGGCAGCCGGGTGCCGCCCGAACTGAAATTGTTTCTCCTGACCCTCGCCATTCTTGACGACCTGGGCGCTGTGATCATCATTGCCGCCTTCTATACGGCGGACCTGTCGGTCATTTCGCTGGCGCTGGCGTTTGCCGGCATTGTCGGCCTGGTGCTGCTGAACCTGTTTGGTGTGCGCAACAGTTCAGCCTACCTGTTCATCGGCGCCGTGATCTGGGTGTGTGTCCTGAAGTCAGGTGTGCATGCCACCTTGGCCGGTGTTGCCGTGGGCCTTGCGATCCCTGCGACCAAGGATCATGAAGGCCATTCGCCGCTTGCCGACCTTGAACACAACCTGCACGGCCCCGTTGCCATGATGATCCTGCCACTGTTTGCCTTTGCCAACGCGGGGGTGTCCCTGGCCGGCATCGGGCCCGATGACCTTGCGGACCCCATCAGCCTTGGTGTGCTTTTGGGCCTTGCCCTTGGCAAACCGGCGGGCGTGCTTCTGGGCGCGCTGATCGCAGTTGGCATCCTGAAGGCACAGGCGCCGGGCAGCCTTGGTTTCAGGCATTTCTGGGGTGCCGGGCACCTGGCGGGCATCGGCTTTACCATGAGCCTGTTCATTGGCAGCCTCGCCTATGAGACAGCAGACCAGAATGCCGCCGTGCGCATTGGTGTGCTGGCTGCCAGCATCCTGTCCGCAATTGCGGGCTGGGTCGTGCTTGCAAGGCCTTCCAGAAGCAACTGAACGGGCGAAACGGCGCAGAAAAAGTTCGTTATTTCTGAACCTTAACGGCCGTTCATCCTGTCGCCACACAATGTCATAATTCTCCTTTTTTCCGCCTTATGGCGCCCATTCTGGCGCCTTTTTCCGCGTCGAATATCCATCCTATCGACAGGCCCGCGATCGTCGCGGGTCACCGGAAAACCGGCCCCCAACGGACAAAGTTCATGGGCCGATATAATTGAACGGACACGGAGGACACGATGACTTTCACCAAAACGCTTCTGGCCGGTTTGGCCGCAACCACCCTTCTCGCCGGTGCAGCCAGTGCCCAGGACGAAAAGCCCTTCGACGGCGTCTATGCCGGTGTCGAAACGGGTGTGGACTGGACCAAGATGTCCGGTGACAACAAGTTCGACCGCAGCATCTATTATGGCGGTGTACTGGGTTATCGGGTGCAAGCCGACAATGACATGGTGATGGGTCTTGAAGGCACGTTCGGCGACAACGGTTACAACAGCAACCGGAACGGCGTGAACACGGATTATGAATGGAGCGCGTCTGCGATCCTTGGCCAGGCGTTCGGCAACAGCCTGTTTTACGGCAAGGCAGGTTATGTGCGCCAGAAGGTCGATTACGAGATTGAAGCCACCTGCACGACCTGCGTTGACCACAAGGACGGCGGCTGGCGCTTTGGTGGTGGCTACGAATACGCCATGGCCAACGGCATCAGCCTGCGCACGGGCGTCGACTACACCACATATGGCGACGGTGTGAAATCCTGGCAGGGCAAGGCCGGCCTCCTGGTTACCTATTGAGGTATCCGATTTCCCTGAACCAGTTGTTCCGAGTACCCGAGTTTTGAGTAAGAAGGGCAGCCCTCATTAAGGGCTGCCCTTTGATTTTGCGCGGCTGGGTTCAGGCCGCCGCCAGCTTGTCGATGGCGCCGGCCAGCACTTCGGCGGGTTGTGCACCCGAAACTGCAGCACGGCCGCCGAAGATGAACATCGGCACGCCCTGGATACCCAGTTGCTGCGCCTGCGCCACCTCCTGGCGCACCAGGTCGGCATCGCTGCCATCGGCCAGCAGGTCCCGCACAAGCGCGCCATCCATGCCGGCTTCGGCTGCCACCTCGACCAGCAGGTCCGCATCACCCAGGAAGGCACAATCCTCGAAATAGCGGCGCATCAGGCCGTCCACCACCTCGCTTTGTACCCCCGGCGCCATGGCCCAGCGGATCAGCCGGTGAGCATCGAGCGTATTGGCGATGCGGCATTCGCTGTCGAAATCCCAATTGATGCCCAGTTCCGGCCCCAGCGATTTGAGATGTTCCCGCGCCGCCTGGAATTGCGGGCTGTCGCCAAACTTCTTGGCATAATAGCTGGCCCGGTCCACACCTTCGGCGGGCGTGTCGGGCGACAATTGGTAAGGCCGCCAGCGCACGCCGCTGATCTGCCCCGGTCGCATGGCCATGGCCCGGTCCAGTTGCCGTTTGCCGACAAAACACCAGGGACAGACCACATCGATAACAACATCAAGTTCCATGATTTTTTCCTCTCGGTCCCATGATGGGCCAGAAAAGACGACAATTGAACTCAATTGTTAGTGCGTTTTTCACGGCTTTCGGCAATACTGGCCTGAGGCAAGGACCGGATTTTCCATGATCAAGGCACTGGACATCGCGACACAGGGCATGCTGCAGGCGGAACGCCGGGCAACCGATGTCGCTGCCGAAATCCTGAAAGGCCTGTCCGGCGACCAGAGTTTCCAGGCCGCCCTTGAAGGCCAGGATGCCGGGAATGTTGTTGCAGCCGCAACAAAATCCGCACCGGCCAGCAACACCGGCGGCGCCGGGTATGCCGACGTGATCCAGCAGATGGCCGACCTCAAGGCCAGCGAACATGCCTTCAAGGCCAATGCCACGGTTTTCAAGCGGCTGGACGAAACCTTGGGCAGCCTTCTGGACGCCAAAGGCTGATGGCGCGACCGCGCCAACCAACAGTCACACCGGAAATCACAAACACCGGAAATCACAAACGAATGACTTGACGGCGGCGCCCGCCGGGCCACAATTGTCGCTATGCCCGATACCAGCACACATATTGGCACCAACATGCCGCTGAAGGACCCGTTCGGGCGCCGGATCACCTATCTGCGCCTGTCGGTGACCGACCGCTGCGACCTTCGCTGCACATACTGCATGGCGGAACATATGACCTTCCTGCCGAAGCCGGATGTCTTGAGCCTGGAGGAACTGCTGACCCTGTCGCGCGCCTTCATGGACCGAGGTGTGCGCCGTATCCGGCTGACGGGCGGCGAACCGCTGGTGCGCAGGAATATCCTTTGGCTGATCAGGGAATTGGGCGCCGAGGTGGCACGCGGCAATCTGGACGAGATCACCCTCACGACCAATGGCACCCAGTTGCCCGCCATGGCGGCGGACCTGTATGCCGCCGGGGTCAGGCGTATCAATGTGTCGCTCGACACACTCGACCCCGCGCTGTTTGAGCGCATCACCCGCCGCGACCGGCTCACACAGGTGCTGGACGGCATTCAGGCCGCCAAGGACGCCGGGCTTGAGGTCAAGGTCAACACGGTGGCGCTGAAAGGCCTGAACGATACGGAACTGCCGGATATCCTGGCCTGGTGCATCGAACGTGGCCTAGACCTGACCTTCATTGAAACCATGCCGCTTGGTGAGGTTGAAGAAGCCCGCGAAGACCATTATCTGCCGCTGACCGACCTGGTGCCCGCGCTTGCCAAGCGCTGGACGCTTACGCCCAGTGGCCACCGGACCGGCGGCCCGGCGCGTTATTACAATATCGAAGGCAGCAGCAGCCGGCTGGGCCTGATCACGCCGCTGACCGGCAACTTCTGCGACGGCTGCAACCGCATGCGCGTTACCTGCACCGGTCGCATCTATATGTGCCTTGGCCAGGACAACCATGTCGACCTGCGGGCGGCCCTCCGGTCCGGCAACGCCGATGCCGGTCTGGCCGCCGCGATGGACCGTGCGGTCGGGCAAAAACCCAAAGGTCACGATTTCGCGATTGAAGGCGGCCGCATGGTCGGTACCGTGGGCCGGCACATGAGCCAAACCGGCGGCTAGACGGGCGCCTGCGCGGCACCGCCCGGCGCCGCCCTGCCCTCAAATAAGCTCTCGCGCTCCCACCAATTTTGCCTATACTGCCTGCCGACAGGGAGGGACGCCACAGATGAAAATCGCCATCATTGCCAGCGAGTTCGGGGATGCCGCCAACGCGGCGCAGCGCCTGCGCAACCGCTACAAGGCTGTCAGCACCAGCGATGCCGATGTCATCATCGCGCTGGGCGGCGATGGTTTCATGCTGCAGACCCTGCATACCTATATGGGCCAGAATGTGCCAATCTTCGGCATGAACAAGGGCACCGTGGGCTTCCTGATGAATGAATATTCGGATGACGAGCTGATCAGCCGCATCGAACAGGCGGAGCGCTACAAGCTGCACCCCTTGCGCATGCGCGCGACCCGCTGCGACGGCGAGATTGTCGAACATCTGGCCGTGAACGAAGTGTCGCTGCTGCGCGAAACACGCCAGGCCGCGAAGATCCGCATCGCCATCGACGGCAAGGTGCGCCTGCCCGAACTGGTGGGCGACGGCGTCTTGGTCTCCACACCTGCCGGCAGCACGGCCTATAACCTGTCGGCGCACGGGCCGATCATTCCCTTGGGCGCCGAACTCCTGGCCCTGACGCCGCTGTCCGCCTTCCGACCGCGGCGCTGGCGCGGGGCGCTTTTGCCCAGCAGCGTGAATGTGGAACTGACGGTCAACAACCCGCAGAAACGCCCGGTTTCCGCCGTGGCCGACATGCATGAAGTGCGCGACGTGCGCCATGTGCTGATCGAAGAAGCACGCGATGTGTCTTTGACCCTGCTGTTCGACGCCGAACATTCGCTGGCGGAGCGCATTTTCACGGAACAATTCGCATACTGAAGCGGGCCACATGAGACCCGCAGGACATGAGGGGAGAAAGCGATGTCCTTGACCAAAAAACTGACGGCCGGCCTGATGTTTGCGGCCCTTAGCCTGCCGGCCATTGCCGGCGACGATGCCAAACCGGCACCCGTTGACCCGCCCAAAAGTTTCGTATCCGCAAAGACCGGCACTTTTGGCGGCGTGAAGGTCAACTATAAGGCCATCGCCGAAGAGACCTATATCAAGGACGAAAAGGGCGACCCGACCGCGTCGATCTTTTCCGTCAGCTATGTGCGCACCGATGTGAAGGACAGCGGCAGCCGTCCGGTCTTTTTCGTCTTCAACGGCGGCCCGGGGTCCGCGTCCCTGTGGCTGCACCTCGGCCTTTATGGCCCGGTGCGCGTTGCCGTACCGTCCGACGGCAGCGATGACGGCGCTGCGCCGTTTAAAATCGGTGCCAACGAATTGTCGATCCTGGATGTCGCCGACATGGTGTTCATCGACCCGGTCGGCACCGGTTATTCCCGCGCTGTCGGCAGGGGTGAAGGCAAGGATTTCTGGGGCATCGAAAAGGATGCCAAGTCGGTCGCAGAATTCATCCGCCTGTGGCTTGTGAAAAACCAGCGCTGGAATTCGCCCAAATATCTGTCGGGTGAAAGCTATGGCACCACGCGCGCCGCGGCCTTGCTGAACGAACTGCAGGGCGGCTGGGACGATATCGCCATCAATGGCGTGGTCTTTATCTCCAGCATTCTGGATTTCGGCACCGCAATCGCACAGCCGGGCAATGACGATCCCTATATTTCCTACCTGCCGTCCATGGCCGCTGCGGCCTGGTATCATGGCAAGGTGGAAAAGAAGGGCCGCACCCTCGCGCAATATATGGACGAGGCCCGCGCCTTTGCGCTGGGCGACTATGCCAGCGCGCTTCTGATGGGCAACCGCCTGCCTGCGGGCCAGCATGACGCCATCGCCGCCAAACTGGCCGGCCTGATCGGGGTCAGCAAACAATATGTGCTGAACGCCAACCTGCGCGTCAATTACATGCGCTTCCTGAAGGAACTGATGCGCGACCAGGGCCTTGTGGCCGGTCGCCTTGACGCCCGCTACACGGGCCGGGACTATGACGGCACCACCGATACGTTCGACAACGACCCGTCCGGGTACGGCATCGACGCCGCCTATACCGCCGGCATCAACCAGTATCTGCACAGCGACCTGGGCGTGGATATCGAGCGCAAATATGAAGTGCTGTCAGGCAAGCCGGGCCAAAGCTGGGCCGAACCCAAGCGTTATTATGCCGCGGGTTACCCGAACGTGGCGCCCTATGTCGGGGAAGCCATGCGCGAAAACAAGGACCTGAAAATCATGCTGGCCTCCGGCTACTATGATTTTGCCACGCCCTTCTTCGCGAGCGAGAATACCTTCAACGCCAATGGTATCGACACCAGCCGCGTGACCTTCACCTATTATGAAGCCGGCCACATGATGTATGTGCACCAGCCGTCCCTGGAACAGTTGGTAAAGGACATCCGCGCCTTCATCGCCAAATAGGCCAGAATAAAATCGGGCCCCGCGCCATTTCCGGCGTCGGGGCCCGACTCCCGTCCCTTATCGGGTTGTTATCTCAGATAAAATTCGTATCGAACGACGTATCGTCCGCCAGCGGCAGACAGACGGTAAAGCGGCTGCCTTCGCCTTCTGCGCTCAAGAGCGTCAGGTCGCCCTTCATGCGGCGCGCCAGCTCACGCGAGATATGCAGGCCAAGGCCGGTGCCTTCCTGCTTGCGCGAATAGATATGTTCGGTCACCTGATGGAACTTGTCGAACACGCGGGCCTGGTGTTCTTCGGAAATACCGATGCCGGTATCCCACACGGTAACGGCCACCTGCCCCTTGTCGGCCAGTTGTTCAACCTCGATGCCGATGCGGCCGCCTTCCGGCGTGAACTTGATGGCATTGGACAACAGGTTCACCAGAATCTGGGTCGTGCGCCGGTCGTCGGCGCGCACATTCAGGTCGGTGCTGACCTGAAGGGCATCGGTGACCAGTTGTTTCTTGCGGGCGGCATCCATGTTCATATGAACGGCCTTGTTGATGATCTGACCCAGCGGCAGATCGTCGGTCTGCAGGCTGAGCCCGCCACTTTCGATAACGGCCACATCCAGGATATCGTTGATCAGGCCCAGAAGATGCTGGCCTGATTTGCGGATATCGGTGGCATAGGACATGTAGGTGGTATCGAGCGGACCAAAGGTCTGGTGCTCGAACGCTTCGGCAAAGCCGATAATGGCATTGAGCGGCGTCCTGAGCTCGTGGCTCATGGCGGCCAGGAACTCGTTCTTGGCACGGAGCGCCGCCGTCGCCTGTTCGGTCGCTTCATCCAGCGCCAGGTTCTTGCGGGTCAGTTCCTTCAGCAGGGTTTCCAGATTGTCCCGGATGCCGGCGGCTTCGTCGGCCTGCCGGTAACGCGCGGTCACATCCATGCCAACACCGCGGTAGCCGCGGAAATCGCCGCTCTGGCGGTCGAACACCGGTACGGCGGACAGGTGGAACATCAGTTCGGTGCCGCCCGGTTCGCTGATGACAAAAAGCTGTTCACGGAACGGTTTCCTGGACCGGATCGATTGCGGGCCGTCGTACCGGCCTTCGAGGTTTTCCTCGAACCGGCCAAACTGTTCAAAGCGCGAGCCCAGGAACAGCGATGCAGGCTGGCCGACAATGGCCGTGAACCGTTCGGACAACGAGCGGATGCGCATGTCGGCATCACATTCGAAGAACCAGTCTGAGCTGGCGCGGGCGAAATCCTGGAAGCGGGCCTGGGTGCGGTTCGCTTCCTCGATGCCGCGCACCTGAACGGTGACATCCTCGTAGGTGCCGGCAATGGCGACAATATCGCCGCGTTCATTGCGTACCGGGGAATGGCGGCCCAGGAAAATGCGTTCACGACCGGAAATATGCACGATCTCTTCCGCGCGTACAGTGGTGTCGCTGGCAAGCACATCCTCGATCACCGGCCTGAGGGACGGGATCTGATACTGCCCCGCCACCCGCGCTTCGCCGGGCGCCAGGGTCATGTCGCCCAACGCCTTGTCGAGCGTGCGATAATGGTCGTTCACATGAATGACGGTGCCATCCAGCGCCGCCACATAAAATGGCAGGCTTTCGTCCACCAGGATGCGGGCCACAAGGCCAAGCACCTGTTCGTTGGCCGGCAACCGCGGGCGCCCGCCACGGCTGATGGTGGCGCCAAACGCCCCTTCCGCCCCGTCGCCGCGCCGGTGGGCAAGGTCAACGACCTTGTCATCCTCCACGGGTTTCTGCACTTCCATGTTCGTCTCCCCCGAACCGGGCACCGGCAGTCTTGTGCTGCCTGGCCTGTTGCCCTAGCTCACCTTTTCCAATTCTTCTATGGCTTCCTGATACGCATTGTCCCGCTGCCAGACCTGAAGCGCGCCTTTGGCATTGGCTTCGGATGTCTGGTCAAAAAGCGCCAGGATATCCTTCAATACACCGGGGGACTTCACGGAGCCCCCTTCCCGGGCCTGCACAACAAGCAGGTAAATACTGGTAAACTGGTTACGGTCCACACCCACGGCCTTCGCGAGGATCGCAAAACTCTCGCCACCCTTGTCCGAGAAAATGCGCCAGGCGGTGCGGAAATTGATGCCGGAAAGTTCCGCCAGGCCCGCAACAAACACCGCAACACGCTGCTGCCTGAGCGCGGTCAGCAGGAACTGGATGGTCAGTTCGCCATTTTCCGCCATGCGGCGCACCAGTTTCTGGGCGCGCACATAGGCACTTTGTTCATGGCCCTGTTCGACCATGGCCACATTGGCCGCGCGCTTGACCGCGGTTTCGAACAACAAGGGGTCTACCTTGTATTCTTCGAGAATGCGTTTCCTGAGCGCCGCCGACACCCACCAGTACATGCGGTAGGCCAGATCACCCGGCAGGTCCGACCGGCCAAGCAGCGGTTCCTGGAACCGGTCCACCCGACGGGATTCCGCCACCATATATTCCATCGCGCGTTTGGAAATCTGGGCGTCATGGTTGTTCAGCAGCGCTTCAAGCACATCTTCGCTGCCATATTCCATCAGCGCGTTGCTGACCGGTTCGGACACATCGTCACGCATGGCGATGGCCATGCGGTGTTCGTCCGTGCGCATGCGGATGATCTCGATCAGGTCCGGGTCTTTCAACAGCGCGCTCTTTTCCAACAGGGGCCTCGCGATCTCGATCTCGTCACTTGCCAGCATTTTCACGATATCCGGCAAGTCGACACCGGAAACGGCCAGGGCGTTCGACAGTTCGCGGCGAATATCGCGCTCAACCTGCCCCACCAGTTTGCCCAGGATATCCGACATCAGGGCACGTTCATGCTCGCTCAGGCGCCCGTCATCCGACAGGAACAGGTCGGTAATATTCTGCGCGAGCCGAGCCCGCGCTTCCACCGACTTGCTTTTTGCCAAAAGCAGCAATTGCTCCAGTTCTTTGCTCACCACAACATGTCTCCCGGCATGACGCCGGCGCCCCGAATTCTGACACCTTCCCACAAGGATATAGATTCAAACAAGAGAATCAACACCTTAGGAAGGCATGCGCCTTCGGAACACCGAACAGAGGCCCCCGAAACACTATATATCGAATCACAATGATTCGCAGAGTCAAGATATAGCGATTCGAGATTGCGATTTTTTTAAGAAAAATACCAGAAAAAGGCCGCACAGGCACGCGACCTTTCGCATCTGGCCATATGGCCGGGGTCAGTTCGCCTGTTTTGCGGCGGCGGCGCGCACGAGGTGGCCGGTATGGTCCAGGATGGGCAGCCCACCCTCGTCACCGTGCCCGGGCACCACAATACGGGCGCTTTTGTAGCGGTGTTTCAGTTTTTCAAGCGCGACCTGCCAGCCGGTCAGGTCGGCATCCGCGATATTGCCGGGGCCTTTGGCGTCAGCCGCCTTGACCGCGCAGCCACCGAACAGCACACGCGGGCCCGACAGCCAGACCATGATATTGTCCGGCGCATGGCTGGGCCCGGGATAATAGATTTCAGCCGAACCAAGGCTAAGGGCAGCCGCTTCATCAACCGGCAGCGCCAATATCTGGTCAGGCACCGGCTTTTTCGCGGCGATGGCACGGCGGACAGTCAGGGGATGCGCCCAGACTTCGATGCCAGCCTCTTCCAGCACACCGGTGCCGCCGTTACTGTCGTCATGGAAGTGGGTCACGATCGCGCGCCGGACCGGCAGGCCGATCTCTGCCTTGATGCGCGCCAGCAGCGCCGTGGTTTCCGGGCCACCCCATGCCGTATCGACCAGCACAAGGCCGTCCCCTTCCCTGACGACAAGGCCATTCGCGGGAATGCGCTGGCCAGCCCACACCTGCGACGATGTATGCACCCAGACCCCGTCGGCAATTTCGCGCAGGCTGACCTCAGAGGCGTCGCTATCAGCGGCAAAAGCATGTGTCGCACATGCGAGAACGGCGACAAGGGCAACAAGAATGGTGCGGAAAAAGGTCATGAAAGGGGCTCCCGTCGTGTGCCGGCGTTCCTAGCCCGCGATTGGGACAAAAGCGAGGCAGGCCGTCAGCCGATGGCTCTCAGGGTTGCCCATTTGCCATCGATGTAACACAGCGGGTCGTCGATGGTACGGCCACCAAACACCACGGCTTCGATGGTGCCGATCACGATGCCATGGCTGCCGGCATCAAGAATGCTTTCCACCCGGCAATCGAACCCGACCATGGCGCCCTTCAGGAGCGGCGCGCCGGTGATGGCGGTATCCCAGACATCGTCGGTGAAACGGTCCGTCTCGGGCTGGCCGTCAAGCCCCGCAAAACGAAGCGCAAGGTCCTTGAACGCGGTGCCCAGCACATTCACGCCCATGACCCTGCCTTTCGACAAGGTATCGAACGTGGCGCCCTGCCGGTTGATGCAGGCCAGAAGGCGCGGCGGTTCCGCGGACAGCGAGGTCACGGCGGTGGCGGTCAGGCCGGCCCAGACATCGCCATTGGCCGCCGTCACGATATTGACGGCACCACCAAGACGGCGCATGGCCTGTCGGAATTCTTCGACATTGATCGGCATGGAAGTCCCCCGCGTTTGCCCGCGCCCAATCTAGCCGCCATGGGCCAAAATGCAACGCCAAAGCGGGTGCTTGCGGCTCAGAGATACTTCAGGAGCGACAGTTGCGACAGGGTGCCGACGGTCTGGTACGAAGCTTCAAGCGCCACCTGGTCGTTGTTCAGCCGGGTGATGGCTTCGGCGATATCGACATCCTCAAGGTCGGCGATGAAGGTTTCCAGAAACACGGACGTATCGGTGTGCTGGTCGTTCACCACATCAAGGCGCTCGTAGGCAAGGCCATTGCGCACCTGTTTCTGCCTCAGATTGTCGATCGCGGTATCCAGCGTCTGCAACTGGCCCTGCAGGAAATCGAACTGGGTCTGGCTCAGCTCCCCCTGCAGCGGGTCGGACTGGTCATAGTTATAAAGCGCCAGCATCTCGTCGAAGACACCTGCGCCCAGGTTGTCGGCCAGCATGCCGAATTCGAGCTCGACACCGTCCGCGATGCGGGCCTCGAAGGCCACGCTGCCGTTGTCGAAAGCGTCAGCGGTCGACGCCAGGGCCGCCAGTTCATCGATGGTGCCCACATTCACCGGCTTTGTGCCGGTCTTGGCGCCCGAAAACAGGTACGTACCGTCGAAGTTGGTATTGAGGGAGTTGACGACAAATTTGAAAGTCTGACCCAGCATGTCGGAGAAACCTTCAGCCTGGCCGTTTGCCAGCGTGGTCTGGATGGTTTCCTTCAGCTTTTCCATGGCATCCAGCATGCCTTCGATCTGCACGTCGTTGGCGTCCAGCTTGCCGCGCACGGTGGCGATGGTCTGCTGGTAGGTTTCCACGCGCGACTTGAAGGAACGTGCGCCCAGCACCGTGCCGGTCTGGCCGCCAAGGCCGCGATATTCGTCGGTCTTCTTGCCGGTCGAGACCTGACGCTGGTCCTCGAACAGCTTCTGCTGGTTCTTCATGATGCTATTGACCAGAAGTTGCTGCTGACCAAAGCTGGAAACGCGCGTCATGGTGTCTTCTCCTTACACCGCGTTGAGCAGGGTATCATAGAGCTCCTGCACACTGGACAGAATGCGCGCCGCAGCGCCGTAAGCATTCTGGTAGACAATCAGGTTCGCCAGTTCTTCGTCCATGTTCACGCCGGAAACGTCCGAGTTGCGCTGAGCGATTTCATACTGAAGGGCGAGGTTATCTTCCTCGAGATTCTGGGCGCGCTGGGCCTGCAGGCCGGCGTTACCCAAGAAGCGGGCGACATATTGGGTCAGGGTCAGGGAGCCGGCTTTCAGCTCACCTGCCTCAGAGAAATTCACAAGGCCGGTTTCCAGGTCCTGGAACGCAAGCGCGCCACGCTGGTCACCGTCCGTCAGCGCCACATCACCCACAGCAGCGGACTGGTCGAACACGGCCAGCGACAGCATGTTGGGGTCGGATACGATGTCGGACCGGATGCTGATATCGCGACTTGCGTTCACATGAAAGGCATCGCCGATACCAAACGCCTGCGTGAAGCTGAGGCCGGACGAGCCGATCAGTGTGGTATCGCTGACGACCTCGAGGGTGGCACCGGCATAACCACTGTTGGTGGTCCAGCCCAGTTCACCATTGGCATCGAGCGCAAAATTGAAATAGGCGCCAAGGCCGGACACACTGTTCAACTGCGTGACCATGTCATTGTAGGTCGTGCCGGTCACCGGCACGGTGATGGTGGCAAGTTCCCGCCCATTTGCGCTCGTCACCTTGAAAGACATGCTTTCGGTCGAGACCATATTATGCGCTTCGCTGCCCGTGAGGCCGGTTTCATAAATGCCCGGCTGCGATGCCTCGATCAGGTTGTTCATGCCAAAAAAGTGCGAAAAACCGCGGCCGGCGCGCTGGCTGGGGTTGTCCGGATCGTCGGCAATGACCACGCCGTTCGACGACGAGGTCGCATTCAGGGACATGACGCCGTTGGTCAGGCTCAGGGTCCCAGCGCCACCAAGGCCGGTATTCACCTGGGTGATCAGGTCGTTGAAGGTCGCGGGCGGCGCGCTGTCGAAATCGACCGTCGTGGTTGCCACCACCTCGTTCGAGCCGTTGACCACGGCGAACGTTACGATACCCGTGAAATTGGGCGCCTGCGCACCATCGACGATGGTGGCGTTGCCGGTCATGCTGTTGGGTGCCGGCACGGCCGAAAACTTGTTCTGGACCGCGTTGAACTGGTCCATCACATTGGCCGCCAGTTCCCCCAGCGACAGTGCAAGGTCAGTCAATTGACCATCGCGCATTTCCAGAAGGCCGGCCAGCTTGCCGGAACGGATGTTGGGGGTCAGGTCCTTGGCGGTGGAGGTTGCCGCCATCGTGTCCGGGTTCACACGCGAAATGGTGATGTTGGAAAAGACCGTGTCGGCCGCCACAACACCCGGGGCATCGTAGGACAGTTGCGACAGGGTATTGTCCACAAGCGCATAACCCGACCCGGTGGTCACCGACACGCTGCCGTCCGAATTCCGGTTGACGTTGATATCGATATATTGGGACAGGTTCGCGAGCGCGTCAGCCAACTGGTTTTCCAGGCCGCCGGTTTCACCGCCCACAGACGCCTGGCGCACCAGCAGCGGGTTCAGTTCGTAAATGCGCTGCAGTTCTTCGTTTACCGCCGTTACCGTTTCGGAAATCTGGGCGCTGGCATCGCTGCGCAGGTTCTGGATCTCTTCCTGGAACAGGTTCATCTGGTCGGTAAAGCTGGAAAGCTCGGACAACATTTGTTGCCGGCGCAACACATCAGCCGGGTTCAGGGCCAGGTCGCCCATAGACTGGAACACCTGGTCGATACGCGCCGAAAGCGAGCTGTCCGATGCCGGGTCACCCAGAATGCCCTGCAGGCGGTCATGGAACTCGCGCTCGGCAGAATATTCGGACGTATTTGCATTGGCGGTGCGCAGCGCGGTTTCCAGATAGGTATCAACCACACGCTGAACGGCGGAAACACTGACGCCAACCGACTGCCCCTGAAGCACATTGGCTTCGGTCGTCACCCGCATGCGGGCATAATTTTCCGTATTGACGTTGGCCACGTTGTTGGACGTGACCCGGATGGCTTCCTGGTTTGCAAAAAGACCGCTGAGCGACGCTGAAAGGATGTTGTTAAGCGACATTGTCGGCACCCCCACTCAGGGCAACATATGCCGCACCCGGGAAAAGCATACCGGCAAAAGTCGCAGGGACCGACCGGCCAGACCGGATCGCCACACTCCTTTTTTCCGAAATTTTCCCTATTTGAAGCATATAGTTAGCCACTCTTTTTTGCATTTCCCTGCTGGCGGGGCCGCACTCGGCACACCTGCCCTCGCCCTATAATAAGCAAAGCCTGTGCCAAAAGCAGGCAACGCCCTCCGGGACACGGCCTGACGCGAGAGGACAGAAATTCCCGAAAAAACCATCGGCGATCAATTTTGCACTTTATCCGTGCGAAGGAATCTGCATAATAGAACAAAAGGAGAACATATCATGCCATCTGCCCCTGCCTCCCCCCTGCCCCGCGCCCATGATGCAGTCGCCGGCACACGCCCGGTCGCGGACATGATCGACCTGTCCGGCGCCGGCATGCGCACCAGGCAACTGCCGGCCGGTTCCGAATTCGGCAGCCGAAGGGACCTGCCAATCATGGGCAGGGCGCAGGGCGGCAATGACGGCAATCTGAATCTTGATACCGGCGCGCTGGACTGGACATTCCGGCCCGCCGACCTTCAGGGCGTGCGAGACGCATTTGCCGTGTTCGTAACCGGCGATTCCATGCTGCCCAAATACAAGGACCGCGACATGGCCTATGTACATCCGGGCAAGACACCGCGCCGTGGCCGTTATGTCCTGGTGGAAACCCGGGAACACAAGGGCTTCATAAAGCAGTTCGACCGCTGGGACGGCGACACGCTTGTGGTTCGGCAATATAACCCCATCAAGGAAATCCGCATCCCGCGCACAGACGTGCTGCGCCTGATGCTGGTGATCGGCAGCCTGGACGCCTGAATGCCTGCTGCGACGCTCAGGTTTGCAACAAGGTGGCAACACGCGCCCTGAGCGCAGGCAACAGATCGGTTTCAAACCACGGGTTTTTCTTCGGCCAGCCGCGGTTCCTGGGGCTTGGGTGCGGCAAAGGCATGATATCGGGCCAAAAAGCCTGCCAGCCTGCCACGGTTTCGGTGAGCGTTGAGCCTCGCCGCCCCGGCAAATGCCAGGCCTGGGCATAGGCGCCGATCAAGAGGCTGAGCTGCAGGTTCGGCAGCGCAGCCAGAAGCTGGGCGCGCCAGGCCGGCGCGCATGCCGCGCGCGGCGGCAAGTCGCCATTTTTGCCACCGCCCGGAAAACACAGCGCCATGGGCAGGATCGCAATCCTGGCGGGGTCGTAGAAGGTGGCGCGGTCGATACCGAGCCAGCTACGCAGCCGGTCGCCGGACGGGTCATCGAACGGGATACCTTTTTCATGGGTAATCCGGCCAGGTGCCTGCCCTGCGATCAGGATCTTTGCCCGCGGATCAAGCTGGACAATCGGCTTTGGCCCCAGCGGCAGGTCCGCGCAAAGCCTGCACGCCCGCACTTCCGCGATCAATTTTTGGTATGCCTGCATAAACCTCCCCCTGCCCGCGCCGCCAGCTAAGCAGGCCGACAGGCCGCTGGCAAATCACATGTCATAGCAGGGTGCCACGAACCACCGGTGCACGGCATTTGTTCGACCATGCATTTAGGCTAAGGGTGGTGCGCCCGGCCGGGATCGAACCGGCACGACCAAAGGTCGAGAGATTTTAAGTCTCTTGCGTCTACCAGTTTCGCCACGGGCGCCCCTCGGTGCGGATGGTCCGGCAGTTGCGTCAGTCGCGTTATAGACCAGCGCGCGCCGGCGAAACAACGCCCAAAATGCCGGAGGTGCGACAAATCCTGTTGCATTCACGCCAAAGCCTTGCTTTGGTGCGGCTCCCCGCAAATGCGAGAGAGGTACCCGAAGATGAGCGACCGTTATGTGCTGACCCTATCCTGCCCCGACCAGGCCGGCATCGTTGCCGACATTTCCGGGCTGCTGGCGGCAGAAGGTTGCAACATCACCTCGAGCGACCAGTTCGGTGACGAACTGGGCGGCTGTTTTTTCATGCGTGTGGCCTTCACGCCGACCGGTAAACCGGTTGAAGAAACAGCCCTGCGCGCCACCATCGGTGCCCACGCCGAAAAATTCGGCATGCAATGGGCGCTGCATAACCTGGCGCGCCCGCAGCGTGTGCTGGTGATGGTGTCGAAATTCGACCACTGCCTGATGGATATCCTGTACCGCTGGCAGCGCGGCGCCTTGCCGATGGAATTGCCGGCCGTGGTGTCGAACCATATGGACGCCTACCAACTGACCGCATCCTACAATATCCCGTTCCATCACTGGCCGGTGAACAAGGAAAACAAGGCGGAACAGGAAGCCCGCCTTCTGAAGCTGATCGACGACGAACAGATCGACCTGATCGTGCTTGCCCGCTATATGCAGGTTTTGTCGAACAAGGTGTGCGAACGGCTGGCGGGCCGGGTGATCAACATCCACCACAGTTTCCTGCCCAGCTTCAAGGGCGCGCTGCCGTACCAGCAGGCACACACGAAGGGTGTGAAACTGATTGGCGCCACCGCGCATTATGTGACGGCAGACCTGGATGAAGGCCCGATCATCGAACAGAATGTCGCGCGTGTGAACCATGCCATGACGCCGGACGACCTGGTGGCCACCGGCCGCGATGTCGAGCGTATCACGCTCGCGGAAGCCCTGAAGCTGCACCTGGAGCACCGGGTGCTGCTGAACGGCAACAAAACCGTGGTTTTCAAGCGCTAGGCGATTTCCGAAAGCTCATCGGCCTTGAAGCCGGCGTCCGCACAGAAGGCCTGCACGGCAGCCATGGCGGCTGTCACCAGGGCTACATCGGCACTGCGCACCACCACCTGCGCGCCATAATCGCCCGCCTTGTAGAAGGGATAGCTGCCGATTGAGGTGCCGGGGAACTGTTCCTGAACGCTACCCAAGGGCCCCGCAATCTTGCTTTCCGGCGCATGGATGCTGAGCGACTGGGTCCAGACCTTGCGGCCAACCCGCAAAAGCGGACGAATGCCCTCGAGCATTGCCTGCATGATCTTGGGTACGCCGGCCAGGATGAAGACATTGTCCTTGCGGATGCCCGGCGCGATCGACACCGGGTTTTCGACCAGTTCACCACCTTCCGGCACCCGCGCCATGCGCTGGCGCGCCGGGGTGAAATTCTCGGCGCCGTAATAGGCTTCCATCTTGGCATACGCTTCCGGGTGGGTAACCACGGGCACCCCAAAGGCAACCGCAATACTGTCGACCGTGATATCATCATGGGTCGGGCCGATGCCGCCCGTGGTGAACACATAATCATAGCGCGTGCGCATGGCATTGAGCGCATCGGCGATTTCAGCCTCGATATCGGGCACCACACGCGCTTCCTTCAACTGGATTCCGGCCTCGTTCAGCCATTTGGCCAGATAGGCCATATTCAGGTCCTGCGTGCGGCCTGACAGGATTTCATCCCCGATGATCAGAAGGGCGGCGCTGACGTCTTGGCTTGGGGTCGCGGTCATGGTTTTCCCGGTTCATTCTGTGCACAAATTCGTAACTGGGCTTGCACTTTAGCCGCAGTTCCGGCTTTAGTACAAACAGGAATTACACACGCCGACACAAGAGGGAAAATCATGAAAACACGTGCAGCCGTCGCATGGGGCGCAGGCAAACCGCTGAGCATCGAAACCGTTGATCTGGCTGGTCCGCGCCCGGGTGAAGTCTTGGTTGAAATCAAGGCGACGGGTGTGTGCCACACCGACGCTTTCACCCTGTCCGGCGATGATCCCGAAGGCGCGTTTCCGGCCATCCTGGGCCATGAAGGCGCCGGTGTTGTGGTCGAGGTCGGCGAAGGCGTGAAAAGCGTGAAGCCGGGTGACCATGTGATCCCGCTTTACACCCCCGAATGCCGCGAATGCGATTATTGCCTGCACCCCAAAACCAACCTCTGCCAGGCCATCCGCCCGACCCAGGGCCAGGGCCTGATGCCGGACGGCACCAGCCGTTTCTCCATCGATGGCAAACCGATCCTGCACTATATGGGCTGTTCGACCTTCTCGAACTATACCGTGCTGCCGGAAATCGCGGTCGCCAAGGTGCGCCCTGACGCGCCGTTCGACAAGATCTGCTACATCGGCTGCGGGGTCACCACCGGTGTGGGCGCCGTGGTGTTCGACGCCAAGGTGGAACCGGGCTCGAACGTCGTGGTATTTGGCCTGGGCGGTATCGGCCTGAACGTTATTCAGGGTGCCCGCATGGTTGGCGCCAACAAGATTATCGGCATCGACATCAACAATGCGCGCGAGGCAATGGGCCGCCAGTTCGGCATGACCCATTTCATCAACCCCAAGGAAACCGACGTCATGGCCGCCATTGCCGACCTGACGAACGGCGGCGCCGACTATAGTTTCGAATGTATCGGCAACGTGAACACCATGCGCCAGGCGCTGGAATGCTGCCACAAGGGCTGGGGCGAAAGCATCATCATCGGCGTGGCCGGTGCGGGCCAGGAAATCTCCACCCGTCCGTTCCAACTGGTCACCGGCCGTGTCTGGCGCGGTTCGGCCTTCGGTGGCGCCCGCGGCCGGACGGATGTGCCCAAGATTGTCGACTGGTACATGGACGGCAAGATCAATATCGACGACCTGATCACCCACACCATGCCGCTGGATGACATCAACAAGGCCTTCGACCTGATGCACCACGGCGAAAGCATCCGCAGTGTGGTGATCTACTGATGTCCTTCGAGGTTATCAGCGAAACCGCCTGTTTTGGTGGCACGCAGGGTTATTACCGGCACCAGTCTGCGAAAACCCGAACCGCCATGCGCTTTTCGGTTTTCACCCCGCCACAGGCGAAGGGTGGCAAGAAGGTCCCGGTGCTTTGGTACCTTTCGGGCCTCACCTGCACGGAAGACAATGCGACCGTGAAGGCCGGGTTCCAGCGCGTGGCGGCGGAACTGGGCCTGATGGTCGTCTGCCCTGATACCAGCCCGCGCGGTGAGGGTGTGGCGAATGTCGAGGAATGGGATTTTGGCCAGGGCGCCGGCTTTTATGTCGATGCAACCGAAAAACCCTGGGCCGAGCATTTCCAGATGTACAGCTATGTGACAGACGAACTGCCGGCGCTGGTCGCCGAACAGTTCCCGGCAGACATGGGCAAACAGGGTATCACCGGCCATTCCATGGGCGGGCACGGTGCCCTGACCCTGTTCCTGAAAAACCCGGGCCAATACCGGTCGGTTTCGGCGTTTGCGCCGATTGTGGCGCCCATGTCCTGCCCGTGGGGCCAGAAGGCGCTGCCCGGTTATCTGGGCGACAACCCGGCACGCTGGGCAGAACATGATGCCTGCAAACTTTTGGAAGGCAGTGGCGCCCTGGATACCGACATCCTGATCGACCAGGGCCTGTCGGACCCGTTCCTGGAAAACCAGCTCAAACCCGAACTGTTCGAGACGGCGTGCGAAAAGGTCGGCCAGAAACTGACACTTCGGCGCCATGAAGGCTATGACCATGGGTATTTCTTCATCGCCACCTTCATCGAGGACCATCTGAAACACCATGCCGAACGGCTGGCCTGAGCGGGGGATTGCCATGATACGCCTGCTTGCCGCCCTGATTGTCGCCTTCAGCTTCCTGAGCCTGCCCGCCAGCGCCCACCAGGACCCGGAAATCGCGGGTTATATCCAGGTGGACGGCGGGCGCATCTGGTACCGCCTGAACGGTGCAGAACATCTGGGCAAACGCCCGGCGATTATCGTGATGCACGGCGGGCCGGGCGGCACACACCGGGGCAACATGCCCTATGTGCAGCTTTCCGACACCTACCCCGTGATCCTGTATGACCAGTTGGGCACCGGCAATTCGGACCGCACGGCGGACAAAAGCGAATGGACGGTCGAACATTTTGTCGGCGAAATCGATGCCATCCGCAAGGCGCTGGACCTCAGGGACGTGGTGATCGCGGGCCATAGCTGGGGCGGCACCCTGGCGGCGGAATATGCCGTGCGCCGGCCGGAAGGGCTGAAAGCGGCCATCCTGTCGAGCCCGCTGATTTCCACCCACCAGTGGCTGGCCGACAATCAGGAATGGATCGACCAGTTGCCGGCCGCGACCGCAGCCACCATCCGCAAGCATGAGGCCGAGGGCACCACGAACGCGCCCGAATACCGCGCTGCGGAGCAGGAATTCTACCGCCACCATATGTGCCGCCAGACACCCTGCCCCGGCCAGCGCTACCGTGTGGACGGCCCCAAGGGCAATGGCGAGATGTATGAATATATGTGGGGCCCGACCGAGTTTTTCGCACCCGGCACCCTGAAGGATTATGACGTCAGCCCGCGCCTGAAGGACATCAATGTGCCGACCCTTATGGTGTGCGGCGAGTTCGACGAGGCCGCCCCCAAAAGCTGCCGCCGTTTCGCAGGCATGATTGACGGCAGCAGTACCATCATCGTACCGGACGCCGGGCATGCCACCATGGCCGAAAACGAGCCCATGTATGTCAGCGCCGTTCGCACGTTCCTAACGAAAGCGCTGGGTGCACGCGAATAGGCCGAACCATACCCAAACAAAAAGGCCCGGCAGGATGTCCCGCCGGGCCTTTTTGTTTCCTGTGCGCCCTGATCAGGCTTCGCCGAACACACGGCGGAAGATCGTGTCCACATGTTTGGTGTGGTAGTCCATGTTGAACAGTTCGTTCAGTTCAGCCTCCGACACCTTGCTGGTGACCTTCTCGTCGGCCTTCAGGAGGTCAAGGAGATGCAGCGCGCCGCGGCTTTCCCAGACCTTCATGGCGTTGGCCTGCACCAGGCGGTAGGCGTCCTCGCGGCTGACGCCGGCTTGCGTGAGGGTCAGCATCACACGCTGGCTGTTCGGCAAGCCGCCCAGCTTGTTCATGTTATCGAGCATATTGTCCGGGTAGACGACCAGGTTTTCCATCACGTTCGCCAGGCGAGCGAGCGAGAAATCGAGCGCCACGGTGGCGTCCGGGCCGATGTTGCGTTCAACCGACGAATGGCTGATATCGCGTTCGTGCCACAGGGCCACGTTTTCCATGGCCGGGATGCAGAAGGCGCGGATAAGGCGCGCCTGGCCGGTCAGGTTTTCGGTCAGGATCGGGTTCCGCTTGTGCGGCATGGCCGACGAACCCTTCTGGCCCTTGGAGAAAAACTCCTCGGCTTCAAGCACTTCGGTGCGCTGCAGGTGGCGCACTTCGGTGGCCAGGCGTTCGATACAGCTTGCGATCACCGCAAGTGTGGCAAAATACATGGCATGGCGGTCGCGCGGGATAACCTGGGTCGAAACCGGCTCGACTTCGAGGCCAAGGGCCTTGGCGACATGCTCTTCGACATAAGGATCGATGTTGGCAAACGTGCCCACAGCACCCGAAATCGCGCAGGTGGCGATTTCCTTGCGGGCGTTGACCAGACGCTCGCGGCAGCGGTCAAACTCGGCATAGGCTTGCGCCATCTTCAGGCCGAAGGTTACCGGCTCGGCATGGATGCCGTGGCTGCGGCCGATACAGATGGTCATCTTGTGTTCGAGCGCGCGTTTCTTCAGCACCTCAAGCAGCTTGTCCATGTCGGCCAGCAGGATGTCGGTGGCCTTGACGAGCTGCACGTTGAAACAGGTGTCCAGAACGTCCGACGAGGTCATGCCCTGGTGCACGAAGCGGGCTTCGGGGCCGACATATTCCGCCAGGTTGGTCAGGAACGCGATGACATCATGTTTCACTTCGCGTTCGATCTCGTCGATACGGTCGATTTCCCACTGGCCCCGGTCCCAGACGGCCTTGGCGGCTTCCTTTGGGATGACACCCAGTTCGGCCTGTGCATCACAGGCGTGGGCTTCGATCTCGTACCAGATCTGGAATTTGGATTCCGGCGACCAGATGGCAGCCATTTCGGGGCGGGTATAACGGGGGATCATCGGGCGGGGCTCCTCAACTGGGCCTATGGCGGTTGGCCGGTGGGCGTCTCAATCTTGCGGCGGTGCTACCAGAAAGGCCGGCAATTCGCAAGCGCCGATGACCGCACGGCAGCCATGCGCACAGCAACTTGGCCCACCGGGGTGCCCGGCACCCTATTCCTTGGCCAGCATGGCCTCGAAATCGCCACGCCAGGCCGAGATGGGATAAGTTGCCAGGCTGGAGTTGTGGAAACGCCGGTCGCCGGTCACCTCGCGGCGTAGCCAGCTTGGGTGCGGGAAGTCCTCGTCGGGGTGTTTGAGTTCAATTTCCGCCAGCACAAGACCCTTGTTTTCGCCGTCGAACACGTCGATTTCCCAGAGCTTGCCGCCGACCTTGATCTCGTAGCGCTTTTTCTTGATCGGCGCCTCGAGCGCCTGGCCCATCAGCATCTTGCCGTCTTCGCGTTCAAGGCGCTGTTCGACCTCCTCGCGCACCTTGCCAGAGCCGATCTTGAGAGTGAGGATATATTTGTTCTCGATCCGCCGGACCCGAAGCGAGCGCCCGTCCATGCGCATCAGGTAAGCCTGCTCAAGCCGCTTGTGCTTTTTGGGAAGGTCGAGCGCCGGGCCGTGCACCAGGAATTTGCGCTCGATCTCCAGCATGGCAGTCAGTCCTTCTGTTGCGCCTCTTTTGGCGGTTTTGGGTACCGCGCGAAACAGATGGACAAGGCGTTGGCATACCCGGGCGGGATGTCATCGATCAGGAACGTTTTGCGCGGTCCCTTGAATGCTGCCCAAATATGTTCATCGGAAAGTTTCAGTTTTATGTCTTTGGCGCGCTTATTGACCTGCGTGGTGAAAACAATCACAAGTCGGTCGCCCAATTCAGGGTTATGCTTGACCCAGGATGAGACAAACTCGAAGCGTTTGGCATTCAGGCCCACCTCTTCCTTCACCTCGCGCTGCAGGGCTTCAAACAGGTCCTCGCCGGTTTCCACCTTGCCGCCCGGCAGGTCGAAAAGGCCGGTATTCTTGCGCATGAGCAGCGCCTTGCCGTCCTGCGACATCAACACAAGCTTTGCCGAAATGGGCAGGTTTTCAAGGGTTTCGCGGGTGGAGCCAACTTGCTGCCAATACATCAAATCATCCTTCGGGGCATTGCTTCCGCCCCTGTCTGTCCCTTTTACATCGACGCTCACAACAGGCCCAATTCGCGGAAACTGACCTGTCCTGTGGTGCCGACCACAATATGGTCATGCACCCTGATGCCCAGACGGCCACAGGCGTCGGCCAGTTCCCGGGTCATCGAAATATCCGCCGGACTGGGTGTCGGGTCGCCCGAGGGATGGTTGTGCACCAGGATAAGCGCACTGGCATTCAGATCAAGCGCCCGGCGTACCACCTCGCGCGGATAAACCGGTGCCTGATCGATGGTACCGTCGCTTAAAACCTCGTCGGCGACAAGCACGTTTTTCCGGTCCAGGAACATTAGCCGCACCTGTTCACGCGCGCGGTTGGCCATGGCGCCCTGCAGGTAGGCCGCAACGGCGGTCCAGTTCGACAGCACCGGCCGGTCATGCGCCTGCGTGCGCGCGAGATGCAGGGCCGAGGCCTGCACTGTCTTGATGGCGGCAACCGCGGTGTCGCCCAGCCCCGGGAAGGCAGAAAGCCTGCCAATGTCGGCACTCAGCACAGCGGCATAGCTGCCAAAATGGGCGATCAGAAGTTTGGCAAGCGGTTTGACATCGCGCCGGGGAATGGCAAGGAACAGGATCAGTTCCAAGAGTTCATAGTCGGCAAGCGCGTCCGCGCCGCCCTTCAGGAAACGTTCGCGCAGACGGCCCCTGTGGCCCTTGACGAGATCCATGTCCGCGTCCCCCATGAAGCGGGCGTCTCCGTGTCAGATATTGTAAGGCGGCCGTTCCCACCCCTTGGGCGACCGGGTGAATACCTCGTAACCGTCTTCTGTTACAGCCAGCGTATGTTCAAACTGCATCGACAGGCTTTTGTCGCGGGTGACCGCGGTCCAGCCGTCCGCCAGCACCTTGGCGCCATATTTGCCGGCGTTGACCATGGGTTCGATGGTGAAGAACATGCCAGGGCGCAGCTCGGGCCCCGTACCGGGGCGGCCAAAATGCACGATGCTGGGTTCGTCATGGAACACCCGGCCAATGCCGTGGCCGCAGAAATCGCGCACCACGGAATAACGGTGGGCTTCCACATGGCTCTGGATCGCATGGCCGATGTCGCCCAGGCGTGCGCCCGGCTTCACGGCCTCGATGCCTTTCCACATGGCTTCGAAGGTCACCTGGCACAGACGCTGCGGCAGCAGTTTGGGTTCGCCGACAAAGAACATGCGGCTTGTATCGCCGTACCAGCCATCCAGGATGACCGTGACATCGATATTGAGACTGTCACCGTCCTTCAGCTTCTTCGGGCCCGGAATGCCGTGGCAGATGACATGATTGATGGACGTGCAGATGGATTTCGGGAACCCGCGGTAATTGAGGGGCGCCGGGATCGCCTTGTTGGCGATGATGAAATCATGGCAGATGCGGTCCAGTTCCTCGGTGGTGATACCCGCCGCAACATACGGGGTCACATGGTCCAGCACCTCGGCGGCCAGACGGCCGGCGGCGCGCATGCCGTCCATGGCTTCGGGGCCATGGATCTTGATCGCACCGGTGCGGGTATCGGGAACATTCATCGCATCAACATAATTCATCGGTCTTTTCCAGCTTGTCTGCCCGCATTCTAGGCGGGTTCAAGGGCAATGGGAAGCGTGCCTTTAACAGCAATTTCGTCCGGTGACAAATCGCAACTGTAACACAGGATTTCAACGCCTGCGGCCGACGCCCGTGACAGGGTTTCGGCATAATGCGGATCGATATCCGCCGCCGGGCGGAACAATGTGCAGTCAGCGCGCTGCACCAGGAACAGCATTGCGGCCCTGTGGCCAGCCGCCACCATGTCCATCAGTTCAACAAGGTGTTTGGCACCCCGGCTGGTGACGGCATCGGGAAAACGGGCCTCGTCGCCCGCTTTCAGGGTAACATTCTTGACCTCGACATAACAGAGGTCGTGTTCCTTGTCCGGCGCGCCTTCAAGCAGGATGTCGATCCGGCTGTTCTGGCCATATTTCACCTCCCGGCGCAGGCTTGCATAACCCTGCAGTTCGGTAATGGTACCATCGCGGATGGCATCTTCCGCCAGCCGGTTCGGGTGGCTGGTATTGATGCCGACAAGGTAACCATCCACATCCACCATTTCCCAGCGCCAGTCCAGCTTGGCCTTCGGGTTGGTGTTGGCCGACAGCCACACAGTGCTGCCCGGCGTGTCGCAACCGGACATCGAGCCCGAATTGGCACAGTGTGCCACAACCACCGCGCCAGACGGCAATTGCACGTCGGCCAGAAAGCGTTTGTAGCGCTTGATCAGGATGGCCTTCTGCAGGGGGGCCGGGAATTGCATGGACTGTCCTTCGCTGTTTTCGTTCATGGCTGTTGCCCGCCTTATGCCAGTTATCCGGCATCAGATGAAGGGCAAGCGACCGAAAAGTTCGCCATCATGTCATCAAGTCTTCACCGAACAGGAATAGGTCAGTCACGTTGCCAAACTGCAACAGTCTGACTGAACAGTCAGCTAGGGGCTTCTGATCGTTAGCGAAAACGGTCGCCTTTACCCTTCATCTATGCACACTGACCTTCTGGACGCTTTGAACATTCAAGGGGGCGGCCAGAGTCTTATTTTGCCAATGCAGCTCTGCCAAACCTTGGCGTTTTTCAATTTTGTTTAGTGAAGTATTGTTGCTTCAAAACGGGGAACACACCATGAAGAATACTTGGGTTAACCATTGTGCGCGCCTTGTGGCCGGCTCGTCTGTCCTGGCCCTGTCGCTCGCAGCACATGTTCAAGCTGCCGAGGACGGTGGACTGGCTCTTGAGGAAATCGTCGTTACCGCACAGAAACGCGAACAAAGCCTGCAGGACGTGCCGATTTCGATCACGGCCATCAAGGGCGATACCCTGAACAGCTTTGCAGCCGGCGGTGAAGACATCCGTCTCCTGTCCTCGCGCATCCCGGGCCTGAACGCTGAATCCTCGAACGGCCGTGTCGCCCCGCGCTTCTACCTGCGCGGCCTTGGCAACACCGACTTCGACCTGGCGGCTTCGCAGCCGGTGTCCATCATCATGGACGAAGTGGTCATGGAAAACGTGGTCCTGAAAAGCTTCCCGCTTTTCGACGTTGACCGCGTTGAAGTGCTGCGTGGCCCGCAAGGCACCCTGTTCGGCCGCAACACCCCGGCCGGCATCGTGAAGTTCGACACCCGCAAGCCGACGCAGGAAGCTGAAGGTTATGTCAGCGCCTCCTACGGCATGTACGACACCGCCACCGTTGAAGCTGCCTATGGCGGCCCGATCAGCGACAAGCTGGCGGCGCGTGTCTCCGGTCTTTACATGCACCGCGGCGACTATGTCGACAATGCCTACACCGGTGAAGAGAATGCCATGGGCGGCTTCGTTGAAGCTGCAGCCCGCTTCCAGCTTCTCTATACCCCGACCGAGAATTTCGATGCCCTCGCGAACATCCATATCCGTTCGCTCGACGGCACGTCGGCTCTGTTCCGCGCCAACATCTGGGATCAGGGCAGCAACGACTTCAACGAGAACTACGATCCCAAAACCGTTTATTTCGGCGACACGCACAACAACCCGCAGTCCTATGACAGTTGGGGCACCTCGCTGAAGATGAACTATGAACTCGAAAACGGCATGACCCTGACCTCGATTTCCGCTTACGAGACCGCCAATGGCTACAGCCTCGGCGACATCGACGGCGGCAACGACACCGGCCCGGGCTTCATTCCGTTCCAGTCCTCGACCCAGGACGGTATCGACGACCTGGACCAGTATACCCAGGAACTGCGGATTTCCGGCCAGGTGAATGACAAGCTGTTCACCCAGTTCGGTTTCTACTATTTCGACAGCACCTTGGTGCTGCGCACCACCCCGTTCTTTGTGCCGGACACCGTGCTGACCCACAAGAACGAAACCTGGGCGCTGTTCGGTCAGGCCGCCTATGACATGACCGAAAACACCACCCTGACTGTGGGCCTGCGTTATACCGACGACAACAAGACCCTGACCGGTTATTCGGGTGCCTTCGGTGCCGATATCGCACCGGTTGACCTTTCCGGTTCCAAGCTGAACTGGGACGTGGCCGTCAACCATGTCATGAGCGATGACCTGTCGATCTATGCCCGTGTTGCCACGGCGTTCCGCGCCCCGACCATTCAGGGCCGCGACATTGCCTTCTTCTCCAACCCGACCACGGCAAGCGAAGAAAAGGTCATCTCCTATGAAGCCGGCTTCAAGGCCGAACTTCTGGATGGCCGCATGCGCTGGAACGGTGCCGCCTTCTACTGGGACATGAGCGACATGCAGCTCAGCGCCGTTGGTGGCGGTGGCAACTTCATCCAACTGGTGAATGCTGACAAGGCCACCGGTTATGGCTTCGAAACCGACATCGAATATCTGGTCAACGAGAACTTCCGCCTGACCGCCGGTTTCGCCTATGCCAAGACCGAACTGAAGGACCCGAACCTGCTGGTTGGCCTGTGTGCCCAGTGCACCGTGACCGACCCGATCGTCAGCGTTCTGGCCGATGGTACCGTGATCACGAACCCGAACAACCCGCTGTATGCAACGGGCGAGCTTCGTGCTTCGGTTGACGGCAATGCGCTGCCGCAGGCTCCGGAATGGACCCTGAACTTCACCGCCGACTATACTGTGCCGGTTGATGATGGTTCGGAAGTGTTCATCTTCACCGACTGGGCGTTCCAAGGCCCGACCAGCCTGTTCCTCTATGAATCCGAGGAATTCCGCACCGACACCACGTTCGAAGGCGGCATCCGCATGGGTTACCGCTGGGCTGAAGGCCAGTATGAAGTGGCCCTGTTTGGCCGCAACATCACCAACGAACAGAATGCCAAAGGCGCGATCGACTTCAACAACCTGACCGGTTATGTGAACGAGCCCCGCGTCATGGGCATCGCGTTCGGCGCAAAATTCTAAGGTTCCGGACACTCCGGCACGAAGAAACGGGGGCCACTGGCCCCCGTTTTATTTTGGCCCTGCGCTTCCCATATGTTTCAAAGCGACAGAATGGGAGACCCAGGCATGATTGCACGCATATGGACCGGCGAGGTGCCGGCAGAAAAAGCCGAAGCCTACCTGCATCTGATGCGGGATGTGGCAATACCGGACTATAAGTCTGTTGGTGGCAACCAAGGTGCCTGGTGCCTGTACCGCCCCACCGGCAATGGCCGGGTGAGCGTGACCATGCTGACCCACTGGCAAGACATGGATGCCATCAAGCGCTTCGCAGGCGACAGGCCAGAGGTGGCCAAATTCTATGATTTCGATAAGGAGTATCTGGTCGAATGGGGCCGCACGGTCGACCATTACGAGGTTTTTGGCGGCTGATTGCCGGGGCGCCCGCGGGCACCCCGACGTCTTAGCTTTTACGCCAGGCGCACCGAATGGGCGCCATCGACCGGCAGGGCCACGCCCGTGGTGAAGCTGCTGGCGGGTGATGCCAGCATCAGCATGGCCGGCACCAGTTCCGGCAGCTTGCCTGCCCGTTTGGCGGGCGACTGTTGCAGCATGCGCTGACCAAGGTCGCTTGCAAGGAAGGTATCGTTGATCTCGGTCACAAAATAGCCGGGGCAGATGGCATTTACGCGCACGCCGAAGCGTTGCCATTCGATGGCAAGCGCCCGGGTCATATGCACCACGCCCGCCTTGCTGGTGGCATAGGTGGTCTGTTGCGGGCCGACGCCAAGGCCAAGGATCGAGGCGGTGTTGATGATCGAGCCGCCCTTGCCATTTTCGATCATGCGCTTCGCCGCCGCACGGGCGACGCGCCACATGCCCTTGAGGTTGGTGTTCATGGTCACGTCCCAATCCTCTTCGGTGTCCTCAAGCGCCCAGTTGGGGCGCGCAAGGCCGGCGTTGTTGCACACAATGGTCGGGGTGCCCAGCTTGGCAGTGGCTTCATCGAACGCCGCCTGCACGCTGTCTTCGTCGGTGACATCCAGCGCAACGGCCAGCGTTTTGCGACCGGTTTCCGCCGCAATCTCGTCCGCCAGTTTCTGGATACGGTCGACCCGGCGGGCGCCCAGCACCACATCGGCACCGGCGCGGGCCAGCGCCCGGGCGAATTCGGCACCGATACCGGACGAAGCGCCGGCCACCAGGGCCACCTTGCCATCAAGGCCAAACAGGCCGTTCACATAGTCTGCGGTCATTCTCTATTCCTTGTTTGCGTTGTCGCGGTCGAAGTCGGCGAAACTTTTGCCGGCTTCCGCCAGTTCCTTGAGAAGCGGTGCCGGTTGCCACCAGCGCGGGCCATGCACGTCCTGGAAACGAAGGATGGTTTCATAAACCTGCTTCAGGCCCAGGCTGTCGGCATAATGCATGGGGCCACCGCGGTAGGGCGGGTAACCATAGCCGTTCACATACACCACATCGATATCGCTGGCGCGGTAGGCCTTGCCCTCGCCCAAGATCTTGGCTCCTTCGTTGATCAGCGCCATCATGCAGCGTTCGACAATTTCATCCGCCGACTTGGGTTTGCGTGCAATGCCGACAGCGGCGCTTTCCGCTTCGATGATCTTCATCACCTCGGGATCTGGTTTCGGCGTGCGGTCACCGGCCTCATAGGCATAGACACCGGCGCCAACCTTCAGGCCCTTGCGACCGGCTTCCACCAGCTTGTCCATCCAGTCATAGGCTTTGGTCTCGTAATTTTCGCGGCCCACGCCCTGGCGGTTGAAATAACCGATATCGAGGCCCGCCATGTCGGACATGGTCATCGGCCCCATCGGCATGCCGAAATTATAGAGGGCTGCGTCCACTTCCTCAGGTTTCGCACCTTCGATGACACACAGCGCGGCTTCGCGCCCATAGGGCGACAGCATGCGGTTGCCGATGAAGCCATGGCATACGCCCGCGACCACACCCACCTTCTTGATGGTCTTGGCAAGGTCGACACAGGTGGCCAGCACGTCGTCAGCCGTTTTTTCGGCACGCACAATCTCCAGCAGCCGCATCACGTTGGCGGGCGAGAAGAAATGCAGGCCCAATACATCGGCGGGGCGTTTGGTCACGGCCGCGATGGCATCGATATCAAGGTAGGAGGTGTTACTGGCCAGGATGACGCCAGGCTTGGCCACGGCATCCAGCTTGGTGAAGACCTCTTTCTTGATCTCCATTTTCTCGAACACGGCCTCGATGATCAGGTCGCAGTCCGACAGGTCGTCATACGACAGGGTCGGCGTGAACAGGCCCATCAGGTCGTCGACCTTCTCCATCGGGAATTTGCCCTTGGCGGCCGAGCGTTCATAGTTGCCGCGCACGACCTTCAGGCCCCGGTCCAGCGCTTCCTGCTGCACTTCAAGGATGGTGACCGGAATGCCCGCATTGGCAAAATTCATCGCAATGCCGCCGCCCATGGTGCCGGCGCCCAGGATGCCGACCTTGCGGATTTCACGGCGCGGCGTGTCCTTGCCGATACCCGGGATGCGGCTGATCTGGCGCTCGGCGAAGAACATATGCTGCAGCGCCCTGGCCTGCGGGTTGGCAAAACATTCCATGAACAGCTCGCGCTCGCGCTTCAGGCCGGCCTCAAGCGGCAGCTCAACCGCTGCTTCGACGCACTGGATGCAGCGCTCTGGCGCAAAATAGCCCCGCGTCTGGCGCGCAACCGACTTGCGGAAGGCCGCGAACATTTCGGGGCTGGCCTCCGACTTGTCGATGGCGATCTCGCCGGTGCGGCGCACACCCTTGGCAATGGCGCCTTCGGCGAAAGCCAGCGCGGCGCCAACCAGATCGTCTTCCACCAGTTCGTCCAGCACACCCCAAGCCAGCGCTTCCCTGGCGCTGATATGACGGCCGGAAATGATGGCATCAAGGGCGTTCTTTGCCCCGGCAATGCGCGGCAGGCGCTGGGTGCCGCCGGCGCCCGGCAGGATGCCCAGTTTCACTTCAGGCAGGCCAACCTTTGCGGACGGCACGGCAATGCGGTAATGGCACGACAGCGCGACCTCGAGCCCACCACCCAGGGCGGTGCCATGGATCGCCGCCACAACAGGTTTGTCCATCGCTTCGATGCGGTTCACTACCTCGATCAGGCCCGGCTCCTTCGGGGCCTGTCCGAATTCGCGGATATCGGCGCCCGCGATGAAGGTGCGGCCGGCACAGGCGATCACGATCGCCTTGCAGCTATCGTCGCCCGCCAGTTCGTTCATCTGGTTCAGCAGCCCTTCGCGCACTGAATGCGACAGCGCATTCACAGGCGGATTGTCGACGGTGATCAGCGCGATATTGCCGCGCATTTCCCTGGTTACTGTTTGCATTTCTGCTTCCCCTACATCTCAAAATCTGTTGGGCCTCAGACCCGTTCCAGCACCATCGCGATACCCTGCCCGACCCCGATACACATGGTCGCGAGGCCATAGCGCGCCTTCTGGGCCCGCAATTCATGCGCAAGGCTGAGCGCGATGCGCGCCCCCGACATGCCCAGCGGGTGTCCAAGCGCGATGGCGCCCCCGTTCGGGTTGATATGGTCTCCATCGTCCGGCAGGCCCAGACCACGAATACACGCGAGCGACTGGGCAGCGAAGGCTTCGTTAAGCTCAATTATATCGATATCGCCAAGTGCCAAGCCCAAACGCGACAAAAGCTTCTGTGTCGCCGGCACCGGGCCGATGCCCATGGTGCGCGGCGGCACGCCCGCCACGGCGGCACCGACAATGCGTGCCATCGGGGTCAGGCCATGCCTGCGGGCGGCGTCTTCGCTGGCGACGATCAGCGCGGCTGCACCATCGTTGGTGCCGGAAGCGTTACCCGCAGTGACCGTGCCGCCGGCCCGGAACGGTGCCTTCAGGCGCGCAAGCGCCTCAAGGCTGGTATCAGGGCGCGGGTGTTCGTCCTCGGCCACCAGAATGGGATCGCCCTTGCGCTGCGGGATGCTGACCGGGACTATTTCGCAGTCGAAACGACCTCGGTCCATCGCGGCGGCGGCGCGCATTTGCGAGCGGTAGGCGAAGGCATCCTGGTCGGCACGGCTGATCGAAAATTCCTCAGCCAGGTTCTCGGCGGTTTCCGGCATACTGTCGGTACCATAAGCCGCCTGAAGGGCCGGGTTGATGAAGCGCCAGCCGATGGTGGTGTCGTAAAGTTCGGCATTGCGGGAGAAGGCTGCATCGGCCTTGCCCATCACGAACGGCGCGCGCGACATGCTTTCGACACCACCGGCGATGGTCAGCGCCCCCTCGCCCGATTTCACCACACGCGCGGCCTGCGCGATGGCATCAAGGCCCGAACCACACAGCCGGTTCACTGTGACCGCAGGCACTTCCTTCGGCAGGCCGGCCAGAAGGGCAGCCATGCGGCCGACATTCCTGTTGTCCTCGCCCGCCTGGTTGGCACAGCCATAGAACAGGTCGTCCACCGCCTGCCAGTCGACATCCGGATTGCGGACCATCAATGCCTGCAGGGGCTTGGCGCCCAGGTCGTCCGTGCGCACGCTTGAAAGCCCACCGCCATAACGTCCCACCGGGGTGCGGATACCGTCGCAGATGAATGCCTCGCTCATGATTTCTGTGTTCCTTCCGTTAGGCCGCCTTCAGCTTCAGGGCATAAGCTAACCCGCCGGGACCGAATTTCCAGTCTGTGATACAGATGTGCGGCATGCGCCCGACATCTGCGCTTGATAATCTAATCACCCGCATTAACTTCATGCCCAACAGGGAAGGAAGAACCATCATGGCGCTTGATCAGGAAACACTGGACCAGCTTCTGGGCACGCTCGACCGTTTTGTAAAAGAACGGCTGATCCCGGCGGAACGCACGGTGGCCGACACGGACGCCATTCCGGCTGAAATCCTGAAGGATATCCGCGACCTGGGCCTGTTTGGCCTGTCGATCCCTGAAGATTTCGGCGGCCTTGGCCTCAATATGACTGAAGAGGTCGAGGTGGCGATGATCATCGGCCAGGCCGCACCGGCCTTCCGCTCCATTTTCGGCACCAATGTGGGTATCGGCAGCCAGGCCATTGTGCTGGATGGCACCGACGCCCAGAAGGCCGATTACCTGCCGCGCCTGGCAAGCGGCGAGCTGATCGGGTCCTTCTGCCTCACCGAACCCGAAGCCGGTTCTGACGCCGGTTCCCTGAAAACCAGCGCCCGGCGTGATGGTGACCATTTCATCCTGAACGGCACCAAACGCTTCATCACCAACGCGCCCTTGGCCGGCCTGTTCACGGTGATGGCGCGCACCGACGCCGACAGCCGCGACGCACGCGGTGTTTCCGCCTTCCTGGTTGAAGCAGGCACGCCTGGCCTTTCGGTCGGCAAGCCGGAGAAAAAAATGGGCCAGCAGGGTGCGCCCGTGGCCGATGTGATTTTCGACAATTGCCGCGTGCCGGCCGCCAACATCATCGGTGGGCGCGAAAACATGGGCTTCAAGACAGCCATGAAGGTGCTGGACAAAGGCCGCCTGCATATCGCCGCCGTCTGCACAGGCCTGGCCCGCCGCATGCTGGCGGACACCGTGCGCTATGCCAAGGACCGGCGCCAGTTCGGGGGCGCGCTCAGCGATTTCCAGCTTGTGCAGGCCATGATCGCGGACAGCGAGATGGAAATCTATGCCGCAGAATGCATGATCCGCGACGCCGCGCGGGCGCGCGACCGGGGCGAGGACACCAAACGCAAGGCAAGCTGCGCCAAGCTGTTCGCTTCTGAAATGGTGGGCCGGGTCGCTGACAGGGCGGTTCAGATCCATGGCGGCGCCGGTTATATTGCCGATTATGGCATCGAGCAGCTATACCGCGACGTGCGCCTGTTCCGCATCTATGAAGGCACCAGCCAGATCCAGCAGATCATCATCGCCAAAGACGTGATCGCGGCAGCCGACTGACTGCCGCGATCCCTGCGCGTCATTCCGTGCGCCCTACTCCTTGCGCACGAATTCGTCCAGGATGGCGCGGGTTTCCACCATGGCTTCATCCACCGATTCCTTGCCGTTTTTCACGGCAGCAGCCTCGGCCAGGATTTTGGTATACATCGGCTCGGGTTCGCCCTTGATGGTCAGGCCGAACACCCGGTTGGCGGCTTCGATGCCCGACCATTCGGCACGCACACGCGCCCAATAGTCCTTGGTCTGGTCCCAATAATTTTCCGCCACCTCGGCATCGATACCGCTGGTGTGGTTATAGGTATTGAGGCCCGTTTCGCGGGCGATCACATGCGGGTTTTCGCCGATCACCAGCTTGGTATTGTCCTGTTCGTGCACCCATCCCGTGGGGGTCAGCGCATGGCGGTTGACGGCCACCATGACATCATAGTCGTCGCGCTTGGTGGCTTCGCGGCGCGGCAGCGGGCGCCATGTGGCCGGCGAGGTCCAACTGGAAAGCCCGGCGGTGTGATCCCAGGCCGCCAGCGCCGCATAACGCGGGCCGTCGTCGACCTGATAGACGAGCTGTGCCCATTTTCCCTTGCGTTCCGAAAGGCTTAGGTCCCGCATGCGCCAGGTGTTATGGCCGATATATTCGAAGATTTTTTCGGGTTCATAGACCCAGTCCTGCCGCCAGTGTTTGATCGGGAAGCGTTCTTCGCCGCCGACGATCAGGATATGCTGCAGGCTGATGAAACGGCCGGTATCCCCGATCACCCGCACGATCTCGTGTGCGCCGGTCTCATATGCATCCTTCAGGTGATAGTCCGGCTGGAAGGCCACGGTTTCCTTGAAGGAAAAGGTGACCGCATAGTCGCCGGTCATGGCCAGAATGGCCTTGCGGTCCGCTTCGAATTGCGCCTCGGTGGCCACGGCTGAAGATGTTGCATCTGCAACAGAAACCGGGTGCCCGCCTGTTGCGCATGCAGCCAAAAGGCCGAGTGCCAGGACACCGCCCAGCGCGCGGCCCATGAATTTTTTTGTCTGGTTCATCTGAAATCCAACCCCTTGTGGTTCGCGTCATTCCGCCCCGATGTACCGAATGCTGCCCTTAATTGCAATTAATATTGCGAGTCATTCTTATTTTAATTGATCCCTTGCCGTCCCGGCGCTATAGCTTCCTGCGACTCATTCTTAACAATAAACAGGTCAGGGAGACCAACCATGAACATCCGCTTCCCGCTTGCCGGTGCCCGCGCCCATGCGCTTGCCTTCGGTGCATCCCTGCTGGCGCTGGCACCTGCAGCGCAGGCAGAAACCCTGGACAGCGACCTGCCCGAGGAGATCACCGTCACCGCCACCAAAAGCCCGTCCAGCGCCTTCGAGCATCCGGGATCGGTGAGCGTGCTGACCAAGGAAGAGATCGACGATTTTGTCGCTTCCTCCATTTCCGACCTGTTTGAAACCATGCCGGGCGTCGTCTTTTCCGGCGGCCCGCGCCGGAACGGCGAAATGCCGGTGGTGCGCGGGCTTGAAGGCGAAGGTGTGCTGGTGATGTTCGACGGCGTGCGCCAGAGTTTTGTTTCGGGCCATGACGGCCGTTTCTTCATCGAGCCCGACCTTCTGAAAGCCGCCGAGGTGGTGCGCGGCTCCGGCTCGGCGCTTTATGGTTCCGGCGCACTGGGCGGGGTGATCGCCTTTGAAACCGTGGATGCCGCCGATCTCCTTGAAGAAGGCGATACCTTCGGCCTCAGGCTCAAGGGCGGATACCAGGATGTGAACGGCGAATGGATGACCGGCGCCACCCTGTTTGGCCGCACGGACGATGGCCGCCTGGACGGTGTCGCCAGCCTGAGCTACCGCAATTCGGGCGATATCGCGCTCGGGAGCGACGCCAGCCTGCAGTCGGACGATAAGCTGGCCTCGGGCCTTGTCAAAACCAGCTTCAAGCTGTCCGACGCCTTCTCGGGCGACCTGGCCTGGCTGCATTACAGCAACGACGCTTACGAACCCAACAATGCCCAGGGCAGTTCGACCGGCGACATGGCCAACAAGACCACGGACAGCGACACCTATCGCATCGGGCTGAATTTTGCGCCCAAGGACAATAACTGGATCGACGCCCGCCTGACCGCCTTCAAGAACGACGTAAAGGTAGAAAAGGATTTCGACGACAGCGACCGCGTCTCCACCCGCACGGTCGACAGCTATGGAATCGTGATCGACAACCGCAGCCGGTTCGACCTCGGCGCCGCCAGCAGCCTCGTCTTCACCTATGGCGCCGAATATTATGAGGACGAACAGGTCGGACGCGACAACCAGAGCGACGACGGCAGCCTGGGTGGCGTGCCGGACGCCACGGCCAAGACCACCGGCCTGTTCCTGCAGGCGGACCTGAGCACCGAAACCGCGCTTGGCCGTTTCAACCTGATCCCCGCCGTGCGTTATGACAGCTTCAAGAACCACAGCGCCGACGGCACCCTGGATACCGACGACCATGCCACCTCGCCCAAGGTCGCGCTGGCATGGCACCCGGCCAGATGGCTGATGCTGTTCGGCAGCTATTCCGAAGCCTTCCGCGCGCCTTCCTTCAATGAACTGTTCGCAGACGGCACCCACTTTGTGATCCCGCTGGGGCCGGGTGTCGAGGCACCCAACTATTTTGTGCCGAACCTGGACCTTAAACCCGAACAGTCCGAAAGCTGGGAATGGGGCGCCGGTGTCACGTTCGAAAACCTGTTGGTGGACGGCGACCGGTTCGCAGCCAAGGGCAGCTATTTCAAATCGGATGTCACGAACCTCATTGACCTGGCCGTCGATTTCGAATTTTCGCCGTCCTGTTTTGTGCCCAGCATTCCCCTGCCCTGCACCGCAGGCACCAGCCATAATGCCAACACCACAAACGCGCGGCTGGACGGGTTCGAACTGGAAGCCACCTACAGCGGCAGCCGCTTCCAACTGGGGGCCGGTTATTCCACCATCGACGGCATCAACAAGGACACGGGTGATTATGTCGGCATTCTGTCGCCCAACCGGCTGGACCTGAATGCGGCGGTGAAACTGCCGGAAATCGACAGCCAGATTGGCGCACGGGCGCAGTTTGCCGGCACATTCGACAAGGTGAATGACACCGCCGACGAGCGGGACTCCTATGAAAAGTTCGACCTGTATTTTGTCTGGGCACCACGCGAGGGTGCGCTCAAGGGCTTCCGCGTCGACCTTGCCGCCAACAACCTGTTCGATACGGACTATGAGCGGGTTTATGCCGGTGTCTCCGAACCCGGCCGCAACCTGAAGGCCGTGCTGAGCTGGACAGGTTCCTTCTAGGCCCGAATTCCCGGCCTCCAGATGGGCCCATCCTCAATGCAGGATGGTGGGGGCCAGATGGCGGGTGAACAGGGCAACCGGTTCACCCGCCAGCTCCTCTGCGAAATTTTCGCCGGCATTCCATTTTGCCGGCACGACCGGCAAGGCGTCCCAATTGGGGAATTTCGGCTACCGTGCCGCCCCGAAACGCCGGCGATTTCACGCCATGCGGCCGGCCTTACTGCCGGCTTAGCCCTGCGCGCAAAAAAATCTGAATCATTGCCGTCTAAATTGCATCCACCGTGGCGCGCAAACACGCCGGACGCGGCCGTCTGCGCAGCGTTGGCGCAGCCTTGGCTATGGGCAACGGGCCGTCATGACATGCCGCCGAAGCCAGGTGGCAAGGTGACAATTTATTTACATTTTTATGGAATTATTGCCTACAACACAAGCATGGCCCTAAAAAGACAAAATGATTCAGCGACCGATAGAAACAGACAAAGATATGAAACCGTACCTGAAGAAGGCGTTCCGGGAAGAAATGGCGCAGGCGAAGAGCTTCTACCATACCGGGCATTATCGGGACAGTTTCCGCCATCTCGAGCGGGCACACATTCTCGGACAGCGCCATTTTGCACCGCACCTGCAGACCCATTGGTGGATGCTGAAGGTGGGCTATCGCACCCGTGACATGCGTGAACTGCTTGGCCAGTTCCTGCGCCTGGCCGGCTGCCTTGGTTCGCTAATCGGCAAGGTACCGCTTGGCAACACGGGGGGCGCCAATGTCAGCCCGGTCAAATCCATGCCGATCCCGCAAGACCTGGCGGCGATCCTCGACGACCCCCGCTCCTTCTAGCTTGTGAACGCATAACCATGGTTGCGGATCGGCAGGCTGCGGATTCGTTCGCCATTGGCCGCAAAAATCGCGTTGGTGACTGCCGCGAACACCGGCGGCACGCCCGGCTCACCCACACCGCCCGGCGCTTCCGAATTTTCCATGACATGCACAATGATATCCGGGGCGTCTGCCATGCGCACCATGTCATAGTCCGGGAAATTGCTCTGGACCACGGCACCGGCCTCGATATTGATCTCGCCATGCATCAGGGCTGAAAGCCCGAAAATGATGCCGCCTTCCATCTGCGCCTTCACGGTGTCGGGGTTCACGGTCTGGCCGCAGTCGACCACACAATAGACCCGTTCGACTTTCAGGCTTTTGTCGGCATTCACACGCACTTCGGCCACCTGCGCCACATAGCTCAGGAACGACGGGTGGAACGCCACGCCGCGCACGATGCCCTCTGCGGGCGGTGTATGCCAGGCAGACAGGTCGGCCAGTGTGTCCATGATGGCGGCAAGGCGCGGGTCGTGTGCCAGCAACGCCCGGCGATAGGCCATCGGGTCCTGCCCGGCCCGGTGCGCCAGTTCATCGATGAAACTTTCGACAAAAAAGCCATTGTTGGAATGGCCGACACTGCGCCAGAAGCCGACCGGCACCGGCAACCGCACCGTTGCATTTTCAACCCGGCGCGCGCCCAGCGCATAAGGATGATGGACCGCCCCTTCCACGACACCGGCGTCGCCATCGCCATTCTGGGTGAAGGGGGCGTTGCGGCGCGTGAAACCCTCCATCGGCGACTGCACGGCAATCCGGAAGTCGAACCCCGTGGGCATGCCGTCGGCGCCCACTGCGGCCCGGATGCGGGCCCGCGCAGCAGGGCGATAGACATCATGGCGGATATCCTCCTCGCGCGGCCAGATGGCCTTGACCGGCCGGCCCGGCACAGCCGCCGCCATCCTGAGCGCATGAACCGCCACATCCTTTTCGCTGCGCCGGCCAAAAGCGCCGCCAGCCAGGGTGGTGTTGAATATGATACCATTTGGCAGGTCCAGGTCGCCGGCAGCCCATTTCATGGCAAGCGGGGTCTGGGACGGCATCCACAGTTCCGCAGCGCCATCCTGCACGACCGCCGTGCAGTTCATGGTTTCCATGCAGGCATGCGCGAGATAAGGCGTGGCATAACGGGCCTCGACCGTTTCACCGGCGGCGAAAGCGGCCGCCAGGTCGCCCTCGTCTTCCTGGACATAAGCCTTCTCGCCATTGAGCGCGTCCTCAAGCACGGCGGCGATATCGCTGTCCGACACCAGGGCACTGGCGTCATTGGAAAATTCCACCTCCAGCACATCTGCCGCTTTTTTTGCATGATAATAGGTATCGGCAATCACGCCGACCGCATCGCCCATATTGACCACCTTGTGCACACGCGGCAGGGCAAGGGCAGCCGTATCGTCCAGCCGGGCAACGCGGCTGCCGAACACTTCCGGCTGCACGACCACGCCTATCAGCATGTCATCCAGCACCGTATCGATGCCAAAGCGGGCCTGCCCTCGCACCTTTGCGGGAATATCCAGCCGCGGGATCGCTTTCCCGACCAGGCGGAAATCCTTGGCAGGTTTCAGAACGGGGTCGCGGTCCGGCTCCATGCCGGCGGCATCTGTGGCAAGGGCGCCATAGCTCAGCCGCGCGCCACTTGCGGGATTGATGACATATCCGTCTTCAGCATACAGGCCGTCCATGCCCGTGCCCCACTTGCCGGCGGCTGCCTTGATAAGCATCGAACGCGCCGCCGCGCCCGCCCGGCGCATGGAAACAAAGCCGTCGGCGGTGCTGCTGCTGCCCCCGGTCAGGATATAGGGCACAAGGCCGAATATCTTGCGGCCAAGCCAGGAAGCGGCACCTGTCGCATCTTCAGGGCGCTGTCGCAGCCCCAGCATGAAGTTTGCATAAACGGGCAAGGGCTCCTGCGGGAAAATGACACTGACATTGTCGGCATCAAGCGAAACCTCGAGCTCCTCCGCGATCAGCATCGGAAGCGCGGTATGGATACCCTGTCCCATTTCCGAGCGCGGCACGGCAAAAATGATATGGCCGTCAGGCCGGATCTGAACCCAGGCATTGAGCTGCAGGGTGCCGTCTGCCAGCACCGTGCCGTCCAGCCCGTTTGTGTCGACGGTCGACAGAAAACCGACGCCGATCGCCATGCCGGCAGCCAGCGTGCCGCCAAGGGCGGCACCGCCGACCAGGAACCCCCTGCGTGTCAGCTTAACCATGGGCTGCTCCTTCCAGTATCATGCGTGCCGCAGCCGCATGGATGGCGCGCCGGATGCGCGGATAGGTGCCACAGCGGCAGATATTGGTGATGGCCGCGTCGATATCGGCATCAGTGGGTTCCGGGTTTTCCGACAGAAGCGCCGTTGCCGCCATGATCATGCCGGACTGGCAATAGCCGCACTGGGGCACCTGTTCGGCGATCCAGGCCGCCTGAACCGCCGTGTCGCCGCCGTCTGCCGCCAGCGCCTCGATGGTCGTGACCGGGCCGTCAACCACGGACACCGGCGTGATGCAACTGCGTGTCGCCACGCCGTCGATCAGCACGGTGCAGGCACCACAGGCACCTATACCGCACCCGAACTTGGTGCCGGTCAGCTTCAGGTCGTCGCGGATCAGCCACAGAAGCGGCATGTCGGGGTCGTCGCCCGTCGCCACAGATTTCCCGTTGATCGTGATGTCGGTCATGGTTGGCCCTCCCGTTCCTGCCACATCGCTTTACGGCATCATACTGCGACCGGACCGGATTCCCAACATAAATTACCCAGGGTCATTTATTATTGGCGCGCACCGA
>SBGU01000001.1 GCA_006226495.1 Alphaproteobacteria bacterium
GCCAGAAGTTGGGGCAGTTTCACCAGTTGAACCATCCGTCTGTCCTGCCAGACAGACATGAAAACTTCACGACAATTGTCACCGAAACGTCAGACTTTCCTGCGACACAGCATCCCCAGCTGATCAGATAAAGGCCTTGTCATGACCGAGTTTTTCAACACCCCTGGACGTTTCTACCGGGGCAACCTGCACACCCATTCCAACCGGTCCGACGGCGTTCTGGACCCGGCCGAGGTCTGCCGCCGCTATCAGGCCGAAGGCTATGACTTCATCGCGCTGACCGACCATTTCATCGGCCTGTTCGGTTACCCAATCACCGACACCAAGGCCTTCCGCAACGACGATTTCACCACCATCCTTGGCGCCGAACTGCATTCCGGCGCGATGGAAAACGGCGAGCTGTGGCATATCCTGGCGGTCGGCCTGCCGCACGATTTCACCCCGCCCAACGCGCCTCATTTCCTGCCGGTCGAGGATCAGGAAAGCGGTGCCGAACTGGCCAAGCGGGCACGCGACGCGGGTGCCTTCGTCGCCATCGCCCATCCCGAATGGTCCGGCCTGACGATGGAAGACGCCCGCACGATCGAAGCCGCCCATGCGGTGGAAACCTACAATCACGGCTGCGCCATGGGCTGCGACCGGCCGCACGGATTCCACACGCTGGATCTGCTGCTGTCCGAGGGCAACAAGCTGAACCTTGTAGCGACCGACGACGCGCATTTCAGCGAACCGGATCATTTCGGCGGCTGGGTCATGGTCAAGGCGCAGGAAAACACCCCCGAGGCGCTGCTGAGCGCGCTGAAGGACGGGCATTACTATTCCTCGCAAGGGCCCGAACTGCGCGACATCACCCTGAGCGACAAGGAAATCCGGGTCAAATCCTCGGCCGTCGCATCGGTCATAGTGCAGGGGCACGGATCGGCGGCGGTGGCCCAGCACGGCGAATCGCTGACCGATGCCAAGATCAAGCTGGACCGGTTTTCCCGTTCGCCCTGGCTGCGCGTGTCGGTGATCGACCGGGCCGGGCGGCGCGCCTGGTCCAACCCGATCTGGCGCTAGGCGCTTGCGTTCCTGACCGGCTTGCCGCCTACTGGAGGCAAGCCGGACTCAGAAAGGACGCCCATGACCCGCCTGACCGATGCCCTGGCCGCCATCGACGTGGCCAATGCCGCCGACCCGACCCTTGAGGACGGTCGGCCTGCCGCGCTGCTTTACGGCGAACGGATGACAGCAGAGCTGACCCGGCTGTTTCCCGATGCCTCCGAAGTGCTGCAGATCGCGGCGCGGGGCCAGCATGTCGAACGCTGGCTACTGCCGCGCACGGATTATCCCGAGGGCAAGGCGGGCTATTACGCCTGGCGCCGCGAACAGGGTCGACGGCACGCCGAACGGGTGGCCGGGATCATGGCCGATGCGGGTTACCCCGAGACCGACCAGGACCGCGTTGGCGTGCTGCTGCGCAAGGAAGGGATCAAGCAGGATACAGAGGTGCAGGCGCTGGAAGACGTGATCTGCTTCACCTTCATCCGCTGGTATCTGCACCCCTTCGCGGGCACCCGCAGCGAAGACCAATTGGCCGATATCGTCCGCAAGACCGCGCGCAAGATGTCCCCTGAAGGGCGTGCGAAGGCCTTGGCCGAATTCGACATGCCCGCCGCCCTCGCCGCGGGTTTCAGCGACTGATCCCGCCCCCCCCTGAAAAGCTCAATGCCGTATGGGGCACAAAAGTCAGAGGAGGAAAATCATAACCTAAAGCTATTGCATTCATCAGAAAACCAAACTTCTTCCAATGGAATATGTGCTTTAGAGTGATTCTAGAAAACGGGGGAATCGCCGATCCGCACCGAAGCCAACAAGGGCTTTCGTGGGATCGGTTGGCCTGTCCCGTCCTCGCACAACCTACTTGATACCTTTGAAAGGGAGACTTGATATGGATGGCAACGATATGGGCAAATGCCCGGTGATGCATGGCGCCATGACCGAAACCGGCACGGCGGTGATGGACTGGTGGCCAAAATCCCTGAACCTGGACATCCTGCACCAGCATGACACCAAGACCAACCCGCTGGGCGCTGATTTCGATTACCGCGAGGAACTCAAGAAGCTCGACGTCGAAGCGCTGAAGAAAGACATGCACGCGCTTATGACCGACAGCCAAGACTGGTGGCCGGCCGACTGGGGCCACTATGGCGGCCTGATGATCCGCCTGGCCTGGCACTCGGCCGGGTCCTACCGTCTGGCCGATGGTCGTGGTGGCGCCGGCGCGGGCAACATCCGCTTCGCACCGCTGAATTCCTGGCCCGATAACGGCAACCTCGACAAGGCGCGCCGCCTGCTGTGGCCGCTGAAGAAGAAATACGGCAACAAGGTTTCCTGGGCCGACCTGATCATCCTGGCGGGCACCATCGCCTATGAATCGATGGGCCTGAAAACCTTCGGCTTCGGTTTCGGCCGCAAAGACATCTGGCATCCGGAAACCGACACCTACTGGGGTGCCGAAAAGGAATGGCTGGCGCCGTC
>SBGU01000042.1 GCA_006226495.1 Alphaproteobacteria bacterium
TACCTCACCGGCATATTGATCCTGGCGGCGGTGGCGCTTTTCTTCGTCACCAGCCTCGCGGGCCGGGTCTGGTGTGGTTATGCCTGCCCGCAAACTGTGTGGACCGACCTGTTCGTCTGGGTCGAACGCATCGTGCAGGGCGACCGCGCCAAACGCATGCGGCTGGCCGAAAGCCGCTGGGGCTTCGAAAAGCTCTGGAAAATGGCGGCGACCCATATCATCTGGATCGTCATTGGCATGCTGACGGGCGGTGCCTGGGTTTTCTATTTCAATGACGCACCCACGCTTCTTGACCAGATCGTGCATCTGGATGTGCCCTGGTCGGTGATGGGCTGGATCATTGCGCTCACGGGTTCCACCTACCTGATGGCGGGTTTTGCCCGCGAACAGGTGTGCATCTATATGTGCCCCTATGCGCGTTTCCAGTCGGCCATGTTCGACAAGGACACCATGATCATCGGCTATGACGAGGTGCGCGGCGAACCCCGGGGCAAACACAAGAAAGGCGAAAGCTGGGACGGTCGCGGCGACTGTATCGACTGCACCGCCTGTGTGCAGGTATGCCCGACCGGCATCGACATCCGCGAAGGCCTGCAGATGGAATGTATCGCCTGCGGCCTGTGTGTGGATGCCTGCAACGACATCATGGACAAGGTCGGCCGCCCGCGTGGCCTGATCCGTTATGACACCACCCACAATATCGACGCGCGCGCCGAGGGCCTGCCGGAAAAATCGCACATCATGCGCCCGCGCACCTTCTGGTATGTGGCGATCCTGTCGCTTGTGGGCGCGGTCATGCTGTTTGGCCTCACGCACCGGGCGCCGTTCGAACTGCATGTGCTGCACGACCGCAACCCCCTCTATGTAAAACTGTCGGACGGGCGCATCCGCAACGGCTATGATATCAAGATCCTGAACAAGACCCACGGCGACCGCCATTACCGGCTGGAAATCGAGGGCCTTGACGGTGTGGAAATCCGGGTCCAGGCCGCGGGTGAACCCGATGCCGCCAACCTGCCGGTGTTTGCCGACAGCGTCGGCCATTACCGGGTGTTCCTGTTGGCCACAAAACCGGCAGAGGACCGGGCCAAGGTAAGCTTCAGGCTTGTTGACAATGAAACCGGCGAGGCCGAAACCTATTCCGGTGTTTTCATGAGTGGCAAAAAATGAGCAGCTATCAACCGGATATGGCGGGTGAAGACATCCGCAAAAGCGACCGCTTCATTCCCTGGTATTTTGTCGCCTTTTTCCTGACCTTCATCGTGGTCGATGCGGTGTTTGTCTATATCGCCACCACCACCCACACCGGGGTCGTGACCGACCATGCCTACAAGGAAGGCATCAGCTACAATGAAACGGTGGCGGCATCCGACGCGCAGGACCGGTTGGGCTGGCAGGGCACCGTCAGGCTGGACGGTGTGGCCGGCTTCAGCTTCCGCCTTGCCGACAAGGCCGGCAAACCCCTGTCGGGTGCAAAGGTACAGGCCAGCTTCATGCGCCCCACGTCGGACGGCAAGGATTTCACGGCCGAGCTTGTGGAAACCGAAGCCGGGCTTTATGAAGCGGCTGTGGCCTTCCCGCTGCCGGGCGTGTGGGACGCGCGTGTATTTGCCGGGCGCGACGGCCAGGAATACCAGCACCATGAAAGGCTGATTGTCGGGCAATGACTGTTTCCGCCTGCATCCATTGCGGCACACCGACCTCGAACGGGGCCGATTTCTGCTGCGCCGGCTGCGAAGCGGCGCATGCGGTGGTCGCGGGCGTGAAAGTTTCTGCAAGCGGCAAAAGCTCGGGCCTCGCCAGCCTTGCGACCGAACAGCCGGACGGCAGTTACCGGCTTGAGGCCGGGGTCGAAGGCATCCACTGTGCCTCCTGCATCCGGCTGATTGAAAACGCCCTTGGGGCTGAAGCCGATGTCCGGTCCGCCCGGGTGAACATGACCACCGAGCGTCTGGCGCTTGTGTGGCAGGGCACGCGCGAGCGCGGCAACGAACTGGCGGCGGTGGTCACCAAACTTGGTTACAAGCTGCATGCCCTGAATGACACAGCCGACGACGGCAAGGACAGCGAAGAACGCCGGCTTCTGAAGGCGATCGCGGTGGCGGGGTTCGCCGCCGGTAACCTGATGCTGCTTTCGGTCGGCCTGTGGACCACGACCAGCGAGACCATGGGCATCGCCATGCGCGACATGATGCACTGGGTGTCGGCGCTGATTGCGCTGCCGGCGGTGCTTTATGCCGGCCGGCCCTTTTTCGCCTCCGCCTGGTCGGTGCTGAAGGAAAAGCACACCAACATGGATGTGCCGATCTCGATTGCGGTACTCCTCGCCTGCGCCATGAGCGTGTTTGAAGCCGCCCGGCACGGCGAACATGTCTATTTCGACAGCGCCACCATGCTGTTGTTTTTCCTGCTGATCGGCCGGTACCTGGACGCCCGTGCCAAGGGCAAGGCGCGCGAATCCGCCAGCAAGCTGTTGTCGCGCCTGACCGGTTTCGCCACCGTGATCGAAGGCGCCGCCGTGCGCGAGGTGCCGGTGCGCGACATCCGCGAAGGCATGCGCCTGTCGGTCGCGGCGGGCGAAAACATCCCGGCGGACGGCACGGTCCTGAAAGGTGTATCCGCCGCCGACATGTCGCTGATTTCGGGTGAAACCCTGCCGGAGGCCCTGACACCCGGCAGCAGTGTGTTTGCAGGCACACTGAACCTGTCCGCCCCCATCGAGATCACGGTCACGAAGGCGAGCGAAAAAAGCCTGCTCAGCGAAATCGTGCGGCTTCTGGAAACTGCCGAACAGGCTAATGCCAGATATGTGCGGCTGGCCGACCGGGCGGCCCGGCTTTATACACCCGTGGTGCATGCCATGGGCGCGCTCACTTTCATCGGCTGGTGGCTTGTCATGCAGGCGCCCTGGCAGGTGTCGCTCTTGCATGCCGTCACCGTGCTCATCATCACCTGCCCGTGCGCGCTGGGCCTTGCGGTGCCGGTGGTGCAGGTTCTGGCCAGCGGGCGGCTGATGAAATCGGGCATTCTTCTGAAATCCGGGGACGCACTGGAGCGCCTGGCGGATGTCGATACCGTGGTTTTCGACAAGACCGGCACCCTGACCATCGGCAAACCGGCGCTGGTGCCCGCCGATTACGACCGCGACCATCTGGCGCTTGCCGCAGCGCTTGCCGCCCACAGCAAACATCCGCTTTCAAAAGCCCTTACGGCCGCTTATTCAGGCCTGCGCCGCGATGCTGACGTATCCGAAATGCCGGGGCAGGGGCTTGAAGCCACGGTCGACGGCCAGCAAGTGCGACTTGGCAACCGGCGCTGGTGCGGCCCCGAAGGGCTGGACCGCGACAGCGACACCCATCTTGAATTGTGGCTCAATATCGCGGGCGCCCCGGTGGCGCGGTTTGCTTTTGCCGACGACCTGCGCCCCGATGCCGCCACTGTGGTTTCGCACTTGCTGGCGGGGGGCATCGAAGTGCGGCTTTTGTCGGGCGACCGGTTCGACGTCGTGCGCCACACGGCGGAAAAGGCCGGTATCAAGGCCTTCCAGGGGCAGGTCTCGCCTGTCGAAAAATGCAATTACCTTGAAAAACTGGTGGCCGAGGGCCGCACGGTGCTGATGGTGGGGGATGGCCTGAATGACGCACCGGCGCTGGCCGCGGCCCATGTGTCCATGTCGCCATCAAGCGCGATCGACATCACGCAAAATACCGCCGATATCGTGTTTCAGGGCGACCGCCTTCTGCCCGTGCTTGAAGGTATGCGGGTCGCCCGGCTGTCGAACCGGCTGGTGAAACAGAATTTTGGTCTGGCGGTCCTTTATAATATCTTTGCCATTCCCCTGGCGGTGCTTGGATACGTGACCCCGATGGTGGCCGCCGCCGCCATGTCCGGGTCGTCCCTTGTGGTGATCCTGAATGCCTTCCGCCTGAATATCTCGCGCGCGGACCGGAACTGATGGACGTACTTCTTTACCTTATACCCATTGCGCTTGTGCTGGGCCTTCTGGGCCTTGCCGGTTTTTTGTGGACCATGCGCAACAACCAGTATGACGACCTGGACGGTGCGGCCCATCGCATCCTGTTCGATGACGAGGACGAGGTCAAAATGCCGCAGCATAATGGCCCGGAAAATGCATCCGGAAGAGACGCTAAAAAGTAACGTATCTTTTTGAAATAATTAAAGAAATTGACTTTTATCAAGGGTGATTCAGGGGCTGTTTGCTAGTTTCCTTTCAGACAAAACAAACTGAGGAAACAAAAAATGCCTTCCCTTCGTTCTATCTCGCTTCTGACCTGTGCTGCTGCTCTCCTGGCTGCCGGTGGTGCGGTCCAGGCTGAAGAAAAAAGCCCCTGGATGGTGCGCGTGCGTGTGATTGACGTAGCGCCGGACGAATCCTCGACCGTTTCGATCGGCGGCAAGGCCACGGTCGACAGCGCCATCGTGCCGGAACTGGATATCAGCTATTTCTGGTCCGATCATGTGGCCACCGAATTGATCCTGGCGACAACCAAGCATAATGTCGGCGCCGTGGGCACCGCGCTGGGTGATGTCGATCTGGGTCATACCTGGGTGCTGCCGCCGACCCTCTTGCTGCAGTATCACTTTGCGCCGGATGCCGCGTTCCGCCCCTATGTGGGTGCCGGCCTGAACTATACCTTCTTCTACAGCGCCGACGCGGGCGACCTGGACACGATCGACTATAAAAACGGGTTCGGTTATGCGCTCCAGGCCGGTTTCGATGTGCCGATCAAGGACAACTGGACCTTCAACGCCGACGTGAAGAAACTGTGGCTCAATACGGATGTCACCATCAACGATGGTGTTGCCACCGCCGATGTGGACCTTGATCCGTGGGTATTTGGTGTCGGTTTCGGCTATCGCTTCTAAAGCATAGCCGCAACCGGCCCATAAAGGGGGCGCGGCCCGGGTGGTTCTGCCATCCGGGCCGCGCTTTTTTTTTGGGGGGGGTCACATGTCAAAGGGTATCAGAAAGGGGAAACCCCGCCCCGGTTGGGGGCCGGGGCGGGGCGGTACTGCTGTACTTGCGTACAGTTGGGAAATGTTGTTCAGGCGACCTGGGCGTGACGCCCCGCGGTCGGCTGCAGATAGCTGTCGAACGCGGCACATACCAGTCGAACCGCCTGCGGCGCTGCCGGGTTCACGGTCACCAGACCGTCGGCAATTTCCACCAGGCCGTCTGTCACCAGCGGCTGAAGCCGCGCAATCGCATTGGCGAAATAGTCGCGCGGCAGGCCATGCACGGCGGAAAACACCTTCAGGTCGATATCGAAATAGCACATCAGCCGTTCGATGATGGCGCGGCGTAACCTGTCGTCGGCGCTCAGGCGTTTGCCCTTCACGGTGGCCGCCCGGCCCGCGCGCACGGCAGCGTCATACGACCGCACATCGGGTGCATTCTGGGCATAGCCATCCGGCAAGGCGCTGATGGCCGAGGCGCCAAAACCGATCAGGCAGGTGGCGGCATCGGTGGTATAACCCTGGAAATTGCGGTGCAGGTGGCCGTCGCGCAGGGCCGTTGCCATGCTGTCGTCCGGCAGTACAAAATGGTCCAGCCCGATGGGCACATACCCCCGCCGGCCCAGGCGCCGTTTGGCAACATCGAACTGTTCCAGCCGCGCGGTCCCGTCCGGCAGGGCCGCTTCGTTGATCAGGCGCATATGCTTTTTCATCCAGGGCACATGGGCATAACCGAACAGGGAAATCCGGTCCGGCGCCAGCGCGGCGGCGAAGTCGACATTTTCCTCGATCACCAGCCTGTCCTGATGCGGCAGGCCATAAAGCAGGTCCATATTGATACGGCGGATGCCATAGTCCCTGAGGGTGCGCACGGCGTCATAGATCACATGGAAAGGCTGCCTGCGACCGATGGCGCGCTGCACTTCTTCGTGGAAATCCTGCACCCCCAGGCTGGCGCGGTTCACGCCGGCGGCGGCATAGGCGGCCACCTTGGCCTCGGTCACCTCGCGCGGGTCCAGCTCGATGGCGATTTCGGCATCGGCGCGCACGGCGAAATGCCGGCGCAGCCAAGCCATCAGCCGGGTGAAATCCTCAGGCCGCAGCATGCTGGGCGAGCCGCCGCCAAAATGGATATGGCTCACCTGTTCGGGGCGGCCGATCCAGTGGGCGACCTGGTCGATTTCCAGGAACAGGGTCTTCAGGTAATTCTCCAGCGGCTCATAGTGCCGGCTCGCGCGCGTATTGCAGCCGCAGTACCAGCACATCTGCCGGCAGAAAGGGATATGGATATAAAGCGACAGGGCGCCACCTTCGGGCAGGGCTCTGATCCAGCCCTGCATGGTGTCGCTGTCCACGGCGGCACTGAAGTGCGGTGCGGTGGGGTAGCTTGTGTAACGGGGGACCTGCTGGTTGTGGCGCAAAAGCACATCTGCCATTGTTTCGGTCACGTGTCTGGCTCCTGTCATTCTGTACTGAAAACACCATAACCTGCGCCAAAGCCGGGGGATTTGACGGAAGTCAACAACAGTCGGATTTGCCTGTGCCATTGTGCGGACAGTTGGGGGATGCCGAGTGGAGAAACCATGTCCGACGCGGAAAACAAGGAAGATTATGCGCGCCTGATGCAGGAGTATCTGGATCTCTGCAATCGCGCGCTGGCGGCCAACAGGGACCGCTTTCCCTATGGAGCGATCTGGCAGGCCGCCGAACAGGCCCTGTCGGGGGAAGAAATGGAATTTGCCGTCGTGGATGATGCACCCAAGGCCCGCATGCGCGTGTGCCTGAAGGACAGGCATCTGGACCTGCAGGAATGTGGCTGCGCGGGCGAGGTGCCGGTCCGGCGCATCAGCGCCGACTATATCCGCCGCCTGCTGGCCGACCCGCAAAAGGTGATCGACAATCCGTCCCTGATCGACTGGAACTGGATGAAAAAAAGCGCAGGGGCCTGAAGGCGCGCGCAGGGCCTAGCTGATGTCGTCGCAGGGGAACTCGTTCGAGCAGGCGCTGCAGGAAAAGCTCGACATGACCTCAAGCCGCGGGATGGTGACCAGCGAGCCTTCCACCTTGATGTCCGTTTCGTCGCGCAGCTTGTTCAGCGCGCGCGAGAAAGTCTCGGACTTCATGCCCAGCCGGGCCGCGATCAGCGACTTGTCGTATGGCAGCTTCAGTTCGATCGGTTCAGCCATGTCGATGGTACACAGGCGCAAAAGGAAACAGCCGATGCGCTGCGATGCATTTTGCAGGGTCAGGCTTTCGATTTCGCGGGTCTGGCGGCGCCGGTGCTGCGACAGGGTGTGCAACATCGCCAGCGCCATGCGGTTGTTTTCACTGATCGACCGCTTCAGCATCGGCGCCGGCAGGCGCAGTAGCTGAACCTTTTCCACCGCCGTGGCACCACAGGAATGGCGTCCGTCTTCCAGGATCGCGGTTTCGCCGAACGACTGGCCGCTCGTCAGGATATCGATCACGGCTTCATGCCCGTCCATGGTTTCCCGGAACAGCTTCACCCAGCCCGACACGATGATATAGAACCATTCCGCGTCGTCATCCTGCAGGAACAGGGTGTCGCCCTTGGAATAATCCTGCAACTGGCCGGCCTGGGCAAACTGGTCCACCGTCGCAGCATCGATGCCCGCAAAAAGTGCATGGCGCACCAAAAGCGACGTAACGCCGGGGCGACCCTGTTGCATGGCGGCGGTGTATGGCACAGACCGGTCCTTCGTGATTCTCTCTTGCGGCGCCAGTATATAGACCCATCGCCTAACGCTCTATTAAAAAAATAATATGGCCCCCGAATGACGATGTGACATTTTGGCGCGCATCAGGCACGGTTCGTCGCTGCACAGGCGGTTTATGCGCAGGGTTTAGCGTATGACGCGCGTACCAAAGGCGTAACTGAGAACGACAGGGATATCATGACATATTTTCAATCTGGCCGTGTGCGGACGGCCTTTCTGGTGATTGTTCTGGCGGGCGGTGCCTTCTGGTATTTTGGCGGTGACAATGGTGCCGCCAAGGCGCCTGATGCAGCCTTTGTAACCAAACCCGTGGACACGGGCAGCGTGCGCAAGGTGGTGTCGGCCAGCGGGTCCGTGCGGCCCCTGATCACGGTCGATATCGGCTCCCAGCTTTCGGGGCAGATTGCCGAACTTCTGGTCGACTATAATGACGAGGTCACCGAAGGTCAGCTTTTGGCCCGGATCGACCCGCAAAGTTTCCAGACCCAGGTGACCCAGGCCAAGGCCGAACTGGCGGTGGCGAATGCCGGTGTCGATATCCAGAAGGCCTCGATCCTCAGTGCCAAGGCGAATCTGAAGGAAGCCGAACGGGTCTACAAGCGCCAGAAGGAGCTGCGCGCCCAGGGCAACGTGGCCGAAAGCACGCTCGACACGGCCGAAACCGGCGTTGAAACCGCAAAAGCCGGCCTTGCCGCCGCCGAAGCCCAGCTCAGGAACGCCGAAGCCGGCGTGATCCAGCGCCAGGCCGCGCTTGCGCAGGCCGAAATCAATCTCGAGCGTACGGAAATCCGCTCCTCGATCAATGGCACGGTCATCGAACGCAGTGTCGACCTGGGCCAGACCGTGGCGGCCAGCCTGCAGGCACCGACCCTGTTCCAGATCGCGCAGGACCTGTCGGACATCCAGGTTGAAGCCAGCGTCGACGAAGCCGACATCGGTTCGGTCGCGCGCGGCAACCGGGTCGAATTCACGGTCGACGCCTTCGATGGCCGCACCTTCCGGGGTGTGGTGGACCAGGTACGCCTGGCGCCGACCGAATCCTCGAACGTGGTCACCTACACGGTGGTCATTTCCGCCCGCAACCCGGGGCGTATCCTCCTGCCGGGGATGACCGCGAATGTGGACATCATCACCGGCGAGAAAAACGACGTTACCCGCGTGGCCAACGACGCCCTGCGCTTCCGCCCCAAAACGGGCGCGGCGGTTGAAGGCGGCGAAGCGGCACCACAGGGTGAAGCCCGCGACCCGCGCGCCCGCATGGAAGCCATGGCCAGGGAACTGGGCCTGTCGGACGACCAGAAATCCCGGCTGCAGGACCGCATGGCCGAATTGCGCACACAGATGCAGGCGGGCGGCGGCGCCAGCCCCGATGCCATGCGTACCAGTGACCGGGTTCAGATGCGCGAAAAAATGCGCGCGCAGTTCGATGCCGCCCTGAAGGACGTGCTGACTGAAGATCAGTGGGCCAAACTGCAGCAAAGCCGCTCGGGCCGCGAGGCCACCCGCCAGGGCCAGGTTTACCTGCTGGCCGCCGACGGCACCCTGAAGCCGGCATCCGTGACCGTCGGCCTGTCGGACGAAGACCATACCGAAGTTGTCTCCGGCCTGGAACCCGGTGCGCAGGTCGTGGTGCGCGAGGAAAGGGCCCGCCGATGAGCAACCCCAAAAAGGCGGTGATCGAGGCCCGTGGCCTGACCCGCCATTATGTGCAGGGTGGCGAAACCATCCGCGCGCTTGACGGGGTCGATGTCACGATCCACGAGGGCGAGTTTGTCGCCGTCATGGGGCCTTCGGGTTCGGGCAAATCGACCTTCATGAACATGTGCGGTGCGCTGGATCGGCCCACAAGCGGCAGCATCAAGGTGGGGGGTGCCGAACTGTCGGGCCTGGATAATGACGCGCTGGCGGAACTCAGGAACCGGGTCATCGGTTTTGTATTCCAGCAGTTCAACCTGCTGCCGCGCACCAGTGCCTTGCATAATGTCATGCTGCCGCTGCGCTACCGGGGCAGCCTGCCGGCGGACGCGGAAGAACGCTGCCTGAAGGCGCTTGACCAGGTCGAACTGGCGGGCCGCGCCAGCCACAGCCCGAACGAACTGTCGGGTGGCCAGCAACAGCGTGTCGCCATTGCCCGCGCTTTGGTAAACGAGCCGGAACTGATCCTGGCCGACGAACCGACGGGCGCGCTCGACAGCCACACCACCGAAGAAGTGCTGAAACTGTTCCAGCGCCTGAACGCGGCGGGCATGACCATCGTGATGGTCACCCACGATGCCGAGGTGGCGGCCTATGCCGGGCGCTGCCTTTATTTCCGCGACGGCAATATCGTCGAGGATACGGCGGCGGCAAAGGAAAGGGCGGCATCATGACCCTGCTCGATACCATCAAGATAGCGCTGGAGGCCCTGCGGCTGAACGCGCTCCGCACCGCGCTCGCCATGCTGGGCATCATCATCGGTGTGGCGTCGGTCATCGCCATGGCGTCCATCTCGGCGGGGGCGTCGAAGCAGATCGAGGATGTGATCAACAACCTGGGCAGCAATGTGCTGTTCGCGCGCCCCGGTTCCAGCCGCATGGGTGGCCGCATGGGCGGCGCGGGTTCCAGCCTGCCTTTCACGGATGGCGACGTGGCCGCGATCAAACAGCAGATCCCGGAAGTCGCCGCCGTGTCGGGCGAAAGCCGCAGCGCGGGCGCCGTGGTCTATGGCAACAAAAACTGGCTGACGAGCTTCCAGGGCGTGAACGCGGCCTTCCATGACGTGCGCAACTGGCATGTGTCCACCGGGAACGGCCGCGAACTCACGGACGACGACATCCGCCGCAAGGGCAAGGTGGCTGTGATCGGCCAGACGGTCGCGCGTGAACTGTTTGGCGATACCTCGCCGCTTGGCGAACGTATCCGGCTGAAAAACGTACCTTTCACCGTGGTTGGCATCCTCGACAAAAAGGGCCAGTCCGGCATGGGCAACGACCAGGACGATACCATCCTGGTGCCATTGTCGACCGCCCGCATGCGGCTGGAACGTTCGGGCGGGCCGGTGCCCAACGCGGTCGAGATCATGCTGATCTCGGTCGAAAACGGCGCCGACATGTCGGTTGTGCAGGCCGATATCGAGGACCTGTTGATGAAACGCCGCAACGTGCGCCCGGGCGCCCAGCCTGATTTCGACGTGCGCAATATGGCCGAATTCATTGCCACCCGCACCGCAACCCAGTCGACCCTTGGCCTGCTGCTGGCCGCTGCCGCCGCCATTTCGCTCATTGTCGGCGGTATCGGTATCATGAATATCATGCTTGTTTCGGTAACGGAACGAACGCGGGAAATCGGGCTTCGCATGGCCGTCGGTGCGCGCGAGAGGGATATATTGGTGCAGTTTCTCGTTGAAGCCACCACCCTGTGCCTGATCGGCGGCATCATCGGGCTGATTATCGGCAGCATCGGGGCCGGGCTGTTTGCCAAGCTGGGCAACTGGCCGGTGCTGGTGGACCCCATGTTTGTGGCCATCGGCATCGTGGGGTCGGCTGGCGTCGGCCTGTTCTTCGGCTTCTACCCCGCGCGCCGCGCCTCGCGCATGAACCCGATCGACGCCCTGCGTTTCGAATGAAGGCGGCCTAGTTTGCTGCCTGCCTGATGCAAAGGTCCGCGCCGGTGGCAATGCCGCCGGCGATGTCTTCGATCTCGTGGCCATAGCGGCCCAGGATGCGTTCGCGGCGGATTTTCATCGTGTGGGTCAGGACCCCGTTTTCGATGGTCCAGGGTTCAGCGGCCATCAGGATGGCGCCGATCTGGGCATGGCGTTCCTGCGCGGCATTGATGCCGCCGATCAGGGTGCGCAGGCCATGTTCGAACGCTTCGTCCGGCAGGCCGTGTGCCACCTCGCTGCGTACCACAAGCAGCACCGGCTGTGGCAGGCCGTGGCCGACGATGACCGCCTGTTCCACCAGTTCCGATTCCAGCACCAGCGTTTCGATGGGGCCGGGCGCGACATATTTGCCCTTGGCGGTCTTGAAGGTTTCCTTGACCCGGCCACGCAGGGAAATAAAGCCCTCGGCGTCGATCTCGGCCCGGTCGCCGGTATAGACCCAGCCGTCCCGGAAGGTTTCCGCCGTCTTGTCCGGCGCCTTGTAATAACCCAGGCAGGTGCCGCGCCCGCGTGCGATCAGTTCCCCTTCGTCGGTGACCCTCACATCGATGCCGGCGATGGGCAGCCCCACTGCGCCGCGTTTTTCCGATCCGCGCGGTGTGACACAAATGGGCAGGATTTCGGTCTGGCCATAACCGTCATGCAGGGAAAGACCAAACAGGTCGAACCATTCCTTGATGGCGGGTGGCGTGGGCGCGGTGGTGGACATCATGTGCTGCACGGTTGCGAGGCCCAGTTTGTCGCGGATGCCGGCGGCGACCATGGCGCCGTTTGGTCCCTGCAGCATGGCCTTCAGGTCCGCGGCATTGCCACCCGCGCCGGCGATCACCGCCTGCACCAGTTTTTCCCAGATGCGCGGCACACCGAAAAAATAGTCGGGCCTGGTGATGGTCAGGTCGCGGGTGAACGTGTCCAGCCCCTCGCCAAAAATGATGCTGCCGCCCGCCGCCAGCGAATGCAGGTGGATGACCAGCCGTTCCGCCAGATGCGCGAGCGGCAGGTAGGAAAAAAAGCGCCAGCCGCGTTCGGTGCCGGTGTTCACCACCACGCCTTCGGTGGCTTCGGCCAAGGACTGAAGCGAATGCATCACGCCCTTGGGTTTGCCGGTGGTGCCCGAGGTGAAGATCACGGTCGCGCACACGTCGCGGTCCGGCATCGTCGGCAGGGGCAGGGCACCCCCCGCAGCCAACAGGTCGTCCCAGGTCATATGGCCTTCAGCCGGATCGATGCCGGGCAGGGTGACAATGGTCACATGCGCGGGCACATGGGTCTTCACGGCCTGCCAGTTGGCGGCTTCACCCAGGAACAGCAGTTCGGTGTCTGAAAACTCCAGCACATACTGGAAGGTTTCCGGCCGCATGGTGGTGAAAACCGGTACGGTGTTCGCACCCGCGCGCAGGATGGCAAGGTCGGCCATGATCCAGTGCGCCCGGTTATTGGACAGGATCGCCGCCTTGCGGCCCACACCCGGCAGGCGGCTGGCAATCGCGCTGGCGGCGGCTTCGACCGTCCGGCGCACGGTGGCCCATGTGTAGGGAACGGGCGTGCCGTCCTCAAGGTCGATCAACCAGTCTGTATCCGGCATCACGGTGGCCCAGTGTTCCAGATCTTCGAGTGCTGTGCGCAGTGCCATGTCCGTTTTCCCCCGTCAGCCTTTCATCAGTTCCTGGGCGATGATGCCCTGCCGCACCTGGTTGGTGCCGGCGCCGATTTCCAGCACCTTGCCGCTGCGGTAAAGCCGGTTCACCTCGGTCTCGCGCATGAAACCCATGCCGCCATGGATCTGCACCGCATTGTCCAGCACCCGCATGATGGCGCGACCGGCATAAAGCGCGTTCATGGCCGTGCGCAGATGCACGGGGCCACGCCCGCCGCCGCCGCGTTCAAGATCGTTCACTTCCTTCAGCATCTGGTAGCTGGTGGCGCGCAGGGTTTCGATGTCGGTATACATGTCGGCAATCATGCCCTGCACAAGCTGGAACTGGCCGATGGCCTTGCCGAACTGCTTGCGGTCCTGCGCGTACTGGAGGCTCAGGTCAAGCGCCCGCTGCGCCATGCCGATGGACGACGAGCACAGGAGCGTGCGTTCGATATTCAGCCCGCTCATCACCACCGCGACACCGGCATTTTCGCCGCCCACCAGGTTGGCGGCCGGCACGCGGCAATCCTCGAACACCAGTTCACCGGTCGGGCTGCCACGCCAGCCCATCTTGTCCAGCTTCTGGGCGACCGCAAAACCCTCGAACTCCTTTTCGACAATGAAGGCCGAAATGCCGTGCGCCCCCGCAGCCGGGTTGGTTTTGGCATATACCAGAAGGATATCCGCCACCGGGCCGTTGGTGATGAACATCTTGCGACCGTTCAAAATGTATTCGTCGCCGACACGTTTCGCCGTGGTGGCCATGGAGCCAAGGGCGTCCGAGCCCGCGCCGGGTTCCGTGAGGCCAAGGGCGCCGATGGCGCCGTCCACAAAACGCGGCAGGTATCTGGCTTTCTGGTCTTCGTTGGCGTTCCGCACGATATTGTTGATGCACAGGTTTTCGCTGGCGCCCCAGCTCGCGGAGAAACTGTGGTTCCAGTAGGTCAGCGCTTCGGCGATCAGGGCTTGGGAGATAAAGTCCAGCCCCGCACCGCCATATTGTTCCGGGATGGTCACGCCCAGAAGGCCGACCTCCTTCATGGCGCGATATGCGTCCGCGGGGAACCAGTCCTCGTCATCCATGCGGGCGATCAGCGGGTACAGTTTGTCCTCGCCGTACCGCAGGGCCATGTCGAACAGGCTTTGCTGTTCTTCCGAAAAGCCGAACTGTTTCAGGTTCGGCTGCATCATGCCGCCCATTTCATTTTGGCAAGCGCGGCGCGGGTTTCTTCGGGGCTTGTGATCTCGCGCCCCGCATTGCGTGCGCACTGCGCCAGCGCCGCAATCATCTGGCCGTTCGACGTCGCCTTCTCACCATCCGGCAGGTAGAAACAGTCCTCGAGGCCAGTGCGCAGGTTGCCGCCCAGGTCGGCCACACGCTGGTGCACCGGCCAAACGTCCTGCCGGCCGATCAGGGTCGCCTGCCAGGGGCTTTCCGGATGTTTATATTTGATCAACAGCGGCAACAGGTCGGCGTCGCACGGCATGCCGGAGGCCACACCCATCACAAAATTATAGTCGGCATGGGCCATCATGCCATTTTCGAGATAGAGCCCGACCGAACGCACGATACCGACATCGAAACATTCAAATTCGGGGATGATGTCGTTGGCCTTCATGGTGGCCAGCATTTCTGCGACCTTCTCGACCGGATTGTCGAACACCATCGGCTGCCAGGCCCAACTGCCATCCTTACGGGTTTTCAGATAATTCAGGCTGCCGGCATTCAAGGCCGCCATCTCGGGTTTGTTGTGTGCAAGATACTTGAGCACCGCACCCTGGTCGCGGCCCACCACACCGGTGGTCATGTTGATCACGACACCGGGACAGGCGGCGCGGATCGCGTCGTTGATTTCGTGTGCGAGGGCGCCATCCCAACTGGGCAGATGTCCCTTGCCGGGCGTCTGCTGCCGGTAATGGCAATGCATGATGGTGGCACCTTCATCAAAGGCCGCCTTGGCCTCTGCCGCCATCTGTTCGGGGGTCACCGGCACATGATGCTGGGTCGGGTCCGTCAGCACGCCGGTCAGCGCGCAGGTCAGGATGGCTTTGTCGGGGGTGCTCATGTTTCGGTTCCTTTGATGCTGGCCAGATGCTGCCGGCCCTTGACTTGTGTGCCGGCGCTGACCGCGATGTCCGCGATTGTGCCGTCAATATCGGCGCGCACCTGATGTTCCATTTTCATGGCTTCGATCACGACGATCAGATCGCCGGCCTTGACCAGGTCACCGGCCCTGGCGTTCACGGCCACCACCTGCCCGTCCATCGGGGCGCGCAACTGGCCGGTGCCGCCCCTGGCCTGTTTTTCCGGCGGCGCGAGGGTGACATCGGTTGCCGCCACGTGCCCCGTGGGCAGGTCCAGCCAGACATGGCCGGCGGCGAGGGTGGCAACCGACAGGTCGGCTTCGGGGAAGGTCGCTTCCGCCGTGCCGTCCGTCACGCTGATCCGCCAGCCATCCGGTGTGCGGGTGTGTGTCAGGCTCAGGGCAAAGCGGGTGTCGCCAACCAGGATGGTGCGCCGTTCGGGCACATGATGCACGGTGCGCCAGCCGGCCAGGTGCGGGTTCGGGAAACGTTTCAGGCCATCAAGCAGGATGGCCGCCGCCGCCATGGCCGCTTCATGGAAACCGGGGGCAGGGGGCGTGAAGGCTGCCGTGTCCAAGGTGCCCGTGCGGTGGCTGGCGGTCCGGAAGCCCTCCCCCGCCAGAATGTGCGCCAGATAGGCCTTGTTGGTGGTCACACCGGCGATATGGCTTGTGGCCAGCATGCGCGCCAGCTTCTGCAAGGCTTCGTCGCGCGTGCGGCCATGGGCGATCAGTTTTGCCAGCATGGGGTCATAGAAGGGGCTGACCGTATCACCGGCCACCACGCCACTGTCGGTGCGGCCTTCATGCGAGAACGCGAGCCGGTGCAGCGTGCCGGTTTGCGGCAGGAAACTGTGCGCCGGGTCTTCGGCATACAGGCGGGCTTCGATGGCATGGCCGGTGAAGGCCACATCTGCCTGCCCGAACGCCAGTTTTTCGCCGCCCGCGATGCGAATCTGTTCGGCGACAAGATCAAGGCCGGTAATGGCTTCGGTGACCGGGTGTTCCACCTGCAGCCGGGTGTTCATTTCAAGGAAATAGAAAGCGCCGTCTTCATCCACCAGAAACTCGACGGTGCCGGCACCCGTGTAACCAACGGCTTTCGCCAGCGCGACGGCTGCATCATGCAGGCCGGTGCGCGTGGTGTCCGATATCGTCGCACAGGGCGCTTCTTCCAGCACCTTCTGGTGCCGGCGCTGGGCCGAACAGTCGCGTTCGCCCAGATGCAGCACGGTGCCATGGCTGTCGGCCAGTATCTGCACTTCCACATGCCGCGCGGGCGCGATCACCCGTTCGAGAAGTACGTCGCCGCTGCCGAATGCGGCCCCGGCTTCGCGGCGCGCGGCGGCAAGGGCTTCATCGAACCCGTCAAGGCTTTCAACCTTGCGCAGGCCGCGCCCGCCGCCGCCTGCCGTGGCCTTGATCATCAGGGGCACGCCCAGCTTTTCGGCCTCGGCCTTCAGGTTGGCGTCCGAGCGGTCGGCGCCGTCGAAACCGGGCACGCAGGGCACGCCGGCGGCCTGTGCGATCAGCCGCGCTTCGCGCTTGTCGCCCATCTTGGCAATCACATCTGCCGTGGGGCCCACGAACACCAGCCCGGCTTTGGCCACGGCTTCGGCGAAGGCCGCGTTTTCGGACAGGAAACCATAACCCGGATGGATGGCATCGGCGCCGGCGTCCGCCGCAGCGGCAATGACCCGGTCGATGTTCAAATAGGACTGGCCCACAGGCGAGGGGCCGATATGCACAGCGCGGTCCGCCAGTTGCACATGCTGTGCGGTACGGTCGGCGTCGGAATAAACAGCGACGGTTTCAATGCCCATGGCGCGGGCCGTGCGGATGATGCGCACCGCAATCTCGCCCCGGTTCGCGATCAGAAGGCGGCGGATCATTGCACGTCCTCCTGCCAGCTTGCCTTGCGGCGCTCGCGGAAAGCGGCGGTGCCTTCCTGTCCCTCGGGCCCCATCAGCGCATCGGCAAACAGGTCGGCGGCATGGTCAAGCGCGGGGGCGTCCACGCCCGGTGCCAGTTTCATCAGGAGCGCCTTGGTGGCCCGGTTGGCGCCGGGTGCCGCTTTCAGGATACCGGCCAAAGTGGCGGCAAGACGCGCTTCCAGCCCATCCGCATCCGCTTCCACATGATGCACAAGGCCAAGCGCCTTGGCTTCGGTGCCGTCGATCATCTGGCCGGTGAGCGCGAGGCGCCGGGTGGCCGTGAGGCCGATACGCGCCAGCACGAAGGGCGCGATCTGTGCGGGTACAAGACCCACGGTCACTTCCGGCATGCCGAAGCGGCAGCCAGCGTGCGCAATGGCGACATCGGCCACGCAGGCAAGGCCAAAACCACCGCCAAGCGCCGCGCCTTCCAGTACCGCCACCAAGGGTTTCGGGAAGGCCTGTGCGACTTCCAGCATTTCGCCGAAGCGCCGGTTGCCGGCCCATATGGCGTCCCTGCCATCCATGCCCATGCCCTTCAGGTCGCCGCCCGCCGAAAAACAGCCGCCGGCACCCTTGAGCACAAGCGCACGCACTGTATCGTCCGCCGCAGCGGCATCAAACGCCGCAATCAGGCCGTCGACCATCGCGGCATTCATGGCGTTTTTCACGTGGGGGCGATTGAGGGTCACGGTCATCACCGCGCCCTTGCGTGCCACCAGAACCGGGTTTTCCTGAAGCTCGGTCACCCCTTTGGCCTCACTTCTTGTCCATGCCCATCAGGCGGGTCAGGATGCGCAGCATGGTTTCGTCCGAGCCGCCGCCGATGCTTGAAAGCCGGCTGTCGCGGTACGAACGCGCGACCGGGCTGTCCCACATGAAGCCCATGCCGCCCCAATATTGCAGGCAGGAATCCGACACTTCGCGCGCCAGCCGCCCGGCCTTCAGCTTGGCCATGGACGCAAGGCGAAGCACATCGATGCCGTTGATATATTGCTCGACCGCCGCCCAGGTCAGCGCCCGCAGGGCTTCAACCTCGGTCGACAGTTCGGCAAGCCGGTACTGCACCACCTGGTTATCCAGCACGCTGCCGCCAAAAATCTGGCGCTCGCGGGTATAGTCGATGGTGGCCTTGATGGTTTTTTCCATGCCCTTCGGTCCCAGCATGGCGGCGCACAGGCGTTCTTCCTGGAACTGCATCATCTGCATGCGGAAACCGTCGCCTTCACGCCCGATCAGGTGGCGCTGCGGCACCCGCACATTATCAAGGAAAATCTGCGCCGTGTCGGACGAGCGCATGCCCAGCTTGTTCAGGGGTTCCGAAAAGCTGACTCCCCTGGTTTTGGTCGGCACCACAATCAGGGACTTGTTCTTGTGCGCGGGCGCGTCGCCGGTGTTGGCGAGCAAACACAGGAAATCGGCCTGGGTCGAGTTGGTGATCCACATCTTGGTGCCGTTGATCACATAATCGTCGCCGTCCTTGACCGCGTTTGTCTTGATCGCCGCCACGTCAGACCCCGCATGCGGTTCGGAAACCGCGATTGAACAGACCATGTCGCCGGCGATGGCCGGGGCCAGGAATTCGGCGCACAGTTCGGGGCTGCCAAACCGGGCAAGGGCAGGGGTGGCCATGTTGGTCTGCACGCTGATGCCCATGGGCACACCGCCGCAGTTGATGCCGCCCAGTTCCTCGGCCATCACCATTTCATAGGAATAGTCGAGGCCCAGCCCGCCATAGGCTTCGGGTTTCGAAATGCCGAGAAGGCCCAGGTTGCCCATTTTCTTGAACAGTTCATGCGCCGGGAAAATGCCGTCCTTTTCCCATTCGTCGACATGGGGGTTGATCTCGTCTTCGACAAAACGCGCGACGGTACGGCGCAGTTCGTTATGTTCATCGGTAAAAAGCATGGTCGGTCCTTCCTAGAAACGGGCGACGCCGAAAGTGTTGGGCCGGGTGGTGCGGCTGTCCGCATCCCGGCAGATATCAAGAAGATAGGCGAGCACACGGCGGGTATCGCGCGGGTCGATAATGCCGTCGTCCCACAGGCGCGCGCTGCCATAAAGCGCGGTCGAACAGGCATCCATCTGCGCGGCGGTCATGGCCTCAAGCTTCGACAGCGCCTCGGTGTCCGGCTCCTTGCCTTCGCGCAGCGCCTTTTCGGTGCCAACGATCTTCAGCACCATGCCGGCCTGTGCGCCGCCCATGACGGCGGTTTTCACATTGGGCCAGGAAAATACGAAGCGCGGGTCGACACCACGGCCGCACATGGCATAGTTGCCGGCGCCGTAACTGCCGCCGATATGGATGGAGATGCGCGGCACACGCGCGTTGGTGACCGCCTGAATGAGCTTCGAGCCGTGTTTGACCACGCCGTCGGCTTCCGACTGTTTGCCGACCATGAAGCCCGTGGTGTTATGGAGGAAAATGATCGGGATGCCGGCCTGATCGCACAATTGCACAAACTGCGCGGCCTTGGTGGCGCCTTTGGGCGTTATCGGGCCATTGTTGCCGATGATGCCGATGGTGTGACCTTCAATGGCGGCATGGCCACAGACGGTCTGGCTGTCATAGTCATTCTTGAAATCAAGGAAGTCGGAACCGTCGCACACACGCGCGATCACTTCCCGCACGTCATAGGGTGTTTTGGCCTCTGCCGGCACGATGCCGATCAGTTCATCCGCGCCGTGGAGTGGCATATCAAACGAACGTTCGGTAATATTCTGGTTTACCCAGGGCAGGCGCGCCATGATCTCGCGGGCATACCGGATGCCGTCGGCGTCGTCTTCCGCCAGATATTCGGCGGTGCCGGTTACTTCGGCATGCAGTTCGGCGCCGCCCAGTTCCTCGTCATTGGCGATTTCGCCGGTGGCGGCCTTCAGAAGCGGCGGGCCGGCCAGGAACACTTTCGAACGCCCGCGCACCATGACCACATAATCACTGAGGCCGGGCTGGTAGGCGCCGCCGGCGGTCGAGCTGCCGTGCACCACGGTGATCTGCGGGATGCCGGCGGCGGACAGCCGGGCCTGGTTTGCAAAGCTGCGCGCGCCTTCAACGAACATGTCGGACACATGGCTCAGGTTGGCGCCGCCGCCTTCCATCAGCCCGACAACCGGCAGCCGGTTTTCAAGCGCGATATTTTGCAGGCGCAGCGATTTCCACAGGCCCGACGGCGCGACCGTACCGCCCTTGACCGCACTGTTGGACACAATGACCATGCAGCGTTTGCCGCTCACGTACCCGATGCCGGCGATAGAACCACCGGCGCCGGAGCCATCCTTGTCGTCATACATCTTGTAGCCCGCGAGCGCGGACAGTTCGAGGAACGGGCTGCCGGGGTCCAGAACCAAGGCCAGCCGTTCTTTCGGCAACAGTTTGCCGCGTTTTTCAAACAGCAGACGTGCCTTTTCCTGCGCGGCGGCTTTCAGGTCCTCAATGGCAGCGAGTTCGTCCAGTTGCGCCTGCATCGCAGCAGCATTGGCCTGGAAGCTGGCGCCCGTGGGGTCGATCTGGCTTTCGATTGCCGGCATGGCCTAGTCCTTGCCCCGAAGCGCACGCGGCGGGGTATAGCGGTGGAAACCCTGGTAACTTTCGCTGTTCTTGGCACCCTGTGGCGGGAAAAAGGGGCTGAACAGGCTGCCGGCACCATCGACCCGCAGGCTCGCGCCCGAAATGAAACCCGCGCCGTCCGACAACAGGAAACAGATGGCGCTCGAAATCTCCGCCTCGGTCGCGATGCGCCCCAGCGGCACAAAATTCTTGAGCTGCGGCAGGATTGCCTGCACGCCGGGGTCGGTGTAGGTATCAAAGCCCGACGAGGCCACCCAGCCGGGCGCCACGCTGTTTACACGGATGCCGAACCGGCCCCATTCCACCGCCGCGGTCTTGGTGAAATTGTCGCACGCCGCGCGCGCGGCACCTGAATGGCCCATGGTCGGCATGCCCGACCAGAAATCGGCGGTTATGTTCACGACCGCGCCGCCCGTATCCTTCATTGACTGGTTCACCAGTTCGCGGGTCACGTTGAAGGCGCCGACCACATTGTTCCGAAGCACGGTTTCAAAACCGTTGGTGGATATTTTTTCGAGCGGCGAGGGATATTGCCCGCCCGCATTGTTGACAAGCCCGGTGACCGCGCCTTCCTTGAGGATGTCAGCAATGGCGTCCCGGACCGCGCCTTCGTCGCGGATATCAAAAGCGCGCCAACCGGCCTTGCCGCCGTCGTCCGTGATCTCCCCAACCACGGTTTCCAGCTTCTCCTGTTTGCGGCCGGTGATGATGACATCGGCGCCCAAGGAAGCCAGTTCGTGCGCCGTGCAACGGCCAATGCCGCTGCCGCCACCGGTGACAATGATGCGCTGGCCCGCGAACAGGTCTGCGCGAAAGACGGAGCGATACCCGCTCATTCCCTCTGTTGGCATGAGTGCCTTCCCTTGATCTAATCCCGCTTGAATAAAAACAAGCAAGCGCTTGGTTGTCAACCGTGAAAGGATCGGCTAGGGTGGCGGCATGAGCAAAACACAGGCAGTTTCGGTGGATAGTGTCGCGCCGCTTGGGCCCATCAGCCCGGCGAAAGCGCGGATTCTGGCGGTCGCGGTCGACCTGTTCCATGAAAAGGGTTACGAGCGCACCACGGTCAGGGACATTGCGGAACGCACCGGCATCCTGTCCGGCAGCCTGTTCCATCATTTCAAAAGCAAGCAGGAAATCCTGTATACCGCCATGGCGATGACGACTCAGGCCATGGGCCAGTCGGCGGAAGCCGCGGTCACGGGGGTCGACGACCCGGTTGCGCAGTTGAAGGCGCTTATCCTGATGGAACTGAATTCCATCCACCGGGAAGACGGCCATGCGGCCTATGTATTGGTGGATGAATGGCGGAGCCTGGACCCGGAACACGCGGCGGCGGTCCTGAAACTCAGGGACGGGTCCTATGAACGCTGCTGGATGGCCGCCCTTGAGGGCTGTGCCGATAAAGGCATCCTGAAGAACAACCCGCGCATTGCCCGGCAACTTCTCCGGGGCGCCCTGGCCTGGACCCGCACCTGGTTCCGCGCCGATGGCGCCCTGACCCTGCCGGGCCTTGCCGACGAAGTGTGCGGCACCTTCCTGAAATCCTAGACCCAGCCCTGTATCCCGGGCTTCGACAGGCTCAGCCCGAACGGGGAGTTTAGGCGAGCGACCGGTGTTGGCCCTGTATCCTGGGGTTCGACAGGCTCAGCCCGAGCGGGGAGCACAGGCGGGAGACTGGTGTTGGGCCCTGTATCCCGGGGTTCGACAGGCTCACCCCGAGCGGGGAGTATACACTGGCGCCAGCCTCATGCGCCGTTCGCCCTGAGCCTGTCGAAGGGCATTGCCGCGTGCTCAGAAAATACCGCTCAGGGTCACACTCAGGCCGATGGCGAACAGGGCCATCAGGGCGATGCGGCGATAACCGCCCGAGCCATATTTTTCAAACAGCCGGAAACCGATCCTGTTGCCGGCCAGCATGCCCGGCAGCGCCAGCGCGAACAGGGTCAGTTCCTTCACGCCAATGATGCCGCTGATCGCATAACTGCCGGTCGCAAAAATGGCGGAAAACAGGAAAAAGCCCATCAGGAACGCGCGGCTGACCACCGGGTTCGAAAAGGCGGCCATGGCATAGATGATGACCGGCGGTCCGGGGATCGCGAGCGCCCCGTTCAACAGGCCCGACGCAAGGCCCGTCAGCGCCGCTTTCCAGCCGCCTGACGCACTGTCCTTCGGTTTGTAGCGGGCCAGCAGGAAACAGGCACCCATCACCGAAATGCCGATGGCGGCGCGGAAACTGTCGGGGCTGATAACCAGGAGGATATAGGTGCCCAGCATGGTGCCCACGGCAGCCATGCCGGTCATCCAGCCCATCACGCGCCAGGGCACATCCGGCATGTAGGATTTGAGGTTCTGGAGCGAGATGGTGAGCGTGAGCAATACCACGATGCTGACCGCCGTGGTGGGCAGAAGAAACAGGCTCATCACCGGCAGGGCCGCCAGCGCAAAGCCGAAGCCGGTGAAGGCGCGCAGGATGGCGGCGACAAAAATCGCCAGCGCCATGCCAAGCGCCGCCCAGAGGCTGAGGTCGCCCAGAAGGTCACCCGTCAGGCTGGTCAGGAAATCGCTCATAAAACCTGTTCGTCCCGGTCAGGCCGCCTGGCCAAGCCGCACCAGCCGGCCGGGCAGGGCGCCTGTCAGTTGGTCATTTTCAACCACCGGCACGCCGCCCACGATGGTGGCGACATAGCCTTTGGCCGCTTGCAGCAGGCGTTGGCCACCCGCAGGCAGGTCCTTTACCATGTGGGGCGCATAAAGCCGCAGGTTTTTATGGTCGATCACGTTGATGTTAGCCTTCTGGCCCACAGCGATGCGGCCCCGGTCGTGGAAGCCGACATAATCGGCGATGTCGCTGGTCAGCATCTTGACGGCGCGTGCGAGCGGGATCTGCGCTCCGGCCTTGCGGTCCCGCGCCCAGTAGCTGAGCAGATAGGTCGGGAAACTGGCATCACACACTGTGCCCACATGGGCGCCGCCGTCCGACAGGCCCATGATCGACTGCGGGTGGCTCATCATCGTATGCACGGCATCATAATTCAGGTTGGTATAATTGTAGATCGGGAAATAGATGAATTCCTCGCCATCTTTCTCGAGCAAAATGTCATAGATTTTGCCCAGCGGCTTCTGGCCTTCGGCTTCCGCCATCTTGTAAACCGACTGGCTGACCGGCTGTTCATAGTCCGGGTTTTCACCCAGCTTGAACATCTTGCAACTGATGAAATCGATCTGCGCCAGCAACAGGTCGGCAATCGGCGGGATGGCTGTGCCGTCGCCCGCCATCTTTTCCGATGTTTCGGTCAGAAGCCGGGCCTTGAAATCCGGGTCGCGCATGATGGCCACCCGTTCCGACAGCGGCAGATGGCTGATCTTCTTGTAGCTCGGGAAGCCGATGAAGGGGTGGAAGGTGCACTGGAGGCCAAGGATGACCCCGATGCCGCGCGGCGCCACCTGCAGGCGCATGTTGATGCCCTTGTCCCTGGCGGCTTCGGCGCGCGCCATGATCTTTTTCCACTGGTTGGGCGCAAAATCCCGCTGCATCAGGGACAGGGAAAAAGGCTTGCCGCCCGCCGCGCCGGCGAAAGCTTCCAGAAGGTCGAATTCCCGGTCGAAGGCGGTTTCGTCGCCGCGCTCCAGGTCGAAATCATTCACCGCCTGCAACACACCATGGTCCACGTCCCGGAAGGCTTCGGCGATGCCGGCCAATTCCTCGCGCGTGGCTTCGGAGGCGGGTGTCCAGTCGCCGTCCGCGGTGCGGTGCACGTCCGACCGGCCGGTTGAAAAACCGACAGCACCGGCCTGAAGCGCAGCGCGGGTCAGATCGCGCATTTTGGCGATATCGTCGGGCGTGGCCTTTTCGTTATAAAGTGCGCGGTCACCCATCACATAAACCCGTAACGGATCATGCACCACCTGGGTCGCGAAATCGATCGCGTGCGGGAAATCGATGGCATTCATATAGTCCGGGAAGCTTTCCCAGTTCCAGGTCAGGCCCTCGGCGAGCGCGGTGCCGGGGATATCCTCCACCCCTTCCATCAGGCGCACCAGCCGGTCGCGGTCGTTTTCATGCACCGGGGCGAAACCGACACCACAACTGCCCATCACGGCGGTGGTCACACCATGGTTCACACTGGGCTGCATGTCGGCATCCCACGAAACCTGCCCGTCATAATGGGTGTGCAGGTCCAGGAAACCGGGGGTGACGATATGGCTGGTGGCGTCGATCATGCGCGCTGCACTGTCCGAAATGTCGCCCACGGCGGCGATGATGCCGTCCTTGATGGCGACATCGGCGGTGAAGGCGTCGCCGCCATTGCCGTCATAAATGCTGCCGCCCTTGATGATCAGGTCGTATGCCATCAGATTTCCTCCGTAACGGTTTGTCGGGGGGGCACCGTCCTGTGCGTCCTTGATGCGCAGGAAACCGGTCAGCACAAAGCCGCCGATCAGGTGCCACACGCTCCATGTGGCGAGAATGAGGGCCGCGCTGCCGAGGCCCTTGAACTGGCTGAGGATGATCAGAAGCCCCAGCCCGGAATTCTGGATGCCGACCTCAAAGGTCAGCGCCCGCGCTTTTGCGCGATTGTTCAGGAACAGCCGTCCGGTCAGGCTGCCGGTCAGGAAGGCCGCGGCGTTGTGCAGGATCACAATCGGCAGGATCGTGGCGCCAAAATCGGCCAGCAGGTCCATGTTGCGCGTGATGCCGACCACCACGAGGGCAAGCAACAGCAGCACCGCGAGCGGCAGGCAGATTTTCAACAAACGCCGCGCGAGCGCCGGCATGAAATGCGCCACCGCGATGCCGGCCAGCAGCGGCAGCAACAGGGTGGTGCTGGTCTGGGCGATAAAGGCCGCGCGGTCGACATCGATGGTTTTCACCAAGTCGCGTGTCGGGCCATAAAGCCCGGTCCAGAACAGGATCGCGAGCGGCAGCGCGGCGGCGGAAAACAGGCTAGAACAGGTGGTCAGCGCCACCGAATAGGCGGTGTTGCCGCCGCTCAGGCGTGTATAAAGGTTCGAGACATTGCCGCCCGGGCAACAGGCCACCACCAGCATGCCAAGCGCAATGCCCGGCGCGGGATTGAGAAGCAGGATCAGCGCGAGGGTCACGAGCGGCAGCCCGACAATCTGGGCCAGAAGGCCCACGGCCATGCTGCGCGGGTGGGTTTTCAGGAAACCGAAGTCGGATGTGCGCAAACCCAGGGCCACGGAAAACATCATGAAGGCAAGCGCAATGGTCAGCCCGAGTTGCGTGCCGCTTTCCATCGCCACCACGGCGTCATTGATGCCGGTGCCTGCTGCCATCGATCTTTCCCTCCCATCCTTGCACCGAAAATACTTGACCCCGGCGCGCCGGGGAATGACAGTCGGCGCCGAAGAATTGATATTTTACGCCAACACCAGCCAAGTCAAGCCATGCCGGACCAGGTCCTTTCCCGATATCTTGCCGGCCTTGTCGCCACGATGGACGAGGAATATGGCATCGCGCCTGAGCGCCTGTACGCCGCAGCCGGGCAGGATGCCTTGTCGGGAAAAGACGAACGTGTGCCCGGCGCGGTGGCCGACGCCCTCTGGGCCACGGCTGAGAAACTGGCGGGCGATGCGCTTCTGGGCATCCGGGTCGGTCGTCGGGTGCGCTACAGCAGCTATTCCACGCTCGGGCACCTGCTCACCACCTGCGACACGGTCGAAGAAGCGCTGACCATGGCAACAGGCTATGCGCGCTTTGTGGGCGCGGGCGGCACCTTCGAGCTCACACGCGCAGGCGACGATCTGGTGCTGACCTACAGGCCCGTGCGCGCCAATTGGCCGGCGGCGCAGGTGCGGTCCGAAGCCGTGTTGTTGCCGTTTGTGCGGTTTGCCAACTGGGCGGCGGCGGGCGCGGTGCCGGCGTTGGTGTTCCTGAAACGCCCGGCGCCGGAGGATGCAGCGGCCTTCACCGAAGCCTTCCTTGCGCCCGTCGAGTTTGGCGCCGCGGAAAACGGTATCCGCTGGCGCCCCGATGCGCTCGCGCGCCCGATGGCGGATGCCAACCGCGCGCTCAAACAGGTGCTGAAGGACCATGTGGCGGCGGAAATCGACGCCGGCACCAGCGCCTCGGGCCGGGTGGCGGACTGGTTCCGCACCCGGCTTGCGCTGCCCCTGGGCCTTGCGGGCGACGCGCAACAGATTGAGGCCTGTGCGGCGGCGCTCGGGCTTTCCGTCCGGTCGCTGCAGCGTGCGCTGGGGGACGAGGGCACCAGCTTCCGCGACCTGCTGGCCGCCGCCCGGCGCGAAAGCGCGCAGAAGCTCCTGAAGGAAACCGGCGCCAGTGTTGCCGATATTGCCGAACACCTGGGCTATTCCGAACCCGCCGCTTTTGTGCGCGCCTTCGGGCGCTGGTGCGGCATGTCACCCACACGCTACAGGCGCGGTGGATAATGTCGGCCCGCCTTGGCAGCGGCGGGCGGATCGTCTATCAGGTTTAAGGAACGATACAGAGAAACACATGGGACCGGGGAGCATGACCATGGGCCTGAAAAAACTGGTGAAACTGGCGGCCATGCTGGCGGCCTTTGTCACCCTTGAAGGACAGATGCAAATGAGCGCAGCGAAGGACGCAGCGGACTTGATTGTCATGGGCCGCTATGTGGTGACCATGGATGCAAAAGGCACGGTCATTGAAAACGGTGCCGTGGCCATCAAGGACGGTGCCATCCTTGCGGTCGGCCCCGAAGACGATATCGCCGCCGCCTATGATGCGCCCGAAACCGTGCCCGCCGAAGGCCGGGTGCTGATGCCCGGTTTTGTGAACGGCCACACCCATTCCGCCATGGTGCTGTTCCGCGGCATGGCCGATGACCTCGACCTCATGACCTGGCTGACCAAATATATCTTCCCCATGGAAGGGCGCTATGTGGACCCGGATTTCATCCGCGTCGGCTCGACACTCGCCTGCTGGGAAATGATCCAGGGCGGCACCACCAGCTTTGTGGACATGTATTTCTACCCGGACGTCATTGCCGGTGTGGTGGAACAATGCGGCCTGCGCGCGGTCATTTCCGCCCCGATGATCGATTATCCGAGCCCGGGTTTCAAAGGCTGGGACGACAGTTTCGCCTCGGGCGTCGATTTCGTGAAACGCTGGCAGGGCAAAAACGGTCGCATCACGCCGGCCTTGGCCCCGCATGCGCCCTATACCGTGTCGAAGGAACATCTGGCCGCGGTTGCCAAGGTGGCGCACGAACTTCATGCCCCCATCTCGATCCATATCGCCGAAGACAAGGCTGAGCTGAAAACAATTGGCGACAAATATGGCATCACCTCCGTCGACCTGATGCAGGACACCGGCCTTCTGGACGAACAGGTGATCGCGGCCCATGTGGTCTGGCCCACGGAAGGCGACATGAAAAAGCTGGCCGGCACGCGCGTGGGCGCCATCCATAACCCGACCTCGAACATGAAAACCGGGGCCGGTATCGCGCCGATCCCGGCCATGCTGAAGGCCGGCGTGACCATCGGCCTTGGCACCGATGGTGCGGCATCGAACAACGACCTCGACATGTGGGAAGAAGTGCGGCTGGCCGCGCTGCTGCACAAGGGCGTCGCAACCGACCCGACCGTGATGCCGGCGGCGACCGCCCTGGACCTTGGCACCCGCATGGGCGCAAAAGCCGCGGGCCTTGAGGGTGTGACCGGTGCCTTGGAGCCGGGCCTCAGGGCCGACATGATCCAGGTGTCGCTCGACAGCCTGCGCCTGAAGCCGCTCTATGATGTGGTGTCGCATCTTGTCTATGCCGCCAATTCGCGCGACGTGGTCACCAGCATCGTCGATGGCAAGCTGCTGATGAAGGACGGCAAGGTGCTCACGATCGACGAAGCCAAATTGCGCGCCGACATCGAAGCTGTCGCCGACAAGATCAGGGCCGACCTGAAGGCCACCGCCCAATAAACGGTTGCGACCGGGTGCGCCAGGGCGCACCCTTCATTCACGCCATAAGCAAAACCATAAAGGGACCGATGGCCGTGCAGAAACCACTGACCCCCGCCGCCATGGATGCGCTGATCGCCCCCAATGTGGGCATGACCGGCGGCCTGATGCGTGCGCTGCATGCGCTGCAGGCCCAGGCGGGACATATCGACGGCGCCGCCATCCCGCGCCTTGCCGCCGCCTTCAACCTGACAAAGGCCGAGGTGAAAGGGGTGGTCAGCTTCTATGACGACTTCCGCGACGCGCCCACGGGCCGGCATGTTATCCGCATCTGCCAGGCCGAGGCCTGCCAGGCGGTCGGCGCGCGGGCCCTGACCAACCACGCGCTCGACCGGCTGAATATCGCGCTTGGCGGCACCACGCCCGACGGGCGCATCACGGTGGAGGCGGTCTATTGCCTGGGCCTGTGCGCGACCGGCCCGGCCCTGATGGCGGACGGCCAGTTAAAGGGCCGCATGGATGCCGCGGGTTTCGACCGGCTTGCCGGTGTGCAGGAGGCCGAGGCATGACCCGCATCTATATCCCGCTCGACAGCAGCGCCGTGGCGCTGGGCGCCGACGATGTGGCGGCCGAAGTGGCGCGGCTGAAACCCGACGCCACCATCGTGCGCACCGGCAGCCGGGGCATGGCCTGGCTGGAACCGCTGGTCGAGATTGAAACACCGGAAGGCCGGGTGGCTTATGGCCCGGTCACACCCGCTGATGTGCCCGGTGTGCTGGATGGCAGCGCTACCGCACTTTGCCACGGCATCACCGACGACGTGCCGTTCCTGAAGCATCAGGAACGCCTGACCTTCGTGCGTTGCGGCATTGTCGACCCGCTTAGTCTTGCGGACTATGAAGCGACGGGTGGCCTCAAGGGGCTGAAGAACGCGCTTGCCATGGCGCCGGAGGCCATTACCGACGCCATCATGGAATCAGGGCTCAGGGGGCGCGGCGGTGCGGCGTTCCCGGCCGGTATCAAATGGCGCACGGTCATGCAGGCCGTGGCTGACCGGAAATATATCGTCTGCAACGCCGACGAGGGCGACAGCGGCACCTTCGCCGACCGCATGATCATGGAAGGCGACCCCTTCCACCTGATCGAGGGCATGGTCATCGCCGGCCTTGCGACCGGCGCCACAAAAGGCTTCGTTTATCTACGGTCAGAGTATCCGGTGGCGCAGCGCGTGTTCGCGGGTGCGCTGAAGGTTGCCTATGAAGCCGGCCTGTTGGGCGCGGATGTGCTGGGCTCCGGCAAGGCGTTCGATCTTGACCTGTTCATGGGGGCAGGGGCCTATATCTGCGGCGAGGAAACCTCGCTCCTGGAAAGCCTTGAGGGCAAACGCGGGCAGGTGCGGGCGAAACCGCCGCTGCCGGCGCTTGAGGGCCTTGATGGCAAACCGACGCTGGTGAACAACGTCTTGTCCCTGTGTGCGGTACCCACGATCCTGGCGGAAGGGGCGGCTTTCTACCGCGACTATGGCATGGGCCGCTCGACCGGCACCAAACCCTTCCAGCTTGCGGGCAATATCGCGCGGGGCGGGCTTGTGGAAAAAGCCTTTGGTGTCACCTTGCGGGAACTGGTGATGGATTTTGGCGGTGGCACACGTTCGGGCCGGCCGATCAAGGCCGCGCAGGTCGGTGGGCCCTTGGGTGCCTACCTGCCCGAACATCTGTTCGACACGCCGATGGACTATGAAAGTTTCACCGCCATTGGCGCCGGTGTGGGCCATGGTGGTATAGTATTGTTCGACGATACGGCGGACATGGCGGCACAGGTGAAATATGCCTTCGATTTCTGCGCCCACGAAAGCTGCGGCAAATGCACACCCTGCCGTATCGGTGCGGTGCGCGGGGCGGAAGTGATGGACCGGATCATCGCCGACGAACGCCGGCACGAGAATATCGAACTGCTGACCGACCTTCTCGAGGTGATGGAAGACGGTTCCCTGTGTGCGATGGGCGGCATGACGCCGGTGCCGGTCAGGAGTGTGCTCCGGCACTTTGCAGACGACCTGCATGATGTGAAGAAAGGAGCCTGACAAATGGCCCTTCTGAAAGAGACCGATTTTGGCACCCCGGCGGCGAAATCCGCCGAGACCGTGACCCTGGAGATCGACGGCCACACCGTGACCGTGCCCAAGGGCACCAGCGTCATGCGCGCGGCGGCGGAAGCGGGTATATCGATCCCCAAACTGTGCGCGACCGACATGGTAAAGGCCTTCGGCTCCTGCCGCCTGTGCCTTGTGGAGGTCGAGGGTAAAAAGGGCGCGCCGTCATCCTGCACCCTGCCGGCTGATGCTGGCATGGTGGTTAAAACCCAGACCGAACGGCTGGCGCGGCTGAGGCGCGGGGTGATGGAGCTTTATATCTCCGACCACCCGCTCGATTGCCTGACCTGCCCCACGAACGGGGACTGCGAATTGCAGGACATGGCGGGCGCCGTGGGATTGCGTGATGTGCGTTATGGCTATGCGGGCGAAAACCATCTGGACCTTCAGAAGGACGAAAGCACGCCCTATTTCACCTACGACCCCAGTAAATGCATCGTCTGTTCGCGCTGCGTGCGCGCGTGTGATGAGGTGCAGGGGACATTGGCGCTGACCATTGAGGGCAGGGGCTTCGGCTCCCGCGTCGCGACGGGGGCGGAAAATTTCTTCGACAGTGAATGTGTGTCCTGCGGTGCCTGTGTGCAGGCCTGCCCGACCGCGACGCTCACCGAAACGTCGGTCATCGCGCACGGCGTGCCGGACCGCACGGTTATCACCACCTGCGCCTATTGTGGCGTGGGCTGCAGCTTCAAGGCCGAGCTGAAGGGCGACCAGGTCATCCGCATGGTGCCCCACAAGGACGGCAAGGCCAACCATGGCCATTCTTGCGTGAAAGGCCGCTTCGCCTGGGGCTACGCCAGCCATGCCGACCGCATCACCAAACCGATGATCCGCGACCGGATCGAGGACCCGTGGCGCGAAGTCAGTTGGGACGAAGCCATCGGCTTCGCCGCCGAACGCCTGCGCACCATCCGCGCCACCCATGGCCGCAAATCCATTGGCGGCATCACCTCGTCCCGCTGCACGGCAGAAGAAGTGTGGCTGGTGCAGAAAATGATCCGCGCCGCATTCGGCAACAACAATGTCGATACCTGCGCGCGGGTGTGCCATTCGCCCACGGGCTATGGCCTCAAGCAGACCTTCGGCACCTCCGCCGGCACGCAGGATTTCGATTCTGTCGAGGAAGCCGATGTGATCCTGCTGATCGGCGCCAACCCGACCGACGCGCACCCGGTGTTTGCAAGCCAGATGAAACGCCGGCTCCGGCAGGGTGCCAGACTGATCATCGCCGACCCGCGTCAGATCGATCTGGTGAAAACGCCGCATATCGAAGCCGCGCACCATCTGCAACTGACGCCTGGCACCAACGTCGCGCTCGTGAATGCGCTGGCGCACACCATCGTGGCCGAACGCTTGTGGGATGAAGCGTTTGTGCGCGAACGCTGCGAAATGGATGCATTCGACGACTGGAAAGCCTTCATCCTCGACCCGGTCAACAGCCCGGAAGCCGTGGCCCCGGTCACCGGCGTGCCGGCAGACGAACTCCGCGCCGCCGCCCGGCTGTATGCCACGGGCGGCAATGCCGCCATCTATTATGGCTTGGGGGTTACCGAACACAGCCAGGGGTCGACCATGGTGATGGGCATGGCGAACCTCGCGATGCTGACCGGCAATATCGGGCGCCGCGGCGTGGGCGTGAACCCGCTTCGCGGCCAGAATAACGTGCAGGGCTCGTGTGATATGGGCTCGTTCCCGCACGAGTTTTCGGGCTATCGCCATGTGTCGGACGATGCCGTGCGCGCCAGTTTCGAAAACCACTGGGGTGTGGCACTGGACAGCGAACCCGGCTACCGCATCCCCAACATGTTTGATGCCGCCATCGCCGGCGCCTACAAGGCCATCTATGTGCAGGGCGAGGATATCGCGCAATCCGACCCCAACACCCTGCATGTAGAAGCCGCGCTTCGGTCCATGGACTGCGTGATCGTGCAGGACCTGTTCCTGAATGAGACCGCCCGTTTTGCGCACGTGTTCCTGCCGGGCACCAGCTTCCTTGAAAAGGACGGCACCTTCATCAATGCCGAACGCCGCATCGGCCGGGTGCGCCCGGCGATGAAGTCGAAAACCGGCATGGACGAATGGCAGGTGACAGCCGCACTTTCAACCGCGCTTGGTTACCCGATGCAGTATAAAAACGCTGCTGAAATCATGGACGAGATCGCGGCCCTGACCCCCACCTTCGCGGGTGTCAGCTTCGACCGCCTCGACCGGGAAGGCAGCCTGCAATGGCCGGTGAACGACGCGGCGCCAAACGGCACGCCCATCATGCATGTGGACGGCTTTGTGCGCGGGCTGGGTAACTTCGTCATCACCGAATATGTGCCTACGGAAGAAAAGACCAACCGCAAGTTCCCGCTGATCCTGACCACAGGCCGCATCCTCAGCCAGTATAATGTCGGCGCCCAGACCCGGCGCACCGACAATAACCGCTGGATGGTCGAGGATGTGCTGGAAATCCATGCCTCCGACGCCGAAATGCGCGGCATCCGGGACGGCGACTGGGTGGCGGTGCGGTCCAGGAAGGGCGAAACGTCCTTGCGGGCGCAAATCTCGTCCCGCATGGCGCCCGGTGTGGTGTACACCACCTTCCACCATCCGGAATCGGGCACCAATGTCATCACCACCGAACTCAGCGACTGGGCGACCAACTGCCCGGAATACAAGGTGACGGCGGTGGAAGTTGCGCCGGCCAACCACCGGTCCGACTGGCAGCGCCAGTATGCCGAGGACACGCCTGGCCTTCGCCGCATGGAACGCCCGCGTTCGACGGCGGCTGAATGACCGGGACCTGGCAACCGGATATTCTGGTCAAGGGGCTGCAGGACGGTGCGCCCGTCGACTGGCATCTGGCAGAAGAAGCACCGGTCGCGCTGGTGTATGGCGACATCACCTATGCGGTGATGCTGGCCACACCGCAGGAGCTTGAAGATTTTGCCGTCGGTTTTTCGCTGGCCGAACGGTTGATCGACCGGGTGGGCGATATCCGCGCCATCGAGGTTCGGGAACGCACGCAGGGCATCGACCTGCATATCAGCCTGGACGACCGTCTGCTGGAACGCCTGTCGGTCCGGGAAACCCGCGCCATGACCGGTCGCACCGGTTGCGGCCTGTGCGGCATCGACAGCGCCGACCGCCTGTTCAGGCCCCTGAAGAAGGTTGCCGCCACGCCGGTGACGCCTGACGCGGTGGCGATCAGTGCGGCGGTGGCGGCCCTGCCGGCCCTGCAGCCGCTCAAGTCCCTGAACCGCTCCGTCCACGGTGCTGCTTTTGTGGCGCCGGATGGCAGCATCCGTATGGTGCGCGAGGATGTCGGTCGCCACAATGCCATCGACAAACTCATCGGTGCGCTGGCGCGGGCAGGCGAGGCTGTCACTGACGGTTTTGTGCTGATGACCAGTCGCGCCTCCTACGAAATTGTCGAAAAAGCCGCATTCGCAGGCGTGACCCAGCTTGTGACCCTGTCGGCGCCAACCGCCTTTGCGGTCAGGCGCGCGCGTGAGGCGAACCTCGCGCTGGTGAATTTCGGTGACGGCAGCTTAACCCGGTTCTAGGTTTGCCTGGCCCGCCGGCGGCAGGCATCGGCCCGCACAAGGGTCGCCGCAGCCGCCCGGGTTCAGCGGTCGGCGGCACCGGTGTAGGTGACAGTCGAGCCTTGCAAAATCTCATGCGCGGCCGGCTGATAGGCAGCGAGAATGGTATCAATGCGCCCGGTGCGCTGCATGTCGGCAAGGGCGCGGGATATGATCTCGACCCTGTCCATATGGTTCACATGCAGATAATGGTACAGCGTGTCCTGGTGCAAGGCTCGTGACCGGTAGGGCAGGAAGTATGGCGCGCCCGACAGATCGACCACCCCTTCGTAGAAGATGGCGTCTACGGCGCCGCGGCGAAGAAAGGTGACCAGATCTTCGGTGCTGGCCAGTTTGACCGGGTGCATGTCGGCCGCCAGCTTTTCCGCAACCACAATGCCCAGTTCGATCCCCAGCCTGCGGTTGGCGAGATCGGAAAACTGCTTCACGTCGTCGAGCGGCCCAGTGCCGTATGCATAACCCCGGATGGTCAGAAGCGGCACCGGTACACGGACAAGGGCAAGGTAGGTACCTTCAATCACCGGCAGGCGCGCGACTTCGCCGTCATAGGTGCCCCGGTTGCTTTCCTTGAGGGCGCGGTTGCTGGGCAGGTGTACAAAGGCAACCTCGATGCCCGCATGGGCATAGGCTTCCTCCAGGATCTTCTCGGCCAGGAAATGGGTGGGCTCGCCGTCGAGAGATGCCAGGGTCATGGGGGCGGCAATTCCAGGCGCCGCCAGCGCAAAAGCCGCAATCGTGGCCAATATCATCCGCACCGGAATCATAGTCTGTTTCCCAAGTGCCCCCAAGCGTGTGGCCAGATTAGGGTCCGGGAGTTAAGAAACCGTCAACCGGTTCCCGTCAGGATAAATTTTCTGATATTAAGAATAAGTCTTAATTTCATTGACACCGGTGCCGCCCTTTTCTAGAAGATTGCGCAACCCCGCCGCCCAGCGCGGGGAAGCAACCACCAGTCAGATCAAAAGGGTTCAGGAAATGGCACATATCCTCAAAGGACTATTACTCATCGGGACCGGCCTTGCCGGCAGCATGGCGGCATATGGCGCCGCGCGCGCGGAAACCGTGGCGGCAGACAAGGATGAAAGCCTTGAGACGATCCTGGTGGTCGCGGCGCGCGAAGCCCGCACCAGCCGGGGTGCCACCAACCTGAACCTCAGCCTTGCGGAAACCCCGCAGTCGGTGACCGTGATCGGCCGCGACATCATGGATGCCTTCCTTCTGGATGAAGCCAACCAGGTGCTGCAAATGACCACCGGCGTGAATGTGGAATCGGTCGAAAGCGACCGCACCTATTACAACAGCCGCGGTTTCGACATCAAAAGCATGCAGGTGGACGGCATCGGCCTGCCGTTTGTCTGGAACGTGGCAGGGGCGCTGGATACCGTCATCTACGACCGGGTCGAGGTGATCCGCGGCGCCAACGGCCTGCTGACCGGTACCGGCAACCCGTCGGGCACCATCAACTATGTACGCAAGCGCCCGACCAACGATTTCCAGGCCTATGTGGAAGCTTCCTATGGCTCGTGGGACCAGAAACGGCTCGAGGCCGATGTTTCGGGCCCGCTGACCAGTTCGGGCACCTGGGCCGGTCGCCTGATCGGCGCGGTCGAGGACAGCGACAGCTATCTGGACCTTTATCACAACAAACGCACCATCTTCTCGGCGCTGATCGACGGCCAGTTGGGCGAAAACGCCACGGTGACGTTCGGTTATACCCAGCAGGACAACAAGTCGGACGGGGTGCTGTGGGGCGCGTTGACCCTGCTGGATAACGATGGCAACCAGCAGTCCTATGACCCGTCGACCACCACCTCGATGGACTGGACCTTCTGGAACACCCACTCGAAGACCGCCTTTGCCGAACTGACCTACGCGCTGCCGGCTGGCTGGGAAGTCAAGGGCACGGTGACCTACAACCATTATTACGAACCGTCCGAACTGTTTTATGTCTATTCGGGTGGTTATGACAGCGACACCGGCCTTGGCCTTTACGGCTATCCCGGCGCCTATGACACCTCGTCCGACCGCTGGCTGGTGGATGTTACCGTCGGCGGCAACTACAGCCTGTTCGGACGTGAACAGGAAGCCATGTTCGGCGTGAACATGGCCTGGGCCGACAGCGACTATTACAGCTACGCAGCACCCGGCGACGACCCGGCCTGGGGCGCGCTGCCGTCCTTCCCCGGCTGGACCGGTACCGAACTTTCGCGCCCGGCGTTTGGTGAAGGCACCCTGTCGTCCGAATGGTCCGACCGCGTGCGCCGCTTCTATGGCGCTACCAACATGCACCTGACGGACGAGCTGAGTGTGCTGCTGGGCTTCAACGCCATCGATGTGAAAACCGAAGGTTACAGCTTCGGTGAACCGATGGACCGGGACGAAAGCGAGATCAGCCCCTATATCGGCGTGGTCTACAAGCTGACGGATAACCTGAGCGCCTATGCCAGCTACAGCGACATTTATGAACCGCAGGCCGAGGCGGAGGAAGATTTCACCCCGCTGGGCGCCGCTGTCGGCAAAAGCTATGAAGCCGGCCTCAAGGGCGAATGGCTGGACGGCAAGCTCTATACCGCGCTGTCGGTCTTCAAGGCGAGCCAGGACAATTTCGCCGAATATGCCGGGTCGCGCGGTGACGGCTCGTCCTTCTATCAGGGCATCGACCTGCGCTCGAAAGGTTTCGAATTGGAAGCCGCCGGCCATATCACCGACTGGTGGTCGATCCAGGCGGGTTATACCCACATCGTGCTGAAGGACCCGGACGGCAACCAGGCCCGCACCTTCCTGCCGCGCGACACCTTCAAGATGGCCACCACCATGGACATCCCGGCTGTGCCGGGCCTGACAGTGGGCGCCAGCCTCCGCTGGCAGGATGAAATCTATCTCGACACCTGGGCCGGCAGCATCATACAGGGTGCCTATGCCATCATCGGTGCCACCGCCAGCTACGACATCAACGAGCATGTCCAGGTGGCGCTCAATGTCCAGAACCTGACCGACAAGAAGTATCTGGCATCCCTCTATTGGGACCAGGCCTTCTATGGCGAACCGCAAAGTGTGATGGCGCGCCTGCGCGTGCGCTACTGATCGCGGATATCGGCCCTGCCTCCCCCATGGGGTGGGGCCGAACCCGCTTTCGGGCTTGCCTGTTTGACCTGGTATTGATAGGCATTATCAAAATTAACTGACGCGGGGTTCCATGGACACGACCATTCTGATCAGCATTGTGCCGGCACTCGCGCTTTCGGGCGCGGGCCTTGTTTGTGCCTACAGGGGCTGGCAGTTGCGCGGCGGCAAAAACGGTGGCTGGCTGCTGGCCATGGTGGCCCTGTGGGCCCTGTCCACCTGGTTCTGGTGCCGGGGTTTCGGTGTCGAAATCGGTATCCCGCTGGCGCTGGAAACCGCGTCGCTGGTGGCCTTTGCCGGCATTCTTTTGCGGGCAGAGCGGCGCGCGCCCAAGGAAAGCCGCGACCGGGTCGCCGAGCCGCCGGCCCCGCATCCCTGGCGCCGCACGCTCGGCTTTGTGCGCTTCCTGATCGCGGGTCCTGTTGCGTTTGTCGCCGCCATGGCGGTCGCCGTGGTGGTGGCCACCCAGGCACCGATCAATGAACAGACCCGCCTTGTGCTCGCGGGCCTGATGATCCCGACCCTGTGGGCGATCCTGATCGTCGCGGCCCTTGTGGTGCGCCGGCTTTATGTCACCGGCGGGCTCTATATACTGTTCACGTTTCTGGCCGCCGGCCTTACTGTCATGACGAAAGCCTGATGCCATGAAACTGCCCGAAATTCCCCGCGCCCTTTCGAAAGCCATGCTGGACGGCCATTCGCTCGTCGGTATCCTGATGGGCGCGCTTATCTATCTTGTCTGTTTCAGTGGCACACTTGCGGTGCTGACCGCCGAATTCGGCATGTGGGAAGCCCCCGAAGGGCCGTTTATCGACAGCGTGAGCCCCGAGCTTTATGCCACGGTCGGCCAGTCGGCCTACGAGGTCGCGCATGCGGCGGGGTATGACCATGCGGTCTATGTGGTGGCGCCGACCCCCGAAAACCCGCGTCTGATGGTCACGGGGTATGACGATTTTGGCGGTTACCGCCAGTGGATGGCCAATGCCGACGGCACGCTGACCGACCCGCCGCACACGCCCTGGACCGAATTCATGCGCTACCATCACTATAACCTGCACCTGCCGGGCATGGTCGGTTATTATGTGGTGGGCCTGATCGGCAGCCTGTTGATCGCCAGCCTGATTTCGGGTGTGATCGCGCACCGGCGCATCCTGAAGGATGCCTTCCGCCTGCGCCTTGGTGGCACCGGGCGGCTGGCGAACGCCGACCTGCATAACCGCATCGGGGTCTGGGCCTTGCCTTTCCATCTGATCGTGTCGCTGACCGGTTCCTTGCTGGGCCTCGCCGGGCTGTTGATCGGCATGGTCGCCTTCGCGGCCTATGACGGCAACCAGGACAAGGCCTGGGAAATTCTGTTCCCCGCCGCCGGCACGGAAGACCACAGCCCCGCGCCGGTGCCGGACATCCGGCCGATCCTCGCCGACTTGGAGACCCGCACACCGGGCACGGAAATTGTCTGGATCGGCTATGACCATGTCGGCACCAAGGGTCAGGCCGTCCTCCTCGCCACTGCCGAACCCGGCCACCTGTCCCGGTCCGAAATGTGGACCTATGGCGGCGATGGCCAGTTCCGGGTGAAGGCGGGTTATACCGACGGCACGGCGGGCATGCGTATCTACGGCATGCTGGCGCCCCTGCACTTCGGCACCTATGGCGGGCTGGCGCTGAAGCTGGTTTATATGGTGCTGGGCGCGGGGCTGACCATCATTGTCGCGACCGGCATCAATATCTGGCTCGCGCGCAAGCGCACGCAGGGTTATGCCGTGCCGCATTTCGAGCGCGCCTGGGGTGTGTTCGTCTGGGGCCAGTTCGCGGCCTTTGCGCTCGCCGGTGTGCTCGAGATCGCGGGCCTCGCCCCGGCGCTGCCGGTCTATTGGGCGGCGACCCTGTTGCCCATCATCGCGGCCCTGTGGCTGAAGGTGCCGGCGGCGGATCTGGTGCGGCTGGTGCAAACGGCGGGCGGTGTGCTGCTGGCGGTGCTTGCCGTCGGCCATGTCGCGGCGTGGGGGCTGGTGTCCCTGGATGCCTTCATCATCGATAGCGGCTTCTTTTTGCTGGGGCTTTTGCTCATCAGGCGGGCCGCGCGCACAGCCATTCCGGCCCCGCGTCCGCAGCCGGCGGAATGAAGGTGAAAAAAATTCAGTTTCGGATTCCCAAATCGGATATGGTCATCGTCTTAGTCGGTAAGGAGACTGGGGATGGCGGCTGGTTACCAGCGCGACGTGGGAAGGACGGACCAATCCGCGACCGAAGAGGTCGAGGCCCGTTCGCTCACGCGCGATGATGTACGGGCCCTGTTCCAACGCCATAACGATGAGCTGGTTCATTACCTGACCGGGCGGCTGAAGTCGCGGGAAGAGGCGGTCGAGGTGGCGCAGGAGGCTTATGTTCGCCTGCTGCGCCTGGATGACACCAGCACCATCGGGTTTTTGCGTGCGTTTCTTTACCGGACGGCGACCAACATCGCCATCGACCGGGCCCGCCAGCGCAGCCGCGCTCAGGCCTGGTACGAGGACGAGGCCCCGGCCCGCGCCGACGAGGTGTTCAGCTTTACGCCCGAACGCCAGGTCGCGGCGCGCCAGTCGGTGCAGCGGGTTGTCGACTGCCTGAACGAACTGCCTGAAAAGTGCCGACACGCCTTTGTTCAGTTCAAGTTCAGGAACCGGGACTATGACGATATCGCCGCCGAAATGGGTTTGACGGCAAGCATGGTCCGCAAATATGTGCTGCGCGCCCTTGTCCATTGCACCGAAGTGCTGGGGGACGAGCTGGATGCGTGGGGCACACGGTGAGAGAGACGATGGTTGAGTTGAACAAGGTCAAGATAGACACCGGGGTGCTGGAGACGGCGGCAGACTATTATCTGGCGCTGCAGGACGGCACCATGACAGCGACCGGCCTTCAGGACTGGCAGCTTTGGCTTGCCGCTTCGGACGAACATCGCCGGGCCTTCGCGCGGCTGGAAAGCCTGTGGGGTGTGCTGGCTGACGTGCCGGCCGAGATGCTTGAGCCCGCAGCAACCGTTGAAAACACCGCGCCCGCCGACGCCGCACCCGCCCGGGCCGGTGCCAGTGTGCTCGGGCTTGTGGCGCCCGCCGGCAAGGCGCGGGTCAGCCGCATCCGCACCGCCGCCTGGATGACCGGCATGGCTGCCTCGGTCGCCGCCGTGTTCCTGGCCGGCTATCTGATGTTTGCCTCCGCCCCCGGCGCCGACCTGCCGGCGCCGATCAGTTTCGCAACCGGCCATGGTGACGGCCGGGTGGTCAACCTGGCTGACGGTTCGATCGTCGAACTGGGCCCGGACAGCAAACTTTCGGTCGATTATTCAAGTGACGAACGCCGCCTGAGCCTCGAGACCGGCCAGGCCGTGTTTACCGTTGCCAAGAACCCGCGCCGGCCCTTTGTGGTTGAAGCCGCCGGCGGCAGCGTCACCGCCATCGGCACCGTCTTCAACGTGCGCCGCCATGCCGCGGACGTCGAGGTGCGGGT
>SBGU01000012.1 GCA_006226495.1 Alphaproteobacteria bacterium
CCCGTTTCGACAAGCTGGCGTCAAACTTCCTCGCCGCCGTCGCCCTCGCTTCCACAAGACTCTGGATCAGAAATTATGAGTCCAGAACCTAGTGCCGCGCCCGCGATCAGGCCTTTGCAGCCCGCAGGCCGCGCAGGAAATTGAGGATCAGGAAGTCCGCCATCTCGCGCGCACTATGGTTGCCGACCACTTCGAGGCTGTCTTCCATCGCCATCACGGCAATGCCATGCACCCCGCACCATAAGGTGTGGGCGGCATAGTCGGCCCGGTCGCGCCCGTCCGGCCCAAAGAGCGGCAGCATGGTTTCGGCCACCACCGAAAACGGCAGCGCCACCTTGGCCAGGTACCAGTCCGGCAGGGGCCGGCCGTCCGCCCCCACCCGTTCGAGGATCGAGCCCCAGGTATTGGGGTTGCCGGACAGGAAATCGAAATAGGCGGCATTCAGGGCCAGGAAATCCTGTTCCACATCCTGCCCCATGGGCACGGCGCGGATATGGGCATAAAGCGCATCCAGGGTGCGCGCCTTCACATGCAGGCTCAGGTCGTCCAGATTGTCGAACAGGTTATAGATGGTGCCGACCGAATAGCCGATTTCCTTCGATACCCGGCGCGCTGTCAGGGCGGCGATGCCCTCCTGTTCGACGATTTTTTCCGCCGTATCCAGCACCAGCGCCAGAAGCTCGTCGCGGCTGTGGTCCGATCGCCTGCCCATGGGTTTTCTCCAAAAAATTAAACGCTGTTCATTTTTATATTGAACAATGTTCATTTCCGCAATATAGAACAATTGAACAACGTTCATTTAACCGCTCAGGGGAGCATGAGAGATGACCAATCCATTCACCAGGCTGGGGCTTGCCCGCAAGGGCCGCATCGGGCGCCGCCGCTTTTGGGCCCTCGGCGCCCTTCTGTGGGGCGGCTTCGCCGTCCTGTATGTGTTTCTGGAAAACACCTTGGGACGCGGCGCGACCCTGGTGCTGTATCCACCTTTTTTTATCGCCATGGCGGCGCTGATGGCCCTGCGTTTCCACGACCGCGACAAAAGCGGCTGGTGGAGCCTTCTGGTCGCCCTGCCCGTTCTTGGGCCGCTGTGGCTGTTCTGGCAACTGGCCCTGCGCGCCGGCACGAACGGCGCCAACCGGTTCGGCCCGGACCCGCGCCAGGCCGGCCGCGATTACCTGACCGTCGCCTGAAGGACCGATGACCATGACACAGATCATCAATGACGTAACCGCCCTGAACCCGGTTGAGGTATGGGCTGTCACCCGCCCGGAAACGGCGGACGATGTTGCAGACGCCGTGGCCCGCGCCACCGGCCCCATTTCCATCGGCGGCGGCCGCTTCAGCATGGGCGGCCAGACCGCCAGCCCCGGCAGCCTGCATATCGACATGCGCGGCATGAACAGGGTGCTGGCCTTCGCGCCCACCGACAAGGTGATCCGGGTCCAGGCCGGCATCCGCTGGTGTGATATCCAGCGTTTCATCGATCCCCATGGCCTGTCGGTCAAGATCATGCAGACCTATGCCAATTTCACGGTCGGCGGGTCGCTGAGCGTGAATGTGCATGGCCGCTATATGGGCCTGGGGCCGCTCATTCTGTCCGTGCGCGCCATCCGTATCGTGCTGGCAAGCGGTGAACTGGTTGACGCCACGCCGACCGAAAATGCCGACATCTTCTATGGCGCCATCGGCGGTTATGGCGGGCTGGGCATCCTTGTCGAGGCCGAACTGGACCTGGTGGACAATGTTCGGGTCGAGCGCCGCTCCAGAAAAATGAAAACCAGCGAATACCTGGCCTATTTCAAGGAGAATGTGCGCAATTCCGGCACGGCGGTGTTCCATAATGCCGACCTGTATCCGCCGCATTATAACCGCCTGCGCGCGGTCACCTGGTCGGAAACCGACCGGGCGGCCACCACGGCCACGCCCCTGATGCCCACCCACAAAAGCCACTGGCTGCACAAATATTTCTTCTGGGCCGTGACCGAAACCCTGAAGGGCAAATGGCGCCGCGAATATCTGGTCGACCCGGTCCTGTTTGCGGGCCGTCCTGTGCACTGGCGCAATTATGAAGCCGGCTACGATGTGGCCGAACTGGAACCCGCATCGCGCATGCGCAGCACCTATGTCTTGCAGGAATATTTTGTGCCCATCGACCGGTTCGATGCCTTTGTGCCCAAGATGGCGGAAATCCTGAAACGCCACCGGGTCAATATGGTCAATATCTCGGTGCGCCACGCCAAGGCCGACCCCGGCGCGTATATGGCCTGGGCGCGCGAGGAAGTGTTCGCCTTCGTGCTTTATTACAAACAGCGCACCCGCGAAAACGCCTGCAAGCGTGTGGGTGTCTGGACCCGCGAACTGGTGGATGCCGCCCTGTCGGAAGGCGGCACCTATTACCTGCCCTACCAGGCGCACGCCACCGATGCCCAGTTCCATGCCGCCTACCCGCGCGCGAAGGACCTGTTTGCCCTCAAGGCCCGGCTGGACCCGGATTTCCGCCTCCGCAACGTGATCTGGGACACCTATTACGCCCCGAAACCGGCGCAGGAACCGGCGCCTGCCGCATCTGAATTCAAGTCGGTGTACGCCACCACCGAAGGGCGCGACCGTTTCTATCTGTTCCTGCAGAATATCTTCAACCTGTACCCGGAAGACCGTTTCCACACGCTGATCGAGGCGACCAGCAAGGCGCAGGATACGGATGAGGATATCTACCGCGCGCTGCAGGACCAGTTGCCGGGCATCAAACCCGCGCTCGCCGACCTGACCCACGCCCTGCCGGCCCTGAAGGTGCAAAAACAGGAAATGGCGCGCCAGACGGCGAAGCTCCTGGCCGACAAGGCGAAGATCGACGGGTATGTCGAAATCGGCACCACCGGGCGGTATGTGAAGGCGCTGAAAAAGAGCCTGAAGCTGACCGGCCCCATCACCCTGCTGCATGACAAGGCGCCCACAAATTCGCCGGTCGATATTGTCGAACGCGGCCAGATCGGCAAACTGGGCCGTTTTGTCGATATCCGGGATTATGCCCCGATCAGCGAGGCCGACATCGCCACCGCGTCGTGCGATCTGGTCACCTGTTATATCGGGCTGCACCATGCGGCGCCGGAAAAGCTGGAACCGTTCCTGAAATCAGTCGCGCGTATCCTGCGGCCGGGCGGCACCTTCATCCTGCGCGACCATGATGTGCCGGACGAAACCATGAACCGCTTCGTGTGTCTGGTGCATACGGTCTTCAACCTGGGCACCGGCGAAAGCTGGGACACAAACGCCGCCGAGCCGCGTTATTTCAATGCGCTCGGCCACTGGGCCGCCGCCCTGGAACGCTGTGGTTTCCGCGACAGTGGCGCGCGGCTCACGCAAGCCAATGACCCGTCCGCCAACACCCTGATGGCCTTCAGCCGGATTTAAGGAGCCAGACCATGAAACGTTTTGTGACCATGCTGTCCCTGTGTGCCGCGCTTGCGGGCCTGCCCCTGCCCGCGCACGCCGCCGAAATACCCGCGATACCGACAGAACACCGGCGCGGCGCCGAACAGACCTACCTCACCTTCCCGGAATGGTTTCTGGTACACAGCCCGGCCGAATATGCCCATTTCATCAAGGACCGCAACGCGAGCGAATTCCCCTACTGGGGCCATATCGGCCAGTTCTGGGACAGTTACGGCATGGTGACGCGCGCCACGAAGGACAAATACCCCTTGAACATGGGCTATCATGTCATGGTGTCGGTCATCGGCACCAGCACCACGGTCGAATATGCCGCCAAATCGGGCTACGAGACCATGGTGGGCCGGCTGTCGGAAGCCACGCGCAGCCATGGCATGACCGCCGAAGACAGGCTGGCCGCCGATGTGGCGCAGGACTATGTGGAATTCATCCGCCACACACCCTGGTACAAATATGACTTTCTGGGCAAGCTGAAGGCGCTGTGGACCGATACCGGCCTTACGGGTCCGGACATGATCCGAAAATGGGAACGCAAATATGCGCTGACCACCGAATATACCGTGAAAGCCGCCTATGGCTGGCTGATCGGCAAGGCCACAGCCGCGGGGTATGAAGCGCCGTCGCTGGAAACCTATGTGGTGCTGGACCATGCCCCCGATGCACTGCCCACGAGCCTCACCAAACTGCGGATCGTGGAAACCGGCGCCGACGGCACGGTGCTCGCCTCCCTGCCGCGCTATCAGGAATTTACCGACTATGCCGCCGCGCTGGCCGGCGCGGGCGTCGGCTTTCGGGACATTGCCGGCAACCGGGACCGTATCGTCGTCAGCCTGATCACACCCGAGGGCTGGACCGCATCCCAAACCAGCCACCTGATGATGGCGCAACCGATCCTGACCGAACCGGGCACCGTGCGGCAGGTGCTGGACATCGGCATCGACGACCTGTCCCCCGCCCTGCGGGCATGGCAGGCGGACAGGGTGACGGTGGAACATATCTATGATTTCTGAGGCGCCCGGCTTGTGCAGATGAAAAAAGGGAGGCCATGGCCTCCCTTTTCCTTGATCAGTTCACCCCATCGCAGAACCAGCAATCTTCGCCGTCCCGGGCGCCCATACCGGCGCCGATCGGGCTGCCCGGCGGGATGTCGGGGCCCTTGGGTGCGGTCACCGCAGGCGTGCGACCACGCGCCAGCGCATCATCGATGCGGGCCTTCAGGCCCTCGTTTGCAGCGGCGCGCACATCCAGAAGGGCGGCGCGGGCACCGGCCCGCACGCCGGGCTGCACATCCGAGCCGAAGGTCAGCTCGATCAGATGTTCGGCATACACATCCGCGACCACGGCGCGCAACCGACCGGCGCGCGCGCTTTCCCGCTTCGCTGCCGCCATCACACCACGGGTCATACGTTGCAGCGCCGCTTTGAGGCCCAGGCCATCCAGATTCTGGCCATCAAGGCGCGCCAGCCGCTCGGGCGCCAGCAGGGCTTCGAAGGTCAGGTCCGCCGCCACACGCGCCGCACCCATGTGGTCAAACAGCGGTCGGGCCGTATCGGCGAAACTTTCGCGGCCGAACTGCGGGTCGCCGTCGTCATAGGCCACCGGATTGAGGCTGTTGAGCACGGCATCCGGCACATCCAGGGTCGCGGGCGAGATGGTGCCAAGGAGGGCATCGATGGCCGCAATCTGCACATCCGCCGGCACCGGCGCCGGGGCGGCACGGCCATCGCCCTGATGGCGATATTTGAAATTCAGGCCGCCGACCGATTTGGCCGCCGCCTGAAGCTGATAGCGGTGATAAAGATACAGCGGCACGAACTTGGTCTGCAGCGCAGCGAAACTTTCACCCGGGCGCAGGTTGCCTTCCCCAAACCGGTCCAGCGCGATGCGGCGCACCGCAAGCGTGTTGGCGAGACTGTCGAGCGGGTCGAAACCCGTGTCCCACAAGGCCCCGCGCGCGTGGCCGGAGGCAACGGGCCGGCTGTCCTCGTCCCGCACATAAAGGAGACCGGCTTTGTCGGCCTCGGCGATCAGGTCCGCCGGTTTTTCGTCGCTATAGAGGAAACGCGCGGTCCATTTGTCCCAGTTGCCGATGCCGACACCATAAACCTTGCTGAAATCAAGGCTGCCGTCGGCGCCCGCCGTCACCACCGGGGCCGGGTAATCCATCACACTGTCGCCGCCTTCGGTCATGCTGGCGGCCATATTGTGCGCGAAACCGAGCGCATGGCCGACCTCGTGCGCGGCAAGCTGGCGGATGCGTTTGAGCGCAAGCTGCACCGGATCATCCGGTTTGCCGGTGCCGGTATCCTGCGCGCCGGCCAGCGCTTCGAATATCTTGATATCCTGCCGCACGCGCAGGGAGCCCAGAAGCACGATACCGCGCAGGGTTTCGCCCGTGCGCGGGTCATGGAGCGCAGCGCCATAGGACCAGCCGCGTGTGGCCCGGTGTACCCAGTTCACCACATTATAGCGGGCGTCGAGGGGATGCACACCTTCCGGCAAAATCTCGACCCGGTACCCGTCCGGGAAACCGGCGGCGGCGAAGGCATCCTGCCACCAGCTCGCGCCTTCCTGAAGCGCGGAGCGGATGGGCTCGGGCGCGGCATTATCGATATAGAAAACGATCGGTTTGATGGTCTTGCCGTCCGGGCCCTTTTCAAGCCGGAAGCGCCGCGCGAGCTTGACCACCGTATCGCCGTCCAGGGGCGCCGACATGTCTACCTTGCTGGTACCAATCAGCCCCGCGCGCTCGTCGTCCATGCGCACCTCATAGCCCGGCTCGGGCAGTTTCATGAAGGTGGAATGTGCGATCAGGGTCACGGAATCCGGCACCGGCGTGGTGCCGCGCACCTCGCGCCCCGGTTTGGTGCCGGCGAAGGTCACATAACTGTCGAACTCCAGGTTCAGCGGGAACGCCAGCGCATTGGCGGTATCGACAAACGACCGGTCCTTGTCGACCCGGAAACTGCCCTGCCCGGTTGCCTCGAGCCGCGCGGCCACACCCACGGCGTCGCGCTTCAGGAAATCGCTGAGGTCGATCAGCAGCCGGCCAGTGCCGTCTTCGGTCTCGACAATCGGGGTCGACCAGATGATCGAGCTTGCGAAGCTGGTGGCCACGGCATGGGCTTCGGCGTCCGAGCCCGATGCGGTGAAATCGCTGTTTTCGATCTGGGCCACCACACGGTCACCCATCTGGCGGAAGGCGATGATCTGACTGCCGCCGGGCACGGACCGGTCCAGCCCCACGGGGTTCGAGCCCAGGCCGCCGGTAAGATAAGCCGCATAGATATAGCGCCCGGCAAGGCCGGTCTTGTCGGGTTTTGGCAAGGCGACCAGCACACGCGCCTTGGCCGTGTCGACATAGGTTTCCAGAAGGCCGTCTTTGGCGTCCATGCCCTTCACGGCCGGGCCGAACTCGGCCAGCGCGGCGGCGGAAAGCATGGTGGAAGCGGACAGAAGGCTTAAGGACAAGGCCACACGGCGGGCCAGTTTACGGGTCAGATGACCGGACAGATACATGGTTTCCCCCATCAGAAAATCGGATCTGGCCAACACCTTAATGCAAGCACGCCCAATGGGAAGGGGGCGCCGCCTCACGAGGGCGTGAGCATACCCCGCCATTTCTCCCTCGTCATTCGCCGACTTGATCGGCGAATCCAGTGCTGCCGTACCGCCACGCCCTGAGCTATCTAGAGACGTCCTCATACAGGTCACGCCAGTCCGGATTGCCTGCCTCGATCAGTTGCAGCTTCCATTGCCGTTTGTAACGCTTGAGTGCCTTTTCGCGGGTGATGGCCGCCTCCGCGGTGGTGTGGACCTCGAACCAGACAAGGCTGGTTACGTCATACCTGTCGCTGAAGCCTGGCGTGGCATGTTGCTTGTGTTCCCAGACCCGGCGCACGAGGTCATTGGTTACGCCAATATAGAGGGTGCCGTTCCGGCCGCTTGCCAGCATATATGTGTAGTAGGCCATGGCCCCATCTTCGGCCTACTGGATTCGCCGGTCAAGCCGGCGAATGACGAGGAGGTGAGGACCCGCATGCCTTTGCGCCCCCACAATCCCTGTTCCCGCGTGCGGCAATCCGGTTTAGGCTCGGGGAAACCTTGCCGACGCCATCAGACGAGCCGGAACCTGCTTATGCCTTTTATCTCCCCCTTGCGCCCGCGCGACATGACCGAGGCGCACCGTGCCGCAACACCCCTCGAACTGCTGTACGACCTTGTGTCGGTGATCGCCATCGCTGCGGCGGCGGCGGGGTTGCACCATGCCATTGCCGAGGCGCATTATCTCGACGGCATCATCAAGTTCCTGGCAGTGTTTTTTGGCATCTGGTGGGCCTGGATGAACTATACCTGGTTTGCCTCGGCCTACGATAATGACGATGCCGCCTTCCGGCTGCTGACCATGGCCATCATGGGCGGTGCGCTGGTGATGGCGTCGGGGGTCGCGCCCTTTTTCACGCATCTGGATTTCCGGCTGATTGTCGCGGGCTTTGTGATCATGCGGCTGGCGATGGTGGTCCTGTGGCTGAGGGCCGCGGCGCAGGACGGCACACGCCGGCGCACCGCGCTCAGCTACGCCATCGGCATCACAATCGCGCAGGTGTGCTGGACCGGGCTTCTGCTGGCGCAGGGCTGGCTGGGGGCGCTGTTTTTCCCGCTTTATGGCCTGTGCGCCGTTATCGAACTGATGGTACCGGTCCTGGCCGAGCGGCAGGGCACCACACCCTGGCACCGGCATCATATGATCGAACGCTATGGCCTGTTGAACATCATCGTGCTGGGTGAAACCCTGCTCGCGGGTTCCATGGCGCTCGGGCGCGCGTCGGGCCCGGCCATGGACTGGCATCTGGTCGGCATCGCGGCGGCGGCGCTTGTGATCGTGTTTGCCCTATGGTGGCTGTATTTTGCGCGCGAGGACCATCTGGAAGAACACAAATTGTCCCGCGCGCTGAGCTGGGGTTATGGCCATCTGCTGGTCTATGTCGCGGGGGCTGCGGTGGGTGCAGGGTTTGCAGCACTGGTGGACATCAGCGCGCACCAGGCGCATGCACCGCTGATCGCGGGGCTTTATGGTGTGGCGGTGCCGGTGGCGCTGTATTTTGTGGGCCTGTGGTTCGTGCGCGACCGTATTGCGCTTGGGCACACGCACCACTGGGTGCTGCCCGCGTTTGCGGCCCTGATCCTTGCCGTGCCGCCGTTCGCCGGCATCTATGGCATCGCGGCCTTGACCATACTCGCGGTCCATATCCGCGCCCGCATCGCCTGCCCGGCGCTTTAGGGGGTTCAGTCCTTTTCCGCGACGGCCCTGGCGTAATATTTCAGCATTTCGGCATCCAGCGCGGTGATAACCTCGCCCGAGGACAGATGTTCCTTCAGCAGGGCGTCGATTTTCCCGAGCAGGTCGCCGCACGGCGGCACCATGTTGTCGGCATACCGTTTCTGGAACCAGTGATAGAGCTCGATCTCGAGAAGCACATGCGGCGGCAGTATCTTGTGATGGCCTTGTGCGGGGTCCGACAGTTCGCTGACCGCCATGTCGATGATCGGCCAGTCCAGGTAACCCCGTTCAAGGCCGAACACATTCAGCATCAGGGTGCCGCTCAGCAAATTGGCGCAACATTGGGTCCTGACCGCCGTGCGCACCATTTCATACTGCTGGGCATAGCGTGCCGGGGGCGATGCATGCGGCAACAGGCTGAAGGCTTCCTGCAAATTGACCATGGCCTTGTAGAAAAATTCTTCCTCGTCTTCGGTTTCGCCCGCCCTGTCCTGCAGGAAACTGATTTTCCTGCCGCTGAGCTGGATGATCAGAAACTTGGTCAGCAGCAGGGTCGCCAGTTCGCTCAGCGACCGGGCCCGGATCAGGGTGTTGGTTTCATGCTCCAGAATTTCTTCATGGGTTTTTTCGGCTTTCTCCAGCACCTCGTGCAACTGTGCGGCCATGCATTCGATGGCATGCATGGCGCCGCTGTCGCCGGCGGCCCTGTCGTCAAGCCTGTCCTGATCCATGGCGCCATAAAGCGCATTTGCCTGGAAGCGGCGGCACACCGCATTGAAGAACAGCGCCTCGATATAATAGATATAGTCCGGGCCGGGGTTGGCCGCGGCCTCGCCGCCGATACCGCCCTGCGGTTTCGGAATCACATCAAGCGCGCGCAGGCTGTGTTCGGTCGCCGCATCCCACTGGTTCAGGCGGTAGGCCATATGGGCCGTCAACAGTGCCCGCCAGTGATAGGGCACGCTGTCGTTGCCGAACAGGGCCGACAGCCTGGCCGCGCCGGCCTTTGTTTCCGATTCCAGGAGCGTATCGACATAATTGACTTCAAGCGCTTCGTCGGGCCGGCAGAACAGGAATGTATAGGGCGCCCGGCGCGGCCGGTCGTCCTGCGCGATATCGCCGCCGCTCAGGAACGAGATTGCCAGCCATTCCATGTGATTGCGATCAAGCTGGCGCAACAGCCCTTCCTGATATCTGACAAAGGCGCTGCCGATGGCGTCCCTGTCGGTTCCAAGCGACGCCAAGGAACTGATCAGGAATTTGATCTGCGCCAGCCTGGCACCATTATGCTGCAACAACAACTCCACATTCAGGCCCACGGCGTTGCGGGCCATTTCGACCCAAAGGCGGTAAGCCTGCGAGACATCGGCCCCGACACTGGGCCGGACCAGATGCGCCAGATTTTCGTCGGTCCAGCGGCGCCAGGCAGCCTCAAGGCGCTTGAGCCGGGGGGCGTCGCGTTCCTCGAGCTTGCGTTTGATCATCTCGAAATCCTCGATATGCTGACGAACGCTCAGCGCATCGCGGTACAGGGTCATGGTATATTTGTCGCCCCGGTTCTGGCTCGGGAACGCCAGCAGACTGTCCACGGCCCGGATCAGTTCGAAGGTAACCTGGCTGCGGCTGACAAAGTTCGGCATGTCCTGGAAGTTCAGGATCGGCACAAACTGGCTGAAGCGGCGCACAAAATCCTTTTCAAATGGCAGGTTCTTGCGATCCAGATACAGGGCGACAGCCGCCGGAATCTTGTGGTCGGTGGTTACGAACAGGTAGCGCGCCGGGATATTGTTGCTGAGACAATATTCATTGAGCGCAAAAATGATGGCCAGGCAGCGGGCATCGGTTTTCAGCGCCTTCGGCGTGCGCCGGCCGGCGCGGCTGCTGTTGTAGGCCGACAGCACATCGATCCATTCCTCGACATCTTCGTCAGGCGGGTTCAGGAGCTTCTGGTTCATGTAGGTCGACAGGGACAGCGGCCTGATCAGCTCTTCCCGCGTCAGCCGGTCCAGTTGCATCGCGGCGGCCAGATTGTCGAGCTCGAACCGGGTGATCAGTTCCGGCACATCGCTTTCCAGAATCTGCCGCAGGATTTCGGGCTTGTCGCGGTTGTCCTGAATATCCTTCAGGCTGCTGCTGACCGCCGAACTGAGGTCCGCCTCAAGCGACCGCAGGAATTTGTGCGACTGGTATTTTTCGGCGTCCGCGAACAGGGCATGGCGATAGCCCAGCAGTTCCTGGGCATGGCCCTGCTCGATATAGACGGGATAGCCCTTCTGCCCCGGCAGGCTGCGCGAGAAGATATATTCCGCCGTAATACCGACCGTGGCGCGCCAGAAATCCTCGCTATAATCGCGCTTGCCGCTGGGGAACGGGTTGACGTTCGGCGCTTCGCCCTTCGAGGTCAGGAACATGCGCGCCACATTGGTATCCACCACATAGATCGACTGCAGGGGATTGCTGTGGTCCGCCAGGTTGTTGGCCATCTCGATCCTGAACTGCAGCAGGTCGTTCATGTAATTGAGCGGCGCACCCTTTGAATCCCATTGTCCGCCGGGGTTGGCCGGCGCCGGGCGGGGCGAGGATGTCATGTTGTTATGCATGGCCGGCGGCCACGGGCGCACCTGCGGCAAAGCCCTGTGCCGGTGCGGCCATCAGTCTGGCGCCCAGAAGGTCGAACCCGACATCGATGGCCTTCCGGCTGAAAGGTTCGTCGCCAAACAGCGACACACCGCCCCCGACCGGCTGGCGGTCGGAATTGTCGCGGCGATGGGTGCAGATCAGGCTTTCCACCATTTCGGCGGCATCGTCGGTCAGCATGGGCTGCAACTCCATCAGCTTGTCCAGAACCGTATCGTCCCGCGCAGGGATGCTGGCAAAGTTCAGGCCGGACAGGTTCCGTTTCAACAGGTCGCCCCAATCGTCGCCGTCCTGCGACAGGGTTGCCAGTTCATCGAGCGCATCGGCGATGCCCGTAAAAAACCGGCTTGCCAGGCGCCGATCCTCGCTGCGGAGATTGTCATATTCGAGATACAGCTTGTCGACACAGTTGCCATAACGGGTGCCCATGTTGGCCCGCGCCGCCGCCATGCCCATGAAGACCGGCGCCTGGTTGGCGGCTGCCGCCGTATCGCTGCCGGTGCCGGCCCCGAAATAATAACCGGCCCATGACCAAAGCCATTTGCCTTCGCTGGGGTCTTCGTCGATCACCTTCATGGCCCAGCCGATTTCCTGGAGCCGCGCCTTCAGCCCGCTTTCGATCCGGTCTTCGACCCTGCCGAAACGGTCGCTGCAGGCTTCCATGGCGTAACTGACCGGCAGATGCCGGAAGGTGTCGCCGACCTGCGCCCTGATGGCTTCGAGCAGGTGCCGGCTTTCGTCGATCAGATAATCGGCCTTGCCAAGGAACCGCTTGCGCACATAAAGCGGCCGGTCCTCGCGCTCCGCCTCGTCAAGGGTTTCGAGCGCGATATCAAGCGACCTGATCCTCGGAATATCCGGCATCTTCACCTCAACGGTCGACACCCGGCCACCGACCTTGCGGTTCAGCTTTTCCAGGATGGCGCCAATGTGGGTTTCGCCAGCGCCGGACAGGCAGTACCGAACCGACGGCTGGCCCGGGCTGTCCCGGCGTTCGCGCTCCACTTTTTCCAGAAGTGCGGGATAGCGCTTCAGAAAGCGTTGCACGGTCGAGCGCACTGTCCGGATATTGAGCCCGGTCAGCAGCGCCAGTTCGTTCAATGTGAAGGTCTGCTCTTCAAACATGGCGGCCAGCAACGTGGCCTGGGTAACGGTGAGCGCCTCCGCCTGAGGCAGCATATCCAAGTCGTCACTCCCTGCAATCCGGTGCCTGCGACCCGGGCCGCAGCACCATTATTAATGCAATTGAATTATTATTATCACGCTTTGGCGCGCGGCACAAGTTTCATGTCGGTCACAAATTGCCTGAGCTTGTTGTGGCAGATCCGGCTGGAAGGGGATTTGGCGATACCGTCGAGGTAGGAGACAAACCGCCCCTCGCAACGCTGGCTTTTGGCGGCATCCAGTCCGACATGGGCAAAAAGCCGCGCCTCCCAGTCGACAATCAGCACCAGGAGGTCGTTGCGGAACTGTTCGTCGAACGGCTGCAGATTGAGCGCAAAGACCACACGCCGGGCCCAGACCCCTTTCTGCTTGCAGGACAGGTTGCGCCGGTGCCGGTCCTCCAGCCGCTTCAGCACATCAAGCCCGGCCCGGCCGGCGTCGATCTCGCCCGGCAGCGCGCGGTCTTCGCCCAGGCGCATGGTGTCCCGGCGCGCCTGCGCCGCCCTGAGGGCGCTGGAATTGTCGCGCGCCCATTTGGAAGCATCCAGTTCCTGATAGACCGCCTCGTCGACAAGCCCGTCGGCAAAGGCGATGAAGCGTTTCGGCGGTTTTGGTGCGGCGCGGCCAAAAACCTCCTGCACGGCATGGACCGCCATTTCATGAAGCGCGACATAGACCAGCGAATGGAACACCGACTGGTCCAGGGTGCGGGTCGGCACCGAAATGCCGATTTTCGCCTCCGGTATCTGGTTCACAAAATCATGGCTGGTGATGCCGTTGACTTGCCTGACGGCGGAATTGGCATTGCCCCGCACCGTCACGCGCGCAAGCACCTGCTCGTTCAGTTTCGGGAAATGCCGGCGATACATTTCCTCCGCCAGGGTGGCCGCGATATCGATGCGGCGAAAAACGGAATCCAGGCACGCCGGCGGGTCGGGCTTGTCGTCCTTGCGTGCCGTATGCCAACAGGATTTATGCTTGCCCGTGCAGGACCGCGACAGGGTGCAGGATTTACAGTGCCGGTATTTTTCGGAAACCGCCATGAAGCCGTCCAGAAGCGGCTGCAGCACGTCCGCCGCGCCGGCGTCGTTTTTCCGGTTTTGTTCCTGCCGGGCCGTAACCTTGCTGCAAACCTCGTCGATCAGTTCCGAAAGGTCGCGCCGGTCATGGCTGAAACCGTCGTCGAAAACCGCGGCAACCGCCTCGTCCACCAGTTTCCTGGCATAATCGGCGGGGGTGCCGCCCTGCAACAGGATGCCCGTTGCCGGCTGCTCGAGATATTTGAAGACATGATGATAGGCATACAGGCGCCGCCGCAGCGGTCGTTCATCCGCATCAAAATTCAGGTCGATACGAACCATCAGCCCTGCCCGCCGTCTCCGCCGGCTTCTTTGAACTGGCCGCCGAATTTGCGGTCGAGCGCGGGGCGGATGAACCTGTCCCACACATATTGTGCCGCCGCCTTGCCAAGCCCGCCGGCAAAGGCCACAAGGAATGCCTCATAAACACCGCCGATGCGGTGCCCTTCGTCCGTGACCCTGAAATCGCCGGGCTTGACCTGCGCCAGCATGGCGCGGTCCTCGGCGCTGATGTCCGGGTCGGCCCGCCAGTCGGCAACAATGTCGTCCATCAGGGCATTCAGCTCTGTCGGACGGTCCATGTCACATGTGAATTTACCGATTACAATGTCGTCGCCTGACATGCTCTTTCCTCCTGTGAGCGAACTCTTCCCGGAGGCCAGGCGCCTTGTCCTTCGCCAAAATACTTAATCTGAAACAATACCTTGAACAAAAATCGGCTTTTGTACCAAGACACGCGACCAACCTTCTGCCGCACCCTTCGGTGCGCACAGCCTGTGCGGCTTCAAATACGCGGCAAACAATCAATAAAAGAACAATACAACTAAAATTGCAGCCGAACAATAATCAATCCGCGCATTACGCAACCGCAGGGACTCATTTTTGCCCGCCCGCGCCAGGAATACTGCCCACACCAGCCCCTGAACCGGAGCGTCCGCCAAAACCGGGCGCCCCATGAAAAAGGGCGCCCGCGGGCGCCCTGATCCTGTGTTCCGTGTGCCGGCTTTATTTGGCGAGCGCGGCGGGTACAAAGCGTTCCATGACCGCTTTTTTCATCAACTCCGGCGGCAACAGGCCTTGCGCCAGGATGAAATCGTGGAAATCCCTGGCGACAAACTTGTCGCGCAGCTTCAGTTCCACTTCGGTCCTGAGGGCCATCAGCTTGGCATAACCGAAATAATAGGCCGTGGCCTGCCCGGGCATGCGGTAGGTATAACGCTCAACCTCGTTCTGCGCCCAGCCTTCGCCCAGCACCACATCGTCCATCAACAGGCTCTTGGCCTCCTCCGGCGTGATAAGGCCCAGGTTCAGCATGGGATCGAGGAACATGCGCGCGGCACGCAACAGCCGGTTCTGCAAGGAAACCAGTTGGCCATCCAGCGGCATATAGGGTTTGGAAATGGCTTCGGCATAGAGGGCCCAGCCTTCGACATTGGTGCTGTTGAAGGCATAAAGCTGGCGTGCGAGCGACACACCCTGGTCGACCATGGCACCAAACTGCAGTTCGTGGCCCGGGCGTGCCTCATGGGCCGACAGGGTCCATGTGGTGGCCTCGAACGCATCGTCGGTATAGTTCCAGGTGCCGTCCTCGTTTTTGGTGAGCTGCGGGATGCGGAAGGTGGCATATTCCTTTTCCGTGCCGCCGACAAAACGCGGCGGCTGCAGGTTGGCGGCCGGGTTGGCGGCGGTTTCGGCGGCGGTCATCACCCGCACCTGCGCCTTGCGGTCGGGGATCGTGACCAGGTTATGGTCGCGCGCGATCTCCTCAAGGCTGTCGATGCGGTCGCGGTAATATTGTTCGATCTTGTCGCCGTCGATGGTCTCCTTTTTCAGAAGCCGGATGATTTCATGGTAATCATCGGTATCGTACCCCTTCTGTTTGGCGACCAAGGGCGCAAGCGCCTCCATTTCCTTCTTGATGCTGGCGTAGCCGAGCGTCGCCATGGCGATCAGCTCTTCGGGCTTGGCGTCCACACCCCATTGTTTGAGGGCATCTTCATAAAGGGGGCGCGGCAGGCGGGCATCGGCCCGGGCGCGCGGCACGATTTCGGTTTCCACAAAGCTGCGGTAACCGGAAAGCTGGTCTTTCAGGGTCGCCGCCGCGTCTTCCCAGCCGGTCAGCCCCGCGTCCCTGAACAGGCCCTCGATACCGTCGATGAAGGTGGGCATGCGCTCAAGGTCCTGGTTCACCTCGCCGACAAACGGCCCCACAAGGCCCTTGACCTTGAAGCGTTCGCGCGTGCGGTCCTCGGCCAGCTTCACGATCGGGCTGTAACCTTCCACAAGGCCGGCATAACGCTTGAGGCGGAGCACCGCCTTCTCGTGCCGGCTCTTGTCGCTGCCCGGCCCCAGAAGCGCGCGGAAACCGGAATAAATGGTCTGCGGCAGGTTGAAGTACGGGATCACCGTATCCTGGTTCAGCTTCTGGCTTTCGATACCGTCTTCCAGCGCGTCGACCATGATGGCCAGGTCCTGCAAGAGCGCGGGGTCGGTCTCGGTTTTCATCGCCGCCTTGAGTTTTTTGACGATTTCGTCCGAATCCTTGGCATAGCGTTCCAGCACCCGGGGCTTGAAGTCCTGCACATCGGCCTCGACCCCCTCGACCCCCACCATGGCGGCCGATTCCGGGCTGTATTTGCCCATCAATTGCAGCAGTTGCTGCGCATAGGCGTCGGATTTTTCGACCCAGGTGTCGGCAAACGCCGTGCCGGTGGCGCCGAAGGCCATGGCCATCAGGCTCGCACCCGCAACCAGCCGGCGCATGCTGGAAATACCCCTCTTGGAAATTGACATTGGAATTCCTCCTTGCTGTCGGTTCTTGTGTTTTATGACCGGCGACAGACGACGCGGCATGCCCGCCACGCACTTCCCTGCCCCCGTTCGCGGCACAGCATGGCAAAAGCCCACGGGCCCATAAACCCGATTGCGCCCAACCGTGCCCGCACCGCGACGAAAACATTATCGTAAAACAGAAAGAATGGAAGAGGGAATGTTGGGGTGTGGGACTCAGTCCCTTTTGCCGAGCTCCGGCCTGATGATTACAAATCAACTGGTTTCGCCACGCCACCTCTCCCTCGTCATTCGACGGCTTGACCGGCGAACCCAGGAACGCAGGCGTCAGGCAATCTGGACTCGCCGATCAAGTCGGCGAGTGACGATGATGTGTTGAATACCTAACCTTTGTCATTCCGGGGCTTGACCCCGGAATCCATAACCGGGGTGGAGGGCGGGTGGCGCCGGAGGACGGTGGTGTCCGGTCTGGCACCTGGGTGCGCCCTGTTCGGGCACCGTATGGATGCCGGGATCAGGTCCCGGCATGACAGGGGTGCCTGGGGCGAAATCAGGAGAGAGGGCGGCAGGCGCGGTCCGTATCGCAAAAAATAAAAAAGCAGATGGCCTGTAAGCCGGGTTCTGTCCGGCGGGTTGCCCCGCCTGGATGGCCATTCCTCTAGGCGGGCTGTTGCCAGCCGCGCTCAAGCGACCTACCACGATGACGGCGCGAAAACCCGCCTGTCCACTGAAGGACAATCATCCATTTGGTCTTGCTCCCGGTGGGGTTTACCATGCCGCCCCTGTTGCCAGGCGCGCGGTGCGCTCTTACCGCACCCTTTCATCCTTGCCGGGCCGAAGCCCTCGGCGGTTTGCTTTCTGTGGCACTTTCCCTGGGGTCGCCCCCGCCGGCCGTTAACCGGCACCGTGTTTCCGTGGAGCCCGGACTTTCCTCCCCCCGCTTGCGCGGGCGGCGACCATCCGGCCATCTGCCGGCGGCACGAAACAGCTTTTTTGAGCGCCCGTCAAGGGCCGTTGCGAAGGGTGGGCACAGCCCCGCACGTCAAAGCGGTTGAAACGGACCGCCGTTTGCGGCACAGTCCGCCCCATTGATGGCCCGATAAGGGGCCCGAACGTGCCGAGGTACCAAGTGATGAAAAAGCTTTCCCTGATCCCCGCCCTTCTGATGCTGGCTGCCTGCGGCGGCAAGGGCGATGAAATCGTGTTCGACACCACGGTCGGCCCCAATACCGCGGCCCAGGTGCAAAGCCTGCCCAAAACCCTTGAAGGCGACCATGCCAATGCCCGCTATTCTTCGGAAGCCCAGCCGGGCCAGAATATGGTCTCGAAAGACGGTTCGGAAGACTAGGCCTTCCAGAACAGCCTGACGGGGGCGCCCTGCCCCCGATGCAACAGTTTCAGGAACAGATGCAACAGCTTTTGGCCGCATTTTGTTGCTGATGCAACAAAATGGCTCAACCCAGGGCTGCCGGATTCCGGCCCTCAGCCCGGGCCGAAATTCATCTTTTGCGGGAATTTATGCGCGGTATAGGCTCAGGAATGCCTTGACCGCCCTGGCCACCTGACGGTCGATCTGCTCGTCGGTCACCGCATCCAGAAGCCCGATGGTCAGCTCAAAATGCAGGCCGCCCTTCAGAAGCGAGAACAGGATGCCGCAGGCTTCCTCCATCTCGTCGATCCTGAGCGCGCCGCGGTCGACCCAGCCCTGCAGGAAGGATTGCAGCTTGGCTTCCATTTCATTGGGGCCGGCTTCCCAGAACAGGCGGGTCAGTTCGGCATTGCCGCTGGCGCCGGCCAAAAGCCTGTGCACGGCAATGGCTTCCGGGCTCAGGAGCAGGCGGGCATAGGCTTCGCTGACCGCTTCGAGGTCGGCCTCAAGCGTATGGTTGCTGATCCGGCCCAGCACCACATCGGGGTAATGGGCTTCGATCTTTTGCCGGATGGCCGCGCCAAACAATTGTTCTTTCGAGGAAAAATGGCTGTAGACGGTCTGTTTGGACACGCCGGCGCGCTTGGCCACCTCGTCCATGCTGGTGCCGTCGAAGCCGTTTTCCAGGAACAGGGCACCAGCCGCTTCCAGGATGGCGCTGTTTTTCTCCGCGTCGCGCGGGCGACCACGGGAGGGGCGGTTATCCTGGGTATCGTCGGTGTCGGATGCAACGGGGGCAAACGCGGTTTCGTTCACAAATCTGGCCTTTTCTGACAGGGACCTATGGTGATGGCAGTGGCACTCCATAGCGCCATCCGCACGATCATGCAAATTTCCGTCCCCGCTGGCCATACGATTTTGCATCGCTTGTATTTTTTAGACTAACTGGTCTACAAATATCAGAACCGATACCCCATATGCAAGCGTACAAGGGGGCGTGACCGCTTTTTCCGCTACGGAAACCGCCACAAATTAATTACTGGACTATACAGTCTATTTTATATATAGACTGAGCAAATCTGTGATTATAACAGCGTTGGGCATGCGGAAACGACCGGGAATCCGGCGCGGCCCGGGGCACGAACAGCAGGAAATCCAGTTCATGAAAGTCAGCCGCCCTCCCCTCGTGAAAGCCGCCGGTGCGCTTGTGGCCGCGGGTCTTGTCAGCAGCTTTTTTGCCTTGCGTATCAGTGCCGGCGCCGAAGAAAAACCCTTCCAGTCGCGCATCATGCCGGTCCTCGCCACCACGGTCGAAATCGACGACAGCTTCGAGGCCAAACGCAGCTTCACGGGCCGCGCGGTGCCGGGGCGCATCAGCAATATCGCGTTCGAACTGGGTGGCACGGTCAAATCCGTGCATGTGGACCTGGGCGATACGGTCGAGGCCGGCGCCGTGCTGGCGGACCTTGATACCAGCCGCCTCATAGCGCGCCGCGCCGAACTGCGGGCCGAGGCCGACGAGGTCGAAGCCTCGCTCGATCTCGCGGAACGCACGCTCAAGCGCACGCGCGAAACCTTTGCGGGCGGCCATGTTTCGGCCCAGAAACTGGATGAAACCGAAGCCAATGCCATCAGCCTCAGGGCGCGCCAGAAACGCCTGGCCGCCAGCATCGAAGCGCTGGAGGTCGATATCAGCAAGGCCCATGTCACCGCCCCCTTCACCGGCGTGATCACGCGCCGGTTCCTGGATGAAGGCACGGTGGTCGCGGGGGGCACGCCGGTGGTCGAACTCAGCGAAAACACCCATATGGAAGCCCATATCGGCATGCCGCCCGAACAGGCGCAAGCCGTTGAAGCTGGGGCGAAAATAGAAATCCGCAACGGCCGGCGCGAACCCATTGAAGGCGCGCGGCTGCGCTCGCTGGTGCCCGTGATCGAGGGCCAGACCCGCACCATGATGGTCACCTTCGACCTGCCGGACGGTTCGGTCAGCCGGGGCGAACTGGTGACCGCCGTGGTGCGCGACCGGCAATCGGCACGCGGCACCTGGCTGCCCATGCGGGCCCTGTCGTCCGACGTGCGCGGCCTGTGGCGGGTGTACAAGGTGGTGGGTGAAGGCGACGCCCGGCATGTGCAGTTCGAAAATGTGCAGATTCTCTATACCGATGTCGACCGGGTGTATGTGACCGGCACCATCGCCGCCGGCGACCGGGTTGTAGCCGACGGTATCGAACGGCTGGCCCCCGGGCAGCGGGTGTCGATCCTGGACCGGCCCGCGGACGGCAAGGCCGATACCAGCCTCGCTGACGCGCAGCACTGACAGGAGCCGGTTCCATGAAAGGCTCGCTCTATAATCACCCGCGTCTGGTGTGGCTGATCCTCCTCCTGATCGTCATCGCCGGTTTCAACAGCTATTACACCATGCCGCGCCTTGAAGACCCGCACATGCAAAGCCGGGTCGTGCAGGTGACCACCTTCTACCCCGGCGCCGACGCCGAACGGGTGGAAGCAGAAGTTACTGAAAAGATTGAAAGAAAAATCCGTGAGGTGCCGGAAGTCAAGAAGGTCTGGGGCGCATCGAACCCCGGCATTTCGCTGATCACGGTCGAACTCGAGGACCGGATCGACGACGCCAAACCGATCACGGCACGCCTTCGCGACAAGGTTTCGGAGGTCACCGACCTGCCCGAAGGTGCCACCGCGCCCGACTTTTCCGACACCCGCATCTATGCCCATTCCGCCATCCTGGCGCTGACCTGGCATTCCGACAGCCCGATCAATTATGCGATCCTCGGGCGCCATGCCGCCGAACTGGAAAGCCGTATCCGCAATTTGGCGGGCACCGATTTTGTCGACGTGCTGGGGCTGCCGGCCGAAGAAATCCGCGTCAGTGTCGATGATGCCGACCTGGCGGCGCACGGCTTCACCATGGCCGATGTTGCCGCCCGCATAAGGGGTTCGGACGCCCGCGGCGCCGCCGGTGTGGTCTCCAGCGAGCAGAACCGGCTGGTGGTGCAGGTCTCCGGCGCGCTCGACAGCCTGGACCGTATCCGTCGCATTCCGCTTGGGCTTGACCAGGCCGGCGCCAGCCTGCGCCTCGGCGACGTGGCCACGGTCGAACGCACGTTTGAAAGCCCGCCCAGCCACCTGGCGCTTCTGGACGGCGATTATGGTGTCGTGGTCGCGGCCCGCATGTTCGAGGATTACCGCATCGACGCCTGGTCCGACCAACTGGGTGCCCTGATGGCGGAAACCGAACAAAGCCTGCCGTCCAGCATCAAGCTCCGACGTATTTTCGACCAGCGCGACTATGCCGACGCCCGCCTGCACGGCCTGATGGGCAACCTGGCCCAGGGTGCCTTTGTGGTGCTGGTGGTGCTGTTCATCTCGCTTGGCTGGCGCGCGTCGCTGGTTTCGGCCTCGATCCTGCCCCTGACCCTGTTGGCCGCCATCGCGATTGCCGATTTTGTCGGCCTTCGTATCCAGCAGGTGCTGGTGACCGGGCTGATTGTGGCGCTGGGCATCATGGTCGACAATGCCATTGTCATCACCGACGAGATCCAGCATCTGCGCCTCAAGGGCGTGCGCCGCTCGGTCGCCGTGGCCATGACCACCCGCAAACTGTGGCTGCCGCTTCTGGGCAGCACGCTCACCACCATCATCGCCTTCATGCCGCTTGTGTTGATGCCCGGCAATGCTGGCGACTTCCTGCTTGGCGTGCCCGTGGCGGTGATTGCGTCGTTGGTGGCATCCTATGTCATTGGTTTCACGATCATTTCGGCGGTGGCCGGCCGGGTGCTCGAAGGCCGCAAACCGGGGGCTGAGCCCGCACCGCGCACCTGGTGGCGCGACGGTATCGAAGGCAGGTTCCTGTCGGTCCCGTTCCGGCGCAGCCTTGTATGGTCGGTGCGGCATCCGGTGCTGTCGATGCTGGTGGCGACCGCGATCCCGCTCATGGGCTTTGTGCTTGCGGGTCAACTGACCGAACAGTTTTTCCCGGTCAGCGACCGCAACCAGTTCCGTATCCAGGTCTATATGCCATCGCAGGCCTCGATCGAGGAAACCAGGGGTGCGGTCGAAAAAATCGACCGCTACCTGACCGGTTTTGACGAGGTGCGCTACCGCCACTGGTTCATCGGCACCCGCCCTGCCAAATTCTATTACAGCATGATCGCCAAGAACGACGGCATCGTCTCCGCCGCCGAAGCGGCCATAACTACCGGTAATTTCGAGGAAATTCCGGTTCTGGTGCCGCGCCTGCAGGACGAGCTGGCACTGCTGGTTCCCGAAGCCACGATCCTGGTGCAGGAACTGGGTACCGGCCCGCCGATTGCCGCCCCCGTGGAGGTGCGTGTCATGGGTCCGGACCTTGCGGTGCTGGAAGCGCTGGGCGACGAGCTCCGGACCGTGATCAGCGAACTGCCGGATGTCACCTACACCCGCACATCCCTGAAGGCCGGGCGCCCGATGGTGACGGTGGCGGCACGGGAAGACGATGTTTCGGTCACCGGCCTGACCCTCAGCCAGCTTGAACAGCAGTTGCAGGGCCTGACAGGCGGTATTGTCGCAACCTACCTGATCGAACAGACACAGCAGGTGCCGGTGCGCCTGATCGCCAACCGCGCCAGCCGGACCGATATCGACTCCATCGCGAACATGAGCCTGTTTGGTCCCAATGCCCGCATCGAAGGCGACCAGTCCTACCTGGATGTGCCGGTATCCGCCGTGGCCGACGTGCAGCTCACCACCAAGGTCGGCACCATCGAACATAACGACGGTGAACGCATGAACAAGGTCCAGGCCTACCTGAACTATGGCGTGCTGCCCGAAGTGGCGATGCAGAATCTCGGGAAGGCGCTGGCGTTGCATCCGGTGACACCGCCGCCCGGCTATCGCATTGAATTTGGTGGTGAAAGTGAAAAGCGGGACGAGGCCCTGGGCCAGTTGTTTGGCACGGTCGGGCTGTTGATGGTGCTGATGCTGCTCGCAATCGTCTTGACCTTCAACAGCTTCCGGCTGGCGTTCGTCACCTTCGCGGCGGCTGTGCAGGCGGCGGGCCTTGGCCTGTTCTCCTTGTGGTTCTTCGATTTCCCGCTCAGCTTCGTGGTCATCTTCGGCCTCATGGGCCTTGTGGGCCTTGCGATCAACGCCGCCATTGTCATCCTGTCGGAACTGCGCGGCATGCCGGATGCCCGCGCAGGCGATACCGACGCGGTGATCCATGGTGTCATGAAAACCGGCCGGCACATCCTGTCGACCACCATCACCACGGTGGGCGGCTTCACGCCGCTCATCCTGGCCGGTGGCGCCTTCTGGCCGCCGTTTGCGGTTGCTATCGCCGGCGGCGCCTTCCTGTCGATGGTGGTCAGCTTCTATTTCGCGCCGGCTGCGTTCCTGTGGCTTACCCGCATGCGACCGGTGACGGCCCCGGGCGGTGAAACCCCGGCACCGGCGGCAGGCACCGAAGCGACAAGCCACTGATAAAAAAGAGAAACGGGCCCAAAAAGGCCCGTTTTTTATCACCGGTTTCAGCGCCAGCCTAGTCCAGCATCGGTGCCATCAGCGCCAGCGCCAGCGCCTGGTTGTCGTCGTCTTCCATGGCTTCAACGATGATGCGCGACAATTGCAGGTCATTGTTATCGAGCGCGCCTTCCATCAGTTCAAGCCGCACGATATCCCGCTCGTAGGCACCGGGCAGTGCCTGCACCTCAACCAGGGTTTCCCGCACCTGGGCCGCAAGGATACTGACATCAGACGAAGCCTTCAGGGACGCAAGATACCGGGCCTTCTCGGCAACGGCCTGGAAGGCATCCAGCCGCTTGAGCGCCATTTCCAGCCGGCCGGTCGCGGCTTCGACGGGGCCGATCTTTTCGGCGAACGAGGCCAGTTCGTCCTTTGCACGCAGGCGGCTGCCATGCAGCATGGCCAGTTCATAGCTGGCTTCGACAAATACGCTGTCCATGCCGGCATTCAGCATGTTGCGGGCCCTGAGGGCGGTCACGTCGGCGCGGGTCTGGATACCGATCACCGACGGGAACATGTCATCCGCTTCCGCAAGATAATAGTTGCGTTCGCCCGCCTTGCCCATGCGGTCGCCGATGATGGCAAGCTGCACAAAACCGCGGTAGCGCAGGTCGGGGCGCATGTTTTCGCGGACTTCCGCATCCAGCGTTTCAAGGTCGACCGCCTGCAGGGAATCCCGGGGTGCAAGTGTCAGCAGGGTCATGCGCTGCCAGAAGGCGCGGGTCTGGTTGTGCATCTGCTTCAAGGCCACCCGCCCGTCGGACAGCGCACCGCGCTTGTAGGCGGCAGCAGCAATCTGCGACAGCACCTTGTCCTGGATCGAGGGATTCTGGATTTCTTCGGTCAGCGCCAGGGCGCCGGCCATGTCGCCGGCCTGTGCCATCAGGGGCGCGATATCATGGATCTTTTCCTGGGTCACCAGCGACAGGCGCACGGCCCTGGCTTCATCAAGCGCCAGCTTCAAGGTATCGAGCGCCTCCTGCTTCTGGCCGGTCTCGATCATGGACCGGGCCACGCCCACCAGCACCTTCGCGCGTTCGACCCCGAACTCCTCGGAAATAACCGTCTGGATTGCAGAGGTGAAAGCACAGTCCCGAGTCGGCGCCTCCAGACAGGCCACGGTCTGGGCGTTCGGCTGGTGATCCGTGCTGACGGCACCGTTCTGGCCATTTTGCGCCAGCACGGGTGTTGCCATCAGCATCAGGCAGGAAGTGGCAAGGAATCTGTTCATATGGTGTCCCCATTTTGTACGCTTTGGGTAGCGATGTCCCTCAGAATTGCGGCGGTACCATGGTCATAGAGCCCGCTCACGGTTTCCGGTCGCCAGTGTGCCTGGAAGGCACGGAGAAGTGGTTCGGTTCCGGCGCCGTAACTATCGTTGTCCCCAATATGGTATCCAACGATAGCTAATTGTTTATTAAGCCTGTTGGTCATTTCGGCCATCGGTTCCGCCCCCGCGACAAGGCGTGTATCAGAGCCGTCAAGGCGGGACCAGAGGCCAAATCCGTGCGCGGCCAAACGTGCCCAGGGGAACAGTTCGCCAGGGTCGGTCTTGCGCGCGGGGGCTATGTCGCTGTGTCCCAGGTAACGGCCTGCGGGTATAGTATGCCTGCTGCGGACTTCTGCCAACAGCAGGAGCAAACTTTCAACCTGTTTTTCGGGAAACGGCCGATAGCCGAATTCATGGCCGGGGTTCACGAGTTCGATGCCGATCGAGCTGTGGTTCAGGTTCTCGCGCCCCTGCCACACGGACACGCCGGCGTGCCAGGCGCGTTTTTCTTCCGGCACGAGACGAAAGATGCGGCCATCTTCCTCGATCAGGTAATGGGCCGAAACCTCTGCGGCAGGATCGCACAGGCGCGCGAGTGCCGCGGCACCGGTTTGCATGCCGGTATAATGCAGGACCACCGTATCGATGGCAGTGCCCGCCGGACGTTCATTGAAATTCGGCGACGGATGTTCGGTGATCTGAAGCCCGGCCATATATCTAGTCCGACACAGTGGCGATTTCCGCCACATCATGCGCCTTCTTGTTGTTGCGCAGGGTCACGATCAGCACACCGGTGATGGTGAGCAGGCTGCCGAGCGCGATACGCCAGGTCAGCACTTCACCAAGCACGATCATGCCCGCAGCCACCGCGAACAAAGGCGTCGCCAGCATGTAGGGCGACACAACAGACACCTCATGCTTGCGCAGGAGGTGGTTGATGGTGCCGTGCCCGATGACAGAAGACCCGATTCCTGAATAAAGCACCGAAAGCCAAACAAGCATGTCGGCATTCGCGATGGCGGAGACCTGCCCCCGCTCGAACACCAGCGACAGGCAGACGGAACCGATAGCCCCCGCAACCCCGACCCAGGCCTGGGTCGTGAAGGCACTGACATCCTTCAACTGGCGCATCAGGATCGCGGCCACCGAATAGGCGAAGGCCCCGAACGTCATCACCAGCAGTGCGTCCCAATAGGCAAAAACCTCGGGGTCAAGCCCAAGGACCAGAACCCCGAGGAAACTGAGCACAATGCCGGCGATGCGTTTCCAGCCAACACTTTCCTTGAGCACAATGATGGCGAGGATCGTGGAAAACGGCACACAAAGCTGGGCCGCAATGGCCACGGACCCGACACCGCCTGCCAGTTTCATGGAGGTAAACACCGAGCCGAAATGCAGCACCCCCAGGGTGAAGGCAGCCATCAGAAGCACTGTCATGCGCCCGCGCACCACCTTCAGGAACGGCAACAGCACGATCACCACCACCAGAAAACGGCAGGCATTGGCGATAAAGGGCGGCAGGTCGGTTACCGCCCATTTGGCGGCAATGAAATTCACCCCCCAGATCAGAGTCACCATCAGCACAAGACAGACATCGCGAAACGGCATTCAGCCCTCCTGCATCCTGGCCCGTTTGGTCTGGATCAGATCATACGCGGCGTTGATCTCGGCGGCCCTGCGGGTCGCCACCGCGATCATGTTGCTGGGCACACCTGCCGCGATCAGGCGGTCAGGGTGGGTTTCGCGCACCAGTTTGCGGTAGTGGCGTTTCAGGTCGTCATCGCTGATCGACGGATCGACCCCCAGCACACCATAGGGGCAATCAGGATCGGCGCCGATGTGGCGATAGACCAGTTGATCGATTTCCTGGGCACCGAACCCAAAAATGCGGGCGACGGTGCGGATATATTCCAGCTCGTTCGGGTGTACATGGCCATCGGCCTTGGCGATGAAAAACAGCGCCTCCAACAGGTCCCGCAGCGCGGGCCGGTTGTCGCGCATCAGGTCGGCAATCTGCTTGGCATAGGCCTCGAAGCCCGCCGTGTGCTGCCGGGCCATATCGAACACACGGCCAACGTTGCGCATTTCTTCGGGTGGCACGCGGAACACAGCCTTGAAGGCGTCCACCTCTTCACGGGTCACGCGGCCGTCGGCCTTGGCCATTTTGGCCGCAAGTGCAATCGCCCCGATCGTGAAGGTAATGCGGCGTGTTGCCTCGGGGTCGCGCTCCACGGCGCGCACGCCGGCATCGACCGCCGCACCGACCGTCAGCCCGATAAGGGCGCCAAGCGGTCCGCCAAGGGCCAGACCCGCCGTACCGCCAATGATTTTTCCCCAGATCGACATGCTGTTTTGGTAGCATAGCCCCCTCAGCTATCCTACAGAAAACTAAGCCATATTTTGCATAGCTGCCATAAGCTGAATGTTTGGTTGGCGATTGCGGGAAAAGGCAGTATATCTGGGCGCCATTGTAACCGGCCTGTCATGTTTCATGCGGCTCGGGAAGGTAGGACTGAAGGAAAATTGGGTATGGTCGACGTAGTAATTTCTGGCACGGGCCTTTATGTGCCGCCCCACAGGATCACGAACGAAGAACTGGTGGAAACCTTCAATGAATATGTCGACCAGTATAATGCCCATCACAAGGCAGACATCGATGCCGGCCTGACCCCGCCGCTGCAGCATTCGAGCGCGGAATTCATCCAGAAAGCATCGGGCATCAAGGCCCGGCACCTGGTGGACGTGGATGGTGTGATGGACCTTGATCGCATGATGTCCAAGATGCCCGAAGGCGGCCATGGTGATACGGAGCGCCCCTGTTTCCAGGCCCACATGGCCATCGAGGCCGCCAAGATGGCACTCGACCAGGCCGGCCTGAAGCCCGAGGACATCGACCAGATCATCTGTTCGGCTGCCGTGCTGCAGCGCTATTTCCCGGCTATCGGCATCGAGGTTCAGCACCATCTGGGCACCAAGGGTTCGGCGCTGGATATGGTCATGGGCTGTTCGAGCGCGACCTACGGCCTGATCAGCGCCGTGAATGCCATCAAATGCGGTACCGCCAAGCGCATCCTGATGGTGAACCCGGAAATCTTCTCGACCATGGTGAACTTCCGCGACCGGGACAGCCACTTCATTTTTGGGGACATCGCAACTGCCGTAGTGCTGGAGCGCGCCGACATCGCCAAGGGCGATGACCTCTGGAAAGTGAATGGCACCAAGGCCGAGACCCAGTATTCGAACAACATCCGCTCGAATTATGGCCCGATGACCCGCCTCGACGACGATTCCATGTTCCGCAAGGACATGTTCTTCGTGCAGGAAGGCCGCAAGGTGTTCAAGGAATTGCTGCCGCTGGTAACCGACTTCATCTCGACCCAGCTTGAAAGCGCGGGCCTTGGCGTCAGCGACCTCAGCCGCATGTGGCTTCACCAGGCCAACATCAACATGAACATGTATGCCGCCCGCAAGCTGCTTGGCCGTGACCCGGCGCCGGGCGAAGCCCCCACCGTGCTGGATGAATATGGCAACACTGCCGGCGCCGGTTCGGTAGTGGCCTTCCACAAGCACAGAGGCGACCTGAAATCGGGCGACAAGGGCATTATCTGCTCGTTCGGCGCCGGTTATTCGATCGGCAGCCTTCTGGTCGAGAAGCTCTAGGTTTCCTGCAAAGTCACAAAAAATGGCGGCCCTGAGCCGCCTTTTTCATTTTGCCCGGCCCGCCGCTGACGCGCTATGCAGTCACCAGTTGGGTGTCGGCAATACGGATGGTATTCTGGCCGGCCTTCTGGGCTTCGCGCAGCATTTTGTAGGCCGTGTCCAGCATGCCGTCGGCATCAAGGTCGTCACCCCGTGCGGTCATCACACCGATGGACAAGGTCAGATCGATGACCTTGTCGCCATGCGACAGGGTACCCATGGCAACCGTGTCGCGCACCCGATTGGCAACAATGCGGGCGCCGTCCTCGTCCGTGCCCGGCAGCAGGAGCACAAATTCCTCGCCGCCAAAACGACAGAACACGTCCTGCGCGCGGCGGCCCTGTGTCACAAGTTCGGCAAAGCTGGTCAGGATCGCGTCCCCCACCAGGTGGCCATGCGCGGTGTTGATGCGCTTGAATTTGTCGATATCGATCATGATCAGGGACACCGGCTCGCTGGAACGGCGCGCACGGGCCAGCACGGTCTTGACCACGGTCATGAAGGCACGGCGATTGAGCGCGCTTGTGAGCGGGTCCATCATCGCCTGGATCTTCAGTTCATTCTGCAGGCGTTCGGCGGTCATGATGATCACCGTCAGGGCCAGCAGAATCACGAACATCATGGCTTCAACCTGGGTCCAGGCTGCCAGCGGCATGTTGCCGAAATATTCGGCCCCGGTCTCGATCAGACGCCATTCGACGGCGCGGTACAGGTTGAAAAGCGCATGTGCCATGAACAGCGCCGCGGTGATGGCGGCGCCAAGTGCGGTCCGTTTGATCACACCCTTGTAAAGCGCCACCCTGCCCCCAAGGGCATGCACCAGGGTGACCGACGTGCCAATGGACATAGCCATGGCAAAAATGGACAGGAGCGTGCCCCGAAGCGCCGTGTCGCTGCCTTTGACCACATGGAAGGTCATGGAAATGATCGCGGTCATCATGATGGCCCCGGCCAGATAGGTCAGTTGCCGGCTGCGTGCCCCCCAAAAATCGGCGATACCAAGCCAGACCCAGAAGTGCCCCATCAGGACAAGAAGGTCGCCCAACAGCACAGTCATGGGCTGCGGTCCGCCATCAATGGGCAGCAGCAGGTAAATGCCGAATGTCGAGGTAACCACCCCGCCGGCAATTTCCTTCAACCCTTCGACACCCAGGTTCGCGAGCCAATGCGCGATCAGCGCCAGCGACGACAGGACCAGGATGAGCGTGGTGGCCACGATCAGTGTTGGTACATCAAGAAGCAATGGACCCCCCTTCGGCCTGCGACTTCCGGGCGTCACCTTATTGCAATGGCGGGAAATTGCAATTGCATAGTCGCGGGCCCGGCGGGACACCTTGCGCTTCATGGTGCTCATGAACCAATACAATCCTGTCCCTGCATGTTTTTTTGACTGTCCACAAAAGACGGTTGACCACTTACTACAGGTGTAGTAATCAATCTTCTACACATGTAGTAGAAAGCGACGATCATGGCAGGCGATATCAAACTCAGTGACCAGCAGTATCAGATTGTCCAGGCGCTTTGGGCGCTGGGCGAAGGTTCGGCCAAGGACGTGCAGGCACGGCTTCGCGAAGCCCTTGCGCACACCACCGTCGGCACAATCCTGTCGCGGCTTGAAACCCGCGGTGTGCTGGCCTCCGAACTGCGCGGCCGTGAACGCATCTACCGTGCCCTGATCAGCGAGGGGGATGTACGCCGCTCGATGGTTTCGTCCCTGGTGTCGACCCTGTTCAAGGGCGACAGCAAGGCGCTCCTTGCGCACCTCGTCAACGAAGGCGACATCGACGCCGACGAACTGAAAGACATCCGGGCCCTTCTCGGGGAGGAACAGCCATGATGACCGAACTTTTCACAGACCTGCCGATTGTCGGCCTGTTCCTGAAATTCATGGTGGCCAGCACCGTGCTTCTGGGTTCCGTCTGGCTGCTTGAACGCCTGAATATCCTGAAGCTGCCCGATCTCAGCGAACTGGCCTGGAAACTGGCTGTGGGCGCCGCCTTTGTAGCCGTACTGCCGATCGGCGACTGGCTTTCGGGCCCGATCACCATCCATCATTCCGAAGCAAGGGCTTTGGTAGAACAGTTTGAAGCCGGTCGTCCGATCCGGGGGGATGCCAAAGAAAAGACCATGCCGGAACATACCGTCGGGCAGTGGTTCCCGATGGAAAACACGGCACCCGCCATGATCCTGACCCAGGAAGATCATGCCCAGCTCAAAGCCGTGCTTGAAGACCGCAGCGCCATTATCGAAAAAGCGCAGGAACAACTGGCCCAGATGAAATCCGGCGGCCTTGTGCTGCGGGTCAGCCCCGAACAGACGCTTGTCCTGGATGAAAAGTCGACGCAGCAGCTTGAGCGCGACGCCGCCTCCGTCTCGGACCGCATCAACAACAATATCCAGAACAAAGCACCGGGTTTCACGGTGCGCTCCGCCACCCCTGCTCCTCAAACCAACGGCATCATCCAACCCGAGGCCGACAGCGAGGAAACCATAACAAGCACTCTGGAGCAGTGGGTGGCGGCCTTGAGCTACCGCGACCTGGCAACCCTTGGCTGGGGCCTGATCGCCCTGATGGCCGTCTTCGCCCTGTGCATGGGCTACCGGTCGGCAATCCGGGATCTTGGCACCCGCAGCCGTGTCGATGCCGAACATCCGGCCAACCAGGCCCTGCGCGCCCTGTGCACCAAGGTGGACATCAAGCATGTGCCGTACCTGAGCCGGTCGTCCGACATCCACAGCCCGGTATGCCTGCCGCGTCGCGAAATCTGCCTGCCGGACTGGGTGTTTGATGCCCTGCCCGAGGCGGAATTGAAAAGTCTCCTTGCCCACGAACTGGGCCATATGGTCCGGCGCGACCCGCTGATGCTGATGATCATGCAACTGCTGTCGCGCCTTTTCTTCTTCCAGCCGCTGTTCAGCGTGGCACGCCGGCGGCTGAGCGACCTTGCGGAACTGTCTGCGGACGAATGGGCTGCGCGCCAGCTCGAGAATCCGCGTGCCGTTGCCGCAGCGCTTTTTACCTGTGCCACCAAAATACATGACAGCAGAAACATACAGTGGGGATTAGCCATGGCTGGAAACAAATCCATGCTTAAAAAACGCGTCGAGCGCCTTGTCGGGGCCCGTGGCGCACACTTCAACAATGCCAGCACCGCCGCCAAAGGCCTGGTGATGGCGGGCGTCCTTGGCCTGGCACTGGGCCTGCCCAGCGTGCAGTTCGCAGACGCCCTGTCGATCACTGCAGCCACCGATGAGCCCATGGTCGGCGGTGATGACGACGAGGCACGGGCGAAAGCGGAAGCCAAGGCCGCCAAAGCCGAAGCCAAGGCCAAAGCCATGGCCGAGCGTGACCGCAAGCGGATGGAAGCCGAAATCGAACGCGCCACCCGTGTGAACGAACGTGAAATCGAGCGTGCCGCGCGCCAGGCCGAGCGTGAAGCCCGCCGGGCCGAACTGGCCGTGCGCGACATGGAACGTGACCATGAACACAGGGACGATGGCCGCCGCACCAGCATTCACATGAATGACGACAGCGGCAACATCGTGTTCGTTGATGACGACTATGTGCTGAAGGCCAAATGGGACGGCGCTTTCACCCTGAACAAGGAAATGAACGCCATTGCCGACATGCGCCCTGACAGTTGGCTTGATATCCGCACCATCGAGGACGGCGACAAACGCCGGGTGCATATCGAAAAAGATGGTGACAAGCTGGTGGAGACCTACTGGGTCGACGGCGACAAGAAGGCCATGGATGACGGGGGCCGCAAATGGCTCGCCAAAACGCTCGATACCATGACCCGCGAAACCGGCTGGATGGCGGCAGAACGCATCGACGCCCTCCTGAAAAAGGGTGGCACCAAGGCTGTGCTGGCCGAAATCAAGTCCGCCCGCACCGATTATATCAAGCGGCTCTATACCCAGCATCTGATCGAACTGGCAAACCTGAAGGACAAGGAAATCGAAGACCTGGTCGAGATCCTGGCCACCATGGACAGCGACTATGAACTTCGGAACGCCCTGACCATGCTGCTGACCGAAGAAAAGATCAGCGACAAGATCATGCCGAAGGTCCTGGCCGCCGCCAAATCGATCGACAGCGACTATGAATTGCGCCAGCTCTTGACCCCGTACCTGCAGCGTTTCCCGCTGGACGACCGCAGCACCGGCATCCTGATCGAACTGGCCGAACATATGGACAGCGACTATGAAATCCGCAACCTGCTGACCGTCGCCCTGCATGACAGGAACCTGTCGAAAAAGAATGTCGAGCGGCTGGTGAAAATCGCGACCGAGAATATCGACAGCGATTATGAAATGCGCCAGATGCTCGGGGCCTTCGCGACCCAGCTCAACAAGTCGACCGACGCCACCCGCACCCTGTTCGGTGCCGCCGCCGGCATGGACAGCGACTATGAAAAGCGCATGACCATCGATCTGTTGATCAGCGAAGGTGCGATGGACATCGCCAACTGGGGTGCGGCGATCGAAACCGCCAGCGGCATCGACAGCGATTATGAAAAGTCTGAATCCCTGACCCACATCCGCGCCATGATGCCCGACAATGCCGACCTGAAGAAACGCATGGAAACCGCGATCCGCGGCATCGATTCCGACTATCACCGCAAGCGCATGACCGGCGAGGACGACCGCCATGCCACCGTACCGCCGGTGGCACCGGTTCCCGCCGTGACACCGACGCCGTCCGCCGGTGAAAACGCGCAGGTCAAGGCTGGCTGAAGCCTGAAGCGAAACCACTGAAAAACCAGACACTTCTGCCCGGCGGGCGCGACCAGCGTTCCGCTGGGCAAGCTTTTGTAAATACAGCCTTTTCGGTAAAAGAATCTAAAATTTTAGCCGTCTCTGTACAAGCATCCGCCTCTCTGGCAATGAGGGAAAAAATCAGACGAATCACTGTACCGGAACAGGGAGCAAAATTATGGTTGGAGGCATTTCTTCCAGCGCGGTTATTCCGATCAAGTCGGGCTCGCACGGTCTGCGCATCGGCCATGGCAGCGGCGCGGCACTTGATCTTAGCGCCATTCCCAAAAGCAAGGTGAAGGTAGAAGCCCTTCACACCGAAAAAGGCCGCGGCCTGAAGATCGATATCAAGGTCTAAGCACGTCCGGTTTGGGGTCGACGAGCGGCGGGATCATGCAGAGGCATGGTCCCGTTTCTCTTTTGGGCATCAGCCCGCAGCGCGGCGGGCCTTCTGGACCTCTGTTTCCAGGGCCGACAGGAACTGCGACCGGTCGCGTTTGGTGAAGCTGGCATTGAAGCCCCGGTCTTCGCCCATATCCCTGAGCTGGGATTTAAGCTCGCGCATCGCCAGCGCCATACCGATATTGGCGGTCGTGAAGGGCCGACCGGTGGCGCCAAGCACCGCAGCACCCTTTTCAAGGCAGCGCGCCGCAAGCGGAATGTCGCCCGTGATGCAAATGTCGCCCACGCCGGCATGTTCGGCGATCCAGTCGTCGGCGGCATCAAACCCGCCATCCACAACAACCTTGTTGACCTTGTCGCCCACGGGCATGCGCAGCCACTGGTTACTGACCAGATGCACCACCAGATCGTGCCGGTAGGCCACCTTCAGCACTTCTTCCTTCACCGGGCAGGCGTCTGCGTCCACATAGATTTCCAGCACCGATTTTCCTTACCTGCCCAACAAGGCCTTGTGTTTGCCCCAGCGACCGCCAGCAATTAGCATGTTTTCCGCATGGCAAACAATGCTATGAAGGCTTCAAGGTCCTGTTACGAGAGGTTTGTATGGTTCTGTCCCGATTTGCATTTGCCGCGTTCGCCATGGTTCCGGCACTGGCCCTTTCCCTTGCCCTGCCGGCACAGGCGCAGGAGATCCTGCCCCGGCCAAAACCGCCCGTTCCCGGCAAACCTTCTGAGACACAAAAAACCGCGCCTTCGAACAATCGCGGCGAAGCCCTTGCCGCCATGCGCCTGATGCTGGGGCGGGCACAGGCCGTGCGGGCTCTGGCCGCCGAGCATCTTGTCTATATGGACAGCAAGCGCGACACACCCGAAGTGCATCTGATGGAAGAAGCCGCGCAGGTGATGGCCTACAGTCTGATCTGCGAGGACAAGGCCATGGACCCCAAGACCCTCAACGACATCGCCAACGAAACCACGCTCAAGATTGCGCTGTTGCTGCAGCAATCCCCCGCCGGCCAGAAACTGCTGGAAGCCAATGCCGGCCGCCCGGATGAAGAACGCCTGGCCATGATCGGCGATATCGCCTCGGCGGCACTGATGTTCAAGATCGGTCGTCGGCGCGGGCTTTTTGACGCGCTGATGACCGACTTTGGCCAGGCCCGTTTCTGTTCCGGCCTCGGCGGCGACATGCGCACCCGCTATAACGGCCTTGCCGCCGACATTGCTGCCAGCCGCAGGAACTGAGGACCTGCCTGTCTTCAGGAAGCCCGCGCAGTGACCGGAGACCCGGGCGCCGGTCGCGGTTGCACCTGGCAGGCATATCTGACATCAATGAGGCCAGCGTATCCGGCGGTCCGCCGGTAAATCCAATGTTTGCACACAACCGACAGGCGGATTATGGCAGACCCCAGCACTGATACCGGCAAATGGCAATTCTGGATCGACCGGGGCGGCACCTTCACCGATGTGGTTGCCCGCGCGCCGGACGGCACGCTCGGCGCCCATAAATATCTGTCAGAAAATCCGGGGCGGTACCGGGACGCGGCTGTGTTCGCCATGCGCGATATCCTGGGTGTCGCGCCTGATGCGCCGTTCCCGGCCGACCGTGTTGCCGCCATCAAGATGGGCACCACAGTCGCGACCAACGCGCTTCTGGAACGCAAGGGTGAACCCACCCTGCTTCTGATCACCAAAGGCTTCAGGAACGCGCTTCATATCGGGCAACAGCACCGGGCCGACCTGTTCGCAATGCAGCCGTCGCGCCCCGAACCGCTGTATGCCGATGTTGGCGAGGTGCCGGAACGCATGGGCGCGCACGGCGAGGCGCTTGAACCCTTCGACACCGAAACCTGCCGCCACCTGCTAGAGGCGGCACGGAGCGCCGGCATCACCAGCGTCGCCATCGCCTTTGTGCATGGCTACCGTTACCCGGACCATGAAAAACAGGCCGCCGCCCTGGCGGCAGAGGCCGGTTTCGACCAGATTTCGGTCAGCCATCAGGTCAGCCCGCTGATGAAACTGGTGCCGCGCGGCGATACCACGGTTGCGGATGCCTACCTGTCGCCGATCCTCAGGCGTTATGTACGGCAGGTGCGCGACGCTGTGGGCGATACGCCGCTTTATTTCATGCAGTCGAACGGCGGGCTGGCGGCAGCCCATGCTTTCGAAGGCAAGGATGCTGTCCTGTCGGGCCCGGCAGGGGGCATAGTCGGCATCGCCAGAACCGGCGAGCGCGCGGGCGAGACACGCCTGATCGGCTTCGATATGGGGGGCACATCCACCGATGTCAGCCATTATGCCGGGGCCTATGAACGGGTGTCCGACACCGTGGTCGCCGGCGTGCGCATGACCGTGCCGATGATGGACATCCATACGGTGGCAGCCGGCGGCGGCTCCATCTGCCGCTTCGAAGACGGCCGCTTCCGCGTCGGGCCACAATCGGCTGGCGCCTTCCCCGGCCCCGCCGCCTATGGCCGTGGTGGACCGATAACGGTGACCGACTGCAATGTCATGCTGGGCAAGCTGCAGCCGGACCTGTTCCCTGCGGTGTTTGGCGAAGACGGCAAGGCCCCATTGGACCGCGCGACCACCGAAGCCGGCTTCCGCGCCATTGCTGAGCAGATCAGGAACGAAACCGGGCAGGACCTCGGGCTTGAGACGATTGCCGAAGGTTTCCTGGCCGTTGCGGTTGAACATATGGCGCGGGCAATCAAGCGGGTGTCGGTCGAACGCGGCCACGATATCAAGAAATACAGCTTGCTGACATTTGGCGGCGCCGGTGGCCAGCACGCCTGCCTGGTCGCCGACGCACTGGGTATCGAACGGGTGACCGTGCCGCCCTTCTCCGGCGTCTTGTCCGCATTGGGCATGGGGCTGGCCGACCAGCGGGCCCTGGCCGAACAGGCCGTGGAATGCCCGCTTGGCGAAAGGGCTATATTGGCCCGTTCCATTGCGGCCGTGCGCGACCAGGCGCAGGCGTCGCTTGAAAGCCAGGGTGTGCCAAGGACCGATCAAACCATCACACTGGCCGTTCGCGCCAAATACAAGGGCACCGACACGACCCTCGGCATCCCCTTTGGCGATATCGAGAACATGACAGCCGCGTTCGAAGCCGCACACCAGCAGCAGTTCGGCTTCACCGAGCCGGGCCATGCCATCATCGCCGAAGCGGTCGACGCCGAAGCGGCAGGCGGCAGCAGCCCCGGCGCGCTTGCCCTGATGGCCAGTGGCACAGCGGTAGCCCCGGCAAGCCACGCCACGGCCTATATGGGCGGCACACAGCAAACCGTGCCCGTGCATGTGCGCGAAACCCTGAAACCCGGCCATGTGGTGCAGGGGCCCGCCCTGATCCTGGAAAATGGCGGTACAACGGTGCTGGAACCCGGCTGGAGCGCCTGCCTGGCCGAAAACGATACCCTGGTCCTTAAGCGCACCGAAGCGCGCCAGCGCGCCGATGTGGACACGGGCCGCCCCGACCCGATCATGCTGGAGATTTTCAACAATCTTTTCATGTCGGTCGCCGAAGAAATGGGGGCGGTGCTGGCCAAGACCGCCCATTCGGTGAATGTGAAGGAGCGGCTGGACTTTTCCTGCGCCGTGTTCGACCGGGACGGCAACCTGATCGCCAACGCGCCGCATATGCCGGTGCATCTGGGCAGCATGGGCGAAAGTGTGTCGGCCATTGTATCGGCCCGTCAGGGCGCCATGCAGCCGGGCGACGTGTTCATGCTGAACGACCCCTATGCCGGCGGCACGCACCTGCCGGATATCACGGTCATCACACCGGTGTTCCTGGGTGGCGGTAACCAGCCGGATTTCTATGTCGCCTCGCGCGGGCACCATGCCGACATTGGCGGCATCAGCCCCGGTTCCATGCCGCCCATGTCGCGCACCATCGAAGAAGAAGGCATTCGCTTCAGCAATTTCCATCTGGTCAAAACCGGTCGGTTCCAGGAAGCAGCCGTGCGTGCGGCACTGGCCGACAGCCCCTACCCGGCCCGCAACCCGGATCAGAATATCGCCGACCTGAAAGCACAGGTTGCCGCCAACGAACGTGGTGTGCAGCAAGTGAAACGTCTGGTGGCCGACTTTGGCCAAGATGTCGTGGCCGCCTATATGGGCCATGTGCAGGACAATGCGGAAGAAGCCGTGCGCCGGGTCGTGGACCGGCTGAAGGACGGTGAATGCCGATACGCCATGGATTGCGGTGCAGAGGTGGTGGTGCGCCTGTCCGTCGACAGGCAGGCCCGCGAGGTGACAGTCGATTTCACCGGCACAAGCGCGATCCAGCCCAACAATTTCAATGCCCCGCTGGCCGTGACCAAAGCCGCCATCCTGTATGTGTTCCGCACCCTGACCGGCGACGACATCCCCCTGAACGCGGGTTGCCTGAAACCCGTGCGCATGATCGTGCCCGACGGCTGCATGCTGAACCCGGTCCCGCCCGCCGCCGTGGTTGCCGGCAACGTCGAAACCAGCCAGGTGGTCACCAACGCCCTGTTCCTGGCTGCGGGTGCAATGGCGGGTGCCCAGGGCACCATGAACAACCTGACCTTCGGCAACAGTAAATACCAATATTACGAAACCATCTGCGGCGGCACCGGCGCCGGCCCCGGCTTTGATGGTGTGTCGGCCATCCAGTCGCACATGACCAACAGCCGCCTGACCGATGTCGAGGTGCTGGAATGGCGTTATCCGGTGACGGTCGAACGATTCGACATCCGCGAAGGCAGCGGCGGCAAGGGCAAATGGCAGGGCGGCAATGGCGCCGTGCGCGCCATCCGCTTCAATGAAGCCATGGATGTCGCCATCCTGTCAGGCCACCGCAAGGCTGGCCCGCCGGGCCTGAATGGCGGCGACGCAGGTGCACCCGGCAGGACCCGCATCCGGCACCATAACGGGTCCGAAACGATAATGGCTGCATCTGACCAGGCATCGGCAGAAGCGGGCGATTGCATCATCATCGAAACGCCGGGTGGTGGTGGTTGCGGCGAAGCCGTTTGACAGGCTGCCAGCGCGCATTATAGTTATTTCTAGACTATAGAGTTCCGTTTTACTGTTCAGTCCGGGGAGGGATCAATGACAGCGACTGCGGACCAGACGGCACCAGCACGCCTGAAGGATATTCCGGGCGAAAACGGCATGCCGTT
>SBGU01000018.1 GCA_006226495.1 Alphaproteobacteria bacterium
GGCGGAAACATATTGCTGTGCAATATGTTGGAGACAACGTGAAGGGCAAAGCCCGTAACGGTAAAGCCAGCCACCAAAACCAGCGAATGGCGCAATAGGCAGCAAGGAAGTTCCGGAGTTCAAAGATCCGGGGTTTTCCGCTGGGCGAGGAACAAAGGCAACTTGCTTTTATGGCATCCGACCTACATGACCTATAGGCAGATACCGTGCGGGTCCGTGCGTCCCGGCGGCTGTGACAAAAACCCGAACCGCGAGAGGGAGACATCGGCATGAGCACCAAAGGCAAGCAACTTTTCACCACGCTTGAGGCTGGTGGCACCCTCACGGTCGCGATCGAGGAAGTGACATTCCCTGATCCCACCGGCAACCAGGTGCTGGTGAAGATGGAAGCGGCGCCGATCAATCCTTCGGACCTGGCCATTCTGACCAGCGCTGCCGATCTTCAGAATGCTGATTATTCGGCCGGCAAGTTCGTTGCCACCATGCCCGAGCCTTTCAACAGCGGCTCGAAGGCCCGTCACGGCCTGAAACTGCCGGCAGGCAATGAGGGGGCCGGTACCGTGGTCGCGGCCGGCGAAAGCACCATGGCCAAGGCACTTGTGGGCCAGCGTGTCGCCTGTGTGCCGGGCAATGCCTTCAGCCAATATTGTCTCGTTGACGCCAGCATGTGCCTGCCGCTCGGGGATCATTCGGCCGAGGATGGTGCGAGCGCCTTTGTCAATCCGATGACCGCGCTCGGCTTTGTGGAAAATGCCAAGATGGACGGGCAGAACGCGATCCTGCACACGGTGGGCGCGTCAAACCTCGGCCAGATGCTGACCCGCATCTGCAAGGAGGACGGCCTGGGGCTCGTCAATATCGTGCGCAAGGACAGCCAGGTCGAACTGCTTGAGAAACTGGGCGCCACCCATGTCGTGAATTCCTCTGGTGATGGTTTCATGGGCCAGTTGCGATCCGCGATCGCCGAGACCGGTGCCTTTTACGGGTTCGACCCCATCGGCGGCGGCAATGCGGTCGATACCGCTTTCAAGGCCATGGAACAGGTCGCGGTCAGCAGGATGACCGAATTCTCGCGTTATGGGTCGAACCAGAAGAAGCGCATGTTCATTTATGGGCGGCTGGATGTCGGTCCGACCATCCTGTCGCCGAGCTATGGTTTCGGCTGGACCCTGTCCGGCTGGCTTCTGTTCCCCTTCCTGCAGTCGGTTGGCATGGAAACCGTGGGCCGGATGCGCCAGCGCGTGCTTGAAAACCTCACCACCACATTTGCCAGCAGCTACAAGAAGCGTGTCAATCTTGAAGAAATGCTGAGCAAGGAAGCGGTGACGGATTACCGTGCGATGAAAACGGGCGAGAAATATCTGGTGACCCCCTGGTCCTAATCGCGAAGCGCATCGCCGGGGCAGCAGGCGGGTCGTCCCCTGTGCGCCTGTCGGTCAAGCGGACGGACTGAGTGCGGCGCCAGATAATTCCGGCCGCTCCAAGCGGTTTAAAGGCCGATCCCAAACATGGGGTCGGCCTTTCATCTTCTCAGGAACAAAGAGCCTAAGGGTCCACAAGCCCAAACGGGGCCGAAGGCCGGCGATAGTCGTCGGACAGCAGCGAGCGGCCGATCGGCGGTTCGGCGCGCGCCAGGCAGTCGCCGCGGTGGCACAGGCGGCAGGTAATGCCGATGGGCGTGGGCTGCACCGCCGAAATGTCGGTATCCTGGGTATAGATCAGCTTGTGGGCATGCTGGGACGAACAGCAAAGCGCGATGGCGCGTTCGATATGCTGCCGGCCGTAACCGCCGCCACCGGCGGTGACGGTGCGCACGATGGAAAAAAAGCGTTCGCCGTCCGGCAGTTCGACCCATTGGGTGATCACCTGCCGCGGGGTCTTGAAGGCGCTGTGCACGCTCCAGAGCGGGCAGGAACCGCCATGGCGCGCGAACGGAAAACCGGCACCGTCCAGGCGCTTGGAGACATTGCCGGCGGCATCGACCCGGATGAAAAAGAAGGGCACACCTTCCTGCCCGGGTTTCTGGAGTGTCGTCAGCCGGTGCGCCACCTGTTCGAAGCTGGCGCCAAACTGGCGGCCGAGCGCCTCAAGGTCATAAGCCCGGGTTTTGGCGGCCTTGGCGAAGGCATGATAGGGCATCATGATGGCGCCGGCGGCGTAACTCGCGAGCGCGCGCCGGGTCAGTTTCTCGCCGCTTTCGGTGTCGAAGCGGGTGCCGGCCAGGCTGTCGGCAATCACGTCGGCCATTTCCATATAGGCGATCTGCAGCGCGAGCTGGAAATTGGCGCTGGCGTTATCGAGCGCTTCATCCAGCACCACCTCGCGCCGGTGCATGTCGAAGCGCCGGGTGAAACCCATCATCACATCGGACGGCAGGTGGCGCACACGCAGGCGCTGGTCGGCAAAATACTGTTCGTATCCGCCGACGCGCTTGATCTCCTTGGCGATGTCTTCGGCCTTGTTGTCGATCTCGAGGAAATAATTCTGGCGCGCGGCCAGGAAGCGCCGGGCCTCGCTCACCGGATCGGGGCCAGCCGGGCCCTCGCTGCCCGACTGGTCGGCGAGCGCCATCTGGCCTTCCTGGTAGGCGGTATAAAGCCGGATAACGGCTTCGGCGGTCGCCGGGAAGGTGCTGGCAAAATCCTGGATCTCAAGCGGCGACAGATCGAGGTCCGCAAACAGCGGCGACTTGAAGGTGGCGGCGATCTGGGCATTGAAATCGTCGCCCGCGCCGCGTGCGAGCGAGGCGATATCGGTGCGGTAAATGTCGGCCAGCTTCAGCAGCATCGAGGCGGTCACCGGTCGCTGGTTGCTTTCAATGAGCGCGATATAGGACGGAGAAACATCCAGGTCCTCGGCCATGCCCGACTGGGTGAGCCCGAGGTCGCGCCGCAGCCGCCGGATGCGGGGCCCCATGAATATGCTGCGTTCTTTTGCCATGCCTGCCTCGTTGCCTGCCACCGGAGTTACAATCGTATAATTACAAAGCTTACAACATTACAAAATAATATGTAAGAAATTACATGTTCACTAATCGTCGGGTGCAAAAGAAGAAAAAAGCTATATCCCTTTGCCTCAAGGCCCATCAGCCGCTTCCGGTGGAAGCAAGCCGGGGTACGTGTAGAGGAGATTAGGAATGCCTTACGACAAAAACGCAGGAAGCTCGAACGGAGCCAACGGTATGAATTATCGCGACGAGATCAAAAACGCCCAGGCACTGATCAGCAGCTTCAAGGGCACCTGGGACGGCATCGATGCCGAAGCGGTTGCCCGCATGCGCGTGCAGAACCGGTTCCATACCGGGCTTGATATCGCCCGCTACACGGCGGACATCATGCGCCGCGATATGGCAGCCTATGACGCCGATCCCGCGAACTATACCCAGTCGCTCGGTTGCTGGCATGGTTTCATCGGCCAGCAGAAGCTGATCTCGATCAAGAAACATTTCGGCACCACCAAGGGCCGTTACCTGTATCTGTCCGGCTGGATGGTTGCCGCACTCCGGTCCGAATTCGGCCCGCTGCCCGACCAGTCCATGCATGAAAAAACCTCGGTGCCGGCGCTGATCGAGGAGCTTTACACCTTCCTGAAGCAGGCCGACGCCCGCGAGCTCGGCGGTTATTTCCGCGCGCTGGATGCCGCGCGCAAGGCCGGCAATGCCGCCCTTGAAGCCGAGGTCCAGGCCAAGATCGATAATTTCCAGACCCATGTGGTGCCGATCATCGCCGACATTGATGCCGGTTTTGGCAACGCCGAAGCGACCTATCTGCTTGCCAAAAAAATGATCGAAGCCGGCGCCTGTGCGCTGCAGATCGAAAACCAGGTTTCGGACGAAAAGCAGTGCGGCCACCAGGACGGCAAGGTAACCGTGCCGCATGAAGACTTCCTCGCGAAGGTTCGCGCCTGCCGTTATGCCTTCCTCGAAATGGGCGTCGACAACGGTATCATCGTCACCCGCACCGACAGCCTGGGCGCGGGCCTGACCAAACAGATCGCCTTCTCGAAAGAAGAAGGTGATATCGGCGACCAGTATAACAGCTTCCTCGACTGCGAAGAGGTTGCGGCCACCGACCTGAAGTCGAACGATGTTGTCATCAACCGCGGCGGCAAACTGCTGCGCCCCAAGCGCCTGCCGTCGAACCTGTTCCAGTTCAAGCCCGGCACCGGTGAAGACCGCTGTGTTCTGGACTGTATCACCTCGCTGCAGAACGGTGCCGACCTCCTTTGGATCGAAACCGAGAAGCCGCATGTCGAACAGATTGCCGGCATGGTTGACCGCATCCGCGAGGTCATCCCGAACGCGAAACTGGTCTACAACAACTCGCCGTCCTTCAACTGGACCCTCAATTTCCGCCAGCAGGTTTATGATGCCTGGGCCGCGGAAGGCAAGGATGTGTCGGCCTACGACCGCGCCAAGCTGATGAGTGTCGATTATGACACCACCGAACTGGCTGAAGTCGCGGACGAAAAAATCCGCACCTTCCAGCGTGACGGTTCCAAGCGCGCGGGTATCTTCCACCACCTGATCACCCTGCCGACCTATCACACGGCGGCACTGTCGACCGACAACCTGGCCAAACGCTACTTCGGCGAAGAAGCCATGCTGGGTTACGTGAAGCAGGTTCAGCGCGAAGAAATCCGCCAGGGCATCGCCTGCGTGAAACACCAGAATATGGCTGGGTCCGATATCGGCGACGACCACAAGGAATATTTCGCGGGTGAAGCGGCGCTGAAGGCCGCCGGTGAAGACAATACCATGAACCAGTTCAGCTAAGCGGCTGAAGCCAGAGACACTGCTGTCGCCCTTTCCAGCCTCTGGGGAGGGCGACAGTTTTCATGTCCGGCCCGATTGTTCGGGGTAGGCGCGGAAATGTGAGTATAGTAGACGGTGCTTTGTTGCCAGTTAGATGAAGGTGAATGACATGACGGATCGGATTGAAGAAAATGGCCTGCTGGTTGCGCGCGAACTGCACGGCTTTGTCGAAAAAGAAGCGCTGCCGGGCACCGGCATTGACGCACAAACTTTCTGGTCCGGCCTTTCCGAACTTGTGACAACCTTTGGCCCGAAAACCCGGGCGGCCCTCAAACGCCGCGACGAGCTGCAGGCAAAAATTGATGCCTGGCACAAGGAACGTCCCGGTCCGAATTATGACTTTGCCGAGTATAAGGCCTTTCTCAAGGACATCGGTTATCTGGAGGCAGAAGGCCCGGCCTTCAGGGTCGAAACCCGGAATGTGGACCCGGAAATCGCCAGCATCGCCGGACCGCAACTGGTGGTGCCGGTCATGAACGCGCGGTTTGCGCTCAATGCCGCCAACGCGCGCTGGGGCAGCCTGTATGATGCCTATTATGGCACCGATGTGATTGCCGAAACACCGGGGCTTGAGAAAACCAAAGCCTACAACACGGCGCGCGGTGCTGCGGTGGTGGCGAAGGCCGCGGCTTTCCTCGATGACGCGGTGCCGCTTGCGGGCGCCAGACATGGCGAGGTTACGGCCTATAAGGTTGACGCCGGCGCCCTTGTGGCCGAAACGGCTTCGGGCCCTGTTGCGCTTGCCGATCCGGCCCGGTTTGTCGGATACCAGGGCGCGGCGGCGGCACCGTCATCGATCCTCCTCAAGCATAATGGCCTGCATATCGATATCCAGATCGACCGCGCCCATCCGGTTGGCGCCACCTCGGGCGCGGGCGTGAAGGATGTTGTGCTGGAAGCCGCGATTTCGACCATTCAGGACTGTGAGGATTCGGTGGCCGCCGTCGACGGCGAAGACAAAACCACCGTTTACCGCAACTGGCTCGGCCTCATGAAGGGTGACCTCAGCGACACCTTCATGAAGGGCGGGCGCGAGATGACCCGCACGCTGAACAGGGATCGTGTCTTCACCGCTGCAGATGGCGGCGGCCTGACCCTGCCGGGCCGCAGCCTGCTTCTGGTCCGCAACGTTGGCCACCTGATGACCACACCGGCAGTTCTGGAAACCGGCGGCGCGGAGATTTCCGAAGGCTTGCTGGATGCGCTGGTCACCAGTCTGTGCGCACTGCACGACCTGAAGAAAAAGGGTGAAAACGCCAACAGTCGCACCGGCAGCATCTATATCGTGAAGCCGAAGATGCATGGCCCGGCCGAAGTGGCCCTGACCAACGACATCATGGCCATGGTCGAGGATATCCTCGGCCTTGACCGTTTCACCATCAAGGTGGGCGTGATGGACGAAGAGCGCCGCACCACCGTGAACCTGAAAGAATGCATTCGCGCCGTCAAGGACCGGCTGGTGTTCATCAACACCGGTTTCCTGGACCGCACGGGCGACGAATTGCACACCAGCATGGAAGCGGGCGCGTTCCTGCCCAAGGGCGATATCAAGGCCGAGCCCTGGATCTCGGCCTATGAAGCCTGGAACGTCAATATCGGCCTTGAATGCGGCCTGCAGGGTGTTGCCCAGATCGGCAAGGGCATGTGGGCCATGCCGGACGAAATGGCGCGCATGATGGTGGAAAAGATCGGCCACCCGAAAGCCGGCGCGAACTGCGCCTGGGTACCGTCGCCAACCGCCGCAACGTTGCATGCGCAACATTATCATATGGTGTCCGTTGCCGACCGCCAGCGCGACCTGGCGAAGGCGCCGCGCGCCAGCCTGGACGCCATCCTGACCGTGCCGCTGATGCGCGGGCGCAACCTGTCGGATGATGAAGTGAAACGCGAACTGGATAATAACGTGCAGGGTATTCTGGGGTATGTGGTGCGCTGGATCGACCAGGGTGTCGGCTGCTCAAAGGTGCCGGACATCAACAATGTCGGCCTGATGGAAGACCGGGCCACTTTGCGCATCTCCAGCCAGCATGTCGCCAACTGGCTGCATCACGGCATCTGCACCGAAGCTCAGGTGTTGGCAGCGCTCGAACGCATGGCGGCGATTGTCGACGGGCAAAATGCCGGCGATCCGGCCTACAAGCCCATGGCGCCCGACTTCAAAAGCAGCATCGCCTTCCAGGCGGCGGCAGACCTGATCTTCAAGGGCAGGGAACAGCCGAGCGGTTACACCGAACCCCTCCTGCACAAACGCCGCCTGGAAGTAAAGGCGGCGCAAGGCTGACAGCGGACATCGGGGGAGCTGCACGATAACGATTGCTTCGTGCGTCCCTGTCAAGCAGGTGCAAGCACCCGCCCAAGTGGCGGGCCTTTTGCCCTTCAGGGCCTGTTGGCTGCCCAGGTCAGGAGCGCATCGAGCGCGGGGCACAGCGCTTGGCCCCAGTCAGTGAGGCCGTACTCGACCTTCGGCGGCACCTCGGGATAGACAGTACGCAGCACAATGCCATCGCTTTCCATCTGGCGCAGTTGCTGGATCAGCATCTTTTGCGAGATATCGGGGATGGCCTTTTCCAGTTCGGAAAAGCGCATGATCCGCCCGCCAAAGAGATGGAACAGGATCACCAGCTTCCAGCGACCCTCAATCATCTTGAGGGCGCTCTCGACCCCAGCGGTCGCGGTTTCCCGTGTGTATTCGTGCTGTTTGTCCATGGCTTACTTTTAAGTATGTACCAGACTTTTTTGTCGGTTCTTGTGATATCGAAAGCCTAGCCATAGATTCCGGATATTGCAAAGTGAAACGGAGACACCCGATGACCGATATGTTCCCCCTTGCCGTCGTGCGTTATCTCGCCGCCAAAACGCCGGCGGAGGTCGCTGACTGTTTTACTGAAGACGGCGTAGCCACGGACGAGAGGCAGACCTATCGCGGTCGCGGCGAAATCCGGGCCTGGCGTGAAGCCGTTGCCAAAATCAGCTATCGGCAGGATATCCTGTCGGCGACGCAGCAGGGCGCACAGGTGAAGGTGGCCTGCCGGCTGACCGGCGATTTCAAGGGCAGTCCGGTGAACCTGGACTATCTTTTTGACCTGTCCGGCGATCTGGTCGCCAAGGTGGAGATATCCTGAAGGCAACCACGGGGCTGCAGGGTCGCGCCGCACACCGGCAGCCGCGAAGTTCGCTATATTTTGCCGGCCCCCCGCCCTGGCGGTCATTCCACCAGTTGCAGCAGGTCTTCCCTGGGGGCATCCCACGACAGGTGATGATCGCTCAGCACAACCAGGTTCTTGGGCGTGATGACCTCGGGCATGCCCGAATAACCCAGCAGTTCGGCGGTCGTGGCCTCGGGGTGGCGGGCGAACAGAAGCACTTCGTCTGACGAGAAGTTCGTAAGCCCCCGCGCGATTTCCTGGCCACCCTCGTCATAGATATGCAGGATGTCGCCCTTCTGGAAACTGTTGTGCACCGACACGACGTCGGTGTGCTTGATCGCATAGGTGCCGGTCGCGACTTTGCGCGCCGCAGCCTGTTTGATGATCAGGCTGCCGGCCACCTGCAGCCGGTTCGTGAGCCACACCTTCCAGGCCGACGCCGGTGTGCCGATGGCGACACATTCGGTGTGCCGGCGTTCGTTTGCCAAGAGGGACAGGATTGGCCGGTCGATGATGCCTTCGGCGATGATGGTGCTGCAACCGACATGCTGGGCCATGTTGGCAGCCTGCAGCTTGGTGAACATGCCGCCGCTGCCGAGCGCGTTGGTGCCGCTTGCGGCCTCCAGATACTCGCTGACATCCTGCAGCTTCTCGATGAAGCGGGCGCCCTTTTCGCCCGGCGGCCGGTCATACAGGCCGTCGATGCTGGTGAGCAGGATCAGGTGGTCGGCCTGGATCATCTGGGCCACCTTGGCGGCCAGCCGGTCGTTGTCGCCGACCCGCAATTCTTCGGTGGTGACCGTGTCATTTTCGTTGACGATCGGCACGATGCCGCTGTCGAACAGGCATTCGACTGTATTCTTGATATTGAGGAAACGGCGCCGTTCTTCCATGTCACCCAGGGTGACAAGGATCTGCGCGATATCGAAACCGAACTCCTGCGCGACCTGTTTGTAGGCATGCAACAGAAGCGGCTGGCCGCAGGCTGCAGCCGCCTGTTTTTCAAGGATGCCGGCGTCCGCGCGCGATTTGCCGATGGCATTCAGCCCCAGCGCAACCGCGCCCGATGACATCAGCACCACGTCGGTACCCGCTGCTTTCAGCTTCGCGATATCGCTGAGGAGCCCGTGCATGAAGGCGTAGCGCAACGTCAGTTGCTGGCTGTCGGCCAGAAGGCTCGAGCCGATCTTGACCACGATACGCTTGGGTTTGCTCAACAGTCGTCTCCTGATTGTTTGCGACGGGGCTCATATAGGGATATCCGCCTCGATTGGCTAGAAGTAATTTGAGTTGATAATAAAAAATTAACCAATGACAGCCCTTTTAAGTATCGGGAGATAATTATTAAGCCTATGAAATATGGCGATTTTGGTGTCTCTCTGGCATTTCTGAAAAACTTTAGACTTGAAAATAAAATGAGAAATCGAATATGTGTCTCACGCACATCGGGTACGGCAGGGCTGCCGTTGCCTGTCCGACGCATGGGCGTTCCTTGCGTCCGCGAACATTTTGAACAGGAGGTTTGTGAATGAATATTCTGATGGTCGGATGCGGCCAAATGGGCGGCGCAATGTTGAAAAACTGGGCCGGCCTCGAGGATATGTCATTCACGGTTGTCGACCCTGCGGCGCTGCACCTGCCGTTTGGCGTGCGTCACGAAACCGCTGCCGACGCGCTGGCGGACGACATGTTTGATATGCTGATCGTGGCGGTGAAGCCGCAGATGATCGAAACCGTGATGCCGGCTTACGGCCCGCATCTCATTGAGGACGGCTGCCTTGTGTCCATCGCCGCCGGCTACAGCCTTCAGGGGCTTGAGGCCCTGTTCCCGGGCCGGGCCGTTGTGCGTGTGATGCCGAACCTGCCGGCCCTGATCGGGCGTTCGGCGACCGGGCTTTTTGCCAACGATGCCGCGACAAAGGAACACCGTGCGCTGGTATCGCACCTGATGGAAGCGGTCGGCACCGCCGTCTGGGTGCCGTCAGAGGACCAGTTGGACCGGCTGACCGCCATTTCCGGCAGCGGTCCCGGTTATGTTTTCCAGTTTATCGAAAGCTTCATCGAGGCCGCTGAAAGCCTCGGTTTTTCGCATCAGGACGCCCGCAAGCTGGTGCTGCAGACCATGGTGGGCGCCACCGAAATGGCGATGAGCAGCGACCGCGCGGTGGGCGAGCTCCGGCAGTCGGTCACCAGCAAGGGCGGCACCACACAGGCCGGGCTCGAGCAATTGCGCACCGATGGTACCCTGGACCGGCTGATGGTCCGGACCACATCGGCCGCCTATGGCCGCGCGCGCGCCCTGCGCTGACCGCGCCCCAAACCCCCCATTTTCCAATACAGAAGTCAACGGAGCCCCCGATGAATTCCCTGACCAACGACAGTAAAGACTATATCCATATGCTGGCCAAACGCGCCAGCGGCGCTGCCAGAAAGCTGGCGGTCCTGGACACCGCGCAAAAGAACAAGGGCCTTCGGGCCGCCGCCGCCGCGATCCGGACCGACAGGGAAACGATCCTCGCGGCCAACCGGGACGACCTTGGTGAAGCCCGCGCGGCTGGCCGTCCTGCCGCCTTTATTGACCGGCTGGAACTGAACCCCGAGCGCCTGGAAGCCATGGCCGCCGCGATCGAAGCCATCGCCGATCTGCCGGACCCCGTGGGCCGCGAACTGGCGCGCTTCGAGCGGCCGAACGGCCTGGTGGTCGAACGGGTGGCTGTGCCCATCGGTGTGATCGGCATGGTGTTCGAAAGCCGGCCCAATGTGGCGGCGGATGCCAGTGCGCTGTGCCTGAAGGCGGGTAACGCCGTCATCCTGCGCAGTGGCTCCGAAGGCCTGCAGTCGGCCCGCGCGATCGTCGCCGCGTTCCGGCGCGGCATTGCGGGCGAAGGCCTGCCGGAAGATGTGGTGCAGGTGGTCGAAACCCGCGACCGGTCTGCGGTCACACACCTGTTGAAGTGCGCTGATTATGTCGACCTTGTCATCCCGCGTGGTGGCAAGGGGCTGGTGAAGCTGGTGACCGAACAGGCCGAGGTGCCGACCCTTCAGCACCTGGACGGCAACTGCCATACCTATATCCATTCAGGCGCCGATATCGACAAGGCCATCGATGTGGTCAGGAACGCCAAGCTTCGGCGCACCGGCATTTGCGGCGCGACCGAAAGCCTGGTGGTCGACCGGGAAATAGCGCCCCAACTGCTGCCGCGCCTTCTGGATGCCATGCCCGACTGCGAATTCCGCGGCGACGGGCTGGCGGTTGCGACCGACAAGCGCATCAAACAGGCAGACGAGGCCGATTATGGCACCGAATATCTGGATGCCATCCTGTCGGTCAAACTGGTCAATGGTGTCTCGAACGCCATTTCGTTCGTGGGCCAGCATTCGTCCGGGCATACCGATGCCATCATCACCGAAAACCAGGAAGCTGCGGAACGGTTCATGGACGGTGTCGACAGCGCGATTGTGATGCATAATGCCTCGACCCAGTTTGCCGATGGCGGCGAATTTGGCATGGGGGCGGAAATCGGCATCGCCACCGGCAAGATGCATGCGCGCGGGCCCGTGGGGCTCGAGCAACTGACCACCTTCAAATACAAGGTGCGGGGCGAGGGCCAGACCCGGCCATAAGGGCGCCAAGGCGCCTTTTCACGACCGGGTTTCCATAAACAAGGGCAGGGAAAATGCAATTTGAAGTGATGGTCTCGCTGGCCGCCTATTTCATCCTGATGATGGCGATCGGCCTGTATGCCTATAAAAAATCGACCGACGATGTATCGGGCTACATGCTGGGCGGGCGTCAGTTGCCGCCGTCCGTGGCGGCCCTGTCCGCCGGTGCGTCGGACATGAGCGGCTGGATGCTGATGGGCCTGCCAGGGGCGATTTATGTCTCCGGTCTTTCCAGCGCCTGGATCGCGGTCGGGCTGATGGTCGGCGCGTTCCTGAACTATCTCTATGTGGCACCGCGGCTCAGGGTCTATACCGAGATCGCCAACGACGCCATCACCATCCCCGACTTTTTCGAAAAGCGCTTCCATGACCGCTCGCGCATGCTCAGGGTCCTGTCGTCGGTGGTCATCATCATTTTCTTCACCCTCTATACCTCGGCGGGTGTGGTGTCGGGCGGCAAGCTCTTTGAAGCCTCGTTCGGCATGTCCTATGAAGTGGGCCTGTTTGTCACCGCCGGCGTGGTGGTGGCCTATACCCTGTTCGGCGGTTTCCTGGCGGTCAGCCTGACCGACTTTGTGCAGGGCTGCATCATGTTCGTGGCTTTGGTGCTGGTGCCCGTGGTGGCCTTCTTCGACCTGGGCGGCGCCGCGTCGATTGGCGACACACTCGCCGCAGAAGGACCCGGTTTCATGAGCCTGATGGGCGGGGTCACCGCCGCCGGGCTTGTCTCCAGCCTCGCCTGGGGGCTTGGTTATTTCGGCCAGCCGCACATTATCGTGCGCTTCATGGCCGTGCGCTCGCTCGCTGACATGCCGACCATGCGCAACATCGGCATGAGCTGGATGCTGGTCACGGTCATTGGCGCGGTGGCCACGGGTATCGTCGGACTTGCCTATGTGGTCCGGAACGGTGTTGCGCTTGATGACCCCGAAACCGTGTTCATCCTGTTGTCGCAGCTCCTGTTCAATCCCTATATCGCCGGCTTCCTGCTGGCCGCGATCCTGGCCGCGATCATGAGCACGATTTCAAGCCAGCTTCTGGTATCGTCCAGTTCCCTGACCGAAGATTTCTACAAGACCTTCCTGCGCAAGGATGCCTCGCAGAAGGAACTGGTGCTGGTGGGCCGGCTGTCGGTGCTGGCGGTGTCGCTGGTGGCAATCGGCCTGGCGTTCGACCGGTCGAACACCATTCTGTCGCTGGTCAGCAATGCCTGGGCCGGTTTTGGCGCGGCATTTGGCCCGATCATTCTCCTCAGCCTGCATTGGCGGCACCTGACGCGCGACGGCGCGCTGGCCGGCATGATCGCCGGCGCGGCAACGGTTCTGTTCTGGATTTATGCACCTGTCACCATCGGTGGCCAGCAGCTTTCGGACATGCTCTATGAAATGCTGCCGGGTTTTGTGGTCAGCAGCCTTGTGGCCATTGTCGTGAGCAAATTTACCGAAGGACGGGGCGAGGCCGAACGCTCGCGCGCCCTGTTCGCGGATATGGAGTCGGCAATGAAAAAGACCTGATACAGGTCCCCGGGCCGGTGCGCAAATATGGCCGGTCCAGGACAGTTTTGTTATGAAACAGAATTTATTGCATCGATAACAATGATATAGACTAATCGATTAAGTGGATTAAAGAAACGAGGGCATTCAATTTCACCAGAAGGTTGATCAGGCGTACCGTCAGGGCATCAGCTAATCTTGGAGGGATTACCAATGCTCAAACAGACCCTGTCCGTCATCGCCATCCTCGCGGTTGGCGCGACGGCCATTGTGCCGGCAAACGCCGCGCCGATGGAACAAACCACGATCAACAACGACTTCTGGTGGCCCAACCGTCTGAACCTCGAACCGCTGCGCCAGCACACCCCTGACGCCGACCCGATGGGCGCCGGTTACGACTATGCCAAAGAATTCAAAAGCCTCGACCTTGCCGCCGTCAAGAAAGATGTCGAAGCGGCACTGACCACGTCGCAGGACTGGTGGCCCGCCGACTATGGCAACTATGGCCCCTTCTTCATCCGCATGGCCTGGCACAGCGCCGGCACCTACCGCACCATCGATGGCCGCGGTGGTTCGGACGGCGGCATGCAGCGTTTTGCGCCGCTGAACAGTTGGCCGGACAACGCCAACCTCGACAAGGCCCGCCAGCTTCTGTGGCCGGTGAAACAGAAATATGGCGCCAAGATTTCCTGGGGCGACCTGATGGTGCTGGCCGGCACCGTGGCCATGGAATCCATGGGCTTCAAGACCCTCGGGTTCGCCGGTGGCCGTGAAGACGGCTGGAAACCGGAAGAAGTGAACTGGGGCCCCGAAGGCGAATGGCTGGGCAGCCAGCGTTACGCCGAAGGCCGCAAGCTGAAGGGCCCGCTCGCAGCCGTTCAGATGGGCCTGATTTACGTGAACCCGGAAGGCCCGAACGGTGTGCCGGACCCGCTGGCCGCCGCCAAGGACATCCGTGAAACCTTCGGCCGCATGGCCATGAATGACGAAGAAACCGTTGCGCTGATCGCCGGCGGCCACACCTTCGGCAAGGCACACGGCGCCGCAGACCCGCACAAATATGTCGGCGCAGAACCCGAAGCCGCTGGCCTGACCGAACAGGGCATGGGCTGGAAAAACAGCTACAAGAGCGGCAAGGGCGCCGACACCATCACCAGTGGCCTTGAAGGTGCCTGGACGGTCAGCCCGGCTGAATGGACCCACAATTACCTTGAGAACCTGTTCATGTTCGACTGGGTCCAGACCAAAAGCCCGGCCGGTGCCACCCAGTGGAAACCGAGCGACGAAGCCGCGAATGAAATGGTCCCTGACGCCCATGACGCCGACAAGCGCCACGCGCCGATGATGTTCACCACCGATCTCGCGCTCAAGTTCGATCCGGAATACAGCAAGATTGCCAAACGCTTCCTCGATAACCCGGAAGAGTTCGAATATGCCTTCGCCAAAGCATGGTTCAAACTGACCCACCGCGACCTGGGCCCCAAAGCCCGTTACCTGGGCTCGATGGTGCCCACGGAGACCTTCATCTGGCAGGACCCGGTTCCGGCCGTTGATTTCAAGCTGGTCGACGCGGGCGACATCAAGAAACTGAAGGCAAAAGTGCTGGCATCCGGCCTGACCGTGCCTGAACTGGTGCGCACGGCCTGGGCTTCGGCCTCCAGCTTCCGCGATACCGACATGCGTGGTGGTGCCAACGGTGCCCGCGTGCGCCTGGCGCCGCAGAAGGACTGGGAAGCCAACAACCCGGCTGAACTGGCGAAAGTGATCGGCGTCCTGGAACAGGTGCAGGCGGACTTCAACAAGTCCCAGAAAGACGGCACCAAAATCTCGCTCGCTGACCTGATCGTGCTGGGTGGTGCCGCAGCCATCGAAAAGGCAGCCGCCGATGCCGGCCACAAGGTAACCGTGCCCTTCAAACCGGGCCGCACGGACGCGACCGCCGAGATGACCGACGTTGCCGCGTTTGAGTTCCTTGAACCGAAAGCAGACGGTTTCCGCAACTATTATAGCGCGGCAGGCGAACGGTCGCCGGCAGAGATGCTGGTAGAAAAGGCCGCTCTTCTCGACCTGTCGGTCCCGGAAATGACTGTGCTGGTCGGTGGCCTGCGCACACTGGATGCCAACACCGGTGGTGCCAAACATGGTGTGTTCACGGACAAGCCGGGGACCCTGAGCACCGATTTCTTCGTCAACCTCCTGGACATTTCGACCAAGTGGCAGAAGTCGGCAGCCTCGGACGCCATCTATGAAGGCCATGACGCCTCGGGCGCCGTGAAATGGACCGCAACCCCGGTTGATCTGGTGTTCGGCTCCAACTCGGAACTGAAGGCGATTGCCGAGGTTTATGCGGCCAATGATGCCAAGCAGAAGTTCGTCGAGGATTTCGTGTCGGCCTGGACCAAGGTGATGACGCTGGACCGTTTCGACCTCAAATCCTGAGGCCAAACCTGACCGGGAAAAAAGACGGTGGTGCCAGGGGCGCCGCCGTTTTCTTTTGCCTGCCTGCCTACAGGAATTCGGTCTGGATATAGGCGAGGAAGTCGCCCATGTCCTCGGGGAAATGTTCGCGCCCGGTGCGGATGATACGGACATCGGAGGGCAGGCCCTGCAGGCCCGGATGGTCAAGCGGAAAGCTGGTCAGAACCCCGATGGGTTTGTCGGCGGTCACGGTCATGGCCTTGAAGGCACGGGCCAGTTCGGCGCCCGACAGTTCATCCAGGGTCTGGGCAAATACCATGGCGTCGGGTTGCGAGCGGACCGCAAGCTGGAAGGCTTCCATGGCGCCCGTCGCGCGCACCACGCGGAAACCGCACTGCATCAGTTCGTTACGCACGATCTTGGAAATCATCTTGGAGGGCGACACCAGAAGCACCTCCACATCCAGCACCTTGATGTCGAAACCGCCGGCCTGCGCGCTGATTGGCAGGGCCCTGAGGAGCTGGGCGATATGCTGGGACGACGGCTCGCGCCCCGTGGACACGATCTCGCGGATCTGGTCGCAATATTTGCCGATGCCGCCGATCAGGTTCGCATCCAGATGGTGCGCACCATCCAGATAGTCCTCCAGCCGGTGGGCGATGGTGCTGATGATCGGATAGCCGACCGACGCGGCGCTGCCCTTGATCGAATGGATATGGCGGCGGATTTCCTCGAACGCCTGGTCCGGGTTGGCCGTGCCCTGCAGGCTCTGGTTCGCGATGGCCTCAATGGCGTCCAGGCTGTCCTCGGACGCTTCAAGGAACTCGGTCCTCAGTTTATCTATGAGCGATTCTTCAATCATCGGGATGCGGGCTCATGAACGGGCGTATGTCTGGGCATGGGGTGAATTGGCGCCGGCCTTAATCGAACAGGTCGTCTTCAAGGGGTGCGCCATCTTCCGCCGCGGCGTCCTGCTGCCGTTCGAGAATGGCACTGACCAGACCGGGGAATGCCTGATCCAGCGGTTTGGGGATGAAGTCGTCGCAGCCGGCGACCACAGCGTTCGCCAGGTCTTTCACCCGTTCGCTGCCGGTCAGGGCGGCGATCAGGCCCTTGTAACCCTTGGCGCGCAATTGCTGGGTGGCGGCATAACCATCCAGTACCGGCATGTCGATATCCATAAGGATCAAATCCGGCGCAATTTCCTCCGCCAGTTTCATGCCCTCAAGACCATTTTCGGCTGAATAAACAGTATGACCGATATCGGTCAGATAGGCGGCCACCAGTTTGCGGATCACACTATCGTCGTCAACATGCAGGATTACACTCATCCAGGACCGCCTGAAAAATTATTATGCGGACTTCAGTCTATATAATAGGTTTGCATTTGGCACGGCATTTCCCGGGCCCGGGGATTGGTTTCGAAATTTTATTCGGCGGATCAAGGATGTAGCGGTTGGCGCGCCCGAAATCAGACAAAAAACAGCCGGACGAGTCGGCAGGCAGGAAAACGCCGTCGGCGCTGGTGTGCAGCAAACCGGAACATTTGCTCAGGCCCGATACGGTGGCCTTTGTCGGCAATCTGGTCCGGCCCTGGCTCGAACAGCATAAACTGAGCCCCTACGAGCTTCTGTGCCGCAAGGACCTGGCGACCGAGTTCCGCAACAATGCCACCGTGTTCAATTCGGCGGTGCGCGCCGCAGCCGGCCTGCAGGCCGACCCCATGGGCGCAGATACCGCCGTGCGCCAGCGCGAACTGGAGGCCTATCTGCTTGACTATCTGAACGGCCTGGGCGGCACCAATGCTGCGCTTCTGGAAGGCGACCAGGACGGCGAAGGCGCCAGCTATTCGGCGCTGATCGAAGCCGAGGGCGAGGGGCCGGCACGCCGGCGGCTCATTGGCGCGGTTGCCGCATTCCTGCGCGATTCACCCAGTTATGGCACCAAGGTAGAACGCCTGCTGGCGCTTCTGGAACAGTGCCGCAACGACGATGTGCGCGCCGTGCTGGACGAATTTTTCGCGAGCTTCATCAAGCTCGATGCCGCCCGCAACGACACCTTCATCGACGAGGACAATGCCTTTTCGCTGTTGCAGGATTTTGTCGGCCTGATTTCGGCACAAGCGATGCCGCGGCGCGGTTCGTGCCGTGTGGTGCAGCGGCTGAATTATATCATGTCGCGCTTCAACCTTGTGCATATGCGCGAGGCGTTCCAGTGGGCGTTTGAACATATCATCACCAACAGCCGCACCTTTCCGTCGCCCGGCAAACTGCAGGGCCACGACCATGTGACCTGGGAACTGGTGGAACTGTCGAAGCTTTACAAGAAGATGCAGGTGGCGGGCGGCTGGTTTGCCAATGCGGCCCTGATGGAAGCCATGGAAAACCAGGTGGCGCGCCGGACCGGCGCCTTGCAGCTTGATGCCATGGTGGCCGACCATGCCGGCGTGTTCAACAAGACGCTGGAGCTGATCAAGCTTTACCCGCTCGTGTTCGGGCACCGCAATGTCGCGCGCATCGAACGCCGCATTTACGAGACCATCACCCGGCACGACCTGTCCCGGCTTCTGGAACAGTTTGCCCGCTCGCCCATGGACCAGTTGGCGCAATATGGCATTCTCGAGCAAAAGATCCGCAAGGCCAACATGGGCCCGCGGGTCACCGACGAGATGGTCGATTATCTCGCGCGCCTGCAGGAAGCCTTCATTCGCGACCGGCAGGTGTTCCACAAGTTTCGCGCGCTGCGCACCGCCACGGAAGAAAAGGGGCTCTATACGCTTGAGCTCCTGATCCTGGGGGCCTTCACGGCGGGCCGCTGCCGGCGGGCGGCTATCAAGCTGATGCTGCTGTTCCTGCCCAGCAAACAGCGGCTTATGGAAGCGATTACCGAGACCAAGGGCATCGAAATCGCCGAAGACCGCACCGAAGAATTGTGCGCCATGTACGACTATTTTGTCGCCAGCATGTAGCTCCTTCTGGGGTAAAAAAGCGGCTCGATTATTATTTTCAAGGTCTCCCGCTAAGCCAAGCTGCGGAGTCGTGAACTTGGCCATTTAGTTGTATTTTTTCTATCTTGGGTGTGGAGTTCGAGGTAGGTTAGGGTGCGCTTTGGGAATCCTTTGACATACTTCGGTCAGTATTTCGAAAAGTCGACGTAGCATATTCAATGGTTAGGTGGATGTGACATGTTGGAAGATATCGCCGGTGACAAGTCTCAAGTGGCTATTGTGCTCTCGATAGTAGCGTCTCTGTTTTCTGCGCTCAGCTTGGTCCTGAATGTATTCTTCCGACGGCACTTGATATCATATAAACGTCAAAATGAAATAATGTTGCATGACGCATTAGAGAAAAGAAAAAAAAGTAACAAGAGCGCAGAGGAAAAGAAGAATCGAACTCACGAAATTACAACGCATTTACAGCACTTTCGGGACTATTGCCGAATGGTGGTCAATAGCGCAGCGGTGCAGGGTCTTGACGGTGCCGAGATGGCGGAGGGGCTCGAAACGCATGTCAGAAATATAGAGAAAGCATATTCTCTGATGTTGCCACATTTTCCGCGGCAGGAATTGAAACCTGCGCATGATGCCAAGCGCCTATCTTGGGATATTACCATTTTCTTAAATAAAAAGACCGATCAAAATGGGAATATTAGACGTTTTACAGCTAGGGATCGCACAAAAATTGACGGTTATCTTGAGCAATTAAAGAGTTACCAAGATGCGCTTCAGGTTATGGGGCTCATGCTATGACCAAGCGCAACTTAAATGCCCTCCTGTGGGTTGACGACGAACCGCAAAACAATGCCGAAATAGCTGACGACATTAAAAGCGCAATTGCTTGTTCTATAGATTACGCTGTTACGATTTCCAGTGCTGTCAGGAAACTAAAAAAGAAATCATACGTATTTCTCATTCTTGATAGCCTTTTACCAGCAGGGTCTGAGGCGATTTTATCCAACGAAGTTGGCGTTACGATTGGGAGTCAAAGTGATGCAGGGGGTGTTTTGCTTGAGCACCTTGCGGACGGAAAACTCAGTGGCAAAATTAGGCAGGAGAAACTTAGAGGTGTCATATTTTGCTCCGCCGTTGCGGTCTCTGCCCGGGTCAATCGGGTTTTGAAGGAGCGAAAGCTGCCTGTGCTTGTATTGCCTAAGCGCGAAATAATCATGGAGCGAACCAAGGCTATTCAGACGTTACGTAAGTTTTGTGAAAGCTGTTTGCTGGCGCCTCCGCTGAAAATTGTTCCAGACGCTTTACCGGATACGCTATTGGTGCTCCAGCAACGCCTTGATCCACCCGCCGCAAAAAAACCTGCAGATGTCTGCTTAGCTGACGATGAGCAAGACGAAGACGAGGTTGGAGATGTCTGCATAGCTGAGGTTGAGCAAGACGAAGACGAGGTCGGAGATGTCTGTTTAGTTGACGACGGGCAAGACGAAGATGAGGTAAGGGGGCACATACATCAGCAAAATCAAGTTATGCACAAGATAGTAGCCACGCAAGGCGCTGCGATTGACTTGATTTCAAAATATGTCCTTGAGTACGAAAAAAGTCCACTTTTTACGTATAAGGAAATTCTCTATAAGCCGATTGAAGAAATAGAGCTTGAGATTGATGCACTTGTCGACGTCTCAGCTACAAAAGATCTCAGATCTTTAGATGAAATTGACGATCTTTTTGGTCGCCTAAAAAGAGCGGTAGATAACACTCCGAGTTCCAATACTGTTCATATACGGCGCCTGCTAGAGGAAATGCAAGAGAGGGCAGGTCGCCGCTTTTCAAAGTTGCAGGCAATCCTTGATGGTGCGCTCAAAGCCATTGTTTTTGCGGAATTGTCTGCAAGTTTAAAAGACGTGCGTTCCATGGCGTTTTCGGCGATCGAAGACAACAATAGATTCATTGACCAAATGTATGGTGGCGTGGACGGACACCAAAGTATTGAGGAACTCGATCTCGTCCAATTTATGGATGCCAGGATCAGGAATTTTGAACCCAAAGCAAATAAGAGGAACTGCCATATCCGCCGCTACGCCTGTCCGCCAATTGTCATGCGTTTAAATCATGTGGACCTGAATACCGTTGTGAACAACTTGTTGGATAACGCCATAAAGCACAGTTTTATGATGCCGACAGAGACAGCTTGGATAGTGCTACAGTTAACCTCAAACGGAGATGGGACTGCGAGTCTTTCTGTAGAGAGTTGGGGTGCGCAGATAAAGCGCAATGAAGATATTTACGCTGCCAATGAGAGAGGGAGTGAGTCCCTCGCTTCTGGTAGTGGACAAGGACTGTATATCTCGAAGAAATGTTGCGAACGGAACAACTGGTCTTTGACGCATACCTCGGTTCAAGCGAATCCTAAAGGTCGGGCAACTAGGGTGCAAAGAAGGGTCGCTTATATTAATACGTTTACAGTTGTTTTACATGAACATTAGTGTGTGGATATCTTTCCCCAAATTTAGCATTTCACGTTCGCAACCCGTCCCGATAATTTCTAAGGTCCTTGACGATTTAATATGGTCTCGCCACGGCACTTCGGTGTAGCCTACTTGCAGTGCGGCTTCGCGGGCGTTTGCCATATATTCCCGATGATCAGAGACCACCCTGAGGCTACCTCCGTCCGTCAGTACCTGGCGAGTCCGCTGCAGAAAATGCGGCTCGAGTAGGCGCGAGCGTACCTTCCATTCCACGCCATCAGGTATCTGAAGCGATCGTATATATGGTGTCGGAAAATAAACATGGATAGCGGATATACTTCGAAATCGCACAGACGTTTCCAGAAAATACCTACCTTCGGAGGAAAGGGCTAAAGCGTTGGGCAGGTTGTGGAAATTCAGCGACGCTGCTAGCCTTGAAAGTGATCTGCTGTTTATATCCAAGCCAACATAAGCATTGTCGGGGTGCTGTCTCGCTGCTGCGATCAAAAAACCTCCCAAGCCACACCCAATGTCTAAGTGTAGTTCACGATATTCTCTTTTGCCAAAGAACTTGGGTACATCGGGGTGGCTAATTGCGTCAGGTACCTGAATCACCATACTCCAAGAATATCTTATGTCAGAAATTTACGCTATTTCTACGTCGATCTATTTCGCTCACCAAGTGCAAACCCAACTATGAAGTGGCGGCTTGTCGCCCCGCTGCTGATAAAAGGTCTGCCCCGCCAGCACAAAAGCATCTGGCCTTTTTCTGAAGAGTCTCTCTCACTGTCGCGACGGCCTACAATACTGCTATCGGCCCCAACAAACAGATGGTGATGCCCCGTAATTTGCTTTATATAACGGGGCGCAAAATGGCCATGGGCGCAAGGAGCGCAAGGGCCCGTCCGGGCTTGTGCATTCCTTAATACATTTGTGCCAAGATTTGTTTTGTCCGACATCAAAATGGGCGCCGAGGATGGCATGAGCTTCATCCTGTTAAAGCATGAAAATACCCGGCAAGCCGCATGCGCGGCCTGTATCCCTGCCTTTCATGGTGCGCTGGCCGCGCCGGGCCGGGGCTAGGGCATTTGGGGCCGTCGGACATTTTCGTGCCGTGATGCGCAAAAAATTTCAAATCCAATCAAGAGCTTATGCCATGCGGCCAGAATGTCGCCGTGGAATGGTCATATTACCGGCCTGCTCGGCCTTTATTAAAAATCAGGACGGGTAGAATATAGATGCCCAGTTGTGTGACCGTGCGTACCCGGCAGGTGGAAAACCGTCGGGTTTTGGTGGTGGCAAGGCGCCCGTTCAATATGGAGAAGCCGGCATATGCAGGATGACCGACAGGATAACAATGTGCCCGACGATCTGGGTGAAGACCAGGGCAGGGACCGCGTGTTCATGCTCGTCTCCCTGACCGGGCTTTTGCTTCTGGTGTTCCTTGTCGGCGCCATGTCAGTGGTTGCGGGCTTTTTCCCGGGGCCGGAAATCAAGCGCGCCTATATTGGCGGCATGGCCTGGTACGACAAGCTGAACCATCAGCAGAATGTCTATGAAACCGACCTCTGGACCACACCGCGGCATGACGCCAAGGGGGTTACGGTGAAGATCGGGGCCCGCATGCAGCCGGGGCTGACCCTCTATACCTCGGGCGACGCGCCGGCGGCGTATCTGATCGATGCAGACGGCAATCTGCTGCATGAATGGCGGCGACCGTTTTCCAGTTTCCATGAAGCCGGCGACGGTGGGCCCGAACATCCGCAGCCGGACGAATTTGTGCATTTCCGCCATGCGCGCGTGCTGCCGAACGGCGACCTGATCGCGCTTTATGAAGGCACGGGCGACACCCCATACGGCTATGGCCTGGTGAAGCTGGACAAGGATTCCAACATCCTCTGGAAATACACCGGCTGCGCGCACCACCAGTTCGATATCGCGCCCGACGGCCGCATCTTCGTGCTGACCCACGCCATTATCGACCAGCCGGCGCCGGTGTTCGGCAATCTCGCGACCCCGCGCATCGAGGATTATCTCGTGATCCTGTCGCCGGACGGGCGCGAACAGAAAAAGATCGCGCTTCTGGACGCCGTCGGGCGCTCCAAATACCGGCAGCTTGTCTATGCGGTGTCCGAATTCTCGAAGGCCGATCCGCTGCATACCAACACGGTTGCCTATATCGATGCCGAAAGTGCGCGCAATTTTGCGGTCGGCCAGGAAGGCCAGATATTGCTCAGCTTCCGGGAAATCCATTCGATCGCTGTGCTTGACCCGGTAACCGACGAACTGGTGTGGGTTGCCAAAGGCGGTTGGATGGGCCAGCACGACCCCGACATTCTGCCAAACGGCAACATCCTGCTCTTCGACAATTTCGGCAATTTCAATGCGCCCGAAGGCAAGTCCAGGGTGATCGAATTCAACCCGGTCACGATGGAAATTGTCTGGCAATACAAGGGCACACCGGACGCGCCGTTCGAAAGCGTGATCCGGGCCGACCAGCAGCGGCTTGCGAACGGCAATACCCTGATCTCGGAATCGTCGGGTGGCCGCATCCTCGAAGTGACGCGCGAAGGTGAAATCGTTTGGGAATTTGTCAATCCGGCCCGGGGTGGCGTCGGTGCCAAAAAAGCGCCGATCATCGCATGGTCCATGCGGCTCGATCCGGACATGTTTGAAAAGGCAGACTGGCTTGGCGCCGCCATGCCGGCAACCGCAACACCAGAAACCCCTGTGGACGACAGGCCGCAGGGCAAGGAGATGTCACAATGAAAAAGCTTCCGATCCTGATCGCGGCGCTTGCCGTGACCACCGTAACCGCGTCGGCCAACGCCTATGTTGGCCCGGGCGCGGGCCTCAGCCTCCTGGGCGCGCTGTGGGCGCTTCTCTTGGCGCTCATTACCGCCATCGGTTTCATTGCCGCCTGGCCGGTGCGCAAGTTCCTGCGCCGCCGCAAGGCCAAACAGGCCGCCGCCCGCCAGGCAAATGGCGCGCAGCCGCGCCAGGGGTAATCCATCATGCTCATGGAGCTTCTCGATCTGCCGGCGCCCCTGTTCGCGGCTCTCGACAATGCCGTGGCGCCTGTGCTGCCGGCGGTGGCGCGGCTGGCCCTGTGGGCGCTGATGGCATCGGTCCTGACGATGGAAATCTACCGCCTGACCTCGCCGCAAGAGCGCATTGCCGCCCTGAAGCTCAAGTTCAACTTCGCCAAGGCACAGCTTGATGCCTTCGATGGTGACTTCGAAGACGCCTGGCCGCTGATGCGCCGCATGCTGGGGGCCGCGTTTGGCCGGGTTGCCATTGTTTTGCCCGGCACCCTTGTGGCCGCGCTGCCGCTTCTGTTGCTGATCGTCTGGATCGACACCGCCTATGCGCACGCGGATGTGCTGGGCTTTGGCCCCCTGTGGCTGCGCGGCTGGGAAACATCCTTCATCGTCTTCATGACCATCCTTGCGCTCGGCTATAAACACATCAGGCGCATTCAATGAGCGGCACCATCGAAATCGACGGCTGGAACGACCGGGTCGGCGCTTTTGTCGAACGCCACCCGGGCCTGGCCACCTGGCTTGGCAATATGGAAACCCGGCTGATGGCGGACGACCTGGCCACTGTCGCCATCGACCGGCCCATCTATGTGGCCGGGGTCGCGCGTGCGGGCAGCACCATCCTTCTGGAACTCTTGGCGCGGCACAGCGCCACCGCCAGCCACCGCTACCGGGATTTCCCGCTGGTGCTGGCGCCGGCGGCCTGGTCCTGGTTTGTCGACCGTGCGGGCCGCGCCGACGGCACGGCACAGGAACGCGCACACAAGGACCGCATCAAGGTCACGCCTGAAAGCCCGGAGGCGTTCGAGGAACTGGTCTGGATGCGTTTTTTCCCGCACCTGCATGATGCCGACCGCGACGCCGTGCTGGACGCGGCGGCACAGAACCCGGCCTTCGAGGCCTTCTACCGCGACCATATCCGCAAGATACTGCATCTGCGCGGCGGCCAGCGCTATCTGGCCAAGGGCAATTATAACGCCACGCGGCTCCGGTATCTGCGCAGCCTGTTCCCGGACGCGCGTTTCCTGATCCCGGTCCGGCATCCGGTGTGGCATGTGGCGTCCCTGATGAAACAGCACCGCCTGTTTGCGGATGCGGGCGGCGACGACCCGCGCATCGCCCGGCACCTGCGCCGCAGCGGCCATTTCGAATTTGGTCCGGGCCGGCGCGCGATCAATGTCGGTGAAGGCACGGCGGCAGAAATCCATGCGCTGTGGCAGACGGGCGCGGAGGCCGAAGGCTGGGCGCTTTATTGGGCCAGCGTCTATGGCCTGGTTGCAAACCAGTTGGACCAGGATGCCGCCCTCAATGCCGCCACCGGCATCGTGCGCTATGAAGACCTGTGCGATGCCCCCGAAGCGACATTCGGCGCCGTGCTCGAGCATGTCGGTCTGCCCGCTGAAGGCCTGCCCGCGCTCGCCCGCGAAACCGTCAGCGCGCCCGACTATTACCAGCCCGATTTCACCGAAGCCGAACTGGCGGCCATCCACCGCCGGGTCGCCGGGGTCGCCGCGCGCTACGGCTACAGGCTCGAAAGCGACTGAGCGGGTTTATTCCGGATTGCCTGTCTCTTCCTTGCCGGGCTCATCCTTCTGGGGTTCTTCCGGCTTTTGGCTGTCGTCATATTCCTCGACACTGACCATGCCCTCGCGCTCGGCGCGTTTCCTGGCCATGGTCCTGATATATTCCTTGGCGACATTCGGCATGTTGAAGGAAACCCCGCTGTCCGACCGGCCCAACAGGAAATCCTCGAGATTGCTGCTGCCCGAACCCAGGAAAGCGGCTGGATTGCCGATATTCATATTGTCGTCATTGATGACCCCCTGGTTGAGGTCGGCAATATAATATTCGTCGGTCTCGGCCTTCACTGCCTGCGCGCCATACACCCGCTGGGCAAAGCTCTGGTCGGCAAAACGCGCGACATGGGCTTTCACATCCTCCTCGAAATTCGGGAACAGGGCAGCGTCGATTTTATACAGTTCGGCCACCTCGAGCTTGTCGCCGTCCATCTTGGCGCCCCGGTTGGAATTGACAAATTCCTCGGCATTCTCCTTCAGGAGCTCGTAAACATTCTGGGCCGTATAGGCTTCCTTGCGGATGTTCGCGCTGCCGATATAACCATGGAACAGGCCATACATCACCAGGGGGTCCTGCCAGTTGGGGATCAGGATCTTGTGGTGAATGTCGTTGAGCGACAGTTTCACGCCCGCGACGGTCAGCAGCTTTTCGTCCAGAAGCCCGCCCTTTTTATAGAGCACCTTCTTCAGGCTGGTTTCGGGGTACCTGAGCGCCAGTTGTTCGATGATGGTGATATTATAGAGGTTCAGCCAATAGGCCAGTTGCTGGTTCCGGGTCCATTCCGCCATCGGCACGGCGCCGGGCATGGCTTCCAGCTCGCGCCGGATGCGGCTGGTCATTTTCAGGTTTTCGCCCACAAAGGCCGGGAAGAAAATGCGGTTGCCTTCATAGCGGTAGGGCGATTTGTTGCCGCGTTTGTGGCGGCGCCCGAAATCCGGCTCCGGCTGCGGCGCGATCTTGCGGTCCGACCGTCCTGCTTCATAGACCGTGGCCTTCAGGATATAGGACCAGTCGTCATAGCGGATATCCAGGGTTTCCTTCTCGGCTGCCACGCGGAACGGTTCGGGCACCGCCGTGCTTGTGGCGCCGGCGGGCAGGGCCAGGGCAATCGAAAGCGCGGTTGCCGCAAGCGCGCGGCGCAGGATGCTGGTCTTCATGTCACTCATGGCCGGTTCTTGCCTTCCTCGTCAGTCTTGCCGGTTTTTTCCTGATACTCTTCAACCTCGACCCGGCCCTCTTTGCCGGCCTTTTTCTCAAGGATCTTGATCACATACTCGCGCACGAAGGCCGGCGGCAGGTTGACCTCAAGCGTGGTCGCGCCCTTTGTGTCGAAAAACAGTTGGGCTTCGCCAGACAGGCTCGCAAAAATGGCCGGGTTGCCGGCGTTCGGATTGGTGTCGTCGATCACACCCTGGTACAGGTCGGCGATATAATAATCGCGCGTGCTGGCCTCGAGCCGGCGTGCGCTGCGCACCCGTTCGGCAAATTCCGCGTCAGCAAAACGGGCGACATGGGATTTCACGTCGGTTTCGAAATCGGGGAACAGCGCGGCATTTTCCCGGTACAGTTCGGCCACCTCGAGCGTGTCGCCGTCCATGCGGGCGCCCCGGTTGGAATTGATGAATTCGGCGGCATTGTCGGCCAGGAGCCGGTGTACGTTCGCCGCCGTATAGGCTTCCTTGCGCACATTGGGGCTGCCGACATAACCCTGGAACAGGCCATACATCACCATCGGGTCCTGCCAGCCGGGAACAAGAATCCGGTGCTGGATGTCATTGAGCGACAGCCTCACCCCCGCCACCTGCAGAAGCTTTTCGTCCAGAAGCCCGCGGCGGCCATACAGCACGCGCTTCAGGCTGGTTTCGGGGTAGCGGATCGCCAGTTGTTCAATGAGGGTGATATTATAGAGGTTCAGCCAATAGGCCAGTTGCTGGTCCCGCGTCCATTCGGCCAGCGGCACGGCGCCGGGCATGGCTTCGATTTCGCGTCTTATGCGGCTTAGGGTTGCAAGATTGTCACCCCTGAGCATGGGAAAGGACAGCCGGTTGCCTTCATAGCGGTAGGGCGATTTGTTGCCCCTGACCATGTGGCGTCCGATGCCGGGTTTCGGCTGCGGTGCCAGGCTGCGGTCGGACCGGCCGGCGTCGAACACCGTGGCATCCAGGATATGGGACCAGTCGGCATAACTTATGAAAACGGTTTCATTTTCCGATGATTGCCGGAAGGCGGCGGGCACGGGCGCCTCCGCGAGGCTGTCGGGCGCGGCCAGAAAAATGGCCAGGGCGGCGGCCAGAAGGCCTGCACGGTTGCACGGCATACAATCTCCCCCCGGAAATGATGCAGGGGCACTGGGGACATTCCGCGGGCCCGGTTTCAGCCTGAACGAACAGTGTAAACATGCATGGGCGGTTTGTGCAATCTTTGGATGAGGGGTGGGGGAAAGCAGGGCATATGCGGGGCCGCGTATCAATCGTCGTTGCCGGTGTTGCACCCGCATCTGCGCATCCGCACCCGCCGCCACCTTGCCCCGCCGGGCGACAACAGGCGGGCCATGGCCTGATCCGCCAGCTCAGGCCGAATGTTGGCGAGGTGGGGCCAAAGATGGTCTCCCGGCCTTTTCAGGCAAAGGCGACACGGGCAGATTTCGTACATCCGACTGTCAGAAATCCAGGCCCCGTGCCAGGGAGACTCCGGTCTCCCGGGGCCTATGAAAGGGCCAGAAATGTATATCAGACTGTCTTGCGCCGGCGCACACATGGCCGCGCCCCCGTTGCCGAGCCTTTGTCGCAGCCGCCGCCGGCTGCGCCGGCACTAATTCCCCACGGTTAAACTGTTTTTAACCCACCATCACATACAGTGCTCCCTCCGGGGGGCGAAGGGCCAGGCATGAACAAATTTGCATCCGTCACGCTGGCGGCCCTCCTGTCGTCGGTTGTGGCCGGGCGTGCGCCCGCCGCTGACGCAGTGGAGGGATCGCTGACCTACACCGCTGAAATATGGCAAAACGCGCGGGGTGGTGTTCGCCACGGCAGCGCCTATCTCGACAATCTCGATCTCACGCTCGCGGTCGACGCTGACGCTGCGTTTGGTCTCGCGGACACCGAGTTCTTTTTCTACGGTCTCTATAACAATAACAACAGCTTCACCGAAGCCATCGTGGGCGACGCCCAGACGGTCAGCAACATCGATACCGGTCGGGCTTTCCGGCTGTATGAAGCCTGGGTCCAGCACCGGTTTGCCGATGGCCGGGCATCTGTGAAGGCCGGTCTTTACGACCTGAATTCCGAGTTTGACGCCAAGGAAGTGGCCGACATCTTCATCGGCAGCAGCCATGGCATCGGGCCCGACTGGTCGCAGACCGGTGAAAACGGACCGTCCATTTTCCCGACCACGTCGCTGGCGCTCAGGGCAGATTACCAACTGAGCGATACCCTGCTTGTGCGCACGGTGGTGCTTGATGCCGTGCCGAACGATCCGGACCATCCGGCGCGCATGGCGATCAAGCTGCATGACGGTGCGCTGGTTGCGGTCGAACTGGACGCAACGGAGACAGCGCTGGGCCGTTTTGCCGCCGGCACCTGGGCCTATAGCAAAAAAAGCGATCCGCTGCTTGCGGACGATGAAGCACGCCGCAACAAGGGCGCCTATGCCTTCTGGGAAGCCACGCTGATTGATGGCGACAATGGCGTGCCCTCGTTGGCGGCCTATGCCCGCATCGGTTTTGCCGATGGCCGGCTCAATCAGTTCAGCCGCTCCTGGCAGGGGGCGCTCAGGTTCGGCGGGCTTGTGCCGGGCCGGCCGGACGACGAAACCGGCCTCGCCGTTTCGCGTGCAGTGAACAGTTCCAGTTTCCGCGAGGCCGAAGCATTGCTCGGCAACGCGGAAGCCCGGCATGAAACGGTGTTCGAGCTGACACACCGCATGCCGATTGCAGACTGGCTGACCCTTCAGCCGGACCTGCAATATATCGTCAACCCCTCGGCGCAGGCGCACCTGAAGGACGCGCTGGCACTGGGGTTGCGTGCGGAAATATCTGTCAACTTCTGAGGGGTCCCGTGGGGCCGGAAGGATTGGGGAATGGGTATGCTTCTGGACAAAACCGCCGAACTGAAAGTTCAGTTCGCCCGCAGCGCCTATATCAATATCGGCCTTATCGCCCTTGTAACCCTGTTCGCGACGGTGGGGGTGCTTACCCTCTCCAGCGCGCTTGACCGGTCCGGCACGGTCACCAAGGTCATGCGCAACCATATGTTCGCAGACATGAAGCACGACAGTATCCGGGCCGATCTTTACAACATGTACCTGGCCGCCAGCACCGGGGACCGCGCCCAGATGCAGGCGGTGGACGAAAGTTTCCGCGACAATGCGGCGGGTTTCCGCACGTCGATGGCGGCCAATGAAAAGCTGGATGTGCCGGAAGACATGCAAGCAGCGCTTGCGGGTGTCCAAAGGCCGCTTGAGGACTATATCAACCAGACCGGGCGGCTGATCGAGCAGATGCGCAATAATGCCGGGCAGGTCAGCAAGGCCGAAATGGACGATTTCGCCCGTGTGTTCGACGCCCTTGCCGTGCGCATGGAAGACGTGTCGGAACGTATCGAGACCCTGGATGCCGATGCCAGCAGCAGCAACAAGGTCCTGTCGATGAGCCTCCTGGCGCTCACGGTGCTGATCGGCGGCGGGGCTGTGGTCTTTTCCTTCTATCTGCGGCGGCACAATACCGACAATATTGTCGGGCCGGTATCCGAGATCGCCGAGGTCATGCAGGCCATGGCGGAATCGGATGGCGATTCCTCGATCACCATTCCCTACACCGACCGCTCGAACGCCATCGGTCGCATGGCCAACAGTCTGCTGGTGTTCCGCAAATCGGCGGAAGACCGGCGCAAGGCCGAACTGGCGGCCGCCGAAGCCGAACGGCTGGACCTTGAACGCCGCCACGAAATGGAAGAGCAGGAACGCAAGCGCCGGGCGGACGAAGACGCCCAACTGGCCCGCACCAGCAACCGGCAGCAGCTTGCCACCGGTTTTGAACAAAGGGTGGCGTCGCTGGCGCGCGACCTGAAGGCGCGGGCCGATGTGCTGCGGCGGTCCGCCGATGTGGTGGGCCGAGCCGCGGGTGATACCGCCAGCAAATCGCGGGAATCGGTGCGGAACGCCCAGTCTGCAGGCAACAGTGTACAGTCGGTGGCTGCCGCCGCCGAAGAAATGGCCGCATCGATCGCGGAAATCACCAGCCGGGTGCAGGATTCGTCGCGCATTACGGCGGATGCCAACAATGCCGCCAACTCTGCGGTATCCCAGGTGGACATGCTGGACCAGGTGGCCCAGCGCGTGGGGGCCGTGGTCAAGCTGATCAATGATATCGCGGAACAGACCAACCTTCTGGCGCTGAATGCCACCATCGAAGCCGCCCGCGCGGGCGATGCCGGCAAGGGTTTTGCCGTTGTCGCCAGCGAGGTCAAAAGCCTCGCGAACCAGACCGGCAGGGCAACCGGCGAAATTGAACAGCAGATCGGGGAAATGCAGTCTGCCATCCGCAGTGCCATCGCTGCGGTGCGCGATGTCACCGACCGGATCGGACGCATCGACGAAATATCCGGCAGTATTGCCTCGGCAGTCGAACAGCAGTCCGCCGCGACGGGCGAGATCGGCCGCGCGGCCGCCATGGCGTCCGATATGACCGCAACGGTTTCCAGCAGCATCGAAGGTGTGGGCGCCGCCGCCGACACCAGCGTCAGCACCATGGCCGAGGTGGAAAGCGCCGCCGGGGACTTGTTGTCGCTCGCGGAAAACCTGGACAAGCAGGTCGCCGCATTCGTGGCAGAACTGGCCAACTGACAGATCGGGGCGGGACCCGCCGCCCGCCCGCGTGCCGGTGCCCGCGGTCCGAAATGGACCCGGGGCTCGGGGCGCGGGCGATCCTTTTCCGCGTGGCAGCCGGCATATATATGTTGATATCAACTTAAAATCGGTCCATGCTGCCGCGGCGCCGTCTTCCGGCCCGACACGACAGCAACAAGGATAGAAACATGAGCCTGGTCCTGCATTTCCACCCCCTGTCTTCCTACTGCCACAAGGTGCTGATCGCGCTGTATGAAAAGGGCATTCCGTTCGAAGGCAACCTGTTGATGCCCGGTATCCCCGAGGACGCGGCCAAACTGCGCGCCCTGTGGCCCGTGGCCAAATTCCCGGTGCTGGAGGATACTGAAACCGGCCGCAAGGTCGCGGAATCCAGCATCATCATCGAGTATCTGGACCAGAAATATCCGGACACCCTGCGCCTCGTGCCGGCGGACGGCGATGCCGCGCTGGATGTACGTTTCTGGGACCGCTTCATCGACCTTTATCCGCACACAGCGATGCAGAAGATTGTCAGCGACGGGTTCCGCCCAGAGGAAGCGCGCGACGCGCATGGGGTGGCGGACGCCAGGGCAACGATCGACATGGCGTTCGGCATGCTGGAGACACGGCTTGAAGGCCGCGAATTCCTGGCCGGCGACCGTTTCAGCATGGCCGACTGTGCCGCCTTGCCGCCCCTGTTTTACCTGAGCGCGATTGTGCCTTATGCCGACCGGTTCCCCAATGTGCAGGCCTATTTTGAACGCCTGTGCGCGCGCCCGTCGGTGATGCGGGTGCATACTGAAGCCAGGCCCTATTTCAACCTGTTCCCGTTCGCCGCCGGGCTCGACAAACGGTTCCTTTAGGGCTTACGCGGGCCCCCGGCCTTTGTTAGTCTGACCCCGGCCCCGCGTGCCCGCGCGGGGCATGAAGGGGAAAATGTTCCATGGTCAATCGCCTGTTGCCGCGCCTCCTTGCGGCGAGCTTCCTGTCGGCCCTGCCGACCATTCTGCCCACCCCGGCATTTGCTGACGACAGCCTTGTTTCGGATGCGGAACAAATGGCGCCCGTGCTGCAGCGCGCCGAAATCCGCGCGCCCAAAGCCGTGTGGGTGCATGCCACGGGCGCGGCCCGGCTGAACCCGGCCAAATGGCACCTGACGGATGCAGGCGGCAACATTGTGCCGGTTGTCGAGGTGCTGCCGAACGGCGCCGATACCGCGCTTCTGGTGCCCGCAAGCCCCCTGGATATCACCCGTGTGCATTATGTGGCCCTGGACGGCGGCACACCCATGCGCGTGCGCTTCGATGGCTGGTTCCGCACGCTTTATTCCGGCAAGGCGCTGGGGGCCGAGGTGGCGCCGGATGGCACCGCCACCAGCTTCCGGGTATTTGCACCGCGCGCGACCGCGGTGAAACTGTATCTGTATGACGCGGCAGAAGGTGTGCCCGCGCGCCAGACGGTCGCGATGCAGAAGGACGCCGACGGGGTGTTCGAAGCGGTGCTGGACGGTGACCTTGCCGGCACCTGGTATGATTTCACCGCCCACGGCCCCGCCGACCCCGGCAACCTGTTCTTTGAACAGACGGGTGCGCACCTGTCGGACCCTTATTCCCGCGTGCAGGCGGATGCCACCGGCAAAAGCCGGGTCTGGCACGCGACCAAACCCGCCACCCCGCTCGCCGACGGCCGGCCCGCCATGCAGGATGTCGTGGCCTACGAGGTGCATGTGCGCGATTTCACCGACCTGTTGCCGGTGCCTGACATGATACAGGGCCGCCTGTCGGCCATGACCATCCCGGGCCTCGTGAACAAACATGGCGAGGCCATCGGGTTTGACCATCTGCTCGCACTCGGGGTCAACGTTGTGCATCTGATGCCGGTGCAGCAGTTCATGAGCTACCCGACACCGGAATGGAAAGCCGCTTTCCATGACGATCCGGACATGATCGCCGTCGGTGTGAATGACGAAAATTACCAGTGGGGCTATTCGACCACCCATGCCTTCGCGGTGGAGGACCGATACCGCGCCCGGGGCCGCGAGGCCGGCATCGAACGCGACGAGCTCAGGGATCTTGTGCAGGCGTTCCACGACCATGGCATTGCGGTGATTGTCGATATCGTGCCCAACCACACGGGCGAGGACATGCGCGGCGGCAAGATCCCCCTCAATATGAACGGCTTCGACCGGCAATATTATTACCGCACCGATGACGCCGGCCAGCATATCGGCCCTTATGGCAACGAGGTCAAAACCGAAGACCGGCCCATGGTGCAGCGCTGGCTGATCGACCAGTGCAAGGCCCTGATCGGTGAGTTCGGCATCGACGGTTTCCGCATCGACCTGGCCGGCCAGTTGGACGAACAGACCCTCAGGAAGCTGAAGGCCGAACTGCCGGACGATATCATCCTCTACGGCGAACCCTGGATCGATGTTACCGACCCCTATATCCGCGCCAACGCCGACTGGGACTGGTACAAGGAAGATGCGCCCATCACCTTCTTCCAGGATCAGGCCCGCGATGCGCTCGCGGGTTCGCCCTTCGTGCTCGAGAACCCGGCCACCGACCGGGGTTATGCCGGCGGCAATACCGACCTGCGCGGCGCGGCCATGAAGGCGCTGAGTAACGATTTCGACGGCGAAAGCGAAAGTGCGAACGCCGGCCTCAATTACCTGGATATCCATGATAACTGGACCCTCGCTGACCGGTTTGCACGGCAGGACTGGGACGGCAGGCAGGGGGTCGATGCCGGGCCCTACCGCATCGCCGCGACTATGCTGCTCACGAGCCAGGGGCCGGTGGTCATCCATGGCGGCAGCGAATTCATGCGGAGTAAAGGGGCTGCGGCCGAGCATCGCATCGTCAAGCATACCGCCACCATGGGCGATATCGAGATCAAGGGCCGGGACGATACCTACAACCAGCGCATCCCCAACCAGTTCCAGTGGGACAATATCGGTGCCAGCGGCCCCAACGATTATGCCGGCATGCTGGCCTTCTGGAAGGGCTTGATCGAGCTTCGCATGAGCGATGCCGGCGCCGTGTTCCGCCGGGCCGAGAAAACCCCGGGCTGGTACCGCTGGATCTTGCCGGAACGCGACAGTCTGCTCGGCTATGTCACCGGCGGGCGGGTGATGGTGCTGATCAATGTCGGCGGCACCGACAAGGCGTTTGAAGCCGTGCATCCGGGCCCCGGCCGCTGGCGGCTGGTCGCGGACGGCGACACGGTCGACATCAAGGGCCTGCCGGGCGCCGACGCGGTGCTGGACGGTGCCGTACCGCAGGACATTATCGTGCCTGCCACCAGCGTGCGCATCTGGGTGCGCGACTGAACACCCTTTCCCCGACCGCCGCACAAGAAAAATGCCGCCCCGGTTCAGGGGCGGCAAGTCAGCGAGGTCAGGGAAGGAAAACGCAGGTGGTAATTTACAAAATCAATAACCCCTGGGGGTGGGGCCGGCCCGAACGCGGGAGCGAGAGAGAGGCCGGCCCCGTTCTGGCACAAGGGGGGTTATTCGAAAAACTCGTGACAAGGGGCGCAATAACCGGCGCGGGCAGGGGGGACGGCCCGCGCAGACGCCCTAGACCAGAAACATGTATACGACGAAGGCGCTCACCCCGATCAGATTTGCGTAGGTGATGATGGGCGACGTGCGGCTATAGCGTTCACCACCAGCGCTGAAAGCGGGGGAAAGGCTGGATTGCTGGCTGCTCATGATGGATCTCCTCGTTCTGTCGTTTGTCTGTCGTGACGTCGGTTGTATTGATTTTTCTGTCTTATTCGGCGCGGTAGTCGGCGATCAGCGCCCGGTCGCGGTCGAACGCGATATCATGGCGTTTTGTGACCGTGCTGCCGGCGTCCGGCAACAGGCGGCCACCGGTGAAGCTGATGGTCAGCAAAGGCCGGGCCGGGGCATTGTCGATGGTCCGCACCGGGGCGGCGATGCGCCAGCGGTTGCCGTCCTGGTCATTGATGCTGAATTTCGGTTTGTGGCGGGCTTCTGCCGCCGGGCCGTAAACCGGGCTTGCCAGCAAGGCTGCGTCGGGGCCGGTCGTATCATCGGCACGGCCGGGCAGGGTTATGATGACGGCCGCCAGGGCCGCCGTGGTGGCAACGATGCCGTATTTGATGGTCTGTTCAATCTTGTCGAGCTGCATTTAAGCCTCCTCAGTCTTTGCTGTCGTGGTGGCGCCCGGCTGGTTCGGTGTTGGCCTCATGGCCGGTGCGCCCTGCATGAAAGAGAGATAGGCACGCCCAATCCTTTATATAATAGCGATAAAGGTGGCTTCTTTATCCACCTTGTGTCATGAATAGCCATGCGCCAGCTCAATAATGTCAACACATTCCTGGAGGTCGCCCGCACCCGCAGCTTTGCGGCGGCGGCCAAAAGCCTTGGGCTTTCCACCTCCGCGACCAGCAAGGCCGTGGCCCGGCTCGAGGAAGAATTTGGCGTCAAGCTGTTGCACCGCACCACCCGCAGTGTCAGCCTCACCGCCGAGGGAGAGCGTTTCCTCGAAGGCGCGGGGCGCCTGAAAACCGAAATGGACGACCTGATCGCCGCGGTCACCGAAAGCCGGGGCGCGCCGCGCGGGCGCATCACCATCGGCTGCACGGTGATATTGGGGCGCATGTGGCTTGCGCCCCTGATGGTCGATTTCCAGCGCCAGTATCCGGACATCTCGGTCGAGCTTCGGCTTGAGGACCGCGCCGCCGACCTGGCCGCCGAAGGGCTGGACCTTGTGGTGCGCGCGGGTGAACTTTCGGACAACAGCAACCTGGTGGCCCGGCGTTTTTTCGAGGCCCGTTTCATCATGGCGGCCTCACCCGACTATCTGGCGCGCCGGGGCACGCCCACGGGCATCGACGATCTCGACAATCACGACTGCCTGTCCTTCCGCAACCCGGGCAGCGGGCGGCTGTATCCGTGGCGTTTCACGTTTGAAGGTTACAGCGTGTCCAAACAGGTGCCGGGCCGGCTGGTCGCCAATGAAGGCGATGCCCTGCGCCTCGCCGCCGAAGCCGGTGCCGGCATCGTGCAGATGCCCAGCTATGTGCTGGCTGAAAGCTTGGGCAATGGTAAACTGGTGCCGGTGCTGCCCGACCTGTGGCCGGTGGCACAGCCCTATCACCTTCTATATCTCGACCGGCGCTTCCAAAGCCCGCGCATCCGCGCGCTCATCGATTTCCTCACCGCCCACCGCCCCGACTGGGAAGCCGCCCTCAGCGCGATCTGCAAAAGCTGCTGATCCAGCGCCGCTCCGTCTTGTCCCCTTCCTCTCCCTCGTCATCCGCCGACTTGATCGGCGGACCCAGGAACACCGGTGTGGGCAATCCCAAGCCCGGACCAACCCATCGCGTTCTGTCCGATCAACTATTTTTTCAAAAAAATGTTGATATCAACCCAATAGGGCGCAACCCTTGTTCTACCGACAGCAAACGCGGGGCGGTCATGGCGCGGTCATGGCCTTCCGTCCCGCAAATCAGGGGAGACCGTAGCATGATCGAAATCACCGCCTATCACTGGGTACCGCCGTTTGTGCGCGGCCTTGTGCGCGATTTGCGCGTGCGCTGGGCTCTTACGGAAGCGGGTATACCCTACACCGTGCGCCTCATCGCCAATTCGGACGCCAAACAGCCGGCCCACCGGGCGTTGCAGCCTTTCGGCCAGGTGCCGACCTGTTCGGACGACGGGCTGGATATGTTCGAAAGCGGCGCCATCTGCCTGCATATCGCCGGGCGCTCTGATGCGCTGATGCCTACGGACGATGCGGGCCGCGCCCACACGCTCATGTGGCATATGGCGGCGCTCAACAGCATCGAACCCGCGCTGGTGCAGGTTCTGGACATCGACCTGTTCGCGCCCGACAGCGCCTGGGGCCGGGAACGCCGCCCCGCCGCCGAAGCCTTCGCCCGCACGCGCCTCGCGGACCTTGCCGCCCACCTGAAGGACCGGGACTATCTGGTGGCCGACCGCTTCACCGTGGCCGACCTCACCATGGCCTGCACGCTCCAGATGCTGCGCCATTCGGACATCGTCACCTCGGACCCCGTGCTCGGCCCCTATCTCGCCCGTATGGAATCCCGCCCGGCCTACCAGACCGCGCTCGCCGCCCAGCTCGCCGACTTCGACGACACCATGGCCCCCGCGGCGGCATAAAGGCGGTGCCCCGCGGCCTGGGCTTCGACAGGCTCAGCCCGAACGGGGGAGGGGGCTGGTTGGAGGGCGGTGTTCATGTCTGCCGCGCCATGTCTGAGGAACAGGGGGCATTCTCCCGCCGCTCGCCCTGAGCCTGTCGAAGGGCAGGATGCCGGGCCGGCTTTTGCCGGAACCGCCATTACCCCGCGACCCGGGCTTCGACAGGCTCAGCCCGAACGGCGAGGGGGCTGGTTGGAGGGCGGTGTTCA
>SBGU01000037.1 GCA_006226495.1 Alphaproteobacteria bacterium
GAATTGCCGCCCAGGCTGTCGTTGTGCTCCGAGCCGACGATGCGCTGCACATTGGCGACCCGGTCGCCTTCGGCGTCGCCGCCCGTCCCCGTGGCCCAGCCGTTGCCCAGAAGGGTGAGGCTGACGCCTGCGTCAGACCCCGCATAGGACACCCAGTCATTATCCTGTTCGCCATCCAGGGTGTCGGCACCGGCGCCACCCTCCAGCGTGTCGATGCCGTACCCGCCCTTCAGGTAATCGTCACCATCGCCGCCCGACAGGCTGTCATAACCGTACCCCGCAACCAGCGTATCGTCGCCCGCGCCACCCGCCAGCACGTTCGCAAACCGGTTGCCGATCAGGCTGTCGTCATGGTTGGAGCCCGTCAGGTTTTCGATGCTGATATAGACATCGCCATCGGCCTCGCCGCCCGTGCCGCGGCCTGACACCAGGTTCGCCGAAACCGCGGCGCTTGCGGTCTCGAAGCTCGCGGTATCGCTGCCGGCGCCGCCATTCAGGGTATCGGCGCCAAGGCCGCCGATCAGCAGGTCGTCGCCGGCGGCGCCATAGAAGGCGTTGATGCCGATATCGCCCTGCAGGGTGTCGGAAAAGTCGCTGCCGATTGCGCCTTCAAAGCCGCTCATGTCGCCGACACTGGCACCGCCGCTGACGGTCTGGTTGACAAGGTCGACCATGACGCCTGCGCCTGCCCTGGTGAAGGCGACAATATCGAAACCGTCGCCGCCGATCAGCGTGTCGCTGCCGCTGGCGCCTTCGACGGTGTCGTTGCCACCGCCGCCATCAAGGAAGGACCGCGCGCCAGAGGCAAACAGATTGTCATCGTCGCTATATTGTTCGTACCAATAGTCATCGCCATACAGTTTGGCGCCTTCGCCACTGGCAATCAGGGTGTCGTTGCCTTCGCCGCCTTCCAGCCGGTTGTTCCTGCCGCTGGATATAAGCAGGTCGTCACCGCCGCCGGCGTTGCCGCCGCCGTTCAGCCGGCTGCTGTCGCCGCTGGCGATCAGCGTATCGTCGCCCCCGTCGCCCCAAAGGTTGCTGCCATAACCGGTTGTGCTCAGATAATCGTTGCCATCGATGCCATAGTGATCGCCCTCGAGGGTCACGCCCAATGCGTCGGAGGTAATGGTGTCGTCGCCGGCCAGCCCGCCAACGCTCTCTCCGTCACCGGTCACAACAATGGCATTGTCCGATGCGTCCGCGTTATAATAGAGGCTGCTGTACATTTCGGTGAGGCTGGTGAAGGCACCGATGTCGTAGGTGGTGTCGCCGATCATGAGCCGGTCGACGATGCTATAGTCGTCACCGGCGAAGAAAAAGAAGCTGCCGACGGTAACGACGCCGGTCGTATTGCCTTCGTCGTCAAGGATTTCGATCTTGAAGCCGAGGGAGTAGCCGGACAGGCGGATGTCAGACAGGTCTGTGGTGATGCGGGACAGATCCAGCGTGTCGGTGCCGGTAAAGTCTTCGCCCGAGTGCGAGCCGAAGCCGATGGACAGTTCGAATTGCACGCCGGGCTCGGTGTCGACCACATAGAAATCGTCGCCGGCGCCGCCGGCCATGTTCTCATCATAGTCATTGCCCAGATAGTCGGAGCTGTAGCGTGCGACCAGGGTATCGTCGCCATTGCCGCCTACAAGCCAGGGGCTGTCGCCTTCCGCGACCAGGCTGTCGTTGCCGTCGCCGCCAATCAGGGTGCTTGCTATGCCCGAGCCGATGATGGTGTCGTCGCCGGCGTCGCCATAGACCCAGGAAAGGTCGAAGGAATCGGTGATATGGTCGTTGCCGCCCAGGCCGTGCGCTGTGCCAAAGCCGTCGGTGGTGAGGGTGTCGTCGCCTTCCGTGGCGCCCAGGAGCAGGCCGCTGTATATTTCGTCGCCATTTTCGGTGAGCAGAAGATCGTAGCTGGTGTCGCCGACAATCAGTTCGGAGAAGCCATGATATTCGCTCTGGTCGAATTCAATGGTGCCGATCGTGCGGCCCTCGTCGTCCAGCACCTTGACGATCGTGCCATGATAAGTGCCATAGATGCGGATATCATCCAGGCTGTCGGCAACCGCGCTCAGGTCCAGGGTATTGCCGGTGCCTGACAGGGAATAGAGGTAGGCCTGGTGCCCGGTAAGGCCGTCGTTCCAGGTGACGGCAAGTGTGTCGTCGCCTGTGCCGGTCGTCACGAACATCCTGCTCGCGTTGCCGGTTTGCAGCATGTCGTCGCCGGCGCCGCCATCCAGTTCCGCGTAATAGGTGCCGACATTGCTGCCGACCAGCACATCGTTGCCGTCGTGGCCGTACAGGTTGGAGGTTGTGTTATGGGCATAGATGGTGTCGTTGCCCGATCCGCCATAGCCATAGCTCCAGTTCGATCCGCTGGTGCCTTCGAAGGTGATCAGGTCGTCGCCGTTGCCGCCCGATGCGCTGCCACGATCCTGGGTCAGGATATCGTTGCCGTCACCGCCCACGAGGCTGTCATAACCGCCGCCACCCACCAGGCTGTCGTTACCGCCCGCGCCGTCGAGCGTGTCATTGAAGCTGCCGCCGATGATGGTGTCGGCGCCATCGGTGCCGGTGCGGGAAACCACGCCGTCCACGGTCATGACAAAATGGCTTGAGCTGAGGCTGCCGGCGTCGGTGTCCAACAGGGTCAGGCTGCCGCTCGCGCCGCCCGTTGTGCTGCCCGCGCCGGCGCCGAAGGTAATGACGGTGTCGGCACCCGACTGGGTGAACACCAGGTCCCGGTACTGCACGTCATGGACCGAAAGATCGATGACGTCCTCGTTCGGGTCAAAGTCCGTGATGGTGTCGTGGCCCCAGCTTTCACGCACAAAAAAGGTGTCGCTGCCGCTGCCGCCGATGGCGAGGTCGGCACCGATACGCAGCCACAGTTCGTCGTCGCCCGCGCCGCCGTCCGTGGTGTCGTCGCCATTGTGGCCGCTCAGCACATCATTGCCGTCGCCGCCTGCAAGACTGTCGTCACCCCAGTTGCCATAGAGGGAATCATTGTCGTCGCCCCCTTCCAGGGTGTCCGAACTGTCGCCGCTCACCAGCACGTCGTTGCCGGCGCCGCCGGACACATAATTATGCTGCAGGGTATCGCCGCCCACTGACGACAGGCTGTAGATAACATCGTCGCCGGATTCACCATACAGGCTGCTGTTGCTGCCGGACGCCGTGATGCTGTCGGCGCCGCCGCCGGCATAGACCAGGTCGTTGCCGTCCCCGAGGTCGATCCTGTCGGCGCCGCTGCCGGCGACAACCGTATCGGCTCCCGAGGGGTCGTAATAGGTGTCGTTGCCGCGGCCAAGACCGGCATAATCGTTGCCGGCCCCGCCATAGACATCGTCGTCGCCATTGCCGGCATCCAGCGAATCGTCGCCGCCCTGGCCGTACAGCGTATCGTCAAAGGCCGTGCCTGAAAGCGTGTCGGCGTCGTCCGTTCCGGTCCGGGACACCGGCTGGTTTTCCTGCAGGTAGAAATGATCGGCGCTCAGGCTGCTGGCGGTCGTATTCAGGAGGGTCAGGCTGCCACTGTCGCCCCCCGTTGTGCTGCCGACACCGGTGCCGAAGGTGATGATTGTGTTCGCACCCGACTGGGTGAAAACAAGATCGACATAACGCGCGTCATGGCTCGTGAGGTCAATCAGGTCGGCGCTGGTGTCGAAGTCGGTGATCGTGTCGGCTGCCCAGTTGGACAGCACGACAAACGTGTCGGCGCCGGTGCCACCCGTGACCAGGTCGTTGCCGCCCGCCATGCGCAATTCGTCATTGTCGGCGCCGCCATCCATGGTGTCGTTGCCCGACGAGCCATAGATGGTGTCGTTGCCCGTGCCGCCCAACAGGGTATCGGCGGAATTGGCACTCTCGAGCACGTCGTCGCCCGCGCCGCCCGACAGATAGCTGTGCAACTGGTCGCCAGGTACCGTGGTGTAATAAGTTGTGGCCGAAACCCAGTCGTTGCCATCGCCGCCATAAAGCGTGTCGCCGCCGCCGTCTGCGGAAATGTCATCATCGCCGGCACCTGCGTATATGACGTCGTTGCCGCCGTTATCATAAATATAGTCGTCGCCGCCGCTGCCATAGAGCGTGTCGTCGCCCCGACCACCGCGTGACTCTGAATTGTATCTGGTCTGGCTTGTCCAATCGTTGCCGTTGCCGGCATTCCCGTAAAAAGGGTCCGAATTGCGGTCGCCGGTCAGGGTGGCGTCATTCGGGACGCCTTGCAGGAGGGTCATTTACTTGAATCTCGTTCTTGAAAATAGGAATATCGCCGGCGCCGCGAGGGCGCGCAAATTCATTCAATGCTTCAATAATCTATGTCCATACCGGCCAGATGGTTGGTGTTCAGGCCCTGAAGGAAAATACTGTCGCCGTCGCCGGTTTCGATCAGCAGGCCCGACACGCCGTCGACCGTGGATGTACTCGTGTGGGCGACCAGGTCATCAAGGCTCGTGAAATCGATCTCCGTATCCGACAGGTCGAGCCTGTCGCGGCCGACCTGGAAGTCGGTGATGGTGTCGTTGCCGTCGCCGTCCGCGAAAATGAAGGTATCGGGCTCGCCGCCGCCGGTCATGATATCGTCGCCGGAATTGCCGATCAGGGTGTCGCTGCCGCGGCCGCCGTCCATGCTGTCGTTGCCGGCGCCACCTTCAAGCCAGTCATTGCCTTCGGATGCCCTGAGGGTATCGTTGCCGCTGTTGCCATAGAGGGTGTCGGCTTCGGTGCCGCCGCCGATCAGGTCGTCGCCCGCGCCGCCATAGAGAATGTCGCTGTCGCGTTCGCCCAGGAGCGTGTCGTTGCCGGCACCCCCCAGCACGGTATCGTTGCCGTAACCGCCGAACACGCCATCGTCGCCGTCGCCGCCTGACAGCCAGTCGGCGGTATAGTTGCCCCGGATCTCGTCATCGCCAGCGCCGCCTTCCAGGGTATCGCGTCCCAGGTTGCCATAGAGCGTGTCGTTGCCGTCGCCGCCGGTGATATGGTTGTCGCGGATATCGCCGCCCAGGCTGTCGTCGAAATTCGAGCCGTTGATATTCTCGATATTGATGACCCGGTCGCCGTCGGCGTCGCCGCCCGACCCGGTGGCCCAGGTGCCGGCGCGCAGGGTCAGGCTGACCGCTTCGTCCGAGCCTTCGTAGCTGAGCCAGTCGTTGCTGCCGCCACCGTTGATGCGGTCCGCCCCCGCGTCGCCCGACAGGAAGTCGTTGCCGACCCCGCCGTCCAGGTCGTCGGCGCCGTCGCCGCCATACAGGGTGTCGTTGCCGGCGCCGCCCGCGATGATATCGTCGCCCGCCGAGCCCCGGATGTCGTTGGCGCCCGACGTGCCGACAAACCGGTCATTATGGTTCGAGCCATAGATGCCCTCGACCGAGCTGATGACATCACCCTCGACGAAACTGCCGGACCGGTAGTTGGTGGCCATGTTGAAGGCCACGGCTTCGGTGGCGTCATGGAAGTCGATGATATCGAAGCCGTCGCCGCCATCGATGGTGTCGGCGCCGCGCGTGCCGCGGATGGTGTCGTCGCCGCCGAAGGCCAGCACCAGGTCGTTATAGTTCGAGGCGGGCAGGGAATCCGCCTGTTCGGTGCCGGGGTGCACATAGTCCCGCGCGACATCGGTATAGAATGTATGCAGTTCATAGTCGCCCGGGTCGCGCACGATGGCCGTGCTGACCCCGATACGGTAGGTCGCACCCGCTGTGACCTCGAATTCCAGATATTCGTTATAGGCGCCGCCGGTGTCGGCGATACGGAGGGTATTGCCGTCGGCGTCCTCCAGGGTCAGGGCGGCGTCGAAATTGTCGACCCACAGCCAGAATACCAGGTTGCCGCTTTCGGGTGCCACGACTTCGAACCAGTCCTCACGGTCGCTGAAGCCCTCGGCGGCGGCGCCGACTTCGCCGGTTATGACCAGCGGCATGTCGGCGGCGGTTGCCGCGTCCGGCGTGTCGTTTTCGTCGATATAGCTGGTCACCAGACTATAGCTCGTGCGCGCCGCACCGTCGGTGGCCCTCAGTTCCACATAGACGGTTTCGCCGGCCTCGACCGCCCAGCCATATTCCCGGTCCCCGGTGCCGCCCGATGCGCTGCCCAGAAGGTTGCCGTCGGCGTCCATGATCCGGAGCGCGATATCGCTCGAGAGGTCTGCGAGCGTGACCACAAGGGTTTCCGTGCTTTCGGCCGTCAGCACATACCAGTCGCTGGTATCGTCGCCGCCGACGCTGCCCTCGGTGGTGCGATCGCCGGTGATATCCGTGGCGTCGGCCTGGCTGTTGTCCGTATCCACGGTCCAGGCATCGAGCGTATAGTCCACCTGCGCGGCGTCGCCGTCATAATGCACGCGCACAAAATAATAGTCCCAGCCGTAGGTATCGTCGATGCTGATGGTCTCGGTCTGGGTGCCGGCCCGGTCCGAACTGGCCACCAGGTCGCCGGTGAAGTCGTAAACCTCGATCGACGCATCGTCGCTGAGGCCCGACAGGCGCACATGAAAGGTACCGTCGTCGCTGGGCGAGATGGTGATCCAGTCGTCGCTGTCGCTGGCGCCCACCACGCCGGTGCGCGCGACCGGGCTTTCATACACATAGCCCGCGCCCATGAAATTGTCGGCATCGACCACATAGGCCGTGACATCATAGCTGTAGACCGTGTCGGCATAATAGGGGAAGAAGGCGAGATAATAGTCCTCGCCCTGTTCAACCGCATAGGACAGGTCCTTCAGGTCGTTGCCCCAACTGATCAGGTCGCCGTCGCCGTCATACAGAAGCAGGTCCATCGCCGCGGGCAGGCCCGAGGTGTCGACCGTCAACGTGCCGTCTTCGGCGGCGGTGAAGCCGTACCAGTCGACCGCGTCGATATTGCCGACCGTGCCGCTCATGCCTTCCGGCAGCTCGATAAGGGTGGCGCCGTCCAGGCTGTCGTCGTCTTCGGCATAGCCTGCGGTCAGGCTATAGTCGGTTTCTTCGGCGCCATTATAGGCGGTCACCAGCACATAATAGGTTTCGCCCGGCGTGACATCGTAGCTGACATATTCGCTGGCGGTGCCGTCCTGGGTCGAATAGGTGGCCAGGTAACCGTCGCCGTCATAAAGCGCCAGGTCGATGTCGGACGCAAGGCCGGTGATGCCGATCAGGATGGTGCCGCTCTGGTCCGCCGTGAAGATGTACCAGTCGTCTTCGTCGCTGCCGCCGATCGTGCTGTCCAGGTTGTCCGGCAGGTCCAGTTCAACCGCCTGGTAAACGGAATCATTGCCGTCGCCCACCTGGGTTGTCAGGGTATAATGGCTGTTCGCGCCCGCCGAGCCGTCGATCTTGATATAATAGGTGGTATTGGCGACAACCGTGTAGTTCAGGCTTTCGTCGGCCGAACCGGCGTTCGCGGACGACGACAGCAGGACACCATTGGCGTCATAAAGCCCGAGGTTGAGGTTGCTGGACATGTCGCTGAGCGAGATGCTCATGTTGCCGCTCTGCAGGGGCGAAATCTCGATCCAGTCGACCGTGTCGCTGCCGCCCGCGCGGCCTTCGACCGTGCCGGGCACAAAGATATATCCGGCGTTCGCACGGCTGTTGTCATTGTCGACTAGGCTGCCGGACAGGGTGTAACTGGTGGCCGCCGCATTGTCGTAGGCATTGACCCGCAGGTAATAGGTCTGGCCCATGGTCACCCGGTAGGTGACCTGTTCGCTGGCGGTGCCGCCATTGTAGGACGCATCCACAATGCCCAGCGCGCCGTTATAGAGATAGAGGTCGATGTCGGAGCTGAGCCCGGTCATATTGACCGTCAGGTTGCCGGTTTCGGTGGCGGTGAAGGACCACCAGTCGTCGGTGTCGCCACCGCCGATGTCGCCGCGCCGGCTGAAGGGCATGGCGGAAATGACGGTCGCACCACTGACACTGTCGTCGGCGCCATATGCCTCGGGCGTGGTTTCCACCTGTGCCGCAAGCCGGCCCGTGGTCCCGTCCGCACCGCCGCGCAGGCCCGGCAGGTCAAGCGCGATACCGTCGCGCAGGAAACCGTTCAGGCGTCCGCCTGTAAATAAATCCACGCCCATCTTAAATCACCAGATCAAAACAAGTAAAAATTGTCTGCCAATATTAAATGCACACGGCCCGGCTGCAGCACAACCGCGAAATTGCGGCCGGCGCCAAATTGTGATCGCCCGCGCCATTGGCCCGGTTTGGCTATTGTGCGGGGCGCCCCAAATAATCGCCCCTCAGCGGCATGATAAAGGGTGCGTGCCGGCCTGCGCCGGCACGCGGGCAGGCCAATCAATAACCCACGTCGATGCCGGTCAGATGGTTGGTGTTCAGGCCCTGAAGGAAGATGCTGTCGCCGTCGCCGGTTTCGATCAACAGGCCCGCGACACCGTCAATCGTGGTGGTGCTCGCGTGGGCGATCAGGTCATCAAGACTCGTGAAATCGATCTCCGTATCCGACAGGTCGAGGGTATCGCGGCCGACCTGGAAGTCACTGATCGTGTCGTTGCCATCACCGTCCGCGAAGATGAAGGTATCGGGTTCACCGCCGCCTGACAGCCAATCGTCGCCCGCGCCGCCAGTGATCGTGTCGCGGCCGTTGCCGCCTTCGATACTGTCGTCACCGTCGCCACCATAAACGAGGTCGTTGCCCTCTGAGGCCCGGATCGTGTCGTTGCCGGCGTCGCCATACAGGGTATCAGCCTCGGTGCCGCCGCCGATCAGGTCGTCGCCATTGCCACCATGGATCAGGTCCATGTCACGCTCGCCAAGGAGGGTATCGTCGCCGTCGCCGCCATCCAGGGTGTCGTTGCCGTACCCGCCGAACACACCGTCGGCGCCATCGCCGCCCGAAAGGCTGTCGGCAGTATAGTTGCCGCGGATGGTGTCGTTACCCAGGCCGCCCTCCAGCGTGTCGACCCCGACACCGCCTTCAAGAAGATCATCGCCATCGCCGCCGATGATCCAGTTGTTGCCGGAATTGCCGCCCAGGCTGTCGTTGTGCTCCGAGCCGGTGATACGCTGCACATTGGCGACCCGGTCGCCTTCGGCGTCACCGCCCGACCCCGTGGCCCAGCCGTTGCCCAGAAGGGTGAGGCTCACACCTTCGTCAGACCCCGCATAGGACACCCAGTCATTGTCCTGTTCGCCATCCAGGGTGTCGGCACCGGCACCGCCTTCAAGCGTATCGATGCCGTAGCCACCCTTCAGATAATCGTCACCATCGCCACCCGACAGGCTGTCATAACCGTACCCCGCAACCAGCGTATCGTCGCCCGCGCCACCCGCCAACACATTGGCAGACCGGTTGCCGATCAGGCTGTCGCCATAGCGGGAGCCAGTGAGGTTTTCGATGGCAATATATTTGTCGCCGTTCGCGTCGCCCCCGCTACCAAGACCCGAGACAAGGTTGGCCGAAACCCCGGCGCTTGAGTTTGTGTAGCTGGCAGTGTCGGAGCCGGCGCTGCCATACAGGGTATCCGCGCCTTCACCGCCGGTGAGGATATTGTCATACTGGTCGCCTTCGAGGCGATCATTGTAGCGAGAGCCGGTCAGATTCTCGACCGAGACAAAAAGATCGCCATAGGCATCGCCGTAAGTTCCGCCTTCGTCGCCGAGGCTGGCGATCACACCATAGGATGCCGTGTCATAGCTGGCCGTGTCGTTGCCGTCGCCGCCATCCAGGGTATCGACCCCACTGCCGCCGTTCAGAAGGTCATTGCCATCGCCGCCTTTCAGGACGTCATAGCCGCTGCCGCCCAGAAGGGTGTCGTCGCCGCCGAAGCCAAGTAGCGTGTCCTGGCCATAGAGCCCGGTGATGATTTCATCGTCGTTGCTGCCCTGCAGTTGCTCGCTTCTGCTGGTGCCGTTGAGATTGTAGCTCTGCACCAGCGCAACCTGATAGGCACCTGTATAATCCTCGGCCCAGATATCGAAATAATAGGTGCCACCTTCTGTTGCCGTGATGCTGTAGACGGCATTGCCGTCCTGGTCGACCGTATAGCTGTATTCCTGGCTGTCGCTGTCGCTATCAAGGATGTCGGCGAGCCTGACGGTATAATAGCCGTCGCTCACCAGCTCGATATCATACCGGATGCCGCCAACAAGGTCTGCGGCAACTACGTCGTGGTCGGCGGTATAGTCGATGGTGCCGTCGTGGCTGCCGCCCCGTGCAATGTAGGCTGCGGTGTCGGTGCCGCCCGTCGGTTCATCGTCAGTCAGGCTGTCCAGGCTGACGGCATAATCGCCAGCCCAATGAAAGTAGTTGCCGCCCACTTCCAGATAGTAGGTGCCGGTTTCCTGAACCATGTAATAGCTGGTGGATTCGTTGTGTTCTGTACTTTGGTAGAGGGCCTCAATCTCCCCGCCGTCCGCGTCCATCAGGGCGAAGGTCAGGTAGGGGACCGAATCCGAATCGGTGCGCTCTGCGTGCGCCTCATACACTGTCCCGGCTTCCAGGTAGACCGCGATATAATCCTCGTCGAGCTTTGCTTCGAGGGTGCCTTCAAGGGTTTCACCGACGCCAAGGGACCAGGTCGTCTGGCCCAGCCCGTTCGGTTCGTCATCGTCAAGCAGGCTGATTTCGACCGTGTAGCCGCCAACACTGGACGAATATCGGCTGAGGCCGAAATTGATGAGCCCGTCCTGTTGCACCCCGAAGGTATATTCCGTGGTCACGTAATCGCTGTGATAGATGTGCGTAGTGATGACCGAGTCGCCGCCCTCATAGTGAATCGAGGCGTTGACCGAGTTGCTTCCTTCGGATGTAAAGACGACGGAATAAAGGGAACCTGCGGTCACTTCGAAGGTGAGCTCGTCGATGTCGCCCGGGAAATCAATGCTTCCGGAATAGGGTTCGTCAAGGACGAGGACATCGCCATCCTCGTCATCGGTCACGCTATTGACAGACAGGCTGTAGGTGCCCAGTTGCTGGCCCGGCGATGGCGACGACGTGCCACCCTCCCGGACGGTGATATAGTAGGTGCCGTTCTCTTCGGCTGTATAGAATTGCGGACCATAGCCGCCACTGCTGACCACATTGCCATTGGCATCAATAATGCTTGTGATCGATGTGGTGCCGGCGGTGATGCCATCCAGGTCGAACCGGTATTGCACACCTGCGCGCAGGGTTGTGGCATAGGTATCGTGGTCGCCAAAAATCTCGAAAGTGCCGGTCAGGCTCGTGCCCACGCTCAAGGTGGCCGTGCTGTCCGACGTGCCGTAGGGCTCGTCGTCCTCGATCGCGTCAACATGCGCCACATAGTCGTAGGGGTTCACCCCATAGCTGGCGCCCGTGAAATAATAGGTGCCATCTTCGGTCGGGGTGAAGCTGATGCCGGAAACGTAAGGATTGCCAGCGCTGCCCCAGGAACTGACCGCTACGGCCTGGTCCGTTATCTCGTTGCCGTCCTGATCGAACAGGTCGGCAACATAGGGACGCGTTGTATCGCTGGTGAAATAGAAAACATAATGCTGGCCGGCTTCAAGGTCGGCCGCGAACATGTCGGTATCGGTTTCATAATCGTAGGACGCCGCCGTGCCGCTGCCAATCTCGACCGACAGGGCCGTTTCGGTAGAAGCCCACGGGTCGTCGTCGTCAATTTCCTTGACGCTGAAAAAGTAGCTGCCGGTGAGCGTGTCACTTTCTTCCGCCATCTGGACATAGTAGGTGCCCGATTCCTGCGGGGCATAATAAATCTCGATGGGGTATAGGCCGCTGCCGACGGAGCCCGGCACATCATCCATCTGGGTTCCGTCGGCGTCATAGACACCGCGCGCGACAAGACTGTCGAGACCGTATGAAAACCCGGACAGCAGATACATCTTGCCGGCTTCCAGTTCGACCGCCACGAAGTCGGTATCGCCAAAATAGTCGATTGCGCCGTGGAAGCTGTCGCCATCCACAGTGACCGATATCGCGGTTTCGGTGCTGCCCGCCGGTTCGTCGTCAACGACCTCGCTGACCGTGATCTGATAGGCGGCCTCGTCGTCGCCAGAGAAAAGTTCGCCGCCGACGACCATGAAAAAGTCGCCCGTGGTTTCGGGCGTGTAATAGTATTCCGCGAAATAGCTCCGCCCGAAGCGCCCGATATCCGGGCTGATGGTGTCGCCGTTTTCATCCAGGATCGTAACCAGCTCAGGCGCATATATCGCTGCGGGCGCATAGATATAGATGCGGTAAAGCGACCCGGCATCAAGGGACACGCGGAAAGCATCCTGGTCGTCGTCCGATTGCAGCGAGGCGATATGGTCGTCGCCCAGGGTCAGGACAATGTCGGTATCGGTATTGCCAGTCGGTTCGTCATCATTGGCGGGGCTGGAAGGCATATCGGCTCCATGGGAATGAAATATCGTCGTGCAGTATTTTATGTGCAGGAAACAGCTTGTCGGTCGCTGCGTTGCTGGCGCCGGCATAATGGACGGCGCGATCACAAGCAGCTTTGAATATCGTGAGACTTAATCATCCAGATTGTTTGGCTGCAACCTGAAAGTGACGCGGCCTCATTTTTAACAGGAGCGCATGTCCTGGCTGGTGTATTGTGCCGACCTTGCCGTGTTCACGCCCCCGCCAAATCTGCGGTGCCGCAGCAGGGGCAGCAGTCGGCGCAGCCGAACAGGGCGCTTGAAACCGTGCAGGCGTCGCTGTCGCAGCGTTCAGCATTGGCGCGGATGCCCTGAAGCGCGCTTTCCATGGTCTTCAGGGCCTCGATCTTGGCGCGCACCAGCGCCAGTTGTTTGTCGGCGGCGGGTACAAGTTCGGCGCAACTGTCGCCGGCTTCGGCCAGGTCCAGCAGGCTGCGGATATCCTCGAGCGGGAAACCGAGGTCGCGGCAACGGCGGATGAAGCTCAGCCGGCTCAGGTGGGTTTCGTCATAGATGCGGTGCCCGCCGTCCGACCGGAAGGGTTCGGGCATCAGCCCGATGCGTTCATAATAGCGCACGGTCTCCAGGTTCACCCCGGCGCGGTCGCCCAGTTTGCCGATGCTCAGCCGCATGATTGTCTCCTGTCTGTCTGTCCATTTTTGCTGGCGGCCGGATTTTTTGGGCTGCCGTGATTTTTTCTCTTGAATCCGTAGCGGCTACGGATTGTAGCCTCTTTCATATGGGCGGAAAAGCCCGGTTTGACAAGAAAGGAAACGAGCATGACAGACAGGAACAAAGGTTGCGGCTGCGCGGACCGCAAACTGTTGCAGATGCAACAAAATGAAACATCCGTGGCGGGTGAAAATCGCGACAAGGTTGCCGCCGGCAGCTCATGTTGTTGCGGAAGCGACTGTCGCTGCGACGGCGGGTGCACCTGCGATTGCGGGCCCGATTGTGGCTGCGGCTGTTAGGCCCTTAACAGCGAGGCGGCCAGCGTTTCGGGGCTCATGCCAGAGGCCCGGATTTCCGCCAGGGTGACCGACAGGTTGCGCTTGGCAAAACGCTGGCCGTTTTCATCGAGCAGCAGGCCATGATGGTGGTAGATCGGCATCGGCAGGTTCATAAGCCTTTGCAATACCACATGAATATGGGTTGCGTGGAACAGGTCCTCGCCGCGGATAATGTGGCTGATGCCCTGTCTGGCATCGTCCAGAACCACCGCCAGATGGTAGCTTGTCGGGGTGTCCTTGCGGGCCAGCACCACGTCGCCCAGGCTTTCCGGGTCGCCCTTGATGGTGCCTTTCAGCTCGTCCTGCCAGGCTGGCGCGCCGCCAATGTGGGCGAGGGCGCGGCCAAGGTCCAGCCGCCAGGCGAACGCCATGCCGCTCGCCATCAGCTCTTGCCGTTTTTTCAAGGACTTGTGCCGGCAAGTGCCCGGGTACACCGGTCCGTCCGGCCCGTGTGGTGCCGATGGCGCCCGTGCCACCTCGGCGGCGATGTCTTTCCTTGTGCAGAAACAAGGATAGACAAAACCCTTTTCATTCAAGGTGTTAAGGGCTGCCTGATAGTCGCCGAAATGTTCGCTCTGGCGCCGGACCGGCTGTTCCCACTGCAGGCCCAGCCACGCCAGATCCTCATATATTCCAGTGACATACTCATCCCGGCAGCGGGTGGTATCGATATCCTCGATGCGCAAAATGAAGCGCCCGCCCGCCGCCAGCGCCCGGCGGTAGGCCAGCATCGCCGAATAGGCATGGCCCTTGTGCAGCCGCCCGGTCGGGCTTGGCGCAAAGCGGGTTATGAAGGATGGGCGCGCGTCTGTCATGCCGGCACCCTAGAAAATCCCGGGACGGTTGGGAACAGAAATCATGCCGGGCCGTCTGGCCGGCTACGGCGGGGGCAAACAATCCGCGTCTCCACACAATATAGCGCTTTGTCATCATGCGGTAACACTGTATCTTGATTCTCACGAGTGTCGGAGTGGTGCCCAAGGGCTGGCCGACCCGAGTGTCGGCTTCCTACCCGGCGGGCGTTTTTAGCTAACGGGGGATGGAATATGGGTGTGCATTTTACACCCCACTTGCCTTCGCCGGACAGTTGTCCGGCTCTGGTGCTGAACGCCGATTTTCGGCCGCTCAGCTATTACCCGCTCAGTGTCTGGAACTGGCAGACGGCCCTGAAGGCCGTGTTCCTGGACCGGGTCAGCATCCTGTCGGAATATGACCGGCAGGTGCATTCGCCGTCGACGGCGGTCAACCTGCCCAGTGTGATTGCGCTCAAGAAATATGTGCGCCAGCCTCGGTTTCCGGCCTTTACCCGCTTCAACCTGTTCCTGCGCGACCGGTTCAGTTGCCAATATTGCGGCTCGACCCATGACCTGACATTCGATCATGTCATCCCGCGCTCGCAGGGGGGGCGCACCTGCTGGAGCAACATTGCTGCGGCCTGCGCGCCCTGCAACCTGCGCAAGGGCGGCCGAACGCCGGACGAGGCGGACATGCAGCCGCTCAGGTGGCCCTACAGGCCCACCAACCACGAACTGCACCAGAATGGACGACAATTCCCGCCGAACTATCTGCATGAAAGTTGGCGGGATTTTCTTTATTGGGATACCGAGCTGGAGAAAGGCTGAGGCCCGGCGCGCAGGCGTTTCAGCGCTCTGGTTCAGCGTTCCGGCCAGGGCAGGGTCGGCAGCTTGACCGCGCGATATATCTGCGCGCGCCGGCCGCTGGCTTCGAGCGTCGCCATGGCGGCGTCCAGCCGCGCTTTCATGGTTTCCTTGCCGGGGCCGTAAAGCAGATACATGTCCAAGGTGGCGGCCGCGGGCGGCAGTATTTTCAGCTTGTCGTGTGCGCCGGCATAAAGGTCCAGCATCTCGGGCGCCAGGTGGGCAGCATCGACCCGGCCATATTCCAGAAGCTGCAACAGGTCGACCGTCGACGGCACCCTGACCACATCGATGTGGGTCGCGGCCGGGAAACCGTGGCGATAATCGAACACATCCATATAGACATTCAAGACCCCCATGCGCAGGGTGGGGCGCGCCAGCATGTCGGCGCGGCTGTTCTCGGGCGCGTCCCTGCGGGTGACAAGCGAATAGCCGATCCGGTTCGAAGGCTGGGCGCTGGTGAGGAAACCGTCGCGCGGCAGGGCGTCCAGCGCGCCGTCATAAAGGCCCGATTTCACGGTTGCGACACAGCGTTTCCAGTTCTCGACCGAAATCCTGATCTCGTCGCCCGACAGGTTGCCGATTTCGCGCAACAGCGCGACTGTCCAGCCGTCGACCCCGTCTGCGGTGCGGTAGGAATAGGGCGGGCTTTCGTCGGCACAGAAGCTGAGGGCGGGTTTGGTCACCATGGGGGCCTGGGGGGCGGCAGACGCGGAAAAGCTCGCTCCCAGAAGGAGTGCAGGCATCAACAAAAGCTGCAATTTCAAGCCCATAGGCCCCCGCTGGCTTTGCGCCGGTCCGGGCAAAGGATAGCCGAGAATGTCTGCCGGGCCAAGATGGTCGTTCCATGTGTGCAAAACGAAGGGCCGCGGCGTGCCCTCGCGTACCAGCCTCGGGTGCCGGGATGAACCACTCAGGAGGTAACATGACCAGTGTGAATGGACTATCGGGGGCTGGGGGCACATTTGCGCCACCGCCGAAACAGGAACTGACCGGGGAGCAGAAGTCCCAGATCAGTTCGATCCTGTCGAATTACGACCCGGAAAATCTGTCGGAAGACGATGCCGAAGCAATCGTGAGCGCGCTCAAGGACGCAGGCATCCGCCCGGGCAAAGGGTTCGATGAAGCGTTTGAAGCTGCGGGCTTCGACGCCAAGGAAGTCGGCAAACTTGCCGGGCTTGAACCGCCGAAGGACGGCCCGCCGCCGGGTCCTCCGCCGGGCGAAGGCGGCGAAGGTGCCGGGGCTGAGGGCGTGAATGCCGAAGGCCTGCAGGCGCTGAAGGACCTTCTGGCCGACTATGACCTGACCGACCTGTCGGACGAGGAAGAAGAAAGCCTGCTGACAGCCTTGAAGGACGCGGGTCTCGTGGGCGACAGCGGCGACCTTGTGTCCCTGAAGGCATGAAGAAACTGCGATGAGAGGGCGGCGAAAGGCCGCCCTTTTTCTTGGGGATCAGACGCGCTTCGAAAGCCAGATGGCCGCGCGGCAGCCGGCCTTGATGACACCGGCCAGAAGCGGATAGGCGGGGGTTTCCTCGGCCCCGTGCGCGAGCGCGATTTCCTTGTGTTCCACTTCCTCCGCCTGGAAGGTTTCGATCACTTCCTCAAGCTCGGGGTCGCTGCCCTTCAGGGTGTCGCGCTGGCTCTGGTAATGGTCGTCGATCACTTCCTCAACTGCGGCGGTGCAGGCCATGGCGGCCTTTTCGCCCAGGAAGGCGGTCGCGGCACCCAGCGCAAAACCGGCGACATGCCACACAGGCGCGAGCGCGGTCGGGCGCACGCCACGCTCGGCAATCAGTTTGTCGAAACGCGCCAGATGCACCTTTTCCTGTTCATGCATGTGTCTGAGAAGGCCCGCCTTTGCATGGCGTTCGCCCAGAATGGCGCGCTGGCCGGCATAAATGCGCACGGCGCCAAATTCGCCGGCATGGTCGACCCGCACCATGCGGTCGGTCGCGCCCGTGCGCACACGGTCCCCCGGCAGGGGGCGTGCGGGCACGGTCTTTTCCGTGACGGCGCTGTAGGTTTTCTCAGGGGCGGCTTTCGCAGGCATTGTTTTTGGTCCTTACAGGATCAGGCTTCCATGATCACGCTTTTCGGCTGCGCAGGCCGCAAAAGGCAGCAAGCCCAAGCGCGATGAAGAAATTATAGCCTGCCATGGAGATACCGAAAAGGGACCATGCTATTTCGTCGCACCGGATGACGGGCGCGTCCATGATGGCCTTCAGCGCGGCATCGATATTGTCGGTGATCTCCACCGCACCCGAACAGGTGGAAAGCCCTTCCCACCAGCGCTGTTCCACCCCGGCATGGAAACCGGCAATGCCGGCCTCGCCCAGGAACAGAAGCGCCAGCAGCATCAGCACGGGCCGCGCCGGTGCCTTGAAGGCCACCGCCAGCAGCGACACGGCCATGATGGCCATATAGGGATAGCGCTGCCACCAGCACAGTTCACACGGGTGATAGCCCGCCAGTTGGAAACCGAAGGCGGTGCCCAGGATGACGGTGGCGGCAACACCGGCAAACAGCACCGGCTGGCTTCTGGGCATGTCCATAATCGACGACATCTGGCTTATCCTATGAACTTGAGGGCGACAAAACCGCCGATGATCCCGAGAACCCCGGCCGTCATCACCAGGCCAAGGCGTTTTTCGATGAAGGTGCGAATGGGTTCACCAAAGAACCACAACAGGCCGGCCACAAGGAAAAAGCGGCTGCCGCGCGCCGGAATTGCGGACAGCACGAACACAAGCGGATTGAGCCCCGCCACGCCGCTTGCGATGGTGATCACCTTGAAGGGGATCGGCGTCATGCCGGCGACCAGCACGATCAGGATGCCATAGTCGGCATAATATTGCTGGAAGGCCGCGAATTTTTCGCCGTAGCCATAAAAATTGATGATCGGTTCGGCCACAGCCTCATACAGTAACGCGCCGATGGCATATCCTGCCATGGCCCCCAGCACAGACGCGATCAGGGTGATGGTCGCCAGCCGCCAGGCCTTGCGCCGGTCAGCCAAAATCATCGGGATCATCAGGAAATCGGGCGGAATCGGGAAAAAGCTGCTTTCCGCGAAGGAAAGGCCGGCCAGCCAGCGTTCGCCTGCCGGGCTCGACACTTTTGCCATGGTCCAGTCGTACAGGCGCCTGAGCATAAAGACGGTTATCCTTGTTATCTGTCCAGCATGCTTAGCAACGGCCCGCACCGATTACAATCTTGCTCACACGCTTTTTACGGGTTATATCAGGCGCCACGCCAGACCCATGGTCCCGGCGCCCCTGTGGTGAAATTGGTAGACGCGCCGGATTCAAAATCCGGTTCCTTCGGGAGTGTCGGTTCGAGTCCGACCGGGGGCACCACCAAACTGCTTGCCTGACAAGCGGCTTCTTGCCATTGTGACCGTCAATTCTCCTCCGTGCCCGCGCGCGGATGTTGTGGCGTCTGCCATTGCCTTTTGGCACGCAGGGGCCGCGTGATACGCCTTTCCGGGGAGGGACGGGCGGCAACAGGACCAGTCGATGAATTTGTTTTTTTGTGCATGCACCCAGCGGAGCGGTTCCACGCTCCTGACCCGCATCCTGAACGGGCACAGCAAGATTGCCGCGCCATTTGAAATTCCGACCACCCCCTATTTCCTGGGCAGCAATCTCGAGAACAAGTGCCTGGACAAGGCCCTGCAGATTTCGAAGCTGATCGGCATCGACCCCAAAATGGCAATCGAGGACCAGATGGGCTTTTTCCGTGCCATTGCCGACTATGAAAACAAGGAAGCGCTGGTGATCAAGCAGCCGGCCAATTCCCGGCACCTGCTGCGTTTCTTCATCGACTTCGGCGATGTGCCGCTGATCCATATCGTGCGTGACGTGCGGCAGGTGTGCCAGAGCAAAGCGCTGTTGCAGGACCAGGGCAGCCATATCGAAGCCATTCGCTACTGGTTCCGCCACAATGAAGAAATTCAGAAATATTCGAAATATTTCAGCCGCGTTTTCCGTCTAAGATACGAGGACCTGGTCAGCGAGCCCGAGGCGACGATGCGGCAGCTCCTCGATTTCATGGGCTATCAGTTTGAAGACAGTATGATCGACTATTGGAACAATGATCATTCCGACGACAAGGTGGCCATGTGGGACGGCATGAAGCCCAAGCGCAATGTCTGGTCCAAGGAGCTGTACAAGGGCAAGATCGAGGGCAAGTTCCGCGAGCCGCAGCCCGAGGTGCTGCAGCTTTATGCCGGATCGCCGCGCCTCAGGGCCATGAACGAAGGATTTGGATACGAATAGGCCCGCCACAGCGGGTGGGGAGGAAAGCTGACATGACCAAAGTGACGCGTTTTCTGATCTTGTGCCTGCTTCTTGTGGTACCGCGGGCCTGGGCGGCCGAACTGCCGTCTGCGGCGCCCGAAGCCGAGGGCATGTCCGCCGCCGGGCTTGAGGCCCTGAAGGACCATTTCCAGGCCTATGTGGACGATGGCCGCCTTGCGGGGTTGACCACGCTGGTCGCGCGCCATGGCAAGGTGGTGCAGTTCGAAACTTATGGCCAGCAGGACAAGGAAGCCGGCACCGCGATGGCGGACGATACGATCTTCCGTATTTATTCCATGACCAAGCCGATCACCGGTGTGGCGCTGATGAGCCTGTATGAAGAAGGCAAGTTCCAACTGGATGACCCGGTGGCGAAATACCTGCCCGAGTTTGCCGATGCCGTGGTCTATAAGGCGACGGCGGAGGACGGTACGGTGGAAACCGAACCCGCAAAACGGCCCATCACCATTCGGGACCTGATGCGCCACACAGCGGGCCTGACCTACGGCATTTTTGGCAACACGGCCGTTGATCAGTTGTATCGTGCGCGCGGCGTGGTGGACTTCAATACCGACCTGGCAAGCTTTGTCACGAAACTGGCGGACCAGCCGCTTCTCTATCAGCCGGGCGACAAATGGGTATACAGCTTTGCCGTTGACGTGCAGGGCCGGCTTGTCGAGGTGCTGGCGGGCCAGAGCCTCGACCAGGTGTTTGCCGAGCGCATTTTTGGGCCGCTGGGCATGAAGGATACCGCCTTTGCGACCGGTGCCGACAAGGCCGACCGGCTGGCGGTGATGTATGTGCGCGACAAGGAAGGCGCGCTGGCGCCCTATCATGGCGAACTGTACCAGGATTTCACCAGGATGCCGCCGATGCTGTCGGGTGGTGGCGGCCTTGTGTCCACCACGGCCGATTATTGGCGCTTTGCCCAGATGATGCTGAATGGCGGCAGCCTGGACGGTGTGCAGATTCTGAAGCCCGAAACCGTGGCCCTGATGTCAAAGGACCAGTTGCCTGAAAATCTGGAAGATATCAGCGGCGGCAAGTCGGGCCTCGGGTTCGGCCTTGATTTCGCGGTGGTGACGGACCCGGCCAAGGTGGGCAATGGTGCTCGCGAGGGCGAATATTTCTGGGGCGGCATGGCCAACACGGTTTTCTGGATCGACCCCAAGGAAGACATTGTTGCGGTGCTGATGACCAATGTCTTGCCCAGCAGCGTCTATCCGCTTCGGGAAGAATTTCGCCAGCAGGTGTACGACGCGGTCGCGCGCTGAGGCGACACCATAACACCGACGGAAAGGGCGGCGCCGATCACTCGGGCCGCCCTTTTGCTGTGCGGGAACTTGGAACAGGTCAGTCTTTCACCACCACAGCAACCTTGTTTGGCGCGATGCCGGCCTTGAGCGCCTCGTCATAGATGCGGACCATCATCCGGGTGTGGGCGTTGCGGTCGGTTTCGATCACCACCGGGGCTTCGGGCCGGGCGGCATTTTCGGCACGCACGATCGGCTCGATGGACCAGGGATCGATCAGTCGTCCCAGGTGGAACAGCCGGTTGTTGGCATCGACCTGAAAGGCGATCGGCTCGTTGCGCGCGGGCAGGCCTTTCATCGGCTTGGACATGTTGGGCACAAGCCCCGTCTCCTTCACGAAACTCGCTGTGACAATGAAGAAGATCAGAAGGATGAAAACGACATCCAGCATCGCGGTCATGTCCGCTGTGGCGCTGGTGGCGCGCGCACGGCGCCTGAGGGTATGGCTCATGCCTGTCTCCTATTCCTGAAGGGTGTAGACCATACGGAAGCGCACGCCTTTGGTGGGCACTGCGCGGCCGTCGACCACGGTGGGCTTGTATTTGAACTTGGCCACCGCCTGCAGGGTCGACCGGTCGAAGATGCGCCTGGGTTCGGCATCGATGATCACGGGGTCGACCACATCGCCCTGCGCACTGACCGTGAACTCGACCACGACCCAGCCCTCGATGCCTTCACTTGCCGCGCGGGACGGATAGTTGGGCTGGACCCGCACGATCGGGATCATGCCGCCATCGACCATGCCGAACGTTTCCCTGCCAAAGCCGGGGCCGGCGGTGGGTGCCACGGGCGGCGGCCCGATATGAATGACAGGATCACCTATATCTGGCGTAGGGCCCGGTTTGGGTTGTGGTGGCACCGGCAGTGGTTCGGGCGGGCGCACAACGCGGTCGATTTTGCGAACCGGTTCCGGCTTGGCATCATCAATATAGCCTTCGAAGCTGGGCCAGTCCGGCTCGGCCGGCAGGTCGATGTCCTTCATCGCGACAAGCCCCTGCATCAGATAGAACAGGCCGAACGTGGCGACTGCGGCGCCTCCGGTGATCGGGAAGATACGTGCCTGTGTCATGATAACCCCTCCAAGTTTTGATGTGTGATAACATAACAATATTAGCCCGAATGGTTAAAGAAAAGTTATAATATAACAATTAGAGGCAACGGGCAGGGGTTTTGGGCGGAATAGAAAAGGTGGCCATGATGGCCACGGGGGGGAACGGGAGCGTCATGCCGCCGCAAGCGGGTGCCGGTGCCTGCGCCTGCCATGGTGATGGGCGCCGGGCGGTAGACAGGGTCGGCTTCTGGACCAGTGGCAGTGGCAGTGGCAGGCTGCGACGGCGCTTGGCACAAGGAATATGCCGGTCGCAGCTCCTGGGTGTGGCCGGCGGGCCTGTAGCCTGCCGCTGTGGTACGGGCGTCGGCTGCATGAGGCGGCCTGTCCAGGCTGCTGTCACATCAGCACCGGTCCTAAAAAGAAAGGCGTTATTATACTTTGCGTACCCCAAATTGTTGACGCGGAACATACCGCGAACAATATATCCTGTGGGTACGTAGACTCGTGGTAAATTTTCTGTTAATAAAGAAAACGCAGTCGGATTCGTGGTCCGACTGCGTTTTGAGCAAAATCGCCGTTAGGTGGCGAAATTTGTGAATTCACGGCTACAAGTATAAGGTTATGGGTTCATAAGTCAAGCTGCCAAACGGCCTAATATGAAAGGCCAACAAAATGGCAAGAGTAAGAGCCGCGCTTACGCGGGAACAGGGCATCACCTTCGTGGTGGTTGCCGTCAAGGACCATGTGGTCCTCAATTCCTCCCTTTCCGATCAGATGATACAAGCCGCAATCTCGTCTTTCGGCTGTGGTCTTGTTGTTCTGATGGGTGAGAGGAACAGAAGGCTGCAAGGCAACCGTCGGGATGTTGTGAACTTTGTTGCCAGTATCCATCCGTCGCGTCTGCCGTGGAAGGACTACAGCTTCTAACGGTCGTATCCAGTAAAAGCCCGAGCGCTGCGTGTAAAGCCGTTAGGCAAGCGTGGCGCTCGGCGTCATCTGTTGGAACCAGAACGCTTTCGCCGTCGCCTATTTCCAGCAACGCACCATCGTGACCGGCAATCTGCAGGATGACCTTCATTCGTCTGCCTTTTTGTTGTTTTCGCTCTTTGGGGTTTCCGGCTTTTCCGTTTTTACGGACAGGCGCCCGAATGCCCTATCAAGCGCATCGTTATTCTCGTCCGCGCCAATCTGGCGGGCGGCTTCCTTGAAGCGGTCTATTTGCTTATCTTTATTCACAATGGTGTGTGTGCAGCATGAACGGTAATAGTAGCGTCTGTATACGAATACAGAACCCAAATTTCCTTAGTGCCTACCTCGGTGTTCCCGGCGCATACATACAATACATATTTACCAGGATCATCTCTGTCGCGGGGCAGACCTATGGAAGGAGTCCGACAAAGCAGCCACTCTATGCCTTGCCATTGCCTACTAAATTTTCCACCAATTTTGGTTTGTTCGTCGACGAAAGATTCTGCGGAAGGATCAAGAATTACTGTCCTGTATGTTGGCCACATTGCGTCGTCTGCCATTATGCAGCTTCCAACTCTAGACGGGACACTACCGTCCCGGCCCATGCGCGAACATCATCAGATACCTCACCCTGCTCAGAAGCCAGTGTTGCATAAAGAGGAATAGTTTCACCCTCCGCCGCTGCCGCCCAAATTACATCATGGGAAATCTCACTGATTTCATTTGCGGTGCAACCGCATACAGCCTCTAGAATACCCTTCGCAATTTCACGTTCATCGCGGGAAAGGGCGTCTTCGTCAGGGTTTGATAATGATACAAACTTCCTTACGTCATACTGAAACTCAGGCTCTTGAATGTGAATTTTACCATCGTTCTGCAGTTTGCGGAGCGTTATCAAAATATGAGCCGGGACCGGCCCCATTTTTCGCTTTACATAAGTTTCTCCGCTGACCGGCATACCTGTCATCTGATATGATGACACGTCAGTGTACCAAAGCGCCTTGTTCAGCCTCACCGCGCCCAGCCTGCTTGGATGTTCCCTGCACTCATGAATAAGAAAATGCACCAGCGCTTCAAATTTTTCCGTTGCCATCATATTTTCCTTCGGTTTTACCGAGCACCTTTTAGGTGTAATATAACACTTGACTCGCAGGGAATCTACAAGTGAACACAAAAGTGTTCTTCTATTGTTCACCCACCAATCATTGATAAGTAAGACGTTTTCCCGCCGCACTAATCAAAGCTAAGTCAGCCCGTACCCTGTCATCAGCCCCGAGCGCGATGCGATTGTTATACCGAAACTCGAACTCAGCCGCATAACGATGCAGGTGCTTTTTGGCACAATGTTGGTACACACCCTTCATGCCGCGCTTGAAGATGCTGAAATAGCCTTCAATCGTGTTGGTGTGGATTTCACCACGGCCATATTCACCGACGCCATGGCGGACGAAATCGTGAGCGGCAAAGCTGCGATGCAGGTGTTTGTACTGGCCTGCCTCGTCCGTGTAGATAACAGCTTCCTTGGCAATGTTTTCCAACAAGATCGGCAGCAGGGTCGCGGTTTTCAGGTCGTCCACCACCATGCTCTTAGCCCGGCCAGTAGTGCGGTCCACCAGAGACAGAACCTTGTGCTTGTGGGCGTAACCACGGCCCTTTTTCTCGTGCTTCGGCTTCACCGTGCGGTCTACACCGATAAAGGTTTCGTCCACTTCCACAACACCGCCGCCAGCGCCGAAGCCGGCAAGCGTATCATCCCGCATTGCCTCGCGGATGCGGTGGGACATGAACCATGCCGTTTTCAGCGTCACACCCAAGGTGCGGTGAAGCTGGTTACTGCTGATGCCTTTCTTGCTGGCGCACATCAAATAGATTGCCTGTAGCCACAGGTTCATCTTGACATGGCTGCTTTCAAAGATGGTGCCGACCTTGACCGTGAAGGGCTTGCGGCACTTGTAGCACTTGTAAGCACCAATCCGGGTGCTCTTGCCACCCATCTTGCCCACGCGCTCACGCTCGCCACATTTCGGGCAGGTCGCGCCATGCGGCCAGATGCGAGCCTCCACATAATCATATGCGGCTTGCTCGTCATGAAACTCGGGGCGGCTCAAGATAGACATAACCCAATCTCCTTACCCAACTGATATGGGGATTGAGATTGGGTACGTCAAGTATAATATCGCCAAAAGAAAAGCGGCGCCCGCATGGGGCGCCGCTCGGGTTTCTTCAGGCCATCGCCGGGGCGATCAGCGGCCGGTCAGCATCTTTTCACGGGCTTCTTCGGCCTTCAGATAGTTTTGCCACTGACGGACAGTGTTCTTGTCCTTCTTGTCCTTGGCAATCTTGAGGGCTTCGTTGAAGGCCTTGTGCGCCGCTTCGAACTCCTTGAGTTCGGTATAGGCGGTGCCTTGCTGCATGGCTGCGGTCAGGCGCTTGTCCTGAGCCTTGTCGTCCTTGGAGTTCAGGAATGCCTTGTCGACCTGCTCGAAGGACTCGATAGCGTCCTTGTAGCGGTCAAGCTGCATCTGAACCTGGCCGATCTGGAGCCACAGGTCGCCGTCGGACTCGAGTTTCGCGGAGGCGATCATCGGGTCGATGGCTTTGGCCCATTCGTTGGCCATCATGTAGCACTGGCCAAGCAGACGCAGGTTCTTGGCGTCCTTCTGGACAAGTTTGTCCTTGAAGGCACGTTCCATGACCCACGCACACTTGATCGGTGCGCCACGGGCGATCTGGATCTGGGCGACGTTGACGATCTGGATCGGCTTGTCGTCCAGGAAGCCCTGCTTGTAGGCTGCTTCGGTCAGGGAGTAGGAGGTCGTTTCATCCCCCAGTTCCTGATACACAGCAGCAAGCTGGGTCCAGTAACGCGGTTGCGGCCAGTTGATCAGCAGGATTTCCAGAACATCGCGAACCTTGGTGAAGTCACCCAGTTCCCAGTGGGCCGACAGGGCCAACTGGTACCATTGTTCCTTCACCTCGACAGTGTCGGTTGCCTCCGCATCATGGATCGCACGATAGATATATTCGAGCGATTTCCGGAAGTCGTTGCGGGTGTAATAGAGCTGGGAGATGAACACCAGATGGTTGACGCTGATCAGCGACGGATCGGTGCGGGATTCCCATTCTTTCACATAGGCAATCGCCTTGTCGTAGTTCTCGACGCTGTAATAGAGCTGCGCGAGGCCATAGACGATGTTGAGTTCGAGGGCTTCGGGAATGCTGTCCTTGTACTGGAGGATCTGCTCGTAGGCACGAATGGTGCCACGGGTGTCATCCTCTTCATACGAGATCATCGCCCGGAGCTGCCAAGCGACAGCACGTTCGTAGTCGTTGATCTTGGTGCTATCGAGCAGATCCGACAGGACTTCCTTGGCCGTCGCATAGTCTTTGGCGTCCATGGCTTCCTGGGCCTTCTGAATTTGCTTGTGCGCATTCAGGGTCATGGCCGGAACTTTACGGGTTTTGGCTTGGGAAGCAGAACTCTGCTCCTGTGCGAAGGCCTTGCCTTCACCAAACACCGGCATACCCGAAGGCAGCGGCAGTGCGGCAAGAACCGCGGCTGCTGCAACTGCCATCGGCAGGGACTTTATGGTCTTGATCATATTCATGACTTTGCTCCTGTCCCCCATCAGTCAGCCAGGTCGAAGCTGAAGCGATATTTCACCCCAGACACGGCCATCGGCTTGCCGTTCACAACCTTCGGCTTGTATTTGAACTTGGCAGCGGCTTGCGTCGCGGCGCGTTCGAAATAACCCTTGGGTTCGGCTTCCACGATGATGATGGAATCAGGCGGTACAGTACCGTCTTCATTCACCGTCAGTTCAACGATCACATAACCCTCGATACCCCGTTCCTGTGCACGGCGCGGATATTGCGGCTGTACACGGACGAGCGGCAGATAGTCGCCGTCCTGGCTCGGGCCGAGGTCGATGCCACCAAGGTCAACACCGGCACCCGAGTTGGACCTGCCGATCGACAGGTTCAGCTTGTTCGGGCCATCGATCTGTACCGTAGGCGTATCGAGTTCCGGCGGAGGCGCTTCAACCTCCGGCGGGCGTTCTACTTGCCGCTCCATGCGCTGGGGCGGCTGGTCCTGGATGTCCTGGACGACATCGATAAACCGCAGCTGCTTCTCCTCGTCAATTTTGACATCGTCAAAAGTCACCAGGCTCTGCATCAGGAAGAACAGGCCAAAGGTAACCCCAGCCGAGGCAACCAGTGCGGATCCGTAACGAGCAATCATCAGGTTCTCTCCGCAGCTATGGCAATTTTTTCGACACCGGCACTCCGCACGGCATCATAGACTTTCATGACCAGTCCAGCCTTCGATTCCTTGTCAGCCTGGATCGCTACCGTCCCTTTCGGGTTTTCCGCGTGCAGCTTCTCGACGTTCGTGCGAACGGCGTTCAGCTCCACCTTGGACCGGTTGATCCAAATCTCGTCGTTCGGCCGTACAGCAATCAGGATACTGACCTGACGCTGAATGCGGGCGGTTTGCGCCTCGGGCTTCACGACGTTGATTCCGGCTTCCTTCACGAAGACCGCGGTCACGATGAAGAAGATCAGCATGATGAACACGACATCCAGCATGGGTGTCAGGTCGATCTGAGCCTCTTCATCATTCTTCTGTGCGTGGTCTCGCATCATTCTCTCCACTGTGCCCCCTCGGGGGGCATCGCCCTGAAGGGCGGGGGCTTACCCCCACCAACGGTTATTTCCTGGGCGTTAAAACGATCTTGTCCGGCTGGACGCCGATGGCGATGGCGGCATCATAGATGCGAACCACGTTGCCAGTATGGGCGCCTTGGGCCGCCTGGATCACGACCGGAGCTTCGGGGCGTTCAACGCTTTCTTTCTTGATGATCGACTCAACCGACGAGATGTCGATGGTCCGGAAGTCATGAGTAATCCGGTTGTTGTTGTCGATGATGAAAGCAATTGCACGCTTGTCGTCGTCCGGGGGCGGAGGATTGTTTTGGGTATTGTTATCCTCCGGCTTATTGATCTCCAGACCGGCTTCTTTAACGAACGAGGCCGTCACGATGAAGAAGATGAGCAGGATGAATACAACGTCGAGCATCGGCGTCATATTTACTTCTGCTTCGTCTTCTTCCTTCGAGAATTTACGCATTGGTAAAACTCCAGTTTCCGGTCTAGTGGTCCGTGGTCAGGCTGTCTTCAAGCCGTTCCGATTCACGTTTCGCGCGGCGTTCGATATAGGTGCTGAGGAAGACGCCGGAGAGGGCGGCAACCATACCGGCCATGGTCGGGATGGTTGCTTTCGATACACCGGCGGCCATGGCGCGAGCGTTCGACGAACCCTGCGATGCCATTACCTCAAACACTTCAATCATGCCCGTAACGGTACCCAACAGGCCTACCAGAGGACACAGCGCGACCAAGGTCTTGATCATGCCGATATTCTGGGTCAGCTCTGTGGAGATTTCGGAAATCATGGCCTCACGAATTTTGTGAGCATACCAGGACTTCCGCTCCGTGCGGGACTCCCACGCGTCTACAACGCGATTCTTCTGCTTGCGGTACTCCAGGGTGAAGTACCAAAGACGCTCGACAATCAGCACCCACATGATGAACGTGACCGCAAGGATCATGAAGAGGACGTTGCCGCCCCGCTCCATGAACGATTGGATCGCGTCGAATGCTTCGTTAAGCGCCAGCATGTCCGTGCTCTTTCTCCGCATGAACGGCAATAATGCCTGCGGATTGTTCTTCCAGAACGTGAATCACGGACTTGGAAGTGCCGGCAACAAAGCTGTGCAGGAGAAGCGTCGGGATCGCGACAACAAGGCCTTCCACGGTGGTCATCAGGGCTGCCGAAATACCGGACGCCATCATCGACGGGTCACCGGTACCGAACAGGGTAATGGCCTGGAAGGTCTCGATCATACCGGTCACGGTACCGAGGAGACCGAAGAGCGGAGCCACAGCCGAGATCAGCTTGATCAGGGTGAGGAAGCGCTCGAGAGCCGGGGTTTCCTTCAGGATCGCCTCGTCGAGTTTCAGCTCGAGGGTTTCAACATCAACGTTCTTGTTGGCTTCATATACCGACAGTACACGGCCAAGCGGGTTGTTGGTGTTGGCTTCGCCCGAACGGATCTGACGTTTTACTTTGCCATGTACCAGGGTCAGGTAGAGCCACTGGATAACGGCCATCAGAACTGCGATCGCGCCGAGGGTCAGGGTCAGGTAACCGATGAAACCACCCTGGGCCAGGTATTCCGGCAGGGTCGGCTTCTGGATTTCGAGGTTCAGGAGCTGGCCACGCGAGGGGTCGATACCAACGGCAGCAACACCGGTGTGGGTAGCCTGGAAGCTCGAGATGGTGTCGGTGAAGCGGCTGGAGGGCTGACGCTGCAGCTCTTCAACAACACCGTCATCTTTCAGGATGTAGTATTTGTTGTCGCCAACCAGACCGAAGTCACCGATACGGGTGAGGTTCACGCTGGTCATGTTGCCTTCAACGGTGCGCACTTCGTGCGGGAAGGTAACAACCTGGCCCGAACCGATCATCTCGGTGATCATCTGGGTCGGCCAAGCACGGATTTCCGCCAGGGTCGGCAGTTCGGAGCTGTCGGAAGCCTTCGCAACCAGGGTATCGATCTCGCCCAGACGGTCGGCGTTGTCGATGGTTACGTGCGACGACTTGATGGTGGCTTTCGCGTCACCGGCTGCTTGCTGCAGAACACCGAAGAGTTCCTGAAGCTGGCCAAGACGCTCGCGCTGTACTTCGATCTGACGGGTAATTTCAGCTTCGTTGGCACGGCGGGTTTCTTCGAGGCGGGTCGACTCGCGCTCCAGGCTGGCCTGGGTCTGCTTTTCCTTTTCGAGAAGCTGGGCCTGTTCGGACTTGCGCTTCAGGAAGTCTGCTTCGCGGGCCTTGTGTTCAGCCGACTCGCTCACACGACCTTCACGCACCTTGTTCAGCAGGGTGTTCATGTCAGCGGTCTGGGCGTTGGCAAGGGTCGAAAAACCGATGACCAGTGCAGCGGCAGAAGTCAGGATTTTCTTCATCTTATTTCTCCTTCGGAGCCGCTACAGGCAACACGAGTACATCGAGCGGAACTTGACGGCGGGACATCTTAAGCAGTTGCTTAACAGACGTCGCATACTCGTCTTTACGCTCCCAGGCGCCATTGTCGCGGTTCCAGACGGCGGTCTCTTTGCCGTCTTTGGTCTGGTAGTAGAAGCCGACGCGGCCGATACGCACGAAGTCAACCGAGCGGCCATCCGGCAGCGTGTCTTCGTAGGCATTCAGGGTGCGACCGTATTGTACTTCTGCCTTGTAGGCTTCAAGCACAACGCGGAAACGTTCCGGATCGTTTACGTTCGGATCGTCCATTGCTTCTTTCAGCGATTCGATGCGCTCATGACGCTCTGCAAGCTGGAAGGGGATGTCCGCGTTCACGAACTCATCCAGGTTGTCGATCATATCAAGCATCAGAGGCGTGATCTGGCGCTTGATCTCATCGATCTGGCCAATCGAGTTTTTGATCTTCTCGATTTCTTCTTCCTGCTTGGTGATGACCCGGCGCTGTTGTGCGTTATAGGCACGCAGACCGGCGTTGGTCTTCAGCACGCCCTTGTATTCGGCAAACAGCTTGGCGGTTGCATCAGCAACAGTATCGATTTTCTGCTGAGAAGCTTGCGCAATTTTATTGGCTTGGTTCACCTCGTCGACGATCGACTTCAGGCGAGCATCCTGTGCGTTAGCGACAGTTGCACCCAGAAGGATCGAGGCAACCGCGGCCGTCGAGACAGCTATCCGTTTCACTTTAGCCTTATCCATTTTCTGCCCACATGGGTTTTAACAAAGCTACAGACCGGCCCGTGGGCCAAACCGTAGCGGATTAAACCTTGCAAAGATGTGGTGCCGTATCCGGCTCCAAACCCTTACCCTTTTCTAATTGGGAGCAAGCCGACGCCGTATCATGCTCCGGACATTGCTGTCCGGATGATGTGCGTCGTGTCAAAAGGCTTTCCCGTACCTCTCCCAATTGTGCCAACCGCCTTGCGGATTTTTCCGCTTTTTGTTTGCCGCCTTTATCCGGCCTCAGGGAGGTGGATGGGCGATCTGTTATCTGACCTCTCCAATCGCGTGAGCGACCGGGGGGAGGGCTGAGACAGGCGGTCCGGCTCGGGGCCTATCATCCAAGAATCTTCTGCGATTCCAAGCAAAAATTTTACTTTTCGTGTTTCACCACCTCTCCAAACATAATTTTGCTGCTGAAACCTGCCCACTTTGTACGAGCAAGCGTATGTAATAATGTAACATATCCTATTTAAAGTCAACGATTTACAGCGCGACAGTTGAAAGAGTCGGGATTTCCTGAAACCGTTGGTAGGGGTGAAGGCCTGTATAACCTTCGTTTAAAAAGGGGGTCAGCCCCGCCCGCCGCGGCGCTGTTTCAGCTCCAGAAGGGCGGCAACAACGCCATGCCACTGATTCTCGACGCTGATTTGGATTGCTGCATCAATGCCCATATGGCTGGACAGTTGATTTGCCAGAATCCTGGTGTGGTCGGGAACGCCCGCGCCATCGGCGTCGGGGAGCGATCGTGCCGGACCGGACTCATGAAGTGAACGCATACTAGGTGCCCTTAACTTAAGCTTACCGAACGCCGCTCCTGATGCACATTGGGGCGGCACTTGTTCGAGCCTAAGCCAGACTTCTAAAAAACGTGTTAACGGGTCCGTCCAATTTTCGCGACTCCGCAAGGCCGCTACAATATCCGTCCCGGCACCTGCGCCACCGTCATTTCCAGCGAATCAAGGCCATCGATATCAATGCGAATACGGTCCCCTGCGTGCAGGAATTCGGGTGGTGTGCGTCCGGCGCCGACACCAGCCGGCGTGCCGGTCAGGATGATGTCGCCGGGTTGCAGTTCTGTCACGCTGCTCAGGACCGCGATCACGGTGGCGATGGGGAAGGTCATGTCGGCGGTCGTGCCGTCCTGCATCAGCCTGTCGTTAACCCGGGTGCGCAGTGCAAGGCCTTGCGGGTTTGCGATCTCGCCGGCCGGTACGATGGTGGGGCCCAGCGCCCCCGACCGGTCGATATTCTTGCCCAGGCTGAACTGGCTGGTGCGTTTCTGGATGCGCCTCAGCGAGCCATCGTTGGCGGCGGTATAGCCGAACACATGGTCCAGCGCCCGCTCCTCCGCGATATGACGCCCCGCCTTGCCGATGACCACGACAAGCTCACCCTCGAAATCGAAACTCGACTCGCCTTCCGGGAATTCGGTGGTGCCCCTGTGTCCGACAAAGGACGACGCAAAGCGGATGAAGATGTCGGGCGCCACGGGGCCGCCCGACGCCATGCCCATTTCCCTGGCATGGTCGGCATAGTTTTTCCCGATACAGAAAATGCGGCCTGAAGGCGACAGCGGCGCCCGCCAGCCGTCTTCAGGGACCGGCAGCCAGCCCGTCCGCGGTGCCTGCGTCACAAAGGCCTGCCAGTTTCCGACCCAGGCCAGGAACTGCGCCAGGTCGTTTGGCGCAGCCGCGTTCACCGCCGATACGGGCAGGAACCGACCATCTTTCACCAGCGAAAGCGCCGGCTGGTTTGCGGTCTCGATCAGGGCCAGTCGCATGGTGTATCCTTTCAAAGCTCGGTCAGGTCCAGCGTGACGGGGCGGAGCCCCCGCACACTGTTGCCTATATATACGGTGTCGGCGGCCAAAAGCGCGTCGCGGGTAATAACATGTTCCCGGACCGGTCGTTCCGACATCAGGGCGGCGCGAAACACACCCGGCAGCAGGCCGCACTCAAGGGCCGGGGTTGTCCATTCCGTGTCTTTCACCAGAAAGACATTGCTGATGGCACCTTCGGTCAGTTCGCCGCGTTCGTTGAAATACAGCAGGTCGGCGAAGCCGGCGGCCTGTGCGCGGGCAAACCCCTCGTCATAAAGCTGGCGGCGTGTGGTCTTGTGGAACAGCATCGGATCGGTCGACTGCACGGTCGTGGCCGAAAGGCAGACCCGAACCGGGTCGGCCTCGTGGGACAGAAGGATCGGCGCCCCCGTGATCTCAACCGCGCCACTGGCGGCCAGCAACAGCCTGGTTTTCATCGGGGCCGTGGGATCGGCGCGCCGGGCGAACGTCAGAAGCGCTGTGCGTACAGCGGCTTCGTCGAACGCAAAACCGAAATAGCCGGCACTGTCGGCCAGCCGCGCCAGGTGCAATTCCAGCCGGTCATAGCCCTTGCCGGGCCGGTAGCACAGGCTTTCGATCAGGCTGAAATCGGGCGCCTTGGCTCTGGCGAACCGGGCCTTCAACAGGCATTCGTCATATTCGCCGCCGGCATCGCTGTCGGCGACCACGCCGCTGCCCACGCTCAGGCGGCCCATGCCGGCCTTGTCAAGCACAAGCGTGCGGATCGGCACATTCAGGGTCCAGTCGGGGCCGTCTGCCGACGGGCTGAAATGTCCGATGGCGCCGCAATAGACACCGCGCGGCGCCTTTTCCTGTTCAGCGATGATCTGCATGGCCCGCACTTTGGGGGCACCGGTCACCGACCCGCACGGGAACAGGGCGCGCAACAGGGCCGAGGGGCTCAGCCCGTCATCCACGCGGGCGGTTATGGTCGAGGTCATCTGGTGCAGGGTCGCATACCGCTCGACATCAAACAGGCCCTCAACCCGCACGCTGGCCGGGGTCGCGACGCGGCTCAGGTCGTTGCGGATCAAATCGACGATCATCAGGTTTTCGGCGCGCGACTTTTCGTCGGCCCGCAGCCCGGCGGCGATGGCCGCATCTTCTTCTGTGGTCCGCCCGCGTGGTGCCGTGCCCTTCATGGGACGCGACATCAGCCGGTTGCCCTGCCGGCGCACGAACAGCTCGGGCGACAGGGACACGACTTCGGTTTCGCCGGTGTCGATCAGGGCGCCATAGGGCACCGGCTGCGCGGCCCGCAGTTGCCGGTAAAGGTCTATCGTTCGGCCCGAAAGAAGGCAGGGCAGCGGGAAAGTGTGATTGATCTGGTACACATCACCCGCCTGGATATAGGCATGGATACGCCCGAGGGCGGCCAGATAGGTTTCGCGGGTTTCGACCGAATTGCCGAACGTCAGCCCGGCCTCCGCGTCGCCGTCGGTGATGGCCCCCGCATCCAGAATATCGCGGTGCCTTGTGGCCAGCATCCAGACCAGCGGTTCATCGGCAAACTGTTGCATGTGCGACAAAAGCCGGGGCTCGAACGCCGCCGCGCATTCATAGGCAACCCAGCCCGCGACATGCAGGCCGGCGGCCACGGCAGCATCGATACGGGCGAGGGCACCGGGCACCTCGTCCAGCGTGCGGGCGACGATGATATCCTCCGGCGAATGGAACAGCATCGACCGGCCGCCGGCGTGCGCCGGGCGGCTGTCGTCCAGCAGGACAAAGGGTGCGTCGATGCCGTTGATACCTGTCACGCGGGGCGGGCTCCATGCTGTTGCGCGCGCGGGCGTGCGATAGGGGGTGCGGTGCCGCGCGGCGCGAATCCGCCGGCACCCGGGTGCCGGTGTCGCCCTTATGGGCCAGAGCGCAAGGCAGGTCAACAGATGTCGGCTCAACCATGGATGCCGCCCTGCATATGGCTGCTTTCCCCTTGAAACACCGATGGAAATAGCCGATCATGTCACAGCTTCAGGTGGGCGAAATGCCGCTTTCGGGGGAATGTATGCATCGCAAAAACCGGGACGCTGCCTTACGCCATGCCACCGCCTTTTGCCGGGCCGCGGGACTGAGTGTCGCCCTTCTGTTTTCCGGTGCCAGCCATTCCGAACAGGCGCCTGATACCACGATCCAGTGGTATGTGATGGATTACCCGCCTGCCTATATCGTGACCGGGCCGCAGGCCGGCACAGGTTACCAGGACCGTATCCTCGACTATTTTGCCGCCCAATTGCCCGAGCTCAGGATCGAGCGCCGGCCGGTGGCACTGGCGCGCCTGCTGTCGAACGTTGCGCATGGGCCTGCGGCCTGCGCCGGCGCACTTGGCAAAACCGAGGAACGCGAGCGGTCGATGGTTTTTTCGCGTCCGATCATCTATTCGCTGCCCATGCGGCTTGTCGTGAATGCCACGGATGCCGCGCGTGTGGAAAAGCTGCTGGATGCCAAAGGCCAGGTGCCGCCCGAAGTGATTGACCCGGCCGGCTTCAAAACGGCGGGGCTGGTGCAGGGGCGAACCTATGGCAGCCTGCTGGACAGCTTTCTCGTGGGGGAGCGTGAAAAAGGCAATATCAGCAACGCCGCCCGTGCCGAACTGGTGTTCCGCATGCTTGCACGCGGACGGGTGGATTACAGTTTCGGTTATCCCGACGAGGCCGGATATTATGCCCGTGCCGAATTGACAGCGGGCGATGCGGCGGCCTTCAAGACCTTCCCGATCGCCGGCCTGCCGGTGGCCATGCCCAGCTATTATGCCTGCACGGACGATGCGGCCGGTCGCCGCATGATCGAGGCCATCAATGGTGTGATAGACCGCTTTGGCGCGGTGCCGCCATGGACAGCCTTTTATCTGGACTGGATCGACGGCAATGCCCGGCGCGACATCGAGGCGGTGATGCAGGCTGCCGCCACACGGTAGCGGCAGCCTGACTGTTTCACATGCCGTAGGCCATGATCAGGGTGTGGACGCCGGTCCACAACAGGATCAGCGCGGTCACCAGTGCGCCGATGGCGCGGAACGGCGTGGGCCGGTCCTTCTCGATGAAAATGCCCCAGGCATGCAGCACCCGCGCGACAAAGAAGCTGATACCAAGCACCAGCATCTCCAGCCGGCTTGCACCCAGGCTTTCGGTGGCGGCCATCAGGATCAGGACCATCGGCGCCCATTCGGCCAGATTGGCGTGGGCCCGGATGGCCCGGAACAGGCGCGGGTCTTCGCCCATGCCCAGCGAGGTTTTGGCCACGCCGCGCATGCGCCCGACATGAAGCCCGAGCCCGACAAACAGAAAGCCGATAAAGGCGGCAGTGATGAATGTGATCTGCATGAGTGTCCCCCCTTCAGAAGATATGATAGCTGCGAAGAAGGCCCAGCACACATTCGGCGAGGATGACCACGCCGGTCAGCACCGTGCCCCAGAAGCGAAACGGATTGCGGCCCTCGAACTTGCCGAGGGTCAGGCCGTGCATCAGGCGCGCGACCACAAACACCACACCCAGGGCGATCAGGATATAACGGCTGATATCAGCC
>SBGU01000007.1 GCA_006226495.1 Alphaproteobacteria bacterium
CGGACGTGCTGGTGGATGATGGCAGCGGCAATACCATCCTTCTGGTCGGCCAGAATGCCGGCGATATCGATACCAGCGACTTTGTCTTCTAGGGCGCGGGCCTGATGGCTGAACCTGTTGCCGGTGCAACAGGTTCAGGTACAAAAAACGCCGCTTCTGTTGCTGGTGCAACAAAATGAAACGCGCTCTGCGTGTGTGCATTCGGCACAAAAAAAGACCCGGCCGGGGAACACCGGGCCGGGTCTTCTGTATTGCCGGCGGGGCGCTCAGCCTGGGGCCCATTGACCCGCGCCAGATGTTCGCTTCTGGACAATCGACTGTTCGTTTTCGAACACGCGGGCAGGGTCGTCCTCACCTGAAAAATATCAACTATATGAAAATAAACAGTTTTTAAAACTGGCACAGCCGTTGCTGTTATTGGGGTAACAGCCGGCGCAATGACCGGCCTGACAAAATGACAGCAGCAAACGACAACGCGCGACAGCGAGGAGATTTTAAAATGGCTTTTCTGGCCCAGGTAACGACAGCAAGTAAAAAACAGGACCGTGTACCGCCGATGACCGCTTTCATGAAGCGTCGCACCCGCCGGTACAAATAATCCGGACCCAAGCCCGGATACGAGTTCCTCAGACACCTCACTGCCGCCGGGCGGCGCCAGCACTCTCTATGCGGCCGCCCGGTCTTTTTTTGAGGCTGTGCCTGCCTTAGCCGGCGGTCAGCGGGTCTTCGCCCGGCGTCACGGGCTTGTCGGAAAGGCCGGCACCCGCCCCTTCCGCGAATTTTTTCAGCATCAGGTCCGGGCCCGCCAGGATCGCAAGGCCGAGCTGCTCGGAGCCCTGCCATTTGACCTCGGTCGCAAACTCGCCCAGGTCGTCGATCGCCAGGATCAGTTCGTCCCCCACTGTCAGGCTGGCGCTGCAGGTAATCAGCGTGCCGGCCAGGGATACGTCGCGCACCTCGCAGGGGAAACTGCAGTCATCCTCGGTCGTCAGGGTGCCGCGCCACAGGACCGGCAGGCGGTCGTCCCGGCGTTTGTCATTCATGCTCATATGGTTCGGTTCCCTTAAGGCGCGCCACGCCCCTCCGGTGGTGCTCTCACCAAGGCTAGCCGATTTTTTTCTTGAGTTAAACCTGCCTAAGATGGCAATGGCTAACCATGCCGCCCCGGCATGAACTGTTGCAGGAGCATAAGGTGTCCGGTCTTTTCAATGCTGTCAGGTCGATCCTGTTCAATCTCAGCTTCTATCTGTTCACCATCGTCTATTGCGGACTGTTCATGGTGCCCCTGTGCCTCTTGTCCAGCGACGGTCCGGTGCGGCGGGCGGTGCTGTTCTATTGCCAGACCTCCATCTGGCTGGCACGCTGGATCATGGGTGTGCGGCTTGACCTGCGCAACATCGACCTTCTGCCGAAATCGGGCGCCTATATCCTGTGTGCCGCGCACCAGAGCTACATGGACCCGATCATTGTCTATTGCCTGCGCAAGGATGTAACCGCGCTTGCCAAAAAAGAACTGTTCAGCCTGCCGCTCGTTGGCACCGTCCTGAAGAAGATCAAGATCGTGCGCATCGACCGCCAGAGCCATACCGCGCACCAGGGCATGGAAGCCGTGGCCAGCCATGTGGTGGAACTGGGCCGGCCACTGATCGTCTATCCGCAGGCGACCCGTGTGCCGATCGGCCAGAGCCGCCGGCTCAAGAGCGGCAGCTATTACCTGCAAACCGACACCGGCCTGCCGGTTTACACGGTCGCCACCAACACCGGCCTCTTTTGGTCCAAGGGTTTCTGGCACCGTCCGGGTACGGCGGTGTTCGAGGTCACGGGCCAGGTGCCGGCCGGGCTCGACAAGGATGCCTTCATGGCTGCGCTTGACGAAAAGGTGGTGCGCCGGTCGGCCGAACTGATCACCGAAGCCGGCTATGGCAAGCTCCTGGAGCAAGCTTCATCCTAACGGAAGTGGCTTTGGCGAAATAGATTTTCTCCAGGTAAAGCTTTTATCCCGACAATGTGAAGAAATTCTAGTGTCCCGGGGGTCTTGCAGATGGCCCCCTTGTTCCTAAACTGATATATACAGTGAGGGAGACACCCGATGAACAAGATGCCCGAAGATATCTCAAGCCTTGACCATGTGGCCGCGCGCCTCAGGGAACAGCATGCCGTTTACGGCAACCTGACCGGCCTGTCGCTTGGCAAGATCGGCGACCTTCTCAATCGCACCATGGCGGTGATGTTCCCGCACTATATGGTCGCGGAAGAGGATGGCCTCAGCCTTGAGGAACGCCTGCAGGGCCTTGAGGACGCTTTCTACAAACTGGTGGACCGGCTGTGCAAGGACAATGTCGGTTGCGCGCGCAAGCTGGTGAAGGGTTTCCTGGCGGACCTGCCCGATATCGCGGCGCTGGCCTACACGGATGCCAAGGCGCTCTATGAAGGCGACCCGGCGGCGGAATCGATCGAGGAAGTGATGCTGTGTTACCCCGGCTTCTCGGCCGTGGTGGCCTACCGCATCGCCCATGCGCTGGTGAAGCGCGAGGTGCCCCTGCTGCCGCGCATGATCACGGAATATGCCCACCAGAAAACCGGGGTCGATATCAACCCCGGCGCCCGGATCGGCCATTCCCTGTTCATCGACCATGGCACGGGTGTGGTGATCGGTGAAACCGCCGTCATCGGCAACAATGTAAAAATCTACCAGGGTGTCACCCTGGGCGCATTGCGTGTCGAACGCGACGAACGCTCGAAAAAACGCCACCCGACCATCGAAGACAATGTGGTCATCTATGCGGGCGCCACCATTCTGGGCGGCGACACCGTGGTCGGCAACAATTCGGTCATTGGCGGCAATGTCTGGATCACCCGGTCGGTGCCCGCCTGGTCGCGGGTGATGTTCCGTCCGTGCGATACCGACGAAATCATTCCCATGCGGGCCCGCAAAAAGGCCTGAACCAGCCAATACAGGGAGCTATCCATGAAAGCATCGTCGATTCTCGACACCATCGGGCGCACGCCGCATGTGCGCCTGTCGCGCCTCTTTCCGGACCATGAGGTCTGGATCAAGCAGGAACGGGTGAACCCGGGTGGCTCGATCAAGGACCGCATCGCCCTGTCGATGATCGAAACGGCGGAAAAGGATGGCCTCCTGATGGAAGGCGGCGTGATCATTGAGCCGACGTCCGGCAATACCGGCATCGGGCTTGCCATGGTGGCGGCCGTCAAGGGCTACCGCATCATTCTGGTGATGCCCGAATCCATGTCCATCGAACGCCGGCGCCTGATGCTGGCTTACGGCGCCGAATTTGTGCTCACCCCCAAGGAACTGGGCATGAAGGGTGCCATCGCCAAAGCGGGCGAACTGGTGGAAAGCACCGAAGGCGCCTGGATGCCGCAACAGTTCAACAACCCGGCGAACGTAACCGTACACAAGGAAACCACGGCCCGGGAAATCATCGCCGATTTCCCGGACGGCCTGGATTATCTGATCACCGGTGTCGGCACCGGCGGCCATATCACCGGCTGTGCCGAGGTCCTGAAACAGGCCTGGCTTGACCTGAAGGTCATTGCGGTCGAACCGACCCTGTCGCCGGTGCTGTCGGGTGGCGCACCGGGCCCGCACCCCATTCAGGGCATTGGTGCCGGTTTTGTGCCGGGGGTGATGAACACCGGCCTTCTGGACGGTATCGCACAGGTTGATCCCGCAGACGCCAAGGCCATGGCCCGCGACGCCGCCCGCAAGGAAGGCATGCTGGTGGGCATCTCGTCGGGCGCGACCCTGGCCGCCATCAAGGCGAAGGTGGCCGAGTTGCCCAAAGGCACCCGTGTGCTGGGTTTCTGCTACGACACCGGCGAACGCTATCTGTCGGTGCCCGATTTCCTGCCGGAATAAGGCTTCGGAAGCAAAAGGGAGCCCCGGTGTTCGCCCCGGGGCTTTTTTCATGGCCGCGTAGCCATCAGGCCTGCAATCGGGCCGATCTCGTTGGTCCAGATAATGCCGGTGAACCCCTCGGGCAGGGCCGCCAGCTCTTCCGCCGTGTCGATGCCCGAAGAATGGCCGCCGCCATAAGGGCCAAGCGCGACAACATCGGTGCCGGCGGCGCGCATACGGTCGACAAAGCGGTTCGGCCAGCCCCAGAGCCATGGCCCGATATTGATGGGTACCATCAGGGTGGTGTGCCGGCAGGCATCCGGCACAAGGCCGGTCCAGCCGATGGCTTCATACTGCTTCAGGCAGGCTTTCAGGGTCTGTTTTGAAAAAGCGCGGATATCGGGTCGGCGCTCCAGCAGTGCTGCGACCGGGGCCGCGCCGCTGCCGGCAATGGTCAGCCGCGCCAGGGTGTCGGTACCGTAGGCACCCAGGAATGCGGCCAGCTTGTGCCCTTCTTGCGGGTCCCGGCTCTTGATGTTGATGAAAAAGCGCCCGTCGGGAAACGTGGCCATTACGTCACCAAGCGCCGGCATCTGCCCCACGCCCTTGCCTCGGAACGGGAAGGACTTGCCGCCGTCCGCCGTGTAGCCATAACCGATATCCAGGGTGCGCAGATAGGCCATGGACTGTTCACGTGTGACACCATGACCCTCCGTGCGGCAATCGATGGTCCAGTCATGAAAGACCGCAAAATCGCCGTCCGATGTGGGATGAACATCCAATTCGACAATATCGGCACCGGCCTCGAACGCCGCGCGCATCGACCGGATGGTATTTTCAAGATAATCATGTCCCGCCGGTACCATGCGGGCGGCGGTGCAGGTTTCGCTGGTCAGGCCCTCGGTCGTGAAACCCTGCGCGAAGCCCCGGTGCGCCAGCAATTGGGGTTGGCCCGGCTCAGCATGGTAAAACCGGTTGTTATTGCCGGCATAAAGGCCGGCTGTGACAACAAGCAGCGCGCCCAGGCTGACACGCCATTTATGGTTCATGGTGACTTTCCCCCGAAAGCACGCCGCAACTGGCGGCACAGCTAAGATGGCAGGGGGACTATGGTGTCTTTATGGCGGGGGGTTATTCGTCTTCGTCCACATTGGCGTGGATGCCGGATTCCATGCGCACGATCAGGGCCACATGGTCGCCCCTTATGCCCAGTTCCTTGTAGGCGCCGCGCGGCAGCGGGATGCCGCGTTCGATACAATGGTTCAACACGGCGGCACCGACTTCGCGGCTGGTGAACTGGATCGGATTGGTGCCATCGGACAACACAAACCGCACGGTCACTTCACCGTCGCCGTCCAGCTCGGACACGATGTCCCGGATCGGCAGGTTGATATTCATGCCCCTGCCCTCGAGCACGGGGCGCATGGCGAGAACCAGTTCCTCGTCAGAAAAAATGATACTGCGCGATTCGAGAATCATATGTCGGTTATGCCTGCTGACCTTGCCTGTGGGTCAATTTAGGCACAATTTTAACATATGAAAAGGGTTTTCCCTTTCGGGCCTTAGCCGGCCTGGGCGCCGCCGCGTGTGCGGTCGCGCCAGGCGCGGATCACGGCGTTGGCCACGGTGGCCAGCGGGATCGCGAAAAACACGCCCCAGAAACCCCACAGCCCGCCAAACAGCAGGATGGCGATGATGATCGCATTCGGGTGCAGCTTCACGGCTTCCGAGAACAGGAGCGGCACCAGAATGTTGCCGTCCAGCGCCTGCAGCACAAAATAGGCAATCATCGCAACCGCGGTGTCGCTGCTCATGCCCCACTGGAAATAGGCCACCAGCGCCACCGGCACCGTAACGGCGGCAGCCCCGAAATAGGGGATGATGACACTGAGGCCGGTGGCCACCGCCAGCAGGGTTGCATACCTGAGGTCCAGCACTTGATAGAGGACGAAGGCGGCAACCCCGACGATCAGGATTTCATAGACCTTGCCGCGGGCATAATCGCCCGCGCGCTCCAGGCTTTCGCGCCACACCTGTTCCAGCACCGGTTTGTCGTGTGGCAGGAAGGTGCCGACCCAGCCCAGCATCTGGCTCTTGTCCTTGAGGAAAAAGAATACCATCACCGGCACCAGCACGGCATAGACTACGAAGCTGACGGCGCTTGAAAGGCTGGACAGGGAATATTGCACCAGGCGGGGTCCGAGGTTCGCGACCTCGTCGCCCAGTTTTTCAAGCCAGCTATGGACCTGGCTTTCGGAAATCAGTTCCGGGAAGCGTTCCTGCAGCGCCAGAAGGCCGGCCTGCAGGCGCGCGACCATCTTGGGGCTGTCGTTGACAAACTGGCCGACCTGGTCCACGAGCGGCGGCAGGACCGCAAGCAGGGTAATGACCATCAGGAACAGGAAACCGAGATAGACCGCAATGAGGGCAATCATGGGCCGCGCCCCGCGCCGGGTCAGCCAGCCGATGGGGCCATCCAGCAGGAAGGCGAACACAATGGCGGCAATGGCCGGCGCCAGCATCTTGCCAAAAATGCTGATGGCCAGAACCGCGAACAGGAGCACGATGATCAAGAGCACCACCTGCGGGTCGGACAGGGTGCGCCGGAACCATGCGCTGATCATGTTCATTGGAAGTGTCTCCTTGGGGCCGTGCCCCCTATCTGGCGGCTCGGTGTGGCGGATTCAAGGCCGGACGTGGTCGGGACGTACAGTTTTCAGCCGTGCTGGCCCGAACTGGTGCCGCCGTCCACGACCACATTGGCGCCGTTCATATAAGCTGCTTCATCGCTGGCGACATAAAGGACGGTCTTGGCAACATCGGCCGGATCTGCCGGGCCGCCCTTCGGCAGGCCGCCCGCGAACTTGCTCATGTCGCCGCCAATGTCGGCAAGCGCGCGGTCGAACATCGGGGTGCGCATGGGGCCGGGCGATACGGCATTGATGCGGATGCCATGGTCGGCATAGTCAAGCGCGGCGCTTTTGGTGAGGCCGATCACCGCATGTTTGCTGGTGCCGTAGGCCGCCATCCACTCCGCGCCCGAACGCGACAGGATTGAGGCAATATTGATGATGGTACCGCCGCCTGACGCCAGCATGGCGCGGATTTCATGGCGCATGGCATGCCAGACACCCATCACATTGGTGCGGAATACGTCTTCGACCATGGCCATGTCCTGGTCGGCAAAGCGGGCTGATGCGTGGCTGATACCGGCATTGTTGACCGCAATATCGAGGCGGGCGGCGGCTGTTGCCTGTGCAACAAAATCGGCCATGGCCGCGTCGGAACGCACGTCGGCATGGGCATAATGCCCGCGACCGGGCAGGCCGTCCAGTTCGGCCAGCACGCGCGCGCCTTCGGCGTCGACAAGGCCGCAGAAATGCACAGTCGCGCCTTCGCGCACGAAAGCCTTCACGATGGCTTCGCCAAAACCCGAGGTGCCCCCGGTAACCAGTGCTGTGCGACCGTCAAAACGCATGCTGTTTCCTTTTCCGACCGCGCATGGCTAGCGCCTTGTGCGGGAAACGGCAAGCAAAATGGCGGGGTGCGGCCAAATGTCAGGTGTTTTCAGGTGTGCCTAGTGGCTGTGGCCGTGGCTGTGCTGGTGGTCGTGCAGGCGCATGCGCGGCAACAGGCCCGAGAAGAAGGCGCGGGCGCCGGTCTGCACCAGGATGGCGGCCACGATCGCAAGCCAGATATAGAATAACAGCGCACCGCCCGACGGCATCATCAGGTCGAAGGGCAGCAGTTCCACGGTCAGGGCCGCAACAAACCACAAGGCCACGGTCCAGGGCGCGGTGCGCTGCAGGCCCTTGTAGCAGTTGCGCATCAAGGAATGTTGCTCACCTCCATGATGGTGGCCATAAACCTGATGCAGCACCATGCCGGCAATCAGCACCAGCAACAGGATCGGCGCCATGAACCGGCCCACCGCGGCCATCAGGTCGGCGGCATGATGGGTGTCGTGCAAGAGGTGCGCGTCCAGGGCACCGGGCGCGTGATACAGATAATGCGCGCCAATCAGCACCGCGACAAACAGGATGCCGCCTGCGGTTCCGATCCGGTGTGCGATGCGCGTGCCCGGCTGCGGTGCGGTACGGTGGTGTTCAAGCGGGTGCAGGATCACATGCAACAGGGAACCGGCGGCAAACGCCTGCCAGTAGCCGATGAGCGGCAGGCCATACCAGTCTGCGGCAAATACGGCCATCAGGTAACCGATCACGGTCATGGCGCCGAGGGCGGCCAGAACGGCAATGCCGGCAACCGTGGTCAGCACGGGACGCAAGAGCCACCAGACAGCGATGGCGACACCAATCCGGTGCAGCACAATCCCGGTCGCGACAAAGCCGCCCTGTTCGCTGCCATTGGCGTAGGCCAGGATGGCGCCGTCGCTGGCGGCATGCACCACAAGCGCCAGAGCCGCGACCAGCAGCACGATGCGGTGGGTGGTGGCTTCCGACCGGTGGAAGACAAATTCGGCGATCCAGGGCAGGGCAAAGCCGAGTGCGGCAATCAGCAGGCCCCAGATGCCGCCGTGGGACAGCGCCTCAGGCAACAGGGTCAGGGCAATCAGGCCCAGGACGGTTACAAGCACAAAACCGTCGAGCCCGCTTTTAAGCGCAGGCAGGCGTGCGACGACGCGCGCCAACAGGGGCGCCGCCAGCAACACGAGGACGGACAGGATCAGTGCATAGTCCAAAACCGGGACCCTTTTCTCAAAACATCAGGTGTACAGTTATAATATCACACATTGGATGACTAGCCCAAATCGTCAAGGGCTGCATAAATGTGATCGGGAAATATTTCGGCTTATATCCAGGTGCCGGTCAGGCAGTGCGGCCTGGCGCCGGTGCCAAGCTTGAAGCGGGTGATGCCCGTGCGGTCCCGCGTGTCGAACCCGCCAAGGTCGAGGAAGCGGATGCCGCGCGCCTTCAGCGCCAGCATGGCTTGCCAGAGGACACGGTTATGCAGGCCGGTGGCATGCCGGCCATCTTCGCCCAGCCAGCCGACATGGTAGGTGGCGCTGTTGCCATGAATGAGGAACAGGGCGCCTGCCAGTTTGTCCCGGCCTGCGTGGCCGGTGACCGACAGGACGCCATCGCCCTTCATGGCATGCTGGTAGGCCTCGACCATCCCGACAGGCAGGGCGCGATAGCCTTTCTGCGTGCGCTGAACGGTCTCCCGGTCCAGAAGCCATTCATACTGGTGGCGCTTGCGCCCGCCGGCGACGATTTCGTATTTGCCGGCCTCTGCGATCTTCAGCTTGTTGCGCCAGTTGGCCACAAGGTCTGCGCGCAAGGCGCCTTCGTCCGGGCTGAGGTCGAGCCAGGCAGTATTGTAACCGGTCATCACCCGCCGGTATCCGGCGCGGCGCAACAGGCGCGTGTTTTCCGCGCTGTCCGGCAATTCTGCCTGCAAGGCCAGGAAGTTCCAGCGCCAGGGGTTGAATTGCCGCCTGAGGGCCCTGAGGACCGACAGCCGCGTATCCTGATCCAGGCCGGGTTCAAGCCAAAGCGGACCCCGGTTCAGGGTCGTGAAGCCGACAAAACCGTATAAGCGGCGGCTGAGGGTCAGGCCCAGGGCGACCGGCCGGCCAGCCTTCATGACAAGCACTTGGCGCGCGATGCTGCCCATGGCAGCCATGGCGGCGCCATAGGCCCAATATTGCTGGAGCGGTATTGGCTGATCGCCAGGCAGCAGGGACCAGAGGCCGGCGTCAAGCGGCCCGGTCTCGATGCTGATGTCGCCATATTCAGCCATTTGCAAGCGCACCCTCTGCTGCTAGCATCGCGCCATGGCCGGAAAAGGGAAACAGGTAGAAACAGTTATGGGGTGGCGCTTTGCCCCACCCCGCGTCACGTTTGGTGCCGTCTGGGTTGCCGCCAAATATGTCCTGTTGCCCATATTTGGCGGACTTGCGCTTCTGGATGTCGGCTTTTACCTGTTTTTCCGCCATGTGCTTGAGCGCTGTTACGGCATCCTGTGCTTGTTCGGGTCCTGACCTAGCTGTCGACCGAAATCAGTTCGACCGTAAAGATCAGGGTGGCGAAGGGCGGGATGCTGCCGCTGCCGGTGCCACGCTCGCCATAACCCAGGTCGTAGGGCAGGAAGAATTCATACTTGCCGCCTTCCTTCATCAGTTGCAGGCCTTCGGTCCAGCCACGGATCACGCCATTGAGCGGGAACTGGGCCGGCTGGCCGCGGCGATAGCTGGAATCGAACTCGGCGCCGTTGGTCAGTTTGCCGGCATAATGCACGGTAACGGTCGAATCCTCGCGCGGCGATTTGCCGGTGCCTTCTTCGATAACACGGTACTGCAGGCCACTGTCGGTGACATGCACACCTTCCTGTTTGGCGTTTTCAGCCAGGAACTCAGCCTGTTCGGCCTTGAAGGCTTCCATCTGTTTCTGGGCTTCGGCGCGGGCTTCAGCCATCGAGCGCACACCCAGAAGCTCGACTTCGAACACAAGGGTCGAATTCGGCGGGATCACGTCGCCGGCGCCGCGCGGGCCATAGGCCAGCTCGGACGGGATGGTCAGTTCCCATTTGTCGCCCACATGCATCATCTGCATGGCTTCGACCCAGCCCGGGATCACGCGGCCAACGGGAAACTCGATCGGTTCACCACGCTTGTAGCTCGAATCGAACTCGGTACCATCGATGAAGCGGCCGGCATAATGCACGGTCACCAGATCTTCCGCGGTCGGCTGTGCGCCATCGCCCGCTTCCAGAACACGGTACTGCAGGCCGCTTTCGGTGACGGTCACGCCATCCTTGGTCTTGTTGGTTTCGAGATAGGCGAGGTTTTCGGCCTCATAGGCCTTCGGATCGGTCATAGCGGTCGTTGCTTCCTGTTTGTCGGTCGGTGCCTGCTGCGCCTCTGCGGGCGCGGCTGTATCACCTTCCTTGGATTTGTCATCGGACTTGTCGCCACATGCGGCGAGGCCAAGGCCAATGGTCAGAATAAGGGCTGCCGTTTTGATTGGGCTTTGCATGAATAGCTTCCTTTTTGGCATGATGGGCGGACCCTAGCCTGCTATGAAGCGCCGGGGAAGAAAAAAGCGCCCGATTTTGCGGCGAAACACACAGGAGCCAATGCCCATGGGTATCGCCGAAGACCGGATAGAAAACGAAATTTTGCGGCAGATTGAAGGCGCTGTCTCGGTGGCCCCGCGCGATGTGGCGCAGGCCCTGGCGGCGGAAGGTGAGGACTGGCGCAAATTGTTGCCGCGGGTGCGCGCTGCTGCGGTGCGCCTCCATGGCAGCAACCGGCTAATTTTCCTGAGGAAGCGTAAAGCGGTAGGCCCCGAGGGGTTGAAGGGTGTATACAGGTTGGCACGTCCGCAGGCGGATTGAATATTGGCGGACAAAAATCGAGAGGAAAGTCATGATAGGGGGTCATGCACCACTGGTGGACCGTCCGGTCCTTAACCGGTTGACGGCTGACGTCGGCAAGGAATCGGCAGCGTTTCTGTTGTCGTCGCTCCGGCGCGAAATTGAAAGTTCGGGCGCCGCGCTCAGGGAACACCTGGATGCGGGCGAACTGGACCAGCTTGAAATCAAGGCGCATGCGCTCAAAAGTGCGGCCCGCAGCTTCGGCGCCATGCGGCTTGGCGAGATTTGCCTCGCACTTGAAGATGCAGCCCGTACTGAACGGGAAGTGCCGGAAATCGAGCGGCTGCTCGCGAAATTCTATGCAGTCTCGACCGAGACCTTGCTGGCGTTTGACGAAGCCTAGAGGCAGGCACTGAGCCGCGATTGCAGATGGCCGATTTCGGCGGTCGTGCCACCCAGGGTGAGCGCGGCCCGGAAATCTGCCGCCGCTGCGGCACGGTCGCCGGTTGCTAACAGTATTTCAGCGCGCGCCACATGGAAATAGCCATGGTTCCCGAGAACGGGTTCGTTCTTCAGCGCGACAAGCTTGCCAAGCGCCGTGCCATGTTCGCCCCGCATGGCCATGGCAACCGCATGGTTCAGGGCAACCACCGGGCAGCCGGTCATGTCTTCCAGTAGCTGATACTGCCGGCAGATGTTGGCCCAGTCCGTTTCGGCCCAGCCGGGCGCTGCCGCATGTGCGGCTGCAATACCGGCTTCCAGATGATAGCGGCTCAACTGGTCGGCGCCCTGCGCTGCCTTCAGGTGCAGGAAACCTTCCGACAGGAGCGCACGGTCCCAGTCGGCGCGCTTTTGGTCCGCCAGTCGAACAAACCTGCCGTCAGCATCGACCCGGGTATCAAGCCGCGACGCCTGGAAACACAAAAGCGCCGAAAGCGCATGGCCGTCCGGGCTTGCCGTCAGGCGGTTCGTGCACAGGCTGCGCACCAGCCGCAGGGCCTCAAGCGCCACGTCATGCCGGACGGCGTCGTCGCCTTGGCCCGGGCTGTAGCCCAGCGAAAAGGCCAGGTAGATCACCTTGTGAACGGCCCCCAGGCGCGCCTGCAGGTCGCCGGGCAGCGGCCAGCCAAGAGTCAGGCCATCCTTGCGGATACGGGCTTTCACGCGGCTCAGTCGTTGCGACAGGGTCGGTGCCGGCAGAAGGAAAAGCCCGGCAACTTCCCGACCCGCGAAACCAAGGGCGCTGTTCAGGGTCAGCGCCAGTTGGTCGGCCTCCGGCAGGCGCGGGTGGCAGCACAGGAAAATCAGTTGCAATTCAGGGTCGTCGACGCCGGGGCGTTCGCCTGCCATATCATCTGCATCCGCATGACTGTCAGGATCGACGCCGTCGTCCAGCTTCTGTGTTTGCTGCCGGCGCAGCCGGTCGATCATGCGGTTCATGGCCACCCGGTGCAACCAGGCGGCCGGATTGTCAGGCAGGCCCTGGTAGGGCCAGGTGCGGGCCGCCGCCACAAGCGCATCCTGGGCGATGTCTTCCGCAAGCTCAAGCCGGCCGGGCCCCAGCCTGCGGGCGAGCAAGGCGACCAGCCGTCCGGTCTCGCGCCGGAACAGCCGGTCCAGTGTTTTTGTGATTTCGCTGTCGGACCCGGGGTTCATGCGTCCCGGTCGAATTCGTGGATCTCACGCAGTTCGATGCGGCCATAATTCACATGCGGGCAGGTGGCAGCGAGCGCACTGGCCGTGTCATAGTCCGCCGCTTCAATGACCATATAGCCGCCCAGGATTTCGTGGGTTTCCGAGAAGGGGCCGTTCAGGGTTTCGACCGTGTCGCCCGATTTGCCGATCACCCGGCCGGGTTCGTCCATCAGTTTTTCGCCGCCGAGATAACGGCCTTCGGCGCGCATCTTTTCGGTCCAGGCTACATAGTCCTTGATCACCGCCATCATTTCCTCGTGGCTCAGGCCCTCGAAGGCGTCGATACGGTCATGCAGGAACAGGATATATTTTGCCATGTCGGTCTCTCCGGTCAAATGGACAGGGCCCATGCACCTGCCTCGGGAACCCCGACGCATGACGCGGCCCCGTTTCGACAGGTGACAAAAAAATATCCGGAAAGGCGGCGCCTGGAAAGACCGGCGGCTCAGCTTTCGACCACGATGCCCAGTTCAGCCCGCAGTTCCTCAAGGCCCCAGCCCTTTTCGCTCGAGGTCGCCATCACAATTGGATGGCAGGCGATGAAGGTCTTGGCGTCGGCCTGGGTCTTGGCGATGATCTTGTCCTGTTCGGCCTTGTTCATCTTGTCGAGCTTGGTGAGCACGATCTGGTAGTTGACCGCAGCCTCGTCGAGCATCTTCATGATCTCGCGGTCGTTTTCCTTCAGGCCGTGGCGGCTGTCGATCAGCAGCATCACGCGCCTCAGGCTCGGGCGCCCGCGCAGGTAGGTCTTCACCAGCCGGGTCCAGGCTTCGACCTTCTTGCGTTCGATCTTGGCGTAACCGTAGCCCGGCAAATCGACGAGATACGACAGTTGGCCGGCTTCGCGGCCCATTTCGAAATAGTTCAGTTCCTGGGTGCGGCCCGGCGTGTTGGACGTGCGTGCCAGCGACTTGCGGCCGGTCAGCGCATTGATCAGGCTGGATTTGCCAACGTTCGAACGGCCGGCGAACGCAAGTTCGGGCCGGTCGGACGGCGGCAGGGTGTCGAGGGACACCGCACCCTTGATGAAATCCACCGGGCCGGCAAACAGAAGCCGGCCACGGTTCAACTGATCGGCGCTATAGGGCGCGTCGCTCACGATTATTTCCCTTCGCTGGCCAGGCGGGCGTCTTCACGCCGCATGATAACCCACTGCTGCAGGATCGACAGCAGGTTGTTCCAGGTCCAGTACAGCACCAGGCCGGCGCTGAAGCGGGCCATGATGAAGGTGAAGATGATCGGCAGGAAGCCCATGACCTTCGCCTGTGCCGGGTCCATGCTGGCCGACTGCGGGTTCAGCTTCTGCTGCAGCCACATGGTGATGCCCATCAGGATCGGCAGCACGCCGATGGCGATGACTTCCGGCGGGGTCCAGGGGATCAGGCCGAACAGGTTCAGGGGCGTCAGGTGGTCAGCCGCCGACAGGTCTGTGATCCAACCGAAGAAAGGCTGGTGGCGCATTTCGATGGTCACATACAGCACCTTGTAGAGCGCGAAGAATACAAACATCTGCGGGATCATCGGCAGGCAGCCGGCCATCGGATTGATCTTTTCCGATTTATACAGCGCCATCATCTCCTGCTGCATGCGCGCCTTGTCGTCCTTGTAGCGTTCCTGCAGCGCCTTGATCTTGGGCTGGGCGCGGCGCATGTGCGCCATCGACACATAGGATTTGTTCGCCAGCGGGAACAACAGCAACTTCAGGATCACGGTCATCAAGAGGATCGCGACGCCATAGTTGCCGGTCAGTTGGAATAGCCAGTGCAGGCTGTGGAAGATCGGCTTGGTCAGGAAGTGGAACCAGCCCCAGTCGATGGCCTTGTTGAAATCGACGATGCCCAGACGGTCTTCGTAGCCGTTGATTACCTTGACGATTTTGGCGCCGGCATAGAAATGGTTGGTGGTTTCGTCGGTTGCGCCGGGTGCCACGGCCTGCCAATCCTGGATATAGTTGACCCGGTAATTGATCTGGCCGGCCTTGGTGGTGTTGTGTTCCATGCGTGCCCGCATGATCGGGGCATCGTTGGCCGGTACCAGGCTGGTCATCCAGAATTTGTCGGTGAAACCGATCCAGCCGCCCGTGCCTTTGGTTTCGAAATTCTCGTCTTTCAGGTCCTTGTAGGACTTTTCGGTCAGGATACCGTCGAACACACCCAGCGGACCTTCATGCAGGATATAAAGGCCCGCCGTTTCCGGGTCACCGCGACGGGTGATCTGGCCGTAAGGGGCAACCTGCAGGGCGCCTTCGCCCGAATTGATCACGCTTTGGCTGATCGTGAACATGAACTGGTTGTCGACGGAAATTTTCATCAGGAAGCGTGCGCCCCGGCCGTTGTCCCACGCAAGCGTTACCGGCTGGTCGGGGGTCAGGGTGTCGCGGTCGGCAGTCCAGATGGCATTTTCATCCGGCACCGTGCTCTTGTCGGCAGCCAGCCAGCCGAAGCGGGCATAATAACCGGTGGGGTCGCGCTCGGACGACAGGAGGCGCACCATCTCGGCATCCTTGTCCATGCTGGTGGTGTAATTATTCAGAAGGATGTCATCGAAGGTCACACCGCGCAGGCTGATCGAACCGGTCAGTTCCGGTGTCTTCACGGTCACGGAACCGGCTTCGATTGCGGGTGCGGTATCCATGGGTGCCGCGGTCGCCGCTTCGGGCTGGGTAGCGGCCTCGGGTGTGGCCAGTCCTTCACTCAGGGAACTGGATTCGGCGGCCTGCTGCTCTTCATAAGCGCGCTGTGCCTCTTCCAGTTTCGGGCCCATGTAAAAATACTGGTAGCCCATAAGGATCGCCAGCGACAGGACGGCGAAAAGGATAAAGTTCTTGTTGTCACCCATGAGACGAAACACCCTGATTGTCTTGCCGGTCTTTCCCGGCCGTGTCAGTTTTTTCATGCCCGCATCCGCAAGGCGCCGTGGCGCTTCCCGGAACCGGGTCGTAGCCGCTGCCTCCCCACGGATGGCAGCGTGCGACGCGCTTTATTGCCAGCCATCCGCCCTTAAGTCCACCATGAAGACAAATTGCCTCAATCGCGTAATTGCTGCAGGTCGGCAGGTAGCGACAGCGGGGCGGGATCATGGGCGAGATGAAATATTGGTAGAAACGCACAAGGCCGATGCCCAGATGCCCAAGCGGCGAAAGGGGTTTTCCCCGGTTTTCTGCGCTTTCGGGCACTATGACTTCCTGTGTGGCTTGCTGTTTCCCCGTGGGCTTAGATCGGCACCCGAAGCCAGTTTTGCAAGGGCCCAGCGCATGTCCGCGCCCAGCTTTTCGAACGGATAGTCGGTCGCGGCCTGCCGCCCGATGAACACATAGGCCCAGCCCCGCTGGCCGTTGGCCGGCAGAATCATGCGGGCAGCTTCCTTGATGCGGCGCCGGGCGCGGTTGCGCACCACGGCATTGCCGACCTTCTTGGACACGGTGAAACCGGCGCGCGGTGCCAGCGATATATCGTCACCCGGCATGGCCTGCAGGATGAAGGCGGGGGTCACCCATTTGCGGCCGGTTGCGGCCACGGCCAGATATTCCGGCCGCTGGGTCACACGCTGCATCTTTTCCGTGCTCTGGTTCACATCTCACCCCGGGTGATAACCTGAGTCGCGCCAGCGGCCATGTTGGCTTGGCCCAGAAACAAGAAAAGCCGACCGGATATCTCTCGGTCGGCGTTTCTTCTGTGTACTGTCTGCCCCCGAAAGGGCCGAGCCATTAGGCCGACAGGCGCTTCCGGCCACGGGCGCGACGTGCGTTCAGCACTTTGCGGCCACCAACGGTCGCCATGCGCGCACGAAAACCGTGACGGCGTTTGCGGACCAGCACACTCGGTTGATAGGTGCGTTTCACTTGTCTTACTCCAGCTTATCGCCCGGCGGGGTGCGATAGCGCAAAAAGCCTGGCGTCCAAATTTCGAGCGCGCTGTATAACTGTGCTTATCGGTGAAGTCAACAGCGTTAGCCCGGGCCTTTTAACATATTTTGGACTCAGTTTCCCTTACTTTTGGTGGTTATAGGGCCCATTTAGGTCTAAAGGAATGGGCTCTGGGGGTTTTCGCGTAGTATGCTGGCCGCCAGTGGGGCTCATTCTTTTGTTTACTTGCTTTTGAAAGCGGGATGGGATTCAACGCATTTTATGCCCGAGCACTACCGACCCTTCACATCCAGCCTCAGATCCCGGCTGCTGATTCTCACCTTCCTTTTCATGATGGTGATGTCGGTGTTTGTGTATGTGCCCTCGATCGCCACCTACCGGCAGGACTTTCTTGAAAAGCGCATGGAAAACGCCCAGATCGCGGCGCTGGCGCTTGAGGAAGCGCCCAATAACGCCGTCAGCCCCGCGCTCGAGCGCGAGCTTCTGAACACCGCCGGCGTGATCGCTGTCATCATGCGGCGCGAAGACAAAAGCCTGTTCCTCGGATTCGATGTCATGCCCGAGGAGGTGGATGCCACCTTCGATATGCGCAATGCCTCGCTTGGCACCCTGATCATGGATGCGTTCGAGGCCATGGAAATGCGTGGCAAGCGCGTGATCCGGGTTGTCGGCATGCCCATGGTGCAGGGCACCCGCTGGCTTGAGGTCACGATCGACGAGACCGAGCTTTATGACGCGCTCGCCAACTATTCCAACAATGTGCTGGCGCTGTCGATCATCATTTCGCTCTTCACCGGTATTCTGGTCTATCTGGCGCTGCACTGGCTGATGGTCAGGCCCATGCGCCGCGTGAAGGACAGTATCGTCGCCTTCCGCCGCCAGCCGGAAGCGGTGCGCAAGGGCGCGCGCAAAAGCCTGCGCAAGGATGAAATCGGCCTGGTGGAACGCGAACTCGCCCGCATGCAGGACGAGGTGCGCCAAAGTCTCAACCAGAAAAACCATCTGGCCGCGCTTGGCGAAGCGGTGGCCAAGATCAACCACGACCTCAGGAACATCCTGTCGACCGCGCAACTGGCGTCAGATGCCCTGCAACAGGTCGATCATCCGGGTGTGCAGAAGGTGTCGCGCCGGCTGATGACTGCGGTCAGCCGCGCGGTGGCGCTGTGCGAAAGCACGATTCGCCATGGTAAGGCCGGCGAACCGGAACCCGAAAAAAGCTGGGCCGAACTGAAGCCGATTGTCGACGATGTGGCGCTGCTGCTTGGCCTCAATGAGGAAGAACATTTCAATTTTGAGGTCGATATCCCGGACGGCATGACCGTGCTTGCGGACCCCGAACAATTGCACCGGGTGCTGCTGAACCTGTGCCGCAATGCCCGTGAAGTGCAGGCTGGCGACGGTTATATCGGCATCAAGGCGGTCACCGATCCTGACAAGACCACCCATATCACGGTGGCTGACAAAGGGCCCGGCATTCCGGACCATGTGCTCCCGAGCCTGTTCAAGGCCTTCAATTCGGCCCGTGCGGGTGGTACCGGCCTTGGCCTTGCCACGGCGCGGGATATCGTGCTGGCCCATGGCGGCCAGATCAGCCTCGTTGAAACCGGACCCGAAGGCACCAGCTTCATGGTTTGCCTGCCGGGCGAGGAAGACTGATGGCCACTGTCAGCGCCAAACCGGGCGCCACCGATTCGTTCCTTGATATCGCCGGCATCCGAGTCGGGCAGGCGCATGATGCGAACGTGCGCACAGGTGTTACGGTCGTCGTACCGGATTCTCCTGTGGCCATGGGGGTTGACGTGCGGGGCGGTGGGCCCGGCACGCGCGACACCGACGCGCTGGACCCGACCTGCCTTGTCGACAAGCTGCATGGCCTTGTGCTGTCGGGCGGTTCGGTCTTTGGTCTTGCGGCCGCAGACGGAGTTGTGGCTGCCATGTCGGCACGGGGAATCGGCATGCCGCTGGGGCCGTGCACTGTGCCTGTGGTGCCGTCTGCCATCCTGTTTGACCTGATGAATGGCGGCGACAAGGACTGGGGCACCGAACCGCCCTATCGCCGCCTTGGCATTGAAGCGTTCGAAAACCTGGCGACACCCATTGCCGAGGGTGCTGCGGGCGCCGGCTATGGCGCACGGGCCGGTGGCCGCGCTGGCGGCATTGGCACGGCGAGCCTGGTCACGGATGACGGCCTGGCGGTTGCAGCCTTGGTGGCCGTGAACTGTTTCGGTGTCGTAATGGATGGCAAGCCCACACACGGTGTTGTTGAATTACCCAAGGTTGGCCTTGTGGGCGCCAACACGACCATCGGTGCGGTTGCCACGAACCTTGACCTTGATAAAGCCGGTTGCCGCCGCCTCGCCATCATGGCGCAGGACGGTTATGCCCGCGCGATCCGGCCGATCCATACACCGTTTGATGGCGATACAGTCTTTGCCATGGCGACAGGAACACGTCCGCTCGACGGCCCGTTGGCGCCGGTGATGGCAGTTCTGGGCACGCTTGCAGCAGACTGTGTGGTGCGTGCGATCGAAAAGGCGCTGAAGGCTTCAGGCTAGGCGCTGGGCGCCCGCCCGGGCTCAGGGCTTCAGGCTGGCCAGCCGCTGGCGTTCGCCAACCACGAAATTTTCCATGATTCCCGCTTCGGTGCCGGCGGCTTTAGCCACGGACGCAATGTCGGGCAGGTCCGATTCGGTCAGCATGTCCAAACGGCTTGCGGTCTGGCTCAGGCGCGTGAGCGCAGCCTGGGCATCATACCAGGCATCCAGCCGGTCATCGCCTGCCAGGGGGCCGATCTTGGCCACAGCTTCGCGGTAGGCCAGGGTGTCGGCGCGCAAGTCTTCCTTGATACCGGTCAGCATGGTTTCGGCCTCCAGGGCCGATTTGGGCAGGCGTTCTTCAACCACATGACCTGGCTTTGCCGGCACCGCCAGCATCATGGCCGTCTGGGGTTCGGTCACGTGCGTGACCTCCGGTTTCTCGCGCGGCAGGGGTGCTTCCGCCACCCGTTCGCGGGCCGATGCATCCGGCAGCGGTTCAGCAAGGGTCGGCCAATCGCTATCCTTGCCCGCGCAGGCCGCCAAAAGGCCGCAAAAAGCCAAAACCGACAGTTTTTTCGTACCGCTGGAAACCATAAATCGCCTGAGTTCTCTTGTGTTTCTGGCCTGCACGCTACTGAGCATTTGTGGCAGAAACAAGAAAAAGCGATTTCCCTCTTGCAATATAAAAGCAATCTGATTAGGTTCCGCCGCACACCGCAGCCGGAAGGCAGTCGCGGTGCCCATTCGGGCGATGCGCCGGTAGCTCAGCTGGATAGAGCATCAGACTACGAATCTGGGGGTCGGGGGTTCGAATCCTCCCCGGCGCGCCACTCGCCTGAAGCAAAACCCGTCCTTGTGGCGGGTTTTTTGCTTTTGGGCTTTCGGGTTTGTTGATTCTTGCCCCGCCGCTTCCCATCTCAGCTACTGGACCGGGACACGCGGGGGAAACCATGCCACTCCATGATGAATTCAGCGAATTCCTGCTCGACCAGCTCGAACCGTTCGGCGAGGTCAGCCTGCACCGGTTTTTTGGTGGCCGCTCGCTCAAGCACGACGGGCTGCAGTTCGCCATGATCATCAAGGACACCCTGTATTTCTGTGTCGACGACCAGACCCGACCCGAGTTCGAGGCCCGGGGCATGCCGCATTTCAGTTATGAAAAAGGCGGCAAGACCATCCCTGTGCGCAAATATCACGAAGTGCCGGCAGATGTGCTGGACGATGGCGATGAACTGGTCGCCTGGGCACGGGCGGCCTATGGTGCGGCGGTCAGGGCCGCGAAATAGCCATCAGCGCGCCGGGCGCCACATGCGCCACATGACCGGGCAGCCGGGTGCGGGTACCACTTCGTCCATGATTTCGAACCCGTGCGACCGGTAGAAGCCGATATTGCCGGCCTTTGAATTTTCAAGATAGGCGGGCATGTGCGCCGTGTCGGCGCGGTCCAGCGCCTCCTTCATCAGCCTGCCACCGATTCCCCTGCCTTGCAGTGCAGGCGAAACACCGATCGCGAACAGGTAATAATGTGGTTCAGCGGGCCGGTTTTTGGCCATGAAGGCATCGATAGCCAGCGAGTTTTTCACCGCGCGCAGGCCACCATGCCACACAATGGCCCGCGCCATCGCCAGATTGCCGCCAATGCCGTAGGTCTTTTGGGCGCCCGGCGGCAACCACATGGTACCGGCCAATCCATCGTCGGTCACATGCCCAAAACCTTTCGGGATATAGAGATATCTGGCCATGGCGGTGAACACCGGCGCCATGGCGCCCGTGCCGTTGAAGGCCCACAGATTGACCGGGTCGTCTGCAAACGCTTCCGCGATGATGTGGCCAATGAGCGTGGCATCACCATCCTGAAGTGGTCTGATCGCGCCCGTCTGCATGCCCTTGCCCCCATAAAGTGAATATGTTTCACTTTATGGGTATCTCTGTCCGGAAGGCAACAGCCGATCTGCGCCAGGGTGCGTAATCGGGCCTCAGTCCAGCTTTTCATGCAGGAAGGCCATGCTACGCCCCCAGGCAAGGTCGGCGGCGGTTTTGTCATAGCGCGCGGCATTGGTGTCGTTGTTGAAGGCATGGTTCACGCCGTCATAGACGAAGGCCTGATAGTCCACATGCGCGGCATCCAGCGCCGCCTTGTAGGCGTCGATCCCGGCATTGATGCGTTCATCGATCCCGGCATAATGCAGCATCAGTGCGGCCTTGATCTGGCGTGCGGCGTCTGCATCCACCTGCCGGCCATAATAGGCGACACCAGCCTTCAGGGCGGGCGAAGCGGCCGCCAGCGAATTGACCATGCCGCCGCCCCAGCAGAAGCCGATGGCGCCCACCTTGCCGTTGCCCTGCTTGGTCTGGCTTAGGTAAGCGGTGAGGGCGGCAAGGCTGGCCACCACCTGGCCGGCATCCAGTTCGTAGATCATGCTGCGGGCTTGATCTGCATCGTCCGGTGTGCCGCCCATCGGGCTCAGCATATCCACGGCGACGGCACGAAAGCCTTCAAGCGCAATCCGGCGCGCGACGTCGCGGATATGCGGGTTCTGGCCTCGGTTTTCATGGATCACGATCACCGTGCCCTTGCTGGTGCCGCCGACGCCGGGTGCGTCGACGCTATAGACCCCAAGGGGCCCGGTGGGCAGTTCGATGGTCTGGTCGCCGGCTTCGAGGCGCGTATCATCCGGCGCGATGAGGTCGGCCAGCGCGTAATTGTTTTCGAGGATAGGCAAAACGGCTGCCGCCGCGGCAGTGCCGCCCGCCAATAGCGCAAGCTTTTTCAGGAAGTCCCGGCGCGGCATGGTGCCGTGGGTATAGCGGTCATACAGATTGATCAGGTCCTGGCGCATGTGTTTCCTCCCCATGAAATGACAGGCAGGATAACACGCTGGTAGGGCCGGGCGAACCCAAAGCGGCAGGACCTAGTCCCTGCCGCGGTGGATTTCTTCCATCATCTTGCGGGTATTGCGGTCACGCACCACCATGATGGCATGCACGGCCAGGATCAGCCACAGCAGGAAACCAGCGCCCAAAAAGGCGAACAGGAACCATGAAAGAATCCAGAAGATACCGCTGATGATGCACTGGAACGGCTTCCCGGCCAGCAACAGGGCCAGCGGTGGAATGAAAAAGGCAACCAGATAAAGCATCGATAGTCCCCCACATTGTGCCGGCGTCAGGCGTCCGGCAGGTCTTCTTCGATAACGCACATATGGAACTGGAAGGACACTTCGCCTTCGTCCTCGTCCCTGTAGGCAATGCCGATGAATTCGTCCGCCAGCATGACCTCGACGGAATCGGTGGCATTCGGGCGACGAACCAGCTTGATTTCCTTGTTGTTGAAGGTGCGCTGCAGGTAGGTTTGCAGGCGTTTGATTTCGGTTGGGGTCACCCTCTTGCTCCTTGGTATCGACAGTTCGTTGCCATGGTTTATCGAAGCACGGCGGTCCGATGCAAGTAAAACCGGGACATGAAGGTTATTGTGAAGAAATTCCTGTAGCATGACACTTGCCCGTGGCGTCAAATAGGTTAACGTACACGGAAACCTTTTGAAGCGAAAAACGGCGAGGCCGGCATGAGCGACGATACCGACAGCGACTTTTCCTACGCGGATGACGAAGAACTGGTCGGCCAGTTCCTGAGCTGGACCGAAGGCGCCCTCAAGGAACTGCGCGAGATTGTCGACACACTGGGTGATGATGCGCCAAAAGCCGGGCCCGCAGCCGAGCGAATCTATGACCTCAGCCACAATATCAAGGGCATGGGTGCCAGCTTCAACTACAGCCTCATGACCTCTGCAGGCACGTCCCTGTGTGCCTATATCAAGGGCTTGCCCGACGGCGCCAGCCTCAGCAAACGGGTCGTGGATGCCCATGTCCGCGTCTATGAAGTGGTGCTCGAACACCGTATCCGCGGCGATGGCGGCGAACGCGGCCAGGCTCTGGTCACGCGCCTTGGTGCCATTATCGCCGAAGAACAGGGTATCTGACGTTCCCTTTTTGTTCTTTTTTCTTGACCATCTTCCGGCCTGATTCCATCCTGTCGCCCTCCTTGAGGCATGCGGATGGCATAAGGTCATGACACAAACCGAACAGATTACCCGGGGCGCCATGCGCCTTCTCATGGACCTCGGGTTTGCGCCACTGACGGAAATACCCTTCACCAATGGCCGGCGGGCCGACATTGTCGGTGTCGGCAAGGCCGGTGAACTGGTGGTTGTGGAAGTGAAATCCTGCCTGGCCGACTTTCGCTCGGACAGCAAATGGCCGGAATATCTGGACTATGGCGACCGCTTCTACTTTGCGGTCGATGCCGATTTCCCGCGTGCCGTGCTGGAAGAGGAAACCAGCCTGCCGGGATGCACCGGTATCATCATTGCCGACCAGTATGGCGGTGACATCGTGCGCGAGGCCGCGCCGCGTTCGGTGAATGCCGCCCGGCGGCGCAAACTCACGCTCAGTATCGCGCGGCTCGGCGCCTACAGGCTGTGCCAGGGGCTCACAGACACTCGTCAGCCTTCTTCGCTGATGCGCAGGCCATAATGCTGCCAGCGGTCGCGGCCGCCCTTGTTCTCGAGGATATTCTGCAGGGCCGCCACCGTGCGCCTTTCATAGCGCTTGCCGGCATCACCCTGCAGGATATCGATGGCCTTGTCGAAACCAAGCCCGTCCCGGTGTGCGCGCGCCGAAACCATGCCCACAAAGGCGTTGGCGACCGACAGCACGCGGGCGCCGGGTTCGATGTCCTCGCGTGCCAGGCCTTTGGGCTCGCCGGAGCCGTCGCAGTTTTCGCGCATTTCGGCAAGGATGCGGGCCACCGGCCCCTTGAAGTCGAGGCCCGCCACCAGTTCGGCGCCGCGCTGCATGCTGTCGCGCACAAGGTTCAGTTCGTCGGTGGTCAGCGGGGTCTGTTTGGTCAGGATCGAGGTGGGCACAAAAATCTTGCCCAGGTTTACCAGTTGGCCTGCGATACGCACGCTTTCGGTCATGTCGGCCTGCCAGCCCAGTTCACGCGCGACAGTTGCCGCGACATCCGCCACCCTTTCGGAATGATGGCGGCTCCAGGGGTCCCGGGAATCGATGATTTCGGTCAGGGTCGTCACAAGCTGCTTGAACAGGGTTTCGCTCTGTTCGCGCGCGGCTACCAGTTCGGTGATGTCCTGCATCACCAGAAGCGCGCTGGCGGCTGAGCCGCCGCCGGCGGCCAGGGGCAGCATCTCGGTCTGATATTTGCGAATTTCGCCGTCCACGGCCAGGCTCAGTGTGCTTTGGCGCGCTGTGCCCGCGCTTGCGCTTTTGACCCCGATTTGCAATTCGCCGGCGGTTTCGGCCGGGAAGGCAGTATCCAGGCGGCGGTTCGACAGCTCGGCCACCGGGATACCGGTGATGGCGCCAACCTTCCGGTTCGCAAAATGCACGGTCATGTTGCCATCCAGCGCGGCAATGGCCGTGGGTTGTGCATCCGAAACCGACTGCAGGAAGGCGCTCAGGGCCTGGTTGCTTTCGGAAAGGGCCGCCTGTTCGCGATACGATGCCTCCAGCCGGCGCGAAACACCATGCCGCCACACCAGGATCAGGGCTGCCAGCACAAACAGGGTCGCCAGCGACAGGGTGATCACCATGCTGTTGCGGCGGCTGTTGATGTCGGCCAGCGCCTCTTCGGCCTTGATGGTGCGGACCAGGACCCAGGGCACGGGGGCGGTCAGTTCACGACCGGTCACCAGCACCTCGGTGCCGGCATAATTTTGCAGCCGGCTGAAACCACCCGGCTCGCCCGCCGCGAAGGATGCCGCCGGGTCGACCCGCGCCTCGCCGATGCGGCCACCACCCTTAAGCGGTGTGATCGGTTTCACGAGGCCGTCGTTTTCGCGGCTGACGATATAGGTTTCTGCGGTCTGGCTCTGTGCGCCGGGCTGTTCCAGGGTTTGCAGGAAATCGCTGTCCAGCGGGCGGGCGCCGATCACCCATGCCGCGCCGTGGGCACCACCGCCCATGCCTTCATCCTGCACGATGGGCGCACCAAACAGCACCAGCGGGGTCTTGTCGTCCAGTTGCGGGCCGAGGGCGATAAACGAGCCCCGGCTGTCCGACGGCCATTCGCCGGGCCTGAGGACCGGCATGCCCGTGGTCATGACCAGCGGCGTGCCGTCGGCGGCAACCAGAGCGATGCCGGCGCGGCGCGGGCGTTTCACATTCGCAGCGACCTTGTCGATGGCGCGCTGTTCGTGGAAACCGGTGCGTTCTGCCGTGGCGGACAGCATGGAATAGACATAACCGCGCTGCGCCTCGGCGGCGGCAGCCTCGTCTGCACCAAGAATCTGGCTGGCATACAACTGGATCGAGGCATCGGCCGACAGTTCCTCGATGTTGGCGAGATAGCGGTTCAGCCAGGCCGAAACCTCGGCCGACCGGCTGTCGGCAACCAGGGACAGGCGGTCCTGCCAGCGCACCATGTTGCGTTCGGCCTCGGATTGCGCGAATCGGAATATCAGGAACAGCCCGACCGCGATCAGCGCCACCAGGATGGTGCCGATTGCCAGATAGGATTTTCCGCCGTTCTTGTTGTCCGCCATGTCTGAGCCCCTCTTGTCCCCGCCTCTGATGCGGCCGGCGCGCGGGCTCATCGGTTGATGATCCGTTTGACGCGACCGCGTCAGGCGGTATGTTGGTACAGAATATCGATCGGCTCAAACAATTTCGATTTGGCTTTTATGTTCTATCTGAAAGGGTTGCTTGCAGTTGCATGGCTGTGCTGCCTGGTGCTGGTCGCCGGGGCGGTTTGTGCCGAGCCGCCTGCGATGACCCTGTTCGGCAGTCGCGAAATCAAGTCCACCAACATGGCGTCCTTCAGCAAATGGACCGACATGTGGCGCAAATATAACCTGCCGCGCACGGTCGCCGACCGCCCCCGGGACGAGACACTGCGCTGCCGCGGCATGGACAGGGTCAATTGCAACAGGGACGACTGGGAGGCCTTCATTGTCGCCGCAGCGGGCAAACCTGAGCGCCAGTTGCTTGATGAAGTGAATGCCTACATGAACCGGTCGCCCTATATCGTCGACCCCGTGAACTGGGGCGTGCCGGATTATTGGGCCACCCCGGACGAGTTTTTCCTGAAGGACGGCGACTGCGAAGATTATGCCATCAGCAAATATGTGACCCTGAAACGGCTGGGCGTGGACCCCGAAACCATGCGCCTTGTGATACTTCAGGATGAAAATCTGCGCGCTGCACACGCGGTGCTTGCGGTGGCCCTGGGTGACGACGTCTATATCCTTGACAACCAGGTGGACAGCGTGTTGTCCCATACCCAGATCCTGCACTATCGTCCGGTCTATTCGATCAACGAAAGTGCATGGTGGCTTCACCAGGTTAAGCGATTTTCACAATAAATTAAGGACATGCAGTGTTCAATCGGCGACGCGAAGCGGAAACGGCGAGCGGAGTGACCTCAGGTACGAGTGCGCGTATGGGCAAGGACGTCAGAAACGTAGAACAGATGGTTGACTATGTGAACCAACTGCGTCGCCACACGGAAGGGCGCCGTGCGGTTCATATTCGGCTGTCCGCGCTTGAACGCGAATTCCAGCAGGAACATTACCGTTTGTTCTGTGCCTCGACCCTTCGGGTGCTTGTCACCAAGTTTGGCGCGACCATCTTTTCGCTGCCCAATGCCGATATCGTGGTCATCACCCGCGAAGCCGCCGTCGACAATATCGATCCGCCCTTGACCGTTATCCGCCGCAAGCTCAAGGGCTCGTCGGTGATCGCGCGGCTCGACCCCATCCAGGGTGTCAGCGATTCTTTCATCGAATGGTTCGACCTCGAAACCCAGTATGCCGATTTCCGCCGTTATATCGCGGCGCTGGCCGACCGGCTTCTGGGCCTGTCCGGGCCGGACAGGCCGGTGCCCACCGTCACGGCCACGGTCGCCGAACCGGCGCCTGCCAAGCAAGCCAAACGCGGGTTCGATGAGGATACCGAGGCCCTGCTTGTGGAAATCCAGCAGCGCATCGGCAAACAGGAACAAATGCCACAGCCCAAGCTTTCGCCCATGAAAGCGGTGCGCATGATCCCGATCGTGCCGCCGAACCAGGAAATTTCGGATCACGAGCTCAACCCCGAGCTTCTGGTCACCCTGGTCAATGCGCTGCATGGCACCGATATCGCCGGGCTGATCCGGCGCCAGCGGGTCATGGCCATTCTGGGCGACGAAGTCCCCATGGAAGTGTTTGTCCACAAGATCGTGCCGCAGAGCCTGGTGTTCGAGACCGTGTTCAAGAACCGGGTGCTGGCGCCGAACCGCTGGCTGAGCGGCTACCTGAATGATTATGTGGCAAGCCGGGTGCTGGCATCCCTGCCCAGCATGGATGCCGAAAAATCACTGGCCTCCAGCCTTCGGGTCACCACGACCAGCGTGCTGTCTGAAGCGTTTGATACGTTCGATGAATATGTCGGTGAACGTTCCCGCGCGCGCATCATCCTGGAATTCACCGCGCTCGACATGATGGCGAACCCGCGGCTCTATATGGCTGCCGCGCGCAAGGCGTCGGACCGGGGCTACCGTATTTCGGTGGCGGACATCGACCCGGCCTCCTTTGTCTGGCTCGACCAGGACCGGCTGGATGCGGCGTTTGTGAAAGTGCGCAAACCGAATCTTGCCGTCAGTGACTGGCTGACCCCCGAACTCGAAACGGTTATCAGTCACAAGATCAATCGGGTCGGCATGGCGCGGGCGATTTTTGATGGCTGCGACAGCCGCTCGGATATCGAGCTCGGCGAACGGCTTGGCTTCACCCTGTTCCAGGGCGAAGCGGTCGACCCGCTGCACGCCATCTAGGGGAAGGTGCGCCCTATTGGGGCGAGCGTTTGGCCAGGATACGCTGCAGGGTGCGGCGGTGCATGTTCAGCCGGCGCGCCGTTTCCGAAACATTGCGGTCGCACAGCTCATAGACCCGCTGGATATGTTCCCATTTGACCCGGTCGGCAGACATGGGGTTTTCGGGCAGGGGCGGGGTGCTGCTTTCGATATTCAGGAGCGTATTGGCAATCTCGTCCGGATCGGCGGGTTTGGCGAGGAAGTCGACCGCGCCGGCTTTCACCGCTGCAACCGCGCTGGCGATATTGCCATAGCCGGTCAGCATCACGATGCGCATGTCCGCGCGGACCTGCCTGAGGGTCGGCACGAGGTCGAGGCCGTTGCCGTCGCCCAGCTTCATGTCCAGCACAGCATATTGCGGGCGTTCCTGTGCGGCTGTCAGCGCGCCTTCCTCCAGGCTTTCCGCGGCAAAGACCGTGAAACCGCGCCGTTCCATGCTGAGCACAAGGCGCGAACGAAAGGCTTTGTCGTCCTCGACGACCAGAAGGCGTTTTTCCGTGGCGTCAGCCGTCATCGCTTTCATCCTCCGTCTCTGGTACTTGTTCCAGGTCGTCGCGCCGCCAGGAAATCCAGACCCGCGCACCGCCTGTGGGCGACCGGTCGAACGTCAAGGTTGCCCCTGTGCGTTCTAGCAGGGTTTTGGCGATAAACAAGCCAAGACCCAAACCGCCATCACGCCCCGCGACCAGTTGCCGCGTCGTAACATACGGTTCGCCAAGGCGTTTCACGATTTGCGGGTCGAATCCAGGGCCATCGTCATCGATGATGACATCGATGCGTTCATTGTCCCAGCCGGCGACAATATCGACCCCGCGCCGGGCATATCCCGCGGCGTTTTCAACGATGTTGCGTACCGCATGCACCAGTTCAGGCTGGCGCCGTATCACCAGCGCATCCGCGCCTTCCGAACGGAAGCGGATCGAGACACCCCGGCCTTCATGCGGTGCTGCAGCTTCCCTGAGCACGGCTTCGAGCGCCATATGGGTGAAATGGTCGCCCGCGCCGGCGCGCCGCTGTTCCCTGAGTTCCGACAGGATGTTCCGGCATCTTGTTGCTTCTGCAACAATAAGCTCGAGGTCGCTTTCGGCATCCGGGTCGGTGCCCTGGGATTGCAGGATTTCGAGCCGGTCGCGCGCGGCCAGCAAAATGGTGCCCAGCGGCGTGCCCAGTTCATGGGCTGCCGCTGCGGCCAATGTACCAAGAGCAGACAGCTTCTGTTCCTGTTCCAGCGCAATCTGGGTGGCGGCCAGGGCCCGCGCCCGGTGCCGGCCTTCGCGGCCGACCCGCGCCATATAAAGCGCCAGGAATACAAGCGTGAAACAGAGGCTGACCCAAAGGCCGGCCATCAGCACTTCATGGATTTCAAGCGGCGGCTGGCTCCAGGGCAGCGGGAAGGGGGTGACCGCCAGTGCGCTTACCAGCACCAGCGACAAGGCTATCAGCAGCTTGGTACTGCGCTGTCCCAGGATCGAGGCAGAGACGCTGGTCGGCGCCAGAAGCAGGATCGAGAAGGGGTTCGCCAGCCCGCCGGTCACGAACAGCAGGGTCGCAAGATGCACAAGGTCGAAGGCCAGATGCGCCGCCGACTGCCGGTCGTTGAGGCGGGTATTGGCATCAGCCCTGAAGGAATACCACAGGTTCAGGACCGCTGAGGTCAGGACAATCGGCACCGTGATGTCGGGCCGCACGTCGAAACCCAGCACAAAGCCCACAAAGGCCAGCGCGGCCAACTGCCCGGCCACCGCCATCCAGCGGATCAGGACCAGGGTGCCCAGGCGGACACCACCGCCGTCAGGCAGCAGTTCGGGGTCTATCAGGATCAGGTCTTCCGAGGCTTTGTGGCCGGTGGGCATGTCAGGTCGGTTCCGTCATGATGAAGGTGGTCAACATCACCATCATCAGCGCCAGAAGCGCACTTGCAAGCATTATGACACGCCCGGCGCGCCGCACGTCGGTGTTGGTCAGCCGCGCCTTGCCATCCTTCGGGCCCAGCCAGCGGGTGCGACCGCCCTGCCGGCGGCCTTCAAACGCGAAGCCGAGGCCATGGGCCAGAATGGCAAGCGGCCACAGGCCGGCGATCAGCCTGCCGCGCACGGAAACCTTCAGGCCGCGCACCGCGCCCAGGCTGGTGCCGGGAATGGCGATTTGTGCCGCCAGCAACGTCAGCGCCGCCAAAAGAACCCCCGGCAGCGACAACAGGTTGTGCAGAATGGCGGCCGGCGTGAAAAAGCTGCCGTCGGGCCGGTTCACGCCTTCGGGATGGCCGGCCTCCAGCAGGGCGGCGACAAACCGGTAGGGCAGCAACAGCGCAAAGCCCCCCAGCGCAAACAGGACCAGGTTGGCGACCAGGGTTTCACCATAGCTGCGTGCCAGCATCTGTACGGCGGCGCGTGCGCCGGCATGGGGGTCGCCGTCGTTCGCCAGCCGGTCAAGCACCGCCTGCCAGTCCAGCCGGACGCGGACCGCCAGCAGCAACAGGGTAAAGGCGACCAGCAGGCCGATCCGACCGCTTGCCATAAATATGTTGAGATACAGCCCAAGCCAGCCGATCAGGGGCAGCAGGACAACAACAAGTACGGTGCCACGCACCGCCCTTTCCCGCGCCGACCTGAGCGGGCGGTTCAGTCGTGCCGAAAGGCCGCTTGCGAGCAAGCCGAATATCTTGCCGACACCGGGAATATGGCCAAGCGCGGCGCGCCCGCCCAAGGCCAGGTCGGCCAATGCAGCCAGGCCAAAAAGCACCATCCAGTCGGTCGATGTATGCCCTGTCAGCAGAAGGGTCTCCGTTCGGTTGGCTCAGTAGGTGGCGCCGGCGTCCTGCAGCGCCTCAACCATGCGGCGGCTGCGGCTCAGTTTGGCATATTCAAGGGCGGTCTTGCCGGTCAGGTCCTGCACATTGGGGTCGGCGCCCGCTTCCAGCAGCAGTTGCACGGCACCGAACTGGCGGCCACGCACTGCTTTGATCAGCGGGGTTTCCTGCCCGATGTCGGCGCGGTTCGGGTCCGCCTTGTAGGACAGAAGCAGTTTGACCATGTTCAGGTCGCCTGCCGCCGCCCGGCGCATCAGCGCGGTTTCACCACGGTTGGGGTCGGCCATGTCCGGGTTGGCCTTATAGTCCAGCAGCAGTTTCACGATCGCGGTGTTGCCGCTGTCCACGGCCAGCAGGATCGCGGGCATGCGCTCGCTGCGGCTGCGGGTGTCCGGCGACACGCCTTTGGCCAAAAGTTCGGTCACCTTGGCGATGTCCTTGTCATCAATGGCCTTCAGAAGGTCATATTGCGGGGACATGGCCTGGGCTGCACTGAACATGCCGCCGCACAGGACCATAAGGGTAATCAGAAACGCGCGCTTGATCGCAAACATGGAAACTCCGTTTTCACTATTTTGTCATTGCCGGTGGACGCGGGTCGGTCTTCCCGTGACATGTGCGGCACATATTTCTATAACACCCGCAGGATCACAAGCCCCTCGGGCCGAAAAACGGCCATGGGCCCGATCAAAATATGGAGATGTTGCATGAAAGTGGTACGGCTGATGGCCTGGGCTGCCGTCGTTCTGGTGGGTGCATTTTTGCTCGGACAGCGATTCATGACCGGTAACGAGGCCAAAAGTGGCCCTGGTGGACCCTTCACTTTGACCGCCCACACCGGCGAGCGTATGTCCGATACCGATTTCCGCGGCAAGTTCATGCTGGTCTATTTCGGCTACAGTTTCTGCCCGGACGTATGCCCGCTCGAGCTGCAGAAACTGACCATCGCGCTCGAGACACTGGACAAGGAAGGCTACGATACGTCCAGCCTGCAGCCAATTTTCATCACAGTTGACCCCGAGCGCGACACGGTTGACGAAATGGCGGCCTATGTGCCCCAGTTCTATCCGCGCCTGATCGGCCTGACCGGTACACCCGAAGAAATTGCCGATGTTGCCCGCGAATATCGTGTCTATTTCCGCAAGCGCGAGCAGGAAGATGCGGACGGATACCTGATGGACCATCAATCCTTCATTTTCGTGATGAATCCTGATGGCAGCTTCAACCGGCTGTTTTCCGGACGCGACAAACCGGAGGATATTGTGGCACCCTTCCGAAAAGTGCTGCCGAAACGCGACGGACAATAAGCGAATGCCTTTCTGGAAAGAAAAATCGCTGACCGAGATGAGCCGCGAGGAATGGGAATCCCTGTGCGACGGCTGTGGCAAATGCTGCCTGCACAAGCTGGAGGACGAAGACACCGGCGAAATTCATTATACCGACATCGCCTGCCGTTTCCTGGATGCCGATACGGTCAAGTGCGGCAAATACTGGGTGCGCCAGCGTTATGTCGGCAACTGTGTGGTCATGACCCCGGATGTGCTGGACAAACTGCCCTGGATGCCCAGCACCTGCGCCTATCGCCTCATTTACGAAGGCCGGGACCTGCCGGAATGGCACCCGCTGGTCAGCGGCGACCCGGACAGTATGCTGAAGGCGGGCAAGACCGTGAAGGGCCGTGTGGTCGACGAGCGTGAAGCCGGCGACTATGAAGACCATCTGGTCAGTTGGCCGGCCTGACGGCAAAGCGGGGCTGCGGCACATGGGGGAAGAGCTCAGGCTGATACTGGAAGGACAGGAGGTCCCGGTATCCGTGCGTCGCAACGCGCGGGCGCGCCGCATGATCCTGCGGGTCTGCAGCCGCACGGGTGCCGTGCGCCTGACCCTGCCGTCTCATGTGCGGCTGTCGGCCGCCGAACGCTTCATCGACAAACATACCGACTGGCTGGTGGCCGAACGCGGCAAGCTGGGCGACTTCACCGAACCCGAGCATGGTGCGGTCATACCCTTTTGCGGTGTACCGCACGAGCTGTGTTTCACCGGCGCTGGCCCCCGGAAAGTCATTGTCGAAGACGGCCGCATTCTGGTGGGCGGCCCCATCGACATGGCCGCCGGCAGGCTGGCCAAATGGTTACGCGCCGAAGCCAAAAGCCGGATCGAGGCACGTGTGGCGGTGCATGCCGGCACCCTTGGTGTTGCCTATGGCCGTGTCAGCATCGGCGATATGCGCAGCCGCTGGGGCAGTTGTTCAAGCCAGGGGACACTGCGCTTTACATGGCGCCTCGTAATGGCGCCTGATCATGTGCTTGACTATGTCGCGGCGCACGAGGTCGCCCACCTTCTGGAGATGAACCATTCCGACCGTTTCTGGGCCCATGTCGGGCGCTGCGTGCCCGCCTACAAGACCGAACGCCGCTGGCTGCGCTCGACCCATGGGCTCGAACTGATGGCCATCAATCTGGGTTGAAGCCGGCTTTCAGGATGCGCTGGCAGGCCGGAAGAACAGGCCCTGTTGCAGGCTGTCCGCAATACGCCGCGATTTTTCGACCGCATGGTCGGCCAGTGCCGGCTCCAGCATGTCGCGTGCGGTCTCCGCAAACAGGCCCAGCCAGTCCTCGAACAGGTCCGGGCTCAGGCCCGGCAGCGCCTGGTGCACCTGGAACGGGTTGCCCTTGTAGGCCGGCACGCCGGACAGGACGGTCATCCAGAAGTCGGTCAGCCGCTCGAAATGCGCATCCCAGTGGCCTTCGAGCCGCGGGTTGAAAACGGGGCCAAGACGCGGGTGTTCCTGAACCCTGGCATAAAAGCCGGTCACGAAATGATAGATTGTCGCGCGCTCGATCCGTTCAGGCAGCATGGCCGCATTTCCTTCTTGTCCTATGCCCTGCAGATAGGCCCTGCAGCGCTCGGCTGCAAGAGACTGCGACATTGAGGCGCGGGGCTGGTGGATCAGTCGCTGCCAAACAGCCGGCCAAAGAAACCGCGCTTTTTTTTCGGTTTGGCTTCCTCTTCAACACGCCCTGCCAGTTCGGCCGCGTCCCGGTACATGCCGGCATCGGCCAACAGCGGCCGCACCGGATGCCCGGCGTGCGCCTCGATCATGAAGTCGGACCATACACGCGCAGGCAGGCCGCCACCCGTGACATATTTCATGGGCGAACCATCGTCGTTGCCGACCCATACGGCGGCGGTCAGGTCGCTGGTGAAACCCACGAACACGGCATCGCGGCTGTCCTGCGACGTGCCGGTCTTGCCTGCTGCCGGCCGGTCGATCTTTGCATTTTTGCCAGACCCCCATTCAACGACGGATGTCAGCATGTCTGCCATCTCGTCAACAATGGGGCGCGCCAGCACGGCAATGGGCGGCATGGGCGTGCGCCGGTACAGTACCTGCCCTTCAAGGGTCGTCAGTTCGATAATGCTGTAGGGTTCGACCCGGTGCCCACCGTTCGCGACGGCTGCATAGGCGCCGGCCAGGTCGGTCAGCCGCACTTCTTCGGTGCCCAGCGGCAGGCTGGCCAAGGGTTGCACGGGTGTGCTGATGCCCAGCCGGTGCGCCATGGCGGCCACCTTGTCGCGGCCCGCCTGTTCCGACACCTGCACCGCGATGGTGTTGATCGACCGGGCGAAAGCCTCGCGCGCGGTCATTTCACCATGGAACTGGTTGTCATAGTTTTTGGGCGACCAGCCATCGATCATGATGGCGGTGTCTTCATAGCGGTCGGACGGTTTGACCCCGGCCTCCAGGCCCGCGAGATAGGAAAACAGCTTGAAGGCCGATCCCGGCTGGCGCACCGCCTGCACGGCCCTGTTGAACTGGGTCCTGGCGTAATCGGCGCCGCCGACCATGGCGCGCACGGCACCGTCGTTATCAAGCGCCACTATAGCGCCTTCGCTGACATGGTGGGTGCTGCCTTCTTTCCCGAGCCCGCGTTCAAGCGCAAGGGCCGCCGCGCTTTGGGTGGCCGGGTCAAGGGTCGTGTAGACGATCAGCGACTTGCCGGACGCTTCGGGTACCAGCCGGTAGGCTTCCGATGTTACCCAGTCGGTGAAAAAACGCACGTCGCGGCCCGCGACCGCACCCACGATGCGGGGCGGCTGCCGTTTCACCTTTTCGGCGGCAGCAGCGGTCAGGTTGCCGGCTTCGACCATGGTGTCCAGTACCACCTGTGCCCGCGCCCAGGCACCTTCGGGGTTGATATGCGGCGCGAGGCGTGAGGGCGATTTTACAAGGCCGGCCAGCAGCGCGCTTTCGGCGACCGACAGGGTGCGCGCACTATGGCCATAGAATTTGCGCGAGGCCGCGTCGATGCCATACGCACCGCCCCCAAAATAGACCCGGTTCAGATACAGGGTCAGGATCTGCTGTTTGGTGAATTTCTGCTCCAGCCAGAACGCCAGCAGCAGTTCCTGCGCCTTGCGTTTCAGGGTCCGGCTGCTGGACAGGAACAGGTTCTTGGCCAACTGCTGGGTGATGGTGCTGCCGCCCGCGCGCACGCCGCCGGCGCTGATGTTGGTGACCACCGCCCGGCCAAGGCCCCGTACATCGATACCGGCATGGTCGAAGAAATGCCGATCCTCGACCGCCAGCAGCGCGCGCACAAGCGCTTCAGGCGTTTCCTGATAGGCGATCCAGTCGCCGTAAATCGGGCCGTTGCGCACCAGGGTGGCACCATTTTCGGCTTTCACGATCACGGCAGGGTCGCCGGCGCCCGGCAGCGGCGGACTGTCGAGGTTCGGCATATCAAGCGCCAGGTAAAACAGGGCTACCACACCCAGGATGAAACCCCACACACCGGCCACGGCAAAGGCATAGACGATGCGGCGCAGCAGCGTCTTTTTCGGCGCTGTCGTTTCGGCTGTCGTGCTTTTCTGCCGGATGGGTTGTTCCGCCTTCAGCGGTTTTCCGGCGTTATCAGGTTTCCTGGACGGACGTTTTTTCACTCGGTCGGCCTTCTGGTAATACGCAGGGCGTACAATGGCCGGAAATTAAGGCAAAGTTGCGGGCGGCTGCAAGGGGGCGTTGGTCCTGCAGCCTCTGAATATGTTGACCGAACGTTTGGTTGGTAATATCGTGTGGGGCAGTGCAGGAGGCAGCCATGGCACGACCCGCAAAAATGTCCAGGGCCGGACTGGCCGAAAAACTGACACCCGTTTTCCAGCAATATGGGTATGACGGCGCCAGCCTTGCCATGCTGGCCGACGCGGTGGGGCTTTCGAAGGCAAGCCTTTACCACCATTTCCCGCGCGGCAAGGAAGACATGGCGCTTTATGCGCTGGCGCATTCGGGGGCCCGGCTGCAGAAGCTGGTTCTGGCGCCGCTGGCCGGTCGGGCCGAACCGGCACAACGCCTGTCGGCATCCCTTGAAGGCACGGGCCTCTATTATGACGGCGACATCCCACATTGCCTGATGAACAGCCTGCTGTTGGGGGAAGGCAGGCACCTGTTCGGCGGCCGAATCGCCAAGGCCGTATCGGCATGGCGAGCGGCGCTTGCCGCCACCTGTGTGGCTGGGGGCGCCGGAAAACAGACCGCAGTCGACTGGGCGGGCGATGCTCTTGAACGGCTTCAGGGCGCGTTGGTGCTGTGTCGGGTTTCCGGCGGACGCGCGCCGCTTGAAGCCTGTCTGGACAAACTTGTCGCGGCGGCGCCAATCGGTTGATCTGTGTCAAATGTCGGTTACCGCACGCTCTGCCCTTGACGCGGGGCAGCAAAAAGCCCAAATGAAGCCGGTAAATTGGAAGGATTTAGTCATGTTTATCGAAACCGAGATGACCCCGAACCCGGATACGCTGAAGTTCCTGCCCGGCCGCGCCGTACTGGAAGCGGGCACGGCCAACTTCACCGACCCCGACGCAGCTTCGGCCAGCCCGCTTGCGGAAGCCATGTTTGCGCTGCCGGCGGTCAGGGGTGTGTTCCTCGGTTCCGATTTCATCACCATCACCAAGGCTACGGAAGAAGACTGGTCGGCGCTCAAGCCGTCGGTGCTGGCGGGCCTGATGCAATTCTATGCTTCCGGCGCGCCTGTGCTGGTGGAAGGCGCCGACGCCGGCGATGCCGCCACCATGGACGATGAAGCCGATGCCGAGATTGTCGAGCAGATCAAGACCCTGCTTGACGAAAAAATCCGCCCGGCGGTGGCGGGCGACGGTGGCGACATCATCTATCGCGGCTTCAAGGAAGGCGTGGTTTACCTGCAGATGCAGGGTGCGTGCGCCGGCTGCCCCAGCTCGACCATGACCCTGAAGCATGGCATTGAAAACCTGCTCAAATATTATGTGCCCGAAGTGGTGGACGTGCGCGCCGTCAGCTAGTCCAGCACGCCGCCCGGCACCAGGAAGAATTTCCCGTACCAGTACCAGCGGCCCTTGCCGGCCGGCATGGTGCAATTGATCCGGTTGCGCCCCTTGGGGAACGGTTTGTCGAACCGTACCTCGAAACGGGTTTCGTCAAGCCGGATCAGGTTCGCGGGCGCGCCGATGTGGCTCGGGTAACAGGTCAGGGCTGCAAGTCCCTTCACACCGTCGTCGACCGTAAAGCCGAACAGCGGCGGGTTGTGGGCTTCGTCCACAACCGGGTCCAGGGGCGCGATGTCGCTGATCGGCAGCGCGATGGCCTGGCTGATCAGCTTGAAGCGCGGCAGGTCGCCATAATGTTCGTTCACCGGAAAGCGCGGCAGGCTGTAGGGGTCGTCCATTTGCCCTGCCGCCCCCGACACCTGTGCGAACGCCGCCTTAAAACCGGCCGCTTCGATCGCATTGCGGGTTGGCAGGTCATATTCGCCATAAGGGTATGCAAACAGTTCCGGCACCGACCCGAGCTCGGCCTCGAAACGGGCCGAGGCGGTTTTGACATCGGCCATGGCCGCGTCGAGGCCGGCATGCGGCATGTGCAGATGCGTGGCGGTATGGTGCCCGATCTCGACCCCCTCGGCTTTCAGGCGGCGCACATCGTCCCAGGACATATAGTTGCTGCTGCCGCTGTCGACCGGCTCGGTCGAGACAAACAGGGTCATGGGAATGCCCGTGGCCCTGAGGCGCGGCCAGCCGTTGGTGGCGATGGATTTGTAGGCGTCGTCCACCGTGATGGTGATGGTGCGCGACGGCAGGTCCTCCCGCGCTTTCAGGCGCCGGACAATTTCACCAAGGCTGAGGAAGCTGTACCCACCCGCTTTCAGTTGCTCGATCTGGCCTTCAAGCTGTTCGATCCGGATGTTGGTGCTGGGGATATCGTCTTCCCCGAAGCGGTGGTACAACAGGATGACGGCGGACTGGTCGGCAATGGCCGCACCGGGCAAAAGTCCGGCAACCGTGCCAAGCGCCACCATGGCGCCTTTCAACGACCTGGCAGCGCGCCCCAAATTCTTGAAGTGTTTCAGCATTCCTTGCCCCTTGTGCTGAAGCTAGTCTTGCCTTGTTTGCGCCAAGCTGGCAAGACGATGTGCAATTCAATCGCCCAAGAACAATGCCCCGTAACGGAAGGAACAAAACCATGGCCGATCGCCTGAGCCCCGAAGCCCTCAACCAGCTTTTCCTCGATGCGCGCTCTTTCAATCGCTGGGAAGACCGTCCGGTGGCGGACGAAACCCTTGAAGCGATGTATGACCTCTTGCGCATGGGCGCGACCAGTGCCAACTGCTGCCCGGCCCGCTTTGTTTTTGTGAAAAGTGACGAGGCAAAAGCACGCCTCAAGCCGCATCTCGACGCTGGTAACGTTGAAAAAAGCATGACGGCGCCTGTTGTCGCCATTATCGGCCACGACCTTGCGTTCGCCGACAAGCTGCCCTTCCTGTTCCCGCACAACCAGGATGCCAAGAACTGGTTTGCCAATCCGGCCAAGGCCGAGCTGACCGCCTTCCGCAACGGCACCCTGCAGGGCGCCTACATGATGCTGGCAGCGCGCGCGGTAGGGCTGGACTGTGGCCCGATGTCCGGTTTCAACAATGCGGGTGTCGATGCCGAGTTTTTTGCCGGCACGGCCATCAAGTCGAACTTCATTTGCGCCCTTGGTTATGGCACGCAGGAACACCTGCATCCGCGCGGCCCGCGCCTGCCGTTCACTGAAGCGGCGTCGGTACTGTAGTCCCGTCGCATGGCTGTCCTTGCCATCGATACGTCGGAAGCCTGCTGCTCCGCCGCTCTTGTCAGCGGCCGCGCGCTTGCGTCGCGTGTCGAGCCTATCGGCAGGGGCCACGCGGAACGATTGCTGCCGCTGATCGACGAACTGATGGCCGAAGCGGGCCTCGCGTTTGGCGATCTGGACCGTATTGCCGTCACCACGGGCCCAGGCACCTTTACCGGGCTTCGCATCGGCCTGTCGGTGGCGCGGGGTCTCGCGCTGGCGGAGAGCGTGCCCTGTATCGGCCTGTCGGTCCTTGAGGTGCTGGCGGCGCAAGCGCGGCACAATGGCCCTGTGCATGCGCTGGTCATGGGCCGCGGTGGCCAGGTCTATCATCAGGCGTTCGGTGGTGGCGACACCGGCGGTCTGCCGCAGCCGCTCACCGATGCCGGCTCGTTCGATACAGCGGATCTGCTTGCGGGCGCGCTTCAGCGACAGGGCTTGCTGGTTGGCAGTGGCCAGCCGCTTTTGGCCGGGCAACTGCCTGCGGCCTGTTTTACCGACATCGTTGCCGTTGATCCGGTTGTGCTGGGCCGGCTTGCTGCCGGGCTTGCGCCATCGGCACATCCGCCCGAGCCGACCTATCTGCGCGCGGCAGATGCCGCCAAGGCCAAACCGCTTCTGCCGGTGGCGCCATAATGTCCGATCTTCACCTGCTGCCGGTCCTTGCGGAAAATGCGGGCGCGCTCGAGCTTCTTGCGCAACTGCATCGCCAGGCTTTTGAAAGCCAGGGCGAGGCGCCGTGGCCGGCGACTGAATTTCGCCAACTGGTAGTATCGCCCGGGGTGGTCGCCATTGTCGCATCGGATGGCGGCGCGCCTGTTGCCTTTGCCCTTTGGCGCAGCGTTCTTGATGAGGCGGAACTGATTACGATCGGCACGGTGCCTGCAGCCAGGAATCGTGGATATGCACGCGGCTTGCTTGGGCAGATTATCGACCGGCTGCGGGCACAAGGCTGCGCAGAATTTTTCCTTGAGGTGCGGGCCGATAATCTAGGCGCAATCAAGCTCTATCAGGGGTTGGGCTTCAAAGAGATCGGGAAAAGAAGGCGCTATTATCAAACTCAAAGTGGTAATCTTGTTGATGCACTTTGTTTAAAGTTATTTGTAAATAATCCGACCGCGCCCAAGTGAAATAAAAAGTTTGCTTACTTCTTTACTTGAACCTCGATAATGATTAACTGTAGCGTGTTGGCAAGGGGACGGCCAGCAGCGTCTATGGCAGGATCGACGGGAGTATCGGTCGAGATTGTATCTTTTTGTGATACGATTTTATGACCGAGTGACTGAATTGAACGAACCAGCGGTTCGTTTGACCGTGTATCCTCATAGACAATGCTTGCAACGTCACCGGACGACAGTGTGTCCAGAAACATTCGCGTTTTGACGAATGCCATGGGGCAGTAGGTGCCGCGAAGATCCAGAGCCTGCCGGGGGCTGGAGGTCTGCATTGGAAACGGTTCCTGAAGTGAATGACGGAATTGCCTGCTTAACGCCTTTGTGTCGGGAAAGCAAAGGTTCGAGCAGACACCTGCGTGCTCCGCAGGGCAAAGTGGAACGAGGGTTATGGAAAATAAAGATACCATGAGAGAAGAAATGCTGGCCCTGACGACGGACATCGTTGCGTCCCATGTCGCCAACAATACGGTCACTGTCGATGAACTGCCGAATCTGATCCGCCAGGTATATGGCACGCTTATGGGGCTGGGCGGCCAGGCCGCGGCTGCCGAAGAAAAGCCGGAACCTGCGGTGCCGATCAAGAAATCGATCACGCCCAACTTCATTATCTGCCTCGAAGATGGCAAGAAACTGAAGATGCTGAAGCGCCATCTGAAGACCCAGTATGACATGACCCCGGAAGAATATCGCGAGCGCTGGGGCCTGCCTGCGGACTATCCGATGGTGGCTCCGAACTATGCCGAACAGCGCCGTGAACTGGCGAAGAAAATCGGTCTCGGGCGCGCCCGCAAGAAATAGGCGCTACAAGCCTCGAAATTTTTGCCGGCCGGGTGTCCCCAAAACGGGATGCCCGGCTTGCTCTTGCTTGCCCCATGTGCCATCTTGCGGTCATAAAGTCTCAGTAATTGCACGATCAAGGAGCACCTCAGGGCATGAATAGCGTTAATCCGGATATCGAGGACCTGTGCCTGCAAAAAGGCATGCGGATGACCGACCAGCGCCGGGTGATTGCCAAGGTTCTGACCGAGGCTACCGACCATCCGGATGTCGAAGAGGTTTATCGCCGCTCCACGGCTGTCGATTCCGGAATCAGCATTGCGACCGTGTACCGGACCGTGCGCCTGTTCGAGGAAGCCGGCATCCTGGAACGCCATGATTTTCGTGACGGTCGCTCGCGCTATGAGGCTGCGACCGAAGAACATCACGACCATCTTATCAATGTCGAAACCGGCGAAGTGCTGGAGTTTCACAATGATGAAATAGAAGCGTTGCAAGAAGAGATTGCGCGGCGACTCGGTTTCCGTCTGGTTGACCACCGGATGGAACTGTATGGGGTGCCCGTAAAGAAGGAAGACAAGGGCGCCTGATGACGGCCCGCGGAGCAAGCCATGACGGTGGAATACGGAGGTCTGAAATCCAACCTCGGGTCTGACGGCTGGACGCTGTTGGGCATCGTGCGTATTTGCACCGTACTTCTTGCTTCGATACCGATTATTTCCATCCAGTATTTCATGGTGCGTTTTGCCCGCAAGGCCTGGTGGCCGATGGCGGGGCTGTGGCACCGTACTGCCTCCGGGCTTCTGGGCATCCGGGTCAAGGTTGTCGGTTGGAAACCGCACGATGGTCCGGTGTTGTATGCCGCGAACCATACCTCGTGGCTGGACATTCTGATCCTGGGTGGCCTGCTGCCGAACGCCAGCTTCATTGCCAAATCGGAAGTGGCCGGCTGGGGTTTCATCGGCTCTCTGTGCAAGCTGCACAAGACGGTATTCGTCAACCGCGAACGCCGCAGCGACAGTGCGCGCCAGCGCGACAGCCTGTCGGATCGCGTGCGCCAGGGCCACAGCCTGATCCTGTTCCCGGAAGGCACCTCGACGGACGGCATGCGGGTTGCGCGCTTCAAATCGGCCCTGTTTTCGGTGGCCGAACAGGCGGACGAAGCCAGCGGCCACAATCTGCTGATCCAGCCGATCACCCTGGCCTATACCGAAGTTAACGGCATGCCGCTTGTGCGTTCCCAAAAACCCTGGGTCGCCTGGGTGGGGGACATGGAACTTTTCGCGCACTTGCGCCAGTTCCTCAGCCGGGCCCGGGTCGAAGCCACCCTTGAATTCCATGCGCCCATCACGCTCGCGGAAGCCGGCTGCCGCAAGGAACTGGCCGCCTATTGCGAGCGCGAAATCAGGGCCGGGCTTGAACGCGCGCACCGGGCTGAGCTGCGGCTTGGCCCCCGGGCCAGCCTGCCGGCACCTGCCGAGGTCGCCCTCATGGACGGTACCGAGCGCATTGCCTGAGCTTCGCCGGTTGACTCTTCAGGCTTGTTTGGTAGTCTCCGGCACCTTTTTCCGGACCCCGGACATGAAGACAGAGTTGCGCCCGCACGCGGGCAGGAGTGCGCCTTGAGCAAAAAAGTCCATATCAAGACCTACGGCTGCCAGATGAATGTTTACGACAGTAAACGCATGGCCGACGTGCTGAAGCCCCATGGCTATGAAGTGTCCGAGAGCGCGGACGACGCCGATCTCGTGATCCTGAACACCTGCCATATCCGGGAAAAGGCGGCGGAAAAGGTCTATTCCGAAATCGGGCGCCTGCGCGCCACCAAGGACGAGATGGCGGCTGAAGGCAAGAATATGTTCATCGCGGTCGCCGGCTGTGTTGCGCAGGCCGAGGGCCCGGAAATGATGCGCCGTGCGCCGGCCATCGACATGGTGCTTGGTCCGCAGACATACCACCGCCTGCCCGACATGCTGAAAGCTGCCGAAGAACAGCGCACCGGTGGTCGCAAGTCGGCCCGGGTGCTGGATACCGATTTCCCTGTCGATACCAAGTTCGACCACCTGCCCACGGACAGCGATTTCGACGGCCCCGCCGCGTTCCTGACCGTGCAGGAAGGCTGCGACAAATTCTGTACCTTCTGTGTGGTGCCCTATACCCGCGGCGCCGAATACAGCCGGCCGGTTGCCGATATTGTTGCAGAAGCAACACGTCTGGTGGCCAAAGGCGTGGTGGAAATCACGCTCCTCGGCCAGAATGTCAACGCCTATCACGGCGACGACGGACAGGGCGGCACGGCGTCGCTCGGTGCCCTGATCAGGGCGCTTGATGCCATCGACGGGCTGGAACGTATCCGCTATACCACCTCGCACCCGCGCGACATGGATGATGAACTGGTGTTTGCGCACCGCGATGTTGCCTCTTGCATGCCCTACCTGCACCTGCCGGTTCAAAGTGGCTCGGACCGCATTCTGGATGCCATGAACCGCAAACATACCCGCGAAGAATATTTCGCGGTGGTCGATCGGCTCAGGGCCGCGCGGCCCGATCTGGCGCTGTCGTCCGACTTCATCGTCGGTTTCCCGGGTGAAACGGACGAGGATTTCGAAGCCACGCTCGACCTGGTGCGCCGGGTGAATTACGCCCAGGCCTACAGCTTCAAATACAGCCCGCGTCCGGGCACGCCGGCGAGCGTGATCGAGGACCAGGTGCCCGAGGATGTGAAGTCCGAACGCCTTGCGCGGCTGCAGGCGCTGATCAATGAACAGCAGGTCGCGTTCAACGAGGCCAGCATCGGCAAAACCATGGATGTTCTTTTGGAGCGCGAGGGCAAAATGCCCGGCCAGTTGATCGGCCGCAGCCCCTACCTGCAATCCGTGCATGTTGACGTCTCGAAAGCCGACAATGCGCTGGACGCGGCGGGCGATAAACCATACAGTGGTTACATGGGTAAAATGGTCCGCGTGATGATCGTCGAAGGCGGGCCGAACAGCCTTAAAGGGGAACTTGTCAGTACCCTCCACTGATCGGCGGACGGGCTGGCATACAGGAGCCGCGAACCATTTGAATATGTACGCCAAGGCCAGCTCAGCGCCCGCCCACGCGGGCAAAGCTTCAGACAACCGCAAGAAAGTGGTTGAATTCGAAGATAACCGCCTCGCCGCCGTCGTTTTTGGTCAACACGACAGAAATCTCGCCCGCATCGAACAGCGCCTCGGCGTTGTACTTATCAACCGTGGCAACCGGGTCGCAATCGAAGGCGCACCTGACCGCACGGACATTGCGCGCGAAGTTCTGAAGGACCTCTACGAAATGGCGCGTTCGGGCCGTGCGATCGACATTGGCGATGTCGACGGCGCCGTGCGCATGGCCGAGGGACTGCCGCCCGCGGGCAGCAGCCAGCCGACCGTGTCAGCACGCCCGGCCCAGGTGGTACCGGCGGTCGCAGGCGACATGAAGATCACGACCCGCAACCGGGTCATCATGCCGCGCACGCCTGGGCAGGGCGAATATATCCGCAACCTGTCAAGCCACGAGATGGTGTTTGGTGTCGGCCCGGCCGGTACCGGCAAGACCTATCTGGCGGTGGCAATGGCCGTGGCCCGCATGCTGGCCGGCGAAATCGACCGTATCGTGCTGTCGCGCCCGGCGGTGGAGGCCGGTGAAAACCTTGGCTTCCTGCCCGGCGACCTGAAGGACAAGGTCGACCCCTACCTGCGCCCGCTGTATGACGCGCTTTACGACATGATGCCGGCCGAGCAGGTGGAAAAACGCATCGCCAGCAACCAGATCGAGATAGCGCCGCTCGCGTACATGCGCGGCCGCACGCTGGCGAATGCCTATGTCATCCTCGACGAGGCGCAGAACACCACGCCGATGCAGATGAAAATGTTCCTCACCCGTTTCGGTGAAAACAGCCGCATGGCCATCTGTGGTGACCCCAGCCAGGTGGACCTGCCGAAAAACACGCGCTCGGGCCTCGCCCATGCGCTTGAGATCCTCGACGGTGTCAAAGGCATCGCCATTACCCGTTTCACCAAACATGATGTGGTCCGCCACCCGCTGGTCGGTCGCATCGTTGAAGCTTACGGCGACGAAGACGGTCGCTGACAGAAGAAAATGACCGACGATATACCCTCTAGTAGAACCGGGCAGGCCAGCCTGAGCGACCTGCCCGGCCTTACCTTCGACCTTGAAATCGCGGCAGACGGCCTCGGTGAACCGGGCCCTGTGGCAACAACAATCGAAACCGCAGCCGCAACCGCCCTTCTGGCGGCCCTTACCCACCCGGATGCGCCAATGGAACTGTCTGTCCGTATCGTTGACGATGCGGAAAGCCAGGCCCTGAACCGCGATTACCGCGGCAAGGACAAGCCCACCAACGTGCTGTCGTTCCCGGGCACCGACCCAGACGAGATTTCGGACTGTTTCCGCATGGCCAAGCTGGGTGGGCCGCCTGTGATGCTGGGCGACCTGGCGATCGCCGCGCCCGTTCTGGTGCGCGAGGCGGCGGAACAGGACAAGCCGGTCCTGGAGCATCTGGCGCATTTAACCGTGCATGGGGTTTTACATCTGCTCGGTTACGACCATATTGACGAAGAAGAGGCAGAGGACATGGAAGCTTTCGAGGCTGAAATCCTCGCCGACCTTGGCATTGCCGACCCCTATCTAGTGGAACATGAAGATGACTGAACAGCGGCTCAAGAACCAGGGCGGCTTGGTACGGACCCTCAAGGAACTGCTGGGCATGCGCTCGGCGGAAGTGTCGTTGCGCGAAAGCCTTGAAGAAGCGCTGGACGAGCACGAAGAAGAAGCGCTGGGCCAGACCCTGGGCCAGGAAGAGCGCGAGATGATCTTCAACGTGCTCGAATATGGCGCGCTTCGGGCCTATGATGTCATGGTGCCACGGGCGGACATTGTCGGTGTATCGGTCGACACGACCTATGACGACCTGATCAGGCTGTTCGCCAATGCCGCCCATTCGCGCATGCCTGTATACCGCGACACGCTCGATGATGTGCTTGGCATGGTGCATGTGAAAGATGCGCTGAAGGTCATGGCCGACGGCACCGACACCGCGGCCTTCAAGATTGGTGCGATCCAGCGGCCCGTGCTCTATGTGGCGCCGTCCATGAAGATCATCGACTTGCTGGCAAAAATGCGCGCCACGCGCACCCATATGGCCATTGTGGTCGACGAATATGGCGGCACCGACGGGCTTGTGACCGTGGAAGACATTGTCGAGGAAATCGTCGGCGAGATTGAGGACGAACACGATACCATCGAGGAACCCGACCTGGTGGCCCTGCCGGGCGGTGGCTTCGATGCCGATGCGCGGCTTGAAATGGAAGAACTTGAAGAAGTTCTGGGCATCGACCTGTTGCCGGAAGGTGAACGCGAAGATGTCGACACCCTGGGCGGCCTGGTGTTCAGCCTTGCGGGCTGTGTGCCCGAAATCGGTGAAGTGATCGTGCATGACAGTGGCTACCGGTTCGAGGTGGTGGACGCCGACCCGCGGCGCATTTATAAAGTGCGCATCCATCCGCCTGTGAAGGACCAGCCTGCCGCCGATGACTGACAGCACCCTTGCCATGAACCCGAAGGCGGCGGTCGACCGCGCATTCGACTGGGTCAAGACCCGCAGCCGGCTTGCCTGGCCGGGGCTTGCCTTTGTGACCGGTCTCATGATGTCGCGCACTTTCGCGCCCATGAACCTGTTCCCGCTGTTGTTCGTGGCAATCCCGCTGATGATCCTGATCCTCGACCGTGTGCAGTCGGGGCGTGAAGCCTTCAGCCAGGGCTGGTGGGTCGGGTTTGGTATGTTTGCCCTTGGCATGAACTGGGTCGGCCATTCTTTTACCCAGCAGGATGCCGTGCCGGCGGGGCTTGCGCCCTTTGCCGTGGTCATTATGGCGGCGGGGCTTGCGCTCTATATCGGGCTTACCTTCTGGGTGGCCTGGCGCCTGTGGCCGAAGGGCTGGTTCCGCATCGTTTATTTTGCTGCTGTCTGGACCCTGTTCGAAGTCGCGCGGGGTACCTGGTTCACCGGGCTGCCGTGGCTTCTGGTCGGCTCAGCCTGGGCCGAGTGGCTGTCGGTCGCCCAAAGCGTGCTGTGGCTCAGCGTCTATGGCCTGACGTTCGTGACCATGCTGGCCGCAGGCTGGATCGTCTGCCTGGTTGATGGTGCCTTCAGTGTGCGGCGCTCTGTGGTCGCATCCCTGGGTGTGCTGCTGTTTGCAGTGATCGCCCTTGCGGGCTACCAGCGGCTTGCGAACAATGAAACCCGCTATCATCTTGCGGTGACCATGCGGCTTGTGCAGGCCAATATCCCGCAGCGGGAAAAATGGATTTCCTACCTGATCGACGACCATTTCGAACGCTATCTGCAACTGTCGCGTCGCGGCGACATGGATGGCCGCGCGCGGGGCGTGCGCCTGCTGATCTGGCCCGAAACAGCCGTGCAGCGCGAGAATTTCGACCGCGAGGGATCGATCCCGCGCTGGCAGATGTCGAAGCTTCTGGAATATGGTTCGTTCGCCATCACCGGTGCGCCGCGTTATGAACACACGCCCGATGGCACCCGCTTTTTCAACAGCCTGTTTGCGCTCAATTCCAAGGGCGACCTTTATGCCCGCTATGACAAGGTCAAGCTGGTGCCCTTCGGCGAATATGTGCCCATGGCCGGCATCCTGAATGCGATCGGCCTGGAACAGTTGACCGGTGGTGCCCCGTTCACGCCGGGCGAACGGCACCAGACCGTGCACCTGCCGGGTGTGCCGTCCTTTTCGCCGCTCGTGTGTTACGAGGTGATTTTCCCGGGGCAGGCCTTCAATCCCGCAGATCGGCCTGAATGGCTGTTGAATGTCACCAATGATGGCTGGTTCGGCATGACCGAAGGCCCGTACCAGCACCTGGCGCTGGCGCGGCTTCGGGCCATTGAAGAGGGCCTTCCGCTTGTGCGCAGCGCCGGCACCGGCATCAGCGCCGTGATCGACCCCTATGGCCGCACGGTCAATAAACTGGGCCTGAACCGCCAGGGCGTGCTTGAAAGCCCGTTGCCGCAGGCGAACGAGGCGCCGGCGATCCCGTCCGCCCTCAGGGTGCTTGTTGCCCTCATATTGTCGGCTGGTATCATGGCTATCCAGATGTGGCGGCATTCGCGCGGGCAGGCAAAATAGGCTTTGCGCACCCGCATCTCCCGCGCTATAGGGGCGCCCATGACCGAAACCGAAGACAAAAAGCTCCATACCGACCCCTCGCGCCGCTTTTTTGGCCGCCGCAAGGGCAAAAGCCTGTCGGGCCGCAAACAGGGCCTGATGGACGATCTGCTGCCGCGCATTTCGGTGCAGATTCCGGATGGTGATCAGATGATCGACCCCGCCAGCCTGTTCACGAGCCCGAAGCGGGCCCTGTGGCTGGAAATCGGTTTTGGCAAAGGTGAACATCTGGCCTGGCAGGCCGAGGCGCACCCGGATGTCGGCCTTGTCGGCTGCGAGCCTTACCTCAATGGTGTTGCAGGCCTTCTGACACACATCGAGGAACGGGAAATCGACAATATCCGCATCTATGGCGACGACGCGCGCCATGTGCTGTGGAAATTGCCGGATGCATCGGTCGAACGTGTGTTCCTTCTGCATCCCGACCCCTGGCCAAAGGCACGCCATGCGCGCCGGCGCTTCGTCAATCCGTCCAACCTGGATGATATCGCCCGGGTCATGGTCGATGGTGGAGAATTCCGGGTCGGCACCGACCATCCCATCTATCGGGAATGGACGGCGCTGCAGATGAGCGCGCGGACCGATTTCGAATGGCTGGCCGAAGGCCCTGAAGACTGGCTGACCCGCCCGGACGACTGGCCCGAAACCCGGTACGAGGCAAAGGCGCTTGAAGGCCGGGCGACCTATTTCCGTTTCCGGCGCCTGCCACGATAACGGCGGGGCGAATCGGACCATCGGTTTTCGAATTTTCCCGCCCGGCCCGAAGGGCCGCAGAGCAAGGCGGCGCCTGCAATTCTTCCTTGCTCCATCAGCATTCAGGCGTTATATAGGGGCCGCTTCTCCTAGAGTATTGGTATTTATTCCGGGAGTGGGCTTCGGCCCACTGTTGCGATAACCCATACCCTGAGGACAGTGGCCGTGTAGCGTTTGGCCCCCGGTGAGAGCCGGAAGCGGAAAGGACTGGATTGGTGAGCGAACCCGCGAATCAGATTGCTGCGATCATTGAAAAGACCGTTGAAGCCCTTGGTTTCGAACTGGTCCGGGTAACCTATGGCGGTGGGCGCAAGCCGACCCTGCAGATCATGGCGCAGCGTCCGGATGGCACGATGAGTGTTGATGACTGTGCCACCCTGTCGCGCGAGGTTTCGCTGATCCTGGACGTTGAGGACCCGCTGCCGGGTGAATATCTGCTCGAAGTCAGCTCGCCCGGTATCGACCGGCCGCTGACACGGCCCAAGGATTTCGAGCGCTGGCTCGGGTTCGAAGCCAAGATCGAGCTCGGCATGCAGATTGATGGCCGCCGGCGGTTCCGGGGGCGCCTGGTGTCCTATGAAGGCGACAAGCTGACACTGGATACCGACGAAGGATCGGTTACCGTCGATTATGACGATATCGCCAAGGCGAAGCTGATCCTGACGGACGAACTGTTGGAAGCGGTGCAGAAACAGGCCCGCGAACGAGAAGCCGCCGCGGCGGATAAATAATGGTTTTTGGCAGGTGGGTGGCGCACGCGCCGCATGCCTCAAAAGCAATGGAGTGAATGTGATGGCACCTGCTGTCAGTGCAAACAGGCTGGAACTGCTGCAAATCGCGGACATGGTTGCCCGCGAAAAAGCGATTGAAAAAGATATCGTGCTGGAGGCGATGGAAGAAGCCATCCAGAAAGCAGCGCGGTCCCGGTATGGCGCCGAGAACGAAATTCGTGCGCAGATCGACAAGAATACCGGCGACATCCGCCTGTTCCGCGTGCTTGAAGTCGTGGAAACCGTCGAAAATCCGGCCGTCGAGATCAGCCTCGCCGAAGCGCGCCTCGACAAGCCGGATGCCGAAGTGGGCGATTACCTGGCCTCGAGCCTGCCGCCGATGGATTTCGGCCGTATCGCCGCGCAGACCGCCAAGCAGGTTATCGTGCAGAAGGTGCGCGACGCCGAACGCCAGCGCCAGTATGACGAATACAAGGACCGTGTTGGTGAAGTGATCACCGGCATCGTGAAGCGCGTCGAATATGGCAACGTGATTGTCGATCTCGGCAAGGCCGAAGCCATCATGCGCCGCGACCAGGTGATCCCGCGCGAACATATCCGCCAGAACGAGCGTATCCGCGGCTTCATTTATGAAGTACGCCGCGAAAACCGTGGCCCGCAGATTTTCATGTCGCGCACGCGCCCTGAATTCATGGCCGCGCTGTTTGCACAGGAAGTGCCCGAGATCTATGATGGCATCATCGAGATCCGTTCGGTCGCCCGCGACCCCGGTTCGCGTGCCAAGATCGCCGTTATCTCGAACGACGGTTCGATCGACCCGGTTGGTGCCTGCGTGGGTATGCGCGGTAGCCGCGTGCAGGCCGTTGTAAACGAACTGCAGGGCGAAAAGATCGACATTATTCCCTGGTCCGCTGATGTGGCGACCTTCATCGTCAACGCACTGCAGCCGGCCGAAGTGTCGAAAGTGGTTCTCGATGAAGAACGCAGTCGTGTTGAAGTGGTTGTGCCCGACGAACAGCTTTCGCTGGCCATTGGCCGCCGCGGCCAGAACGTACGTCTGGCTTCACAACTGACCGGCTGGACCATCGATATCATGACGGAAGCCGAAGAAAGCGAACGCCGTCAGGAAGAATTCATGGCCCAGAGCCGCCGCTTCATGGAAGCGCTGGATGTGGACGATACCCTGGCGCACCTCCTGGTGGCCGAAGGCTTCACGGAGCTTGAGGAAATCGCCTATGTCGAGCCCGAAGAACTCTTGGACGTTGAAGGCTTCGATGAAGACCTGGTAACCGAGCTGCAGCGCCGCGCCCGCGAATTCCTGGAAGCGGAAGCCCGTGCGGCTGACGAACGCCGGATCGAGCTGGGTGTCGAAGATGCCCTCGCCGATGTCGAAGGCCTGACGCCGCAGATGCTGGTTGCCCTTGGTGAAGCCGAGGTCAAGACGCTGGAAGACTTCGCCGGCTGTGCCGCCGACGAGCTGACCAGCAAGGAAGACGGCATCCTGAAGGGCTTCAGCCTGTCGGAAGACGACGCCAGCGACATGATCATGTCGGCCCGCGTTGTCCTGGGCTGGATTTCGGCTGAAGAAGCTTTCGGCAATGCCGAAGGCGAAGAAGCCGAAGCTGACGCCGATGCCGAAACCGACGCTGAAGCAGCGCCGGCGACGGAAGAAAACGCACAGGCCTGATGCCTGTGCCGCGTGCCGACGACGGGCAGGGTGATGCCATGCGCGAACGCCGGTGCGTTATAAAAATGCAGGCCGAACCGGAAGAAAAACTGGTTCGGCTGGTTCAGGGCCCGGATGGTAGTTTGGTGCCCGACGTGGCGGCCCGCCTGCCGGGGCGCGGTATCTGGATCAGTGCCGATGCGGTGCTGATCGATGCTGCGGTCGCAAGCGGCCAGTTGGCCAAGGCGGCCAGCCGTTCCTTGAAGGCAAGCGTGCCCAAAAGTGCGGTGCCCGCCGACCTGGCGGCCCAGATCGACAGGCTGCTGGCACGCCGCTGCCTGGACCGGCTTGGGCTTGAACAGCGCGCGGGCCATGTGGTCACCGGCTTTGACAAGATCAAGGCCGCACTGTCCAAACGGGGCGCCGGGCGCCCCCGCGTCCTGTTGGCGGCCACCGATGGCGCCGACGACGGGCGCCGGAAATTGAAGGCGGCGGTGGGCAGTGATGTGCCCGTGGCGGCCGTGTTTGACCGTGAGGCCCTCAGTCTGGCGCTCGGTCGCGAGAATGTGGTGCATGTGCTGCTGTTCGACAGCGGCGGCGCCGTAAAGTTTGAGGCCGATCTTGGCCGGTTGATGAGAATGCGTGGGCTTGACCCACACACTTGTGAAGCACAAGGGAACGAAGGTTAATATGAGCGACGAGAAGAAACTTACCCTGTCTGGACGCACGCTTGGGGTCAACAAAGGTGTTGAAACCGGCCAGGTGCGTCAAAGCTTCAGCCATGGGCGGAGCAAGGCAGTGGTGGTGGAACGCAAGAAAAAGCGCGTCCTGAGCAAAGGTGAGGGCCCGGCTGTGCCGCAATCCGGCGCCGGCCAGCAGAAGACCTTTGTACCCAAGCGCCCGGCATCGGACGCTGGCCAGACCCTGACGAATGCCGAGCAGGAAACCCGCCTGCGCGCCCTCGAAGACGCGAAACGCCGCGCCGAGGAAGAGGCCCGTATCGCCAAGGAAGAGGCCGAGCGCCGCGCCAAGGAAGAAGCCGAACGCAAGAAGCGCGAAGCCGCTGAAGCCGCTGCACAGGAAGCTGCCGCACAGGACGAGGAAGCTGACGCCCGTCACCGCGCCGAAGAAGATGCGAAGCGCAAGGCCGCCATGGAAGCCAAACGCAAAGCCGAAGCTGCTGCCGAGAAAAAGGCTGCGGACGAACTGGCCGTGCGCGAAAAGGCCGAGGCCGAAGCCCGCAAGAAAGCCGACCTTGAGGCGCGTGCCGTTCAACTGAAAAAAGCGACCGAAGCGCGCCAGACGCAGACCCAGACCAAGGAAGAAGAGGACGATGATCGTCCGCGCGGTGGTCACAAGCGCAACAAGAAGGGCGGCACCGTTGCCCCCGCTTCGCCTGAAAAACCGACCCGTGGCCGTGGCCGTGGCGCCGGCGATGACCGCCGTGGCGGCCGCCTGACCCTCAGCCGTGCGCTCGAAGGTGACGACAGCCGCCAGCGTTCGCTGGCTGCGTTCAAACGCGCCCAGGCCAAAAAACGTGTCCATCACGGCGCCGATGCCGGCCAGCCGAAACAGGCGCGTGAAGTCACCATCCCTGAAGTCATCACCGTTCAGGAACTGGCAAACCGTATGGCTGAAAAAGCCACCGGCGTGATCAAGCTCCTGATGAAAAACGGCATCATGGCGACCATCAACCAGTCGCTGGACCAGGATACCGCCGAACTGGTGGTCACCGAATTTGGCCATACACCGAAACGTGTCAGCGCTGCCGACGTTGAAATCGGCATGGTCGGTGAAGCCGACATCGAAGCGGATCTGATGCCGCGTGCCCCGATCGTGACCGTTATGGGCCACGTCGACCACGGCAAGACCTCGCTTCTGGATGCGCTCCGCAAAGCCAACGTGGTGTCGGGCGAAGCCGGTGGCATTACCCAGCATATCGGCGCCTACCAGGTCGATGTGGGTGAGCAGAAGATCACCTTCCTCGACACCCCGGGCCACGCCGCCTTTACCCAGATGCGCGCCCGTGGTGCCAGCGTCACCGACATCGTGGTGCTTGTGGTTGCCGCCGACGACGGCGTGATGCCGCAAACCATCGAAGCCATCAACCACTCGAAGGCCGCTGGCGTGCCGATCATTGTTGCCATCAACAAGATGGACAAACCGGCCGCAAACCCGGACCGCGTGCGCCAGGAACTGCTGCAGCATGAAGTCGTGACCGAGACCTTCTCGGGCGATACGCAGGAAGTGGAAGTATCGGCCCACACCGGCGCTGGCCTCGACAAGCTGAAAGAAGCCATCGCGCTGCAGGCCGAAATCCTCGAGCTGAAAGCCAACCCGAACCGTACCGCCGAAGGTGTGGTTGTCGAAGCCCAGCTCGACAAGGGCCGCGGCCCGGTTGCCACCGTGCTTGTGCAGCGCGGCACCCTGAAAGTGGGCGACATTTTTGTGGCCGGCCCGGAATGGGGCAAGGTGCGCGCACTGATCAACGACAAGGGCGAACAGGTCCAGGAAGCTGGCCCCAGCCAGCCGGTCGAAGTGCTGGGCGGCAACGGCACCCCGGGTGCCGGCGACGACTTCTCGGTTGTCGAGAACGAAGCCCGCGCGCGTGAAATCACCGCCTACCGCCAGGATCTCTTGCGCGACAAGCGCCATGCTGCGGCGGCTGCACCCAAGACCCTCGAATCCATCTTCAGCCAGATGAAGGAAAACGAGGGCCTGATGCAGTTCGATGTGGTCGTGAAGGCCGACGTGCAGGGTTCGGTGGAAGCCATCACCCAGGCGCTGGCCAAAGCCGGTAACGACGACATCCAGTGCCGTGTGATCCACGGCGCTGTGGGTGGTATCACCGAATCCGACATCGCGCTGGCGAAAGCCTCGAACGCGCTGGTGATCGGCTTCAACGTGCGTCCGAACAAACAGGCGCGCGACCTGGCCGAATCCGATGGCATCACCATCAAATATTATTCGATCATCTATAACCTGATCGATGATGTGAAAGCCGCAATGGCCGGCGAATTGGGCCCCGAGTTCAAGGAGAACATCGTTGGCCGTGCCGAAATCCGCGACGCCTTCCAGGCCGGCAAAGCCGGCAAGGCAGCAGGCTGTTTCGTGGTCGATGGCAGCATCCGCCGCGACTGCAAAGCCCGCATCCTGCGCGACGATGTCATCATCTATGAAGGCGAGATCGACAACCTTCGCCGCTTCAAGGACGACGTCAAGGAAGTGCGTTCCGGTCAGGAATGTGGCCTGACCTTCGTGAACTATCATGACTTCCGCGCCGGCGACGTGCTCGAAGTCTATGAAATGGAAGAAATCCAGCGCACGCTTTAAGGCGTGGCTGGGCTTCCGTTCGACAAGAGGACTGTCTGATGTCCAGGTCTCAGCATTCCGGCTCGGGCAGCCCGGGCCTCAGGCTATTGCGCGTGGGGGAAAACATCCGCCACGCCATCTCTGCCATCCTCGCGCGCGGCGAGGTGCAGGACCCTGCGCTTGTAACCGCATCGATCACGGTATCCGAGGTGCGGATCAGCCCCGACCTCAGGAACGCGACCATCTTCGTGATGCCGCTGGGCGGCGATGAAGACGGTGCCATTACCAAGGCGCTCAATCGCCACAGCGCTTTCATCCGCGGGCAGATGAGCCGCACCGTGCACATGAAATACATGCCGCGCCTGCGTTTCCTCCTGGATGGCAGCTTCGACGAAGCCAGCCATATCGATGCCTTGCTCCGCGACCCGCGTGTGGTGCGCGACCTCGCCCATGACGACGATCCGGAAACGGGCGACGAGGACTGATCCATGGCCCGTCGGCGCAAAGGTGAAAAGGTCGATGGCTGGCTGGTGATCGACAAGCCGCTCGGTATTTCCAGTGCCAAGGTGGTGGGAACGGTCAAATGGGCGCTGAAGGCCCAGAAGGTCGGCCATGGTGGCACGCTTGACCCGCTTGCCAGCGGCATCCTGCCCATCGCGCTGGGTGAAGCTACCAAGACCATGCCCTTCATCATGGATGCCACGAAGGAATATGCCTTCAGTGTCGGCTGGGGCAAAGCCACCGATTCGGACGACCTGGAAGGCGCGGTTATCCATGAAGGTGGCCGTATGCCTGCGGAACAGGAAATTCTCGAGATATTGCCTGAATTTACCGGCACCATATCCCAGACCCCGCCGGCCTACAGCGCCATCAAGGTGGACGGCAAACGCGCCTATGCGCTGGCCCGCGCCGGTGAAACGGTGGAATTGAAGGCAAGAGACATTGAAATTCAGTCACTTAGCCTGACCGCGCACGATGTGGAAAAGGGCGAAAGCACCTTCCATGTGCAGTGCGGCAAAGGCACCTATGTGCGATCGCTGGCGCGCGACATTGCGCTTCGGCTTGGCACATGGGGTCATGTGACCATGCTCCGGCGTTTGCGGGTCGGTCCCTTCGGTCTCGACGGATCGATTTCACTGGCAATGCTGGAGGAGTTGGGCCATAGTGCGCGCGCTCAGGCTGCCCTTTTGCCGCTTTCGACGGCGCTGGACGACATCCCGGCGGTTGCCGTAAGTGGCGCGGAGGCAGAACGCATCAGATGCGGACAAAGTCTCCACCTGCCTGAAGCTAAGCCCGGTACGATTGTGCTGATGGTCGGTGATACGCCCCTGGCGATTGCCGAGAACACCGAAGGCACGGTCCGTTCCAGGCGGGTCTTCAACATGTAATCTGTTTTAGGAGAAGATCGATGTCGATCACTGCGGAACGCAAACAAGAACTGATCAAGGAATATGCTGTCGCCGAAGGTGACACCGGTTCGCCGGAAGTACAGGTTGCTATCCTGTCCGAGCGTATTTCGAACCTCACCGAACACTTCAAGGACCACAAAAAGGATAACCATTCCCGCCGTGGCCTGCTGAAGCTGGTGAACCAGCGGCGCAGCCTGCTGGACTATCTGAACGCCAAAGACAGCGCGCGCTATCAGACCCTGATCGGCCGCCTGGGGCTTCGGAAGTAAGTTCGATCAAGGCAGGGCCGGTTCCAAGGAACCGGCCCTCCTGCTTTTCCGGGCCTCCCGTCCGATAATCCAACATTCTACGGGAACCGCGGCACTGCAGGCAGATACATCGCTTGGGCTTCATTCCGGGGCCCGGGTTTTTTAGAAAAGCGGGGCATGCCCATAGGGGGTGTGCCACGGCCAGGCGGCAAGGTTAGTGCGATACCCGTTTGGCTGCTGAAAGGTTAGAAAATGTTCAATATTCATCGCAAAGAAATCGAATGGGGTGGCCGTACCCTGGTACTTGAAACCGGCCATGTTGCTCGCCAGGCGAGCGGTGCCGTTATGGCAACCTACGGTGACACCACCGTCCTCTGCACCGTTGTTGGTGCCAAATCCGTGAAACCGGGCCAGGACTTCTTCCCGCTCACGGTAAACTACCAGGAAAAATTCTACGCAGCGGGCAAGATCCCGGGTGGTTTCTTCAAGCGTGAAGGCCGTCCGAGCGAGAAAGAAACGCTGACCAGCCGCCTGATCGACCGTCCGATCCGTCCGCTGTTCCCCGATGGGTTCAAGAACGAAGTGCAGGTTGTCTGTACGGTTCTGAGCCACGACCTTGAAAACGATTCCGATATCGTTGCCATGGTTGGCGCTTCGGCTGCCCTGACCATCTCGGGCCTGCCGTTCATGGGCCCGATTGGCGGCGCCAAGGTTGGTTACAAGGATGGCGAATACATCCTCAACCCGACCATCGAAGAGATCAAGGAAAGCGAACTGGAACTGGTTGTTGCCGGTACCCGCGACGCTGTCCTGATGGTGGAATCCCAGGCCAAGGAACTGTCGGAAGACATTATGCTTGGCGCTGTTGTCTTCGGTCACGAAGCCCAGCAAAAAGTGATCGACGCGATCATCGAGCTGGCTGAAGTTGCCGCCAACGAGCCGTGGGAATTGCCGGAGCCGGCCGACCTGTCGGCTGTCAAAGCCAAGATTTCGGAAGTTGCCGAAGCCGACCTGCGGGCCGCTTACGCAATCACCGCAAAACAGGACCGTGTGGCTGCCGTCAAGGCCGTCAAAACCAAGGTTGCTGAAGCCCTGGCCGAAACGGTTGCCGAAGGCACCGTCACCGATCAGGTTGTTGGCGAGTTGGTCAAAGGCCTCGAAAGCGACATCGTTCGTGGCAACATCCTGAAAACCGGTACCCGTATCGACGGTCGCAAGCTTGACCAGGTTCGTGCGATCGTGTCGGAAGTTGGTGTTCTGCCCCGTACCCACGGTTCGGCGCTGTTCACCCGCGGCGAGACCCAGGGTCTGGTTGTTGCCACCCTCGGCACCGGCGAAGACGAGCAGATCATCGACGCCATCGAAGGCAGCTACCGCACCGGCTTCATGCTGCACTATAACTTCCCGCCCTATTCGGTGGGCGAGTGTGGCCGCATGGGTTCGCCCGGCCGTCGTGAAATCGGTCACGGCAAGCTGGCATGGCGCGCTGTGCAGGCGGTTCTTCCGTCCAAGGAAGAATTCCCCTACACCATCCGCCTCGTGTCCGAGATCACCGAATCCAACGGTTCATCCTCGATGGCAACCGTGTGTGGTTCGGCTCTGGCCATGATGGACGCCGGTGTGCCGATCAGCCGTCCGGTTTCCGGCATTGCCATGGGTCTGATCAAGGAAGGCGACGAGTTCGCCGTTCTTTCGGACATCCTGGGTGACGAAGATCACCTCGGCGACATGGACTTCAAGGTGGCTGGTACCGAAAAGGGCGTGACCGCGCTCCAGATGGATATCAAGATCACCGGCATCACCCGCGAGATCATGGAAGTTGCGCTCAATCAGGCCCATGGCGGCCGCGCGCACATCCTGGCGGAGATGAGCAAGGCCCTGACCGGCGCTCGTGAAGAGCTGTCGGCCCATGCCCCGCGCATCGAAACCATCAAGATCCCGACCGACAAGATCCGTGAAGTCATCGGTACCGGCGGCAAGGTGATTCGTGAAATCGTCGAAACCACCGGCGCCAAGATCGACATCGAAGACGATGGCACGATCAAGATCGCTTCGTCGGACCTGGCCAAGATCGAACACGCCAAAAACTGGATCATCGGCATCGTTGCCGAGCCGGAAGTTGGCGCGGTCTACAAAGGCAAGGTTGTCCGCATCATGGACTTCGGCGCCTTCGTGAACTTCATGGGTTCGCGCGATGGCCTCGTGCACATCTCGGAGCTGGTTGAAGACCGGGTGGAAAAAGTCACCGACGTGGTCAAGGAAGGCGACGAAGTTTACGTCAAGTGCCTTGAAATCGACGGTCGTGGCAAGGTTCGCCTGTCCATGCGCGTCGTGAACCAGGAAAACGGTGAAGAGATCGCCGATGCCCGTCCTCCGAAGGCGACCCCGCCGAAGAAGGACCGTCCCAAGCGCGATTAATCGCGGCTTGACGCTACGGCTTTAATTGAAAAGAAACCGGCGTGTGCTACATTCACGCCGGTTTCGTCTTATATAAGGGACGTATGGTACCCCATGGAGGGCCGCTTGCGGTTGGGGTGATGTTGGGAGAAGTTGATGAGTTTTTCGCTGAATTCGATCCGTCTGGCAGGCAAGGATGTGCTGCCGCTCATTGAAGGTGGCAAGGGTGTCGCAATCTCGACCGGCGCCAGCTCCGGCCCGTGGGCCTATGCCGGCGGTATCGGTACCGTCTCCGCGGTGATCGCCGACAGCTATGACGCGCATGGCAATGTGGAAGCCCACGACTATAAGGGCCGCACCCGTGCCGACCGTCATGAAGAGATGGTTCAATATTCGATCAAGGGCACCATCGACCAGGTTCGCAAGGCCTGGGAACTGTCGAAGGGCCAGGGCTTCATCAATATCAACATGCTTTGGGAAGTCGGCAGCGCGCAGCGTATCCTGCATGAAGTGCTGGAGAAGACCAAAGGCATGATCCATGGTGTCACCTCCGGCGCCGGCATGCCCTTCAAGCTGGGTGAACTGACCGCCAAATATGGCGCGCACTATTACCCCATCGTTTCCTCGGGCCGTGCGTTTGGCCTTCTGTGGAAACGTGCCTACAAGAATTTCTCCGAACGGCTGGGCGGCGTGGTCTATGAAGACCCGTGGCTGGCTGGCGGCCACAATGGCCTGTCGAACGCCGAAGATCCCACCAAGCCGGGTGACCCGTACCCGCGTGTCGTTGAACTCAGGAAGATCATGCGCATGTTCGGCCTCGACCATGTGCCGATCATCATGGCCGGCGGTGTGTGGAACCTGAAGGAATGGAAAGACTGGATCGACAATAAGGAACTGGGGCCGATCATGTTCCAGTTCGGTACCCGTCCGCTCCTCACCAAGGAAAGCCAGATTTCCGACCGCTGGAAAAAGAAGCTCCTGAGCCTGAAGCCGGGTGATGTGCTCTTGCAGAACTTCAGCCCGACCGGGTTCTTCTCGTCGGCGCTCAAGAACAGCTTCATCGGTGAACTGGTCAAGCGCAACGAACGCCAGATCGAATTCCGCACCGAAAAGGATGCCGAGTTCGACACCGAACTGACGATTGACCGCAAGACCTATATTGTGCGCCGCGAAGACGAAGGCAAAGCCCGCGAATGGCTGGCCGAAGGCTACGAACGCGCGATGAAAACGCCGGACAATTCGCTGATTTTTGTGACCGCCGACAAATGCGCCGAAATCCGCAAGGACCAGGCCGACTGTGTCGGTTGCCTGAGCCAGTGCCGCTTCTCCTCGTGGGCGACCAACGAAAAGAATTCGACCGGTCGCCTTGCCGACCCGCGCAGCTTCTGCATCCAGAAAACCCTGGACGATGTGGCGCACGAAGGCAGTGTCGACGACAACCTCGTGTTCGCGGGCCACAATGCCTTCCGTTTCGCCAAGGACCCCTTCTATTCGAACGGTTTCATCCCGAGCGTGAAACAGCTTGTGGACCGTATCTGCACCGGCGACTGACCGGCGCGGCAAAGAACAGCAAAAAGGCGGGACCCGGTCCCGCCTTTTTTGTTTCGGTGTCGTGCCCTAAAGGTCAGCGAGGCCGCGGCGCATATAGACCACATCCGCTTCCGGGTTGAAATTATAGGGTTCGGTGTCGACGAAACCGAGCTTGCGGTATAGTGCCACGGCGGCTTCCAGCCGGCCAAGGCTGTCGAGCAGCATGGTGTGGTAGCCAAGGGCCTTCGCGTCCGCGAGCAGCCGTTCGCACAGTTTGCGGCCAAGGCCGGTGCCGTGCGCTGCAGGCAGCACAAACAGGCGCTTCATTTCGCAAACGTCACGACCGTGCGGTTTCAGCGCCACGGCGCCTACCGGTTCGCCGTCCAGCCGGGCCAGCAGCACATGCACAAAGCCTTCCGGGAAGCGGGCCATTTCGCCTTCGAAATCCTGAAAACCAAGGTCGATGGGCAACCATTCCGAAAAGGCACGGAAGATGCCCTTTGCGGCCAGCAGGTCTTCGGGGTTTTCGGCTTTCAGGATCACGGGCTCTCTCATGGCCGCCACTCCATATAACAATCGGTGCCTTCATATTCGCCCGCGCCCGGGTTCGCGCACAGGACAAACCCCAGCTTTTCATAGAGGCGCATTGCGGGTTTCAGTTTGCTGTGGGTTTCGAGGAACAGGCGCCTGCCGTCCGGGCGCGCGCGGTACCAGTCAATCACGGTTTCACACAGCTTGCGCCCGATGCCGCCGCCCTGGGCAGCCGGATCGACGCCCAGTTTGGTGAGCTCGTAGGCACCGCCGCCTTCCACCCGCACCGCCACCGTGCCGACGACCCGGTCGCCGGCAAGCGCAAAAAATACCTCGCCGCCACCCGCCAGGATGTTGCCTTCAGGGTCCGACAGCACCGTGCGGTGGATCGGTTCGACCGTGAAATAAGCCTGCAGCCAGGCCATGTTCAGGTCGTAGAACGCCTGTTTGTATTGCGCATCATAGGGGATGATGCGGACCATCTCAGGCTGCCTGTTCACTGCCGGCTGCATGATGGCCCTCCCATTCCATATAATAGTTGGCGCGCTCGTAAGGACTCGGCGCCGGTGGTTCCTTCATCACAAAATTCAGCTTTTCATACAGCCGGATCGCGGGCTTCAGCACCGTGTTGGTTTCCAGGAACAAGAGGCTGCCGCCCCGGGCTTCGAAGCGGCGGATCACTTCTTCACACAGCGCCCGGCCCATGCCGCCGCCGCGCGCGGTGGGATCGACGCCCAGCTTCGTAAGCTCGAACACACCGTCGCCAGCGGGTTTCATGGCCACGGTACCGATGGCGCGGCCGTCCTGCACGGCGAAGAAAATCTCGCCGCCCTTGGCCAGGATCTGGCCTTCGGGGTCCGACAGCACCTTTTCGTCGATGGGTTCGACCACAAACCAGGTTTTCAGCCATTCCACATTCAGGTCATAGAAGGCCCGCCGGTATTTCACATCGAACGGTTCAATGGTGAAGGGTGCCGGTTGGCCCGCAGCCAGTTTCTCCTGCGTGCGCAGATACAGGCTTTTGCGGTCGAGGCTGGCCTCGAGCCCGGTGATGCCGGCCAGGATGTCGGTGCCGCTTTCGGCGATGGCTTCCTTGACCGCGGCATCGAGCGCCGCCCACAGGGGCTGGCTGCGCCGGATGATCTCGTCGCCCGTGGCCGTGAAGCTGATCAGCTTCTGGCGTCCGTCCGGGCCGGGACTGGCTTCCACATAACCCAGCTTCACCAGTTTCTTGACCGCCTGGCTGACCGCCGAATGGGAAAATCCCGCCAGCCGGGCGATCTCGCCAATGGTCATTGGGCCACGTTCGGCCAGCGCATAAACCACATAAAAGAAGCTGGATTTGAAGCTCATGCCCGCTTCTTCATACAGGCGTTCAGCATCGGGGCTCAGTTTTTCAAGCAGACGGCGCATGCGCGTACCCAGGCCCAGTTCGAAATAAAGCTCGGTGGAAGGCTGCATCTGTCGGTCCTTGGTATCATTTATATAACGCATTATGTAAGTGCTTACATAAATGGGTCAAGCAAGATTATCTTGCTGTGCGCATGAACCGATTTTCGGAAATGGGATTCGGGGCCGGTGTGGCCTCAGTCGATGGTCTCGTCGCGGTAGACGCCCCAGAGGAAGCGGCGTTCGATCCAGGCTTCGGTGCCATCGATCTCAAGCTGGCACCAGGCACCCTTACAGGCTTTTACCAATCCAATGACGCCCGGGTCGGCGGTCAGGCGCAGGGCGGCACCGGCTTCGGGGTCCGCATACAGGCTGCGCATGCGGTCCAGAATCAGGGCGGTGCGGCGCGACGACAACAGCGAAACATGAATCCAGCCTTTCACCCCTTCGGGGTCGCGCACCTGGCGCCAGGGGCCTTCTTCATCGACCACTTCAAGCGGCATGCCGTCGCGCACATACACCCATTCGATGGGATACTGACGACCGGGACCGGTGCGCATATAGGCTTTTTCGGTGCTTAGGGACACAAATCGCGGCAAGGGGGCGCCGCTCGGGCCGGTGGTCTGCATCAGTGCCATTGCACCCATGCTGTGGCCGGCCAGAAACAGGACCATCGTCAAAATGCCGAAAAAGCGCCTCATCTGCCCATGCCCCCTGTCGCTTGGCGTTTGAAACGGTCGCCACCTTCTGGTACAGAAGCCTGAGTCTGAAACCGGGTGGCTGTCGCGCCCGTCAGAAAAGGTTATTTTGCCGCATGAGTCAAACAGGAAACCGTAACCGCCCGAAGGTTGTTGTCACGCGCAAGCTGCCGGACATTATCGAAACCCGGATGGCCGAACTTTTTGACGTCACGCTCAATCTGGCGGACAAGCCGCTCGACAAAGCCGGCCTCAAGGCGGCGGTCGCGGATGCCGACGTGCTGGTGCCCACGGTGACCGACACCATCGATGCCGAGATCATCGAAGCCGCCGGTAAAAAACTGAAATTGATCGCCAACTTCGGCGCCGGCGTGAACCATATCGACCTGGCGGCTGCGCAAGGAAAAGGCATCACGGTCACCAACACGCCGGGTGTGCTGACCGAAGATACCGCCGACCTGACGATGGCGCTGCTTCTCTCGGTGCCGCGCCGCCTTTTTGAAGGTGAGAAGATCCTGCGTGCCGGGGAATGGACCGGCTGGACGCCGACTTTCCTGATGGGCCACCGCATCCAGGGCAAACGTCTGGGTATCATCGGCATGGGCCGCATCGGTCGCGCCGTTGCGCGCCGCGCCAAGGCCTTCAATATGGCTGTGCACTATCACAAGCGCACGCGCCTGCCGGTCGAGGTGGAAGCCGAGATGGAAGCCACCTACTGGGCCGATCTGGACCAGATGCTGGCGCGCATGGACTTTGTGTCCATCAATTGCCCGCTGACGGAAGAAACCCATCATCTCTTGAACCGCGACAGGCTGAAGAAACTGCAGCCCCACGCCGTGATCATCAACACCGCCCGCGGTGAGATCATCGACGAGGAAGCGCTGGCCGACCTTATCGAGGTGGGCCGCATCGCCGGTGCCGGCCTTGATGTGTTCGAAGCCGAACCGCAGATCAACCCCAAGCTTCTGGGCCTCGACAATGTGGTGCTGACCCCGCACATGGGTTCCGCCACCATCGAAGCCCGGGTCGCGATGGGGGAAAAGGTGCTGATCAATATCCGCACCTTTGTCGACAAGCACCGGCCGCCGGATCGGGTTCTGCCCTACTAGCGGCGCACAAAACCAGGGTGCATCAAACAGGGGGCGGTCATGTAGGCCGTCCTTCTTGTGTTCCGGCAAGCCGGGACAAACTTTAGACGAGTGTTAAAACGGCCATGACCGAACTGAAGAATATTCGCAACTTTTCCATCATTGCCCACATCGACCATGGCAAGTCGACCCTGGCTGACCGGTTGATCCAGTCCACCGGCGCGCTGACCGACCGGGAGATGAAGGCCCAGATCCTGGATTCGATGGAAATCGAACGCGAACGCGGCATTACCATCAAGGCCCAGACGGTCCGGCTCGAATATGTCGCCAAGGATGGCGAGCATTATGTGCTCAACCTCATGGACACACCCGGCCACGTTGACTTTGCCTATGAGGTCAGCCGCTGTCTGGCCGCCTGCGAAGGTTCGATCCTGGTGGTGGACGCCAGCCAGGGTGTGGAAGCACAAACCCTCGCCAACGTCTATCAGGCCATCGAAAACGACCATGAAATCGTGCCGGTCCTGAACAAGATCGACCTGCCGGCCGCGGAACCCGACCGCGTGCGCCAGCAGATCGAGGACGTGATCGGCCTTGATGCCTCGGATGCCGTCCTGTGTTCGGCCAAGTCAGGCATCGGTATCGACGAAGTGCTGGAAGCCATCGTTACCCGTCTGCCGGCGCCGGAAGGCGACCCCGAGGCCCCCCTCAAAGCCATGCTGATCGATAGCTGGTACGACAGCTACCTGGGTGTCGTGGTACTGGTGCGCGTGATCGACGGCAAGATCAAGAAAGGCCAGACCGTCAAGATGATGGCGGCCAAGACCGAACATATGATCGACCGTGTTGGTGTGTTCACCCCCAAGGGCGTGATGATCCCCGAACTGGGCCCGGGTGAGGTCGGTTTTATCACCGCATCCATCAAGGAAGTGGCCGACACCCATGTGGGTGATACCATCACCGACGTGCGCCGACCCTGTGCCGAAGCGCTGCCGGGCTTCAAACCCAGCCGGTCGGTGGTTTTCTGTGGCCTGTTCCCCGCCGATGCATCGGAGTTTGAACGCCTGCGCGATGCGCTGCAGAAACTGCGCCTCAATGACGCCAGCTTCGAGTTCGAGCCCGAAAGCTCGGCGGCACTGGGCTTCGGCTTCCGCTGCGGTTTCCTGGGCATGCTGCACCTCGAAATCATCCAGGAACGCCTGTGGCGCGAGTTTGACCTCGAGCTGATTACGACGAGCCCGAGCGTTATCTACAAGATCTACAAGACCGACCGCACCATGGTCGAACTGCACAACCCGGCAGACATGCCGGATGTGGTGCGTATCGAACGTATCGAGGAACCTTGGATCAATGCCACGATCCTGCTGCCGGACGAATATCTGGGCGCGATCCTGAAGCTGTGCGAAGACAAACGCGGCATCCAGGAAGACCTGACCTATGCCGGCAACCGCGCCATGCTGAAATACCGCCTGCCGCTCAACGAAGTTGTTTACGACTTCTACGATCGCCTGAAATCGGTCAGCCGTGGTTATGCCAGCTTCGATTATGACCTGGCGGGGTATGAAGAGTCCGACCTTGTGAAAATGTCGATCCTGGTGAATGCCGAACCGGTGGATGCCCTGTCGATGCTGGTGCACCGCAGCCAGGCCGAAGGTCGTGGCCGCGCGCTGTGCGAGCGCCTCAAAGACCTGATCCCGCGGCAACTGTTCAAGATCCCGATCCAGGCTGCCATCGGCGGCCGTGTGATCGCGCGGGAAACCATTTCCGCCATGCGCAAGGACGTGACCGCCAAATGTTATGGCGGCGACGTGACCCGGAAGAAAAAGCTGCTCGAGAAGCAGAAGAAGGGCAAGGCCAAGATGCGCATGTATGGCAAGGTGGAAATCCCACACGATGCGTTTATCGCCGCCCTCAAGATGCGCGAGAGCTGACCAGAGTCCTCGCGCACCGGTGAACTTGGCGGCATTTGCGGGCCAATACTGACAATTTGAAAAAAATAGTACAGGAACGGGTTTTGTTTACCCGTTGTTAACAGCCGCGCATGTATAACGAAGATGCTGATACAGCCTAAATAGCTCCCTTGATCTGACTGTGTCGCGCGGAACCGCATGTCCTCCCCCGATTGCGGTTCCGCATTTTTTTTCTGCGGCAGCCCAAGCCAATCCCTTGCATCCAAAGTTGGAATGAACTTCAATAGGCAAGGGGAAATGTTGCAGGGTCGAAGAATGTCGCCACTCCGGAAACTGGTCTTTGTTTTATTTGCGTCCATTTGCACTGCTGCCGGTGCTTCCGCGCAAATACTGGATATTCAGAATGACCCGCGCCAGCTCGGGCTGGACATCTTTGGTGGCATCAACCGCGAGGTTCCGCCCGCCACCACGGCCTTGAAACTCAGCCAGCTCATCCAGATTTACCGGTTCCGCTGTACGCGCGTCACCGACTTCCAGCTTTATAATGTCCGGCCCAATCTCATCGACATGAAGGTCAAATGCAGCGGCGACCCGCTGTATGGGGTGACCGTGGCCTCGAACGGCTATGTGGCGGTATATGGCGGCAACGGCATGCTGGCGGGGCTCGACCGCCGTGATTCGGTGATCTACAGCGTTGCAGCCGACGGTACGGTGGAAGGTGTGTCCCGCATTTCGGCGGACGAGGCGCTGGAAGAAACCCTCACGCGCCTGCAGCAGGGCGACGACTTCAACCTCGCCTATATGGGCGGTATGCTGGGCATGATCGCCTTTGTCATCCTTGCGGGTAGCCTGATCTGGTTCAAGGCCTGGAAAAACCGCAAGGGCAAGCCGCGCAAGCGCCGCACGGTCGAGCCGCTCCGCCGCACCGCGTCGGTTGCGTCCACAGCCGCCAAGGATATCCTGATCCTGCAAAGCGAACGCATCATGCCGCACATCTACAAACACCCGTCCGGCATTTTCATTGCACAGGGGCGGCGCGGCAAACGCCGGTTTTTCTCGTCGCTGTTGTGGGCGGTGGCCTACCGCTCGCTGGGCTGGAAACTGTTCCAGACCATTCCGCCCAAGGCGGAGGATTTTGGGCCGGTCGACGAAGCCGTCGGTAGCGAAGAATCCGCCTGAGCCGGTTCAGGCATCAGAAATGATGTTGCGGGTTTTTCCAGTCGACACCTGTTGCAAGTGCAACAAGATTAGCGGCCAGTGCCAGGAACACAACCAGGGCAAAAAACTGGATATAGATGGCCGGGATCAGGGGCACGTCACCGATCCGGTGGCGCTTTTCTCGCCAGCGGCCAAAACCCCACAAGCCAAGGGCCGCAACAAGCCCGATCACATTCTGCCAAACTGTCATTCCACCGGTCCCAAGGCAAAGCCGGCCCCGCACTGGAGCCAGCTTCCGTCGCCTAAAGCTTTTTGGCCCCGCAGGCAAGGCCAATAGCGGCAGCCTACCGTCCGTCAGCGACAAGACGTGGCAGGATTTCGGTATCGAAAAAGGCCTGGGCTGCCTCGTGCATGCCGCGGGTGTTGAAGTCGGTCTTGGTCAGGACGATGGTCAGGCCAAAGTCGGGCAGCACCCAGACGCGGTTGCCACCATTGCCGCTCATGGCTGCGGCGATATAGGTCTTGCCGCCCACCTCGTAAGGCTGCAGCCACCATAGGTACCCATAGTCGAAGGGCGTGTCCGGCACGTGGGCATGGGGCGTGATTGCGGCCTTCGCCCAGTCTTCGGAATAGACGCGCCTGCCGCCCGCCATGCCCTTCAGGCGTTCGATTTCACCAAGGCGGCCCAGGCTTCTGGTGCTGAGGAGCAGGCCGCCGCCCATATGGGCCTGTCCCAGGCCGTTGCGCTGCCATTTGAAATCGGTCACGCCGGCGGGGGCAAACAGGGACCGTTCGACAAAGTCGGTAAAGGGCTCGCCGGCCGCCCGTTCCACCGTTTCACCCAAAAGCTGCACGCCGGCGGTGCAATAGGAAAACGCCCTGCCATAGGGCGCCTGTGCCGGTGGTTTCTGCCATGCCGGGAAACCGCGTGCCGGCAGGCCCCAGTAGAAGGCCGTCCAGTCCTCGATGATATACATGCGTTCTTCATTGCCGCGCGAGAAACTGTTCCAGTCGTCGCACTCCAGCGGTCCGCTCATGGTCAGGAGATCCTCGATGCGGATATCGGCCTTGCGCGGATCGGATTTGATGAGGGCATCATATTGCGGGAAATAGGGTGCGATAAGCATGCCGGCATCCCTGATCAGTCCCTGTTCAATGGCGGCGCCGACCGCCATGCTGACCACCGTTTTGGTAGCGGAGCGCGTGTCATGCAGGGTGCCGGCGTCGGCGCCAGCAAAATATCCCTCATAGACGGTGGCGCCATTTTCCAGCACCAGCACGCTGGTGACAGTCTGGTACGTGCCTTTTGAAATGGTTTCCGCGAGCCGTGCGGACGCTTCACCTTCCCAATTGATGCCGTTCGCGCCGGCAGTTGTGGTCCAGAGTGGTGTTGCGATCAGGGCGACCAGCCCGATAAACTGTTTCAGCTTCATTCGATATCCTTTCCCCGGTGCGTGGCCATTGGATGGTGGCACCCACTGTCGTGATTGCAGTTGCAAACAGGCGCCCGCATGCCGACAATGTCACTTGAAGAAACCTGAATTTTCCTGAAAGCGTTCCTGAAAGCCGTGACAGAGCAGCATGTTATCCAGTCTGGCGACCTGAGCCTGGACCCGGTGAACCAGCGTGTTTTCCGGGACGGGCTGCCGCTTGATATCAGCGGCCTCACCGCCAGCCTGTTTTTTGTGCTTCATGACCGCAGCCCCGCAATCGTGCCGGGCGACGACCTGGTGCGGGACGTCTGGCAGGGCGTGTTTGTCAGCGAAGAAACCATCGCCCAGCGCGTGCGGCTGTTGCGCAAAGCCCTGGGCGATGATGCCAAAGCTCCACGCTACATTGAAACCGTGCGCGGGCGGGGCTACCGTTTCATCGCGCCTGCGGTGGAAAACGCGCCGCGGCAGGCCGGGCGGTGGCGTCCGGTCCTTGCTGCCGCCCTGGCGCTGGGTGCTGCCGTGGTGGCGGTGGTCGCCTATGGCCCATCCCGGGCACCGGCAGAGATGCCGGCTGCGCAGCCCGGCGGCGCGACCCTGGATGCCCCCACCCTGACCAGGCAGGCACGCAGCTATTTGTCGGGCCACCGGATCGAGGATATCGATACTGCCATTGCCCTTTTTGAAAAAGCGCTGGCGGTTGCACCGGATGACGGCGCCGCAAGCCTTGGCCTCAGTTTCGCGCTGTCGACCCGGGCGACCAAATTCAGCACCGAAGCGGGCGATATCGGTCGCGCTGAACAGCTTGCGCGCGCGGTGCTGGCGGGCGACAGCCAGCACGGGCAGGCCTGGCATGCGCTGGCTTACGCACTGGATGGCCAGGGGCGGCTGGATGAAGCCCTGTCGGCCTATCTGCGGGCAGCGGAACTGATGCCCGACGACAAGGCCGCAGCATCAAGCGCGGCCTATCTTCTCAGCATACGCGGACGGCTGTATGAAGCACTCAAGCTGGAGGCGGCGACCCTGAATACGGCGGGTCGCTCGCGCTATACCGATATCCAGATCGCCCTTGACCTTGAACTGCTCGGTTTTACCGATGCATCCGCAAAATGGCTTGAAAAGGCACAGGTGCTGAACCCGCGCGACCCGGTCGTCACCACGGCCGCCATATATGCGGCCCTGCGCCAGCAGGATGTGGCAGGCGCTGATCAGTTGTTCCGGGCCCTGCCCGAAGGCGCGCGCACCGCCCCCAGGCTCAAGGCGGTATTGGCGGACATACGGCTGGCCGAGGGGCAGCCTGATGCCGCCTATGTGGCGCTTCAGGGCAGCAACACCATTCTTGAACGCGCAGCCGCTGTGCTGGCGGGCATCGACGTGCATGCCACGGGCGACGGCCCGGATGCCGATGACGCCAGCACCTGGCCGGATATCTATCTGCATCAGGCTTGCCTTCGGGCAGCGCTTGGCGACAGGGCCGGCGCCCTTGAAGCCCTGTCCCATGCCGTGGACCTTGGCTGGCGCGACCGGCGGCTTCAAGTGGCCAATGTCTTTTTCACAGACTATTCGGACGATCCGGCCTATGCGGCGATCCTGGCCCGCATGGCGCGGGAGACCGGGTCCCAGCGCGCGCTTGTGCAATCAGACGCGCCGCTCAGGGCGGCACTCGGGATTGAATAGGCTGCAACTCAGTTGGTTTTGGGGCTGAAGTCCGGTTTGCCGAAATAGAAACCCTGGCCAAAATGAACCCCCAGCGAGCGCAGGAAGTCGGCCTGGAAACGGGTTTCCACATGTTCACCGATGGTCCTGATGCCCAGGTCGTCGCACAGGCGCACGATCGACAACAGGAAGGTGGGTTTGTAGTTCGGCTTGTTCATGTCGCGCACATAGGAGCCGTCGATCTTGACAAAATCCACATTGAAGGCCCGCAGATACTGGTAGCCCGACGCCCCGGCGCCAAAATCGTCCAGGCAGATCTGGTATTCCATCGCCTTCAGGTCGTTCAGGATAGCCTGTACTTTCTCAAGATTATGGATGGCGGCGGTTTCCGTGAGCTCCAGCATGACCGAGCGCGCCACGTCCTTGGCACCCGTGAGCAGTTTCACGAGTTGCTGCACGTAGCGGCCGCTGTCGAGCGTGCGGCCCGACAGATTGAGCGCAAGGGTAACCGGCGTGCCCAGTTTTTTCATCTTGCGCACATAGTCGGTGGCCTTGTGGCACAGCGCGAGGTCAAATTCCTCGATAATGCCGACATCTTCGGCGAAGCGGATCACTTCCAGGGGCGTGCTGTCGGCGATGCGGTTGTCAAACCGGCTCAGCACCTCGTTATGGTGGATGTCGCCGGTCGACAGCGATACCACGGGCTGGAAGGCGATCTTGAAGTTGCCGGTCTCGATCATCGATCGCATGCTGCTGACCCGGCGCTGGGCTTCGCCGGCCATGCCCTCATAGGCGGTGGAAAGCTTGTCGAAGCTGATGCTGCCCGGATCGTCGCAGAAGCGGGTCAGGATATAGGACAGGGTCCGCAGTACCTGATCCTCCGAAATCTGGCCGGTGTCCGACGCCAGGGTCGAATAGGCGGCTTTCAGTTTCACGTTGTCATCGACATGGCCGAGGGTTTCGCCAAGTTGGGACCCGTCCGATTTGGCCCGGTGCAGGAAGGCAAAATGCTTGTCGCTGATCTGGCCAGCCAGTTCACCGTCAACCGACAGGGTCTTCAGGTGCGCCGCAACCCGGTTCAGAAGCTTGCGCATATATTTGGGGCCAAATTTCTTGCGGGCCTCCTCAAGGCCCTCCACTTCGACCGCGGTCATGTATAGGTTACTGCCGACCGGATTTTCCTTCATGGTGCGGGCGGCCAGGTCCATGAAGCTTTCCCGGTTCAGAAGGCCGGTCTCGGCGTCCACACTGTCGTCGCGGATGCCGCTGCCACCCAGGGGCGCAGCGCGCAGCGCCAGGAAAATGCGCCCGTCCTCACCCGGCATGCGCAGGGCAAAAAGCCTGAGGGCAAAGCCGCGGCCGCCACCCGATACAAACCTGATCGGCAAGGGCCCGATGCGGCCCTTATGGGTCAGGTGCAACAGCAGGGCTGAGAAAACATCGCGGTCGTCGGGGTCGATCTGGTCGTAGATATTGTCGCCAATCAGGCTGACGCCGGGTTTGGCGCCGACGCGCTCCACGGCACCACCTTCGAACAGGATGCGGCCATCCTTGTCGATCTCGAAAAAGATTTCGGCGGCGGCAAATGCGAACGCGACAAAGCGTTCCCGTTCCTTTTTCAATTCGTCCATCAGGCTTGACATAGATACCCCGCGAAAGGACCCCTTGTGTGTTAACCTATCCACAGCCATGGGCTTTCGCAAACACCATTCTGCGGCGGGCTGGTATATTTTTCTGGTCCGTACACCAGGATTTTACTTGCCCGTCCCGGAGGGGCGTGGCTTGTGGTAGCCCATGGGAAAAACAACACCTAAGGGGGAAACAGCGATGAAATTGCCCGTTATTTTCGCGACCTTGCTGGCCACGGCCGGCTTTGGTGCCGTCAGTGCGGATGCCACGAAGGTCGACTATCAGGATATCTTCGATCTCGAATATGCGGCGGCGCCCGAAGTGGCGCCGGACGGAAAATCGGTCGTCTATGAACGCCATTCCATGGATATCATGACCGACAGTGGCCGTTCGAACATCTGGACCGTGAACATGGACGGCACGGAGCACCGGCCGCTCCTGTCCGGCAAGGCCAATTTCCGCATGCCGCGCTTTTCGCCGGACGGCAAGCGGCTCGCGTATGTGTCCACCGTCGAAGGCAAGGCGCAGATTTATGTGCGCTGGCTCGATACCGGCCAGACCGCGCGCGTGACCGACCTTGAGCGCGGGCCGAACGCCCTCAGTTGGTCGCCGGACGGGACACAGATCGCCTTTACGATGTTTGTGCCCAAGTCCGGCAAGCCGCTGTTTACCCTGCCGCCCAAGCCCCAGGGCGCCGAATGGGCCGGCAATGCCAAAGTGATCGACAAGGTGACCTACCGTGCCGACGGCGCGGGCTACCTGCCGCAGGGTTACACCCATGTGTTTGTGGTGCCGGCAGATGGCGGCACGCCCCGGCAGGTAACGTCCGGCGATTATAATTATGGGGGTGTTGTCAGTTGGATGCCGGACTCGAAAAGTGTGCTCCTGTCCGCGAACCGCAGCGAAAACTGGCAGATGAATCCGCGTGAAAGCGAAGTTTATGCCCTCAGCCTTACCGACGGCAACCTGACGCAACTGACCAACCGTGTTGGCCCCGACGCCGGCCCGCAGATTTCGCCCGACGGCAAGATGATCGCTTATGTCGGCTTTGACGACAAAGGGCTGTCGAGCCAGAACAGCCAACTATATGTGATGGCGACCGACGGCAGCGGTGTCAAAACGCTGACACCTGATCTGGACCGCAATGTCGACGACTATCAGTGGGGCGAAGACGGCAAGGGCCTTTATTATTCCTTCGACGACCATGGCACCCGCCATGTGGGTTATGTGTCGCTTTCGGGCGCGGGCCGCAAGATCACCGGCAAGGTTGGCGGCACCTCGATCAGCCGCCCTTATACCAGTGGCGACTTCAAGGCGGGGCCCGATGGCCGTGTTGTCATCACCCTGGGCCGCAGCGACCGCCCGGCAGACCTTGCGGTTGTCGACCGGCTTGGCCGCGTGACCCCGATCACGGCGCTCAATGAAGATGTCTTCGGCCACAAGAAAATGGCGACGGTGGAAGAGCTGAATTTTGACGCCTCTGCCGGGGGCCAGCCGATCCAGGCCTGGCTGATGAAGCCGGCCGATTTCGACGCCAGCAAAAAATATCCCATGATCCTCGAGATCCATGGTGGCCCGCATGCGGCCTATGGCCCCGATTTTGCGATCGAGGACCAGCTTTATGCGGCCAACGGTTATGTGGTCCTGTACGTAAACCCGCGCGGCAGCACGTCTTACGGCGAGGACTTTGCCAACCTGATCCACCATAACTATCCGTCCAGCGACTATGACGACCTGATGGATGCGGTGAACTTGGTTCTGGGCAAGGGCTTTGTCGACCCGGACCAGATGTATGTCACCGGCGGCTCGGGCGGTGGTGTGCTGACCGCCTGGATCGTTGGCAAGACCGACCGCTTCCGCGCGGCGGTTGTGGCCAAGCCGGTGATCAACTGGACCAGCTTTGTGCTGACCGCCGACTTCAGCCCCTATTTCGCCAAATACTGGTTCCCGGACATGCCCTGGAACGCGCAGGAGCATTATTGGAAACATTCGCCCCTGTCGCTGGTGGGTAACGTCAAGACACCGACCATGCTGCTGACCGGCGAAAACGACTATCGCACCCCGATTTCGGAAACCGAACAATACTATCAGGCCCTGAAGCTGCAGGGTGTCGATTCGGTGATGGTCCGTATTCCGCTGTCGGGCCATGGTATCGCGAACAAACCCAGCAACCTGATCCAGAAGGTGGGCAACATCCTGGCCTGGTTCAAGAATCACAGCCTGGAAGCCGCCAAGGATTAGGCCTTGGCCTCAGCCATAGAAACAAAAAGGGCCCCGGTTGGGGCCCTTTCCTTTTTTGGCGATACGTCCGCCTATTGCTCTTCAAACACCACCGCGCCGTCGACCACGGTCAGGACTGCATGGCCCTTGGGGATGGCGGCTTCGTCTGCGGTCATCAGGTCGATGTTGAAAGCCGTCAGGTCCGCTTCCTTGCCAACCGTGATGCTGCCCAGCCGGTCTTCGGCGAAGGATGCAATCGCCGGCCACAGGGTGAACATTTTCAGCGCCTGGCCGCGGGTGACCGCTTCCTCCGGGTGCCAGTCGGGACCCTGGAAACCTTTCAGGTCCTTGCGCGCCACGGCGGCGTAAAATTCGATCAGCGGGTCGCCGCGTTCCACCGGCGCGTCCGAGCCGCCGGGGATGATGCTGCCGGCTTTGATCAGGCTGGCCCAGGCATAGGCGCCGTTCAGCCGGTCTTCACCCAGCCGTGCGGGGGCGAAGAAAAAGTCGCCGATGGCGTGCGACGGCTGCATGGACGGGATGACACCCAACCGGGCAAAACGCGGGATATCGGCCCGGTTGACAATCTGGCTGTGTTCATCACGCCAGCGCGGTTCGGCCACGGCACGTTCGATGCTTGGCACGCTTGTGAAGGCTTCTTCGAACCAGTCCAGCAGCAGCCGGTTGCCACGGTCGCCGATGGCATGCATGTTGATCTGGATGCCGTTCGCCAGCGCACGCCTGAGGATCGGCATCGTGTTTTCCTTGGTGGTCAACAACAGGCCGCTGGTGTCGGCATCCGAATAGGGTTCCAGAAGCGCGGCGCCGCGCGACCCCAGGGCACCGTCCATATAAAGTTTGATGGCGCGGGTCACGATATGGCCGTTTCGGCTGGTGCTCATGCCGCCGGTGAACAGTTGCTCAGCATCCTTCGGTTCGATGCTGTTATAGACACGAATGCCGACGTCACCCTCGTCCGACAGGCGTTCCAGAATTTTCACGTCGGTCCAGGGTACGGACATATTGTGGGTGCCGGTCCAGCCGTATCGTGCATAGACCTGCGCGCCGGTTGTCAGTTCCTGGGCGCGGCTTTCGGGCGTGGCCGCCGGGATCAGGCCGGAGACCAGGTCCTGCGCGGCGTCGATCAGCATGCCCGTGGCTTCTCCCAGCGCATTCTTGATGATATCGCCGCCATAGGGCGGGGTGGTGGTGCCGTCGATGCCGGCTTTTGAAAGCGCGAGGCTGTTGGCCACCAGCGCATGGCCGTCGGCGCGCACCAGGATCACCGGAATATCGGGCACCACGTCATCCAGGTCCCAGCGCGACGGGAAGCGGCCTTCCGGCCAGTGGGTTTCGATCCAGCCGCGACCGACCAGCACATCCGGCCGGTTGGTCATGCGCCAGGACTGGATGGCCTCCTTCAGGGCCGCCAGCGACGGTGTGCCTTCAAGATTCAGGGTCAACTCGCGCTCACCAATGCCTGCCAGGTGCGCATGGGCATCGACAAATCCGGGGAACAGGGCCGCACCGTCAAGGGATATGACGCGGGTATCAGGCCCCACCAGCAACTGTGCGTCCGCGCGGGCGCCGACAAAGATGAAATGCCCGTCGCGGATGGCCACGGCTTCCGCGGTCGGCTGGCTGTCGTCGGCGGTATAGATGGGGCCGCCCCATACGACCATGTCTGCGACCTGAGGTGCGGTTGCGGTCTCGTCCGATTGTGCGAAGGCGGCGCCCGAAAGCGCGATGGCCGCACAAAGCGTGCTGATGAAGCGCATGTATTTTCTCCCGAATTGTCCCACCCGCATGCTATGGCCGAAAACGGACCTGTCAAGCGATTGGCTTGATGCGGGCAGGGCAAATCGGGCAGTATGGGCGCAACCGGCGTTCATGCCTCAGGGGAAAGGATCTCATGCGCGGTCTGTTGATTGCACTGTTGATTGCGGTTTGGCTGCCGTTTGCGGTTTTCAAGCCGCATGTGGGCATCCTTGTGTGGGACTGGATTTCCCACATGAACCCGCACAAACAGGCCTACGGCTTCGCGCAGACCTTCAACTTCCTCGACTATACGGCAATCCTCACGATTCTCGGCATCGTGATCGGCAAGGACCAGAAACGGCTGCCGATGCACCCGATCGTGATCCTGTTTTTCCTCTATTTGTTCTGGGTGATTGTCACGACACTGCTTGGCTACCTGCCGTCCTACAGCATCAACAAGCTGACCCAGTTCTTCAAGGTGATCCTGTTTGCGTCCATGTCGATCCTGGTCATGCAGTCGCCGAACCGGCTCAGGGCCTTTGTGTGGGTTATGGCGCTGTCGATGGCTTTCATCGGGGTCAAGGGCGGCCTGTTCACGGTCTTTACGGGCGGTACCGGTCGTGTGCAGGGTGCCGGCGGCATGATGACCGACAATAACCAACTGGCTATGGCCATGGCGATGACCGTGCCGATCCTCTTGTATCTGTCGCGCTTTCCGCCCCACCCCAAACTGCGCCTGCCGTTCCTGGCGGGCGGCATCCTGACGATGGTGTCCATCCTGGGCACCCAGTCCCGCGGCGGCTTTGCCGCCATCGCCGCCGTGACCTTCATGATGCTGCTGAAAACCAAGCGCAAGATCGCCATGATCGCACTTCTGATACCGCTTGCGATCGGTGCCTATGCCTTCATGCCGGACAGTTACCGGAACCGGATCAAGAGCTCGGAAAACGCGACCGAGGATTCGAGCTTCATGGGCCGTGTGGTCATGTGGAGATTTTCATCGAACGTGGCGGACGACAATCCGATCGAGGGCGGCGGGTTCGACGTCTTTTATGTCAAGCGCGCGCAGGAACTTTACATGCCGCCGGGCCATACGCCGCGGGCGCCGCACTCCTCCTACTTCGAGGTGCTGGCCGAGCATGGTTATACCGGCCTCCTGTTGTTCCTGACCATTCTGTTTACCGGCTATTATTCGGCCGGCACAAACGCCAAGCGATACCGACAATATGAAGAGACAGCCTGGATCGGCGAGATGTGCGCGGCCATACAGCTCAGCATCATCGGCTATGCGGTCGGCAGCCTGACCGTGAATATTGCCACCTTCGACTATTTCTACCATATGCTGGCGGTGGTTGTGATGTGCTCGGTTGTGGGGGAAAAGATCATACTGAAGGGCGAAACCACGGCACGGGCGGCCAAGGGTCCGGCCGATCAGCCAAAACAGCCGAAATCGAAAAAATGGTCGCCCTATAACCAGCCGAACCGGCCGGTTCTGAACCGTTAGGGCTGCGGGTCCGTGGGCGTGTCTGTATGGACAGCGGCATCATCGGCGGGCGGCGTGCGCAGCGCGTTTTCATAGCGTTCGGTAAAGGCCCCGGTGCGGCGCCGGCGCAAGAGCGATGTGAGCACGCCACCGATGGCCCCTGCCGCGATGATGACCCCGAACATGATGGCGAAACCAAGGGCCAGCGCCAGCCAACTGTGCATGGAACCACAATTGTCGCCGCACAATTCTTCAGTCGGGTTGCCGATCCAGAAGCGGAAAGCGCCGTAAACGGCAATGCTGAGCGCCACCAGGCCGAAGATGCGGCGGGTGGTCACCAGGGCCTTGTTGCGCTGCCTGCGGCGCTTTTCGATGAACAGATGCTCGGACATGGCGCGCACTATGGGCGGGCGCGGTGTAACAATCAAGTCACGATCACAACAGCCCGTGTTTCTTGAGGCCGTGGCGGAACTGGTCGTAGCTGAGGCCGGCATGGTGGGCGGCGGCGCGCTGGTTGTAGCGGCAGGCTTCGAGCGCCCGTTCATAGAGGTTCTTTTCCTGCGCCGCGACCTCGGCCCGAAGGTCGAAAGGGCCGTCCGGAAGGGTGCATGAAGTTGTTGCATCTGCAACAGAAGCGGCCCCTTGTGCAACAGTTTGCACCACAATGGGGGCAGGTGCCGCCCTGTTGCGTTTCACCGGTGGGCGGAACGGGCTGTCGAACGGGTCGAAGACAATATCGCACACCGGTTTTTCACCGTCCCAGGCACGATAGAGCGCGCGGTCGACCACATTCTTGAGTTCCCGCACATTGCCCGGCCAATTATAGCCGAGCATCTGGTCAAGCGCCTTGTCGCTGAAGCCGGGGAAATGCAGCCACTCGAGTTCGCCCGCCATGGCGCGGCCAAAATGGTTGGCGAGCTGGGGGATATCTTCGGGCCGGTCCCTGAGCGGCGGCACGGTGATGACATCGAACGCCAGCCGGTCCAGAAGGTCGTGCCGGAACTCGCCGGCATCCGCCGCGGCCGGCAGGTCGATGTTGGTGGCGCCGATCACCCGCACATCAACCGCGATGGTTTCGGTGCCGCCGACCCGTTCAAATTCGCCATATTCGATGACCCGCAGCAGTTTTTCCTGGGCCGCCATGCTCATGGTGCCGATCTCGTCCAGGAACAGGCTGCCGGTGTCGGCGGCTTCGAAGCGACCGGCGCGGCGGTTGCGGGCGCCGGTGAAGGCGCCGGGTTCATAGCCGAACAGTTCGCTTTCGAGCAAGCTTTCGGCGAGCGCGGCACAGTTCATCTTCTGGAACGGCTGGTTCCAGCGGTTCGACAGATAATGCAGGCGCGCGGCGATCAGTTCCTTGCCGGTACCGCGTTCGCCGATCACCAGCATGGGCCGGTCGAGGGGGGCGGCGCGGCTGATCTGGTCCATCATGTCGAGGAACGCCGGCGATGAGCCGATAATCTGGTCGCGGTTCTGTGCCATATGCCAACTATTGGTGAAAAGTGCTAACTATTAGAGATATAGCTGGCAATATTTTGGCAAATTTTCAAGGGAAAAATAAAAAATCGTTTAAAAACAACACGTTAAAAATTTTTCAAAAACTGGCACGCCCCCTGCTAATAGAAAGCCGTCAGCGAGCAAAAAGACTGACAAACAAAATGACAGCGAAACGAGACTGAAGGACCAACGCGATGAACAAGATGATGCACCTGACCCCGGCTTTGAGCACGATCAACAGTGCCACCCGGGAATTTGATGGCCTGATCGCCTGTTTCGGCCTGACGCGCAAGAGCGAGGAGCGCGCCCCGGAAGCCGGTCGCCGCCAGCGTCGTCAAGCCCGCCGCCGCCGTCTTTCATAAGGTCTTGTACCTTGGGGCCCGGTTCCCCCTTCGTGGGGTGCCGGGCCAGCGAAAAAAGAGGCCAAAGCCCATTCGCTCAGTGAGGAAGTCCTAAAAAATGGCTCAAAAAAAGCCCGGGACACATAGCGAGGAAAAAACAGAAAGGACTGTAACATGGGTATCTTCTCCCGCCTGACCGACATCATCAACTCGAACATCAACGCCATCCTGGACAAAGCGGAAGATCCGGAAAAAATCATCCGCATGGTGATCCAGGAAATGGAAGACACCCTGGTGGAAGTCCGCTCCAGCGCGGCAAAAACCATCGCCGACCGCAAGGATATCGAGCGCCGGCTGAGCAAACTGGCCCATGTCCAGCGCGACTGGGAGAAAAAGGCGGAACTGGCCATCTCCAAGGGCCGTGACGATCTTGCCAAAGGCGCGCTGATCGAAAAGTCCAAGGTTGCCGACATGGCTGCCAACCTGGCCGACGAGCTGAAACATATCGACGAGGCGCTGGTGCGCACCGAAGAGGATGTGGTCAAGCTTGAAGCCAAGCTGCGCGAAGCCCGTGCCAAGAAAGCCAGCCTGCAGGCGCGCCACAAGTCGGTATCGAACCAGGTGCGTGTGCGCAAGAACCTGTATGACAACCGCATCCAGGATGCGTTCGAGCGTTTCGAGAAAGTCGAAAACCGCCTCGACCGTATGGAAGGTGAAGCCGAAGCCCTGGTTATGGGTCGCGGTGAAACCCTGGCCGAGCAGATCGGTGCCCTTGAAGCCGATGACGATATCGAGCAGGAACTGGCAGCCCTGAAGGCCCGCGCGTCCGGCAAGTCGACCGCATCGGTACCGGCCAGCGAACCGGCCCCGGCACCGAAAGCCCCCGCAAAAAAATCGGCGTCGAAGTAATTCGACGCCTCCCATAACAAGAATAAAGGGAGGCCAAAACAATGGAAGTCGTACTGATACTGCTGGTGACCATCGTTCTGCCCGTGTGGATCATCTTCCACTATGTGACCAAATGGAAACAGATGAAGGGCATCTCGGCAGAAGACGAAGCGTCGCTTGGCGACTTGCGGAATTCGGCCGACCGCCTGGAAGACCGCCTGCGTACCATGGAACGCATCCTTGACGATGAAGTTCCGGACTGGAGGAGCCGTCATCATGACTAACAATTTCAGCAAACGTCCCACCCGTCTCTATAAAGACCCGCGTCGCGGGCGTGTGATGGGGGTCTGTGCCGGCCTTGGTGACTATTTCAGCGTCAATGTCAGCGCGGTCCGGTTCGTCCTGATCATCGGTGTGATCATGAGCGGCGGCTGGCTCCTCCTGGGTTATCTGGCGCTCGGGTTTGCCCTCGATCCCAAACCGGAAGACCTGTACGCAGACACCCGGGAAGAGGAATTCTGGCGCCAGACCCGCCGGTCCCCGGACTATACCGCCGCCGAGATGCGCCGCCGGTTCCGCGACATCGAACGCCGCACCGCCGACATGGAGGCCTACATGACCAGCAAGCGTTTCCGCCTGGAGCGCGAACTGAGGGCCCTTGAGGACTGAAGACACCTGACCTGCCTTTCCTGCCCACCGCAGTGAAAGCAAATGGGTAGGCACCCCTACGGGAGCCTGCCCTCTTTTTTTTGGTTTTTATCCGGCCCGTTAAACGTTAGGCTCAGGCACTGGTCAGTGTCTGTGTTTCGAGCGAGTGTATGATTCAAGCGATCAACGACAGCCCCATCTTTCGTGCGGTTTACGAGGTTTGGGACAGTCTCAGGGCGGATGGCGAAACGGTGCCGACGCGGGACAGGTTCAACCCCATGGCCCTGGGGGCTGTGTTGCCGAACGTGGTGCTGGTCGAACGCACGGAGCCAGGCTCCTACATCTACAGGGTTGCCGGCACGGCGGTGAATGAACGCATGAAGGTCGATGCGGTCGGTGTCAATATGCTCGACTATTTTGTCGCAGACGTGCGCCCGTTCCTGACCACCTGGTTCGAAGCCATGCTGTCGCACGCCTGTGGCACCATCACCCGCATGGACCTTGTGCATCAGAACGATCCCAAACGCTCGGTCCAGGTTTTAGGCCTGCCCATGTTCGGCAGGGGCGGCCACGGGGTCTATTATCTGTTCGGCAATGATGCCTGGCATCCGAAGGTTACCGACGATTATGGCCAATTTGTCAATGCCGGCGGCCATTATCTCGAATGCCATGGTGTCGATATCGGCGCCGGAATCCCGGACCTGCCGAACGTCCCGGAAAACTGAGGCCGGCCATCGGCCCGGTTGCCTGACGGGTGCCACACGTCTAGGATGGTTGCAGGTCAGTTTGGGGGCATGTTTATGAATGAAGTCGTTCGCCAGAACCGCGTTTTCAGTGCGGTCTATGACGTGTGGGACAAGCTGCGCAAGCCCGGCGAGTTGGTGCCCACGCGCGACAGATTCAACCCGATGGCCCTGTCTGAAGCGCTGCCCGAAGTCGTGCTGGTCGAACGGGTGGCCCGCGGGCGTTATGAATACCGGCTTCTGGGCACCGCCATCAACGAACGGCTGGGCGACAACCCGGTCGGCGTGAACATGCTGGACTATTTTGCGCCAAAGGTGCGGGCATTTGTGACCGACTGGTTCGAAGCCATTGCCTTCCATCCCTGCGGCGCCGCCACGCGCGCCGACATGGAGTTTGAAAACGACCCCGACAGGTTTGTGCATGCCTTTGGCCTGCCGCTTTTGGGCAAGGGCGGCGAGGGGCAGTTCTATCTTTATTGCCATGACGCCTGGCGACCGCAGCCCGGCGACAATCTGGGCCATATCGTCAGTGTCGGGGGCAGCTATATCGAAACCGAGGCTGTCGACATCGGCGCCGGGCGGCCGCTCCTGCCCAATATGCCCGGATCGGGGCCTAAGCCCTGAGTCTAAGTCCGGAGTCTAAGCCCTGAGCCGGTCCTCTTCCGCCACCACGGCGGCGGCGAACGCCTTCCGGCTCCAGGCCAGAAGGCCGATGCTCAGGGGTGTGGCAATAGCCGCCACCAGCGCCAGCGCGTAATTCAGCTTCATTTCGTCCCCGAACAGATGGTCGGTGAAAAAGCCGATCAGCCACGGGCCCGAGCCATAACCGATGATGTTGGTACACAGCACATAAAGCGCGGTCACCTGCCCGCGCATCTGGTTGGGGGTAATGATCTGCAGGCCCGCAAAGGCAACTCCCGACGGCAGGTTCAGGAACAGGTTGGAAATGGCCAGCAGCCCCCATACGGTGGTCGTATCCGCCACAAAGGGCGTGATGATGGCGGGAATGGCAAAACCAAGCGGCGACACCAGAAGCGCCCTGATATGGGCATCCTTGCGGCCCTGGCTGTACCAGCGGTCGGCCAGCCAGCCGCCGAGGATCAGGCCCATGGGGCCGGTGATCACCGAAATGATGCCGAAGACGACCCCCACCTGGCCCGGCGCCACATCATGGAAGCGCGCAAAAAAGAAAGCGAGGAAGATAAGGGTGCCAAAACCCAGCATGGCGATGGCGGACACACCAAAAAAGATGCCGCCATAGGCCCGGAAGCGCGATCCGACAAAGGCCAGCACCTCGCGTACCGGCAGGGCGGCTGCCGTGCCCTTCAGGCCCTTGCGTTCCGGTTCGCGGACGGTGGCCATCAGGACGGTCAGCAAAATGCCGGGCAGGCCGACAATCAGCATGGCCTTTTGCCAGGTGGCGATTTCGCCGACACCAGGCAGGACAACGGCCGGCATCTCGCTGGCCACGCCGATGACATAACCGCCGACAATAAAGGCCAGCGCCGAGCCGACGGGAATACCCATGGAATAGACGCTCAGCGCCATGGCCAGCCGGTGCGCCGGGAAACTGTCGGCCAGCAGCGAATTGGCCGCGGGCGCCAGGGTGGCTTCCCCGACCCCGACCCCGATGCGCATCAGGAACAGTTGTCCGTAATTGCGTGCCAGGGCGCCCATGGCGGTCATCACGCTCCAGACCAGAAGGCCAACCGCGATCAGGCCGCGCCGGCTGCGGCTGTCGGCGATGCGGGCGCAAAACAGCCCGAAGAATGTGTAGAAAACCGCAAAGGCATAGCCGGTCAGGATGCCGAATTCGGTGTCGCTGATCTGGAAGTCGGCTTTGATCATGGGGCCAAGCAGCCCGAGAATCTGGCGGTCGATGAAAGAAAAGGTATAGATAACCAGCAGCAGAAATACCATGTACCAGGCATAGGCTGGTTTCGGATAACCGGTCGGCCGGTCTGACATAAAGCTCCCCCGTGCTGCGTGGCGCGTGTCGGACCCGGCCACAGACATTTTGCCTTTTCACAGGGCCGCCGATCCGATAGACACTGGCGTCATTAGGTTCGCCTTGTGGGCGGCCTGTCAAGGACGAGTTGGAACGGGATACCGCATGAGCCTCGCAGATACATCGCTGGACGACGTTCTGGACACTTTCGATTTTCTCGACGACTGGGAAGAACGCTACCGGTATGTCATCGACCTCGGGCGCAAGCTGCCGCCGCTCGATGCCTCCGAGATGACCGACACCTACAAGGTGCGCGGCTGCCAAAGCCAGGTCTGGCTGGTGCCGGACGTGGATGCGGATGGCCGCATCAACCTGCGCGGCGACAGCGACGCCCATATCGTCAAGGGCCTGGTGGCCTTGATGCTGCTCATTTATTCCGGCAAGACACCGGCTGAAATCCTGGCCACCGACGCCCGCGCGATCCTCGACCGCATGGGCCTGTCGGCGCACCTGTCGCCCATGCGCGCCAACGGCCTGTTTTCCATGGTCGAACGCATCCGGGACATGGCCGAAGCCGCCTGACCGGGCGGGCTGAAACCCGGCATGAAAAAAGGGGCCGCAGGGGCCCCTTTTCTTTTGTCTGTGTGCTTTTGCCTCAGCCGGCCATCATCGGCGCGATGATGGTGTCATAGATGATGTTGGCGAACACGGCGAAGATCGCGACCGGGCAGATGAACCGCACCAGGAAATACCAGATGCGGAACGACCGGTCCTCGATCGCCAGTTCGTCCATCATCGCCTTGCGGCTGACGAACCAGCCGACAAAGATCATCATGAACATGGCGCCCACGGGCATGATGATATTGTTGGTCAGGTAATCCTTCACATCCATGATCGACATGCCGCCGAAGAAATGCACGTCGCCCAAGAGGTTGCCCGGCTGGCCGAAGGACGACAGGGTGCCCAGAAGGAAGGCCAGCAAACCGATGATGGCGGTCACCTTCTTGCGGTCCATGCCCGTGCGTTCCTCGATATAGGATACACCCGGCTCCAGAAGCGAGATCGAGCTGGTGATCGCGGCCACGGCCAGAAGTGCGAAGAACAGGGTGCCAACCACGATGCCCAGCGGCATCTGGCCAAAGGCGATCGGCAGGGTCATGAACACCAGGCCGCCACCGCCGCCCGGGTTCAGGCCATAGGCGAACACGATCGGGAAGATGGCAAGGCCGGCCATCAGGGCCACGGCACTGTCGGCGGCGGCGATGGTGATGGCCGATTTCGGGATGTTCACATCCTTCGGCAGGTAGGAACCATAGGTCATGATCGAGCCCATCGCCAGAGAGAGCGAGAAGAAGGAAAGCCCGAGGGCGTTCAGGATCTTGTCGCCGGTCAGGGCGTGGAAGTTCGGCTCGAACAGGAACGCCAGCGCCTGGGTGAACTCGCCGGTTACACCGGAATAGACGACCAGCAAGAGCAGGATCACAAACAGCGCCGGCATCAGCACGGTCACGGCCTTCTCAAGCCCGCCCTGCACGCCGCGCGCCACGATGCCCACGGTAATGGCCATGAAGCAGAAATGCGCGATGATCGGTTTCACCGGATCGGCGATGAAGGTCAGGAACGTCTCGGTCGATGCGGCGGCATCAAGGCCGGCGAAACCCGATGCGGCTTTCACCATATAGGCCAGCACCCAGCCGCCCACCAGCGAATAGAAGCTGATGATGATGAAGGCGCCAATGATGCCGGACCAGCCCAGCAGGCCCCACAGCTTGCTGCGGCCCTCTTCCTCGGCGATCGACTTCATGGTCATGACCGGCGACTTCTGGCCGCGGCGGCCCAGCGACAGCTCGGCCACAAGGCACGGCACACCGATCACCAGTACAAACAACAGATACAGGATCACAAAGGCGCCACCGCCGCCTTCGCCTGCCTCATACGGAAATTTCCAGATATTGCCCAGCCCGACGGCGCTGCCGACGGCGGCCATGATAAATGCCCAGCGCGAAGACCATTGCGCATGTTGTGCAGATCCAGCCATGGAACCCATTCTCCCCAACTATGTTTATTTGTCAGTCCCGCTTCCCCAGCCTGCGGGTGTGAATCGGGCGCCATCATAGGGGCAGCTTGGCCGTTGGGCCAGCCTGAAAATGGTTGGGGCCGGGGCGGTGCCCGGCCCGGTTTCTTGCTGCTTGGCGGCGCAGTATCAGGGCCGGGGTCAGGGCCGGGGTCAGGCCCGGGATCAGGACTGGGTGTCAAGCACCGCGCAGTAGGCCCCCTGGCTCTTGATGCTGTTGCACAGGGCCCTGGCTTCGTCCCGGCTGTCGACCCGCACACCGATGCGGATGGCAAGGCCGTTCACGTCCACTTCCCACTGGTCCAGCACGCCGGCCAGTGCCGGAAACTGTTTTTCGAGCGTCACCTTGTTTTCGCGCACATGGTCGACCGACCGGTAGGACGCCAGATGCACGAACCAGCGCCCGAGCGGGGTCTGGGACGACGGACGGGTCACGGTCATCGGGCTCGTGTTCGCCGATGCCCGGTGTACGACAGCACCGCTTGTGGTGCCGCTTGCCGGGTTTGTGCTCGACAGGCTGGGCAGGCCGTCCCCCAGCCGGGTCGCGGGTGCCATGGCGACATCCATGGCCTGCAATGTGCGGGCGATCATGGCCAGGTGTTTGCCGGCTTCTTCCGAAATCGGGCCGTTGGCCTTGTATTCCTTGCCGCAGCGGATACTGACCCAGTCGTCATAACCCGCGCTCATCAGGTCGGCATACATGCGGCGCGCGCGCACGGCCTGGCCGGCTTCCTCAAGCGCAAGCGCGGTATAAAAACGGTCGGACGGCGCGGCCAGCGGTTCGGCCGCCATGGTCAGGACCGCGTCGGCCGCGCGGCCTTCACACAGCGCCGCCTGCACGGTGGCGGGCGCGCTGCGCACCTTGGCGCCAGGCGTCACGCGCGCGGGCGACGGGCCGTCCATACAGGCCGACAGGGTCAAAAGCGACATCAGGCCGGCAATCGCAAGCCGGCTGGTGATCTTGTTGTTATTGTGTTTGTGCATCGAGGATGATCCGGTTGTTGCGGGCGGCGCGCGGACGGGCCGTATCGCCGGTAATGCCCTTCAGGGCGCCAATCTGCTGTTCCGAAAATTCGACCGGGGCCTTCAGCACATACCAGTTCACGCCTTCGGCGCACGGCGGTGTGGTCATGGACCCCATGTAGCGGTAATAGGATTTGTCGTTCGGCATCAGGTCGCGGGCGTTGATCTTGATGTCAGGCCGGCTTGTGTTCTGGTCGGGCTCCAGGGGCAGGTTCGGCCAGATTTCCTCGGCCGCCGGGTTGGCCGCCCCCGCGCGCACCAGCACGGCCACAGTGGCCACGCTGCCATCGGCGGCGACATGGTCGAAATGAATTTCCATCGGGAAGATCGCATCCATCACCGAATGTTCGCTGGGTGTATGGAAATGGAAGCCGGCCAGTTGGTAACGCTTGTTGCCAACCACCAGGAAACTGCCGCCGGGATAGTCCATGCGGATGCCGTGCCGGTCGTTGAACAACGCCAAGGGCGCAACCTGATACTGCATGTCCAGCCGGTGCATCAGCGCCGGTTCGGTGCCTTCGATATCGATGGGGGACTGCATGGTGCCAACCGCACAGGTGCCGCCCCAGGATGCGGGGCCGGCGCCGCCATAGCTCCAGTTATCGTCGGCCAGGGCCGGTGCCGCGGCTGCCACAACAAGGGCCGAAAGGCCGGCGAATGCGCCAAGCGCTTGTGTGCGAAGCATAAATTTCCTCCCAATGCCGGGCGTTGCTGGTGGCGGGCCCGGTGTCGAACTGTGCCACAGGTTCGCCTGGACAAGGCTACTATGGCGCCGCGCCGATTAAAAGCCCGTTTCTTGCGCTATGGCATGGCCCAAGCTCTTGAGCCGGTTATCGATTTCGTCGTCCGCCATGTTGGCGAAACCCACCAGCAGGCCCTGCTGCGGTGTGATTGTGCAATAGCTTGCCGACAGGGGCACCGCCCCCACGCCCGCCCGGTGCGCGAGCGCTGCAAGCATGGTATCCGCCAGCGGCACAGTATCGTGCCGGTGCGCCACCACATGCAGCCCGGCATCGGTTTCATCAAAGCTGAAATAGCGCGCGAGGTGGGCCCTGGCCGCGGCCTGGAACAGCGCCAGCCGGCGCCGGTGGATATTGCGCAGGTGCCGTAGGTGCCGCGCGAAATGGCCTTCCTCGATGAAACGGGTCAGCAGCATCTGGGGCGCGATCGCCGGGAAACTGTCGGTCGCGGACCGGTAGCGCACCACCCGCTCGGCCAGATGTGCGGGCAACACCAGATACCCGAGCCTGAGCGCAAGATAGAGCGATTTGGAGAAGCTGCCGCCATAGATGACATGCCGCCCGCCATCCAGTCCCTGCAGGGAGCTGACCGGCCGCCCGGCATAACGGAATTCGCTGTCATAATCGTCCTCGAGCACCAGGGCGTCCGTCCGGCGTGCCCAGTCGAGGATTTCAAGCCGGCGGCGGAGCGGCATGGTCTGGCCGAGCGGATACTGGCGCGACGGGCTGACGACCATCAGCCCGGGTGCCCGGATGCCGGCGGGCGGTACCACGGCGCCGTCCGTGTCGACCCCGGTGAATTCAAGCGGATGCGGCAAGGGTTCCACCGCGTGCCTGAGGCCGGGATAGCCGGGGTCCTCAAGCACGATGGCATGGTCCTTCGGCACGATGCTTTCGGCCAGCAGCTTCAGCCCCGGCTGCAGGCCACTGACGATCAATATTTGTTCCGGTTCCGAAACAACACCTCGTGCCGCGCCCAGATACTGGCTGATCGCGGCCCGCAGCGGCAGGTACCCCGCAGGGTCGTTATGCTGCAGATGTTCAGGGCCCGCGCGGCGCCACACACTGCCGGACAGGCGCGCCCACAGGGCGGTCGGGAACTGGTCAAGGGCCGGCATGCCAGCGAGCGGCCGCCTGAGGCCCGGTGCGCGCGGCAATGCCGCCGGCGCTGGCGCTGGTGTCGGGCTGATTTCCATATAGCTGTCCGGCAGGTCGGCGGCCACGAAGGTGCCGGCACCGTGCCGGGTTTCGAGATAGCCTTCCGCGATCAACTGGTCATAGGCTGCAAGCACGGTATTGCGTGAAATGGACAGGCGTGTCGCCAAGTCCCGGCTGGACGGCAGGCGTGTGCCCGGCCCGATCTGGCCCTTGAGCACCGTTTGCCGGAGAAGCTGGGCCAGTTGTTCATTGAGCGGCGTGGCGCTGGCGGCATCCAGCCCCGGCGCCAGCAGGGACGCGACCAACTGTTTCATCAAACTGGTACCTTCATTTTCACGATATTGGCCCTTTTTATGGGCTCAATATTGCCGGAAACTCAAGTCCAATAACAGCCGGGTCGCGACCAAGAGGAAAAGTTCGTGAGCGAATATTCGAAAACCGAGCGCAACAGGGTCAAGCGCGGGCACAAACGCGCGCTTTATGACCATGAAACCGTGCATGCCATCCTGGACAGCCATTTCCTGTGCCATGTCGGCTTCGAACTGGATGGCCAGCCCCATGTCATTCCCACAAGCTTCTGGCGCGAAGGCAACCGGCTTTATTGGCACGGCTCGTCCGCCAGCCGCATGGTGCGGCACCTGGCGGCGGGCAACCGCGCCTGTGTGACGGTCAGCCACCTGGATGGCCTGGTGCTGGCGCGGTCGGCCTTTTCCCACAGCGCCAATTACCGGTCGGTCGTCTGTTACGGCAGCCCCGAACTGGTGACCGACGACGCCGAGTTCGACCGGCAGATGATCCTGTTCATGGAACGGCTGGCGCCCGGGCGCTGGCCACAGCTTCGCCCCATGACCGCCCAGGAACGCAAGGCCACCGCCATGCTGGTGATGGAGATCGAGGAAGCCGCCGCCAAGGTGCGCGCGGGCGCGCCGGGCGATCCGGAAGAGGCATCCTGGCCCGTGTGGGCCGGCCATGTGCCGATATCCATGGTGCAGGGTACACCGGTAATTGCCGACGACAGTGCGTCCGCCAGCATGGACCATGGCCTGATGCAGGGCTACGACTGGTCCCGGGAACAGGGAGCCGAATAACTTGCTGAGCCTGCGGCCAAGTTGTGAACATTGCGCCAAAGCCCTGCCGGCAGACAGCGGCGAGGCGATGATCTGTTCCTATGAATGCACCTTCTGCGCGGACTGTGTGGAACATGTGCTTGAAGGCGTGTGCCCGAACTGCGGCGGCAATTTTGTGCCCCGGCCCATTCGCCCGCGCACCGCATGGCGGCCAGGTGTGTCGCTGAAGTTCCAGCCGGCGTCCGAAAAGGCGGTGCATATCCCGGTGGATCGGGAAACGCAGCGCGAGTTTGCCCGCAAGATCAAGACCCTGGAACCGGGGGAACGCTGAAGCATGCCGAAGGATTTGCACACATGGGCCGCCTGCGCCCGACCGGGAAACACGGCGCTGGTCGGCCACTATGCCCGGCTGGAACCGCTGGACTGGGCCAAACACGGCACCGGGCTGCATGCCGCCGTGTGCGGGCCTGACCGTGCCGGGCTGTGGGACTATCTGCCCTTCGGCCCCTTTGCTGACCGGGCCGCGTTCGAAGCCGGTTTTGCGGCAGCGGCCCGCGCCGGCGACTGGGCAACCATGGTGATCAGGAGCGGCAATGCGGCGGATGCCACCATCACCGGCATGGCCAGCTACATGCGCCTGCGTGAGGCCCATGGCAGCGCCGAGGTGGGCGCGGTGGTGTTCGGCCCCGACCTCCAGAAGACCCGCGCGGCAACCGAAGCGATTTACCTGATGGCGGCGCATGTGTTCGACGACCTGGGTTACCGCCGCTTCGAATGGAAATGCAACAATGCCAACGAAGCCTCGCGCCGGGCCGCCGTGCGTTTCGGGTTCCGCTTCGAAGGCGTGTTCCGGAACGACATGGTGGTAAAGGGCAAAAACCGCGACACCGCCTGGTTTGCCATGACCGACGACGACTGGCCGGATGTGCGGGCCCGCTTCATGGGCTGGCTGGACCCGGCGAATTTTGACGAAACCGGCCAACAGCAACGTCCGTTAGCCGCACAGGGCTGATGCCCGCTGGACAGTGCCGCGAATTTAGGTCATGGATTCTGCGGGGGGCGCTGCCAGGGAAAGCCAGCGCCAGGGGCAGCTTCGGGGGCATTTGAACATGACCGCTCCGCTTGACCGCTGGCCCGCCAAAGTGCGGGACATGCATAACCATCATTTCGATTCCACCATCTGGGACGAGTTCAATTTCCGGGACGATGATATTTTCATCGGCACCTACGCAAAATCGGGCACGACCTGGACCCAGCAGATTGTCTCGCAGTTGATATTCGGCGGTGCCGAAGGCATCAATGTGCCGGAAATCTCGCCGTGGCTGGACCTTAGGGTGCCACCGCGCGAGATCAAGCTGCCGGCGGTTGAAGCCCAGACCCACAGGCGTTTCATCAAGACGCACCTGCCGGTCGATGCTTTGCGCGTGCATGAAAAGGCGCGTTACATCTATATCGGCCGCGACGGTCGCGATGTGGTCTGGAGCATGTATAACCACCATGCCAACGCCAATGCAGGCTTCTATGAAGCGCTCAACGGCCCCGGCCTTGTGGGCGACCCGATCCAGCCGCCGCCTGCCGATGTGCGGCAATATTTCATCGACTGGCTGGACCGGGACGGCCATCCCTTCTGGCCCTTCTGGGAAAATATCCATAGCTGGTGGCAGGTGCGCGAACTGGACAATATGCTGCTGATCCATTTCAACGACCTGAAGGCCGACCTGCCGGGCAATATCCGGCGCATTGCCGCCTTCCTGGATATCGGGATAGACCCTGCGCGCTTTGACGATATCGTTCTTCATTGCACCTTCGACTATATGAAGGAAAATGCCGCCAACGCCGCCCCTTTGGGTGGTGCCTTCTGGGAAGGCGGGGCCAAAACCTTCATCAACAAGGGCACCAACGAACGCTGGCGCGATGTGCTGACGGACGCCGACAATGCGCGCTACGAGGCCATGGCGGTCGAAAAGCTGGGCGAAGCCTGCGCCCACTGGCTGAAAACCGGCGAACGCTAGGCGGCACCTTGCGCCGTGCCATGCGCCGTGCCATGCGCCGTACCTTGTGTCGTGACCTTGTGGCGCCCATATGCTATAGCGGTCGCCCCGGATGTTCCGGGCAAACGCAAGGAGACGCAGCATGGGCAAAAAACGCGCCCGCGTCGTCCCGCGTAATCCGGTGGTGCAAATGGCCACCGTGCTGCGCAAGGGCGGCGCCCACACAAAAAGCCGCAAGGCCATCCGACTGGCTGAAAAGCTGAAATGGAAAAGGGAGATCAACCGCACCGGTGATCTCCCTTCTTCTTTTGTGGGCGCGGCCTGAAAAAAGGGCCCGGTATCCCTTGCGGGGACCCGGGCCGAGGCGCTCTGGGGTAAAGAGCTTTGGGGTAAAGAGCTTTGGGGTAGGTAGGGTAGGCAGGTTCGTTTACTTGTGGATGGTCCAGCTATAGTCGGGTTTCAGGAGCGCGTCCGACAGCGCCTTGCCGGCACGGGCAAGGGTTTTCCAGCCGCGCCGCGCCAGCGGGCGCACACTGATCTTCAGCGCCGTGCCCATGCCGCTGACAATCAGCGCCAGGCCCAGCCATTCGGGCAGGCCGGGTTCCGCACCCAGCACCAGGATGGCAAGCAGCAGGGTCACACCCGGCGTTGCGGTATTCAGGACCGACGCACGGCCCGCGCCCAGGGTGGCGATGGCATGGCCGAACAGGATGACCGCCACAACGGACGACATCACGCCCTGCCACACGCCCTGCAGCAGCAGTTCACCCACAGGCAGCGCCATGATGGTGGACCAGTGGCTCACCGTAACCGGCAGCAACAACAGGCCGGACAGCACGGACACCCGCGCGGTTGCGGTCAGCGCATTCAGGCGCCAGCGTTTCATCAGCACCGTGAAGGTGCCCCACAATATGCCGCCGGCCATGAACAGTAGGTCGCCGATAAAACTTTTGCCGTCGCCCAGCGAACTGCCGGCCAGGGTGGCGATACCCGCGAGGATCAGAAGCGCGCCGGCGATACGGTGCCAGCTCAGCCGGTCCCCCAGCACGAAGTGGCCGGCCACAAGGCCGACGATCATCACGGTCGACGGGATGATCAGCCCGGCGTGGCTGGCGGGCGCGAACACCAGCCCTTCGGCTGTGGTGAGCGTGTAACCCGCGCCCGCCACCATGGTCAGCGCCAGCGCCTGGCTCCAGTCCTTCGCGCTCAGCCGTGTGCGGAAGGCAAAGGGCAGCAGGATCAGGCCGGCGATGCTGAAGCGGATCAGGGTGATATAAAGCGGCGGGAAATGGCCCCCGACCCCAAGAGCGGTGACAATGGGCCAGCCGCCCCAGATGACGGCGGCGGTGATGCCGGCCAAGAGGCCGGCGCGTGACGGAGTATCCTCATTCAGGTGCGACATTTTGTCTCTCCTCGCTGTTTTTGAAAATATAGGCAGCGCGGATGGATGTTTCTTCGCAAACATCGCGGTTTCATGATAAAATTCGTCGAGTTTTTGGCAATGGAAGTCGAAAAAAATAAACAAGTGGCCGGATGGATAGTTTTTATGAACGCGCTGGATAGTTTTGATATCAAGATCATGAATTGCCTGCAGGAAAACAGCCGCCAGACCGCGGAAGTGATCGCGGCCAGGGTCGGCCTGTCGCCGGCGGCGACCCAGCGGCGCATCAAGGCGCTCAGGGACAATGGCAGCATCCGCAAGGAGGTGGCGATCCTGTGCCCGGACGCGCTCGGCGGTCGCACCACGTTGATCGTGCAGGTGAATTTTTCCTGCGGTGGCGAGGTGTCTGTCGAAACCTTCAAACAGCAGATGCTGCAGGTGCCTGAGGTACAACAGTGTTATTATGTGACCGGCGAGTTCGATTTCATCCTGATCATGACCGTGAAGGACATGAAGGATTACGACCGCATCACCCGCCAGTGGTTCTTCAAGAATTCAGCCATCGGCCGCTTCCAGACCATCGTCGCCATCGACACCTACAAACAGGGTTTCACCATCCCGCTGGCGGTGTGAGGTTTCTCGCGTGGCATCCCGGGCTTCGACAAGCTCAGCCCGAACGGCGGTGAGATTTGGGGCCAGCTGTTCCAAGGATTTGTGCCAGCCGTTCGCCCTGAGCCTGTCGAAGGGCAGGATGCAGGGCACAGGGTCAGGGTTTCACCATCCCGCTGGCGGTGTGAGGTTTCTCGCGCGGCATTCTGGGCTTCGACAGGCTCAGCCCGAACGGTTGTGAGATTTGGGGCCTGCTGTTCCAAGGATTTGTGCCAGCCGTTCGCCCTGAGCTTGTCGAAGGGCAGGATGCAGAGCAGGATATATTCCAGGTTTCTGGGCACGGACCGGCGCAACCGGCCCGCACAGCCTCAGGCCCTCAGGCCTTGTCTTTCAAGAGGTCATAGGCGGTCTGGATGGCGTGGAAACGTTCTGCCGCCGCCGGGTCGCCGGGGTTGGCGTCCGGGTGGTAGATCTTGGCCAGCTTGCGATACTGTTTTTTCACGGCTTCCGGCCCGGAACCGGGGTCCAGTTCCAAGGCGTCATAGGCCGAATGTTCGGCGCCGGTGAAACCGTCCTCGTCCTTGGCGCCACCCCATTCGAACGGGTTCGCGCGCGCGAAGGCTTCCGACGACTGGCTGCCGTCATTCATGTGGCGCTTGGCCTCTTCTTCGCTCATGCCCGCGAAAAAATCCCAGTTGCGGTTATATTCGGCGGCATGCGGGCGGCAGAAATACCAGCGCTCGCGTGTGCCCGGCGATTTTGGGGCCGGATGGTCGCCGCGTTCGCTGCAGCCCGTATAGTCGCACATGCGCACGGGTTCGGCGTCCGTATTGCGGCCGTATTCGCCCCAGCGGGGAAACCCGAAACTCTTGATATGATCGCTTGCCATGGGTCCAGTATAACAGGTCAGCATTAAAATTTCGCTAGTGCCCGAACGGTGTCGCAGGGGTGCGGCGGGGCCGGGCAGGCCATCGTTTAACGCAAAAATGCTCGCCAGTCCATGCCGGTGGCGGCAGGGTTTGGTGCGGGTCTCTCTCGGGCCTCTCTCGGGCCTGTGGCGGAAAAGACGGCTTGAAAAACTCCATGTGGGCGCCAAGATGGGAAAGATCAAGTGGGGGAGGAATAAAGTGCGCACATTCGATGAAATCTGGGCCATTGCCGCCGCGCGCAAGGGTGGTGACGACGCGCTGGAGGCCATGCTGCCCGTGATGAAAAGCCCGGACGAACTGGCCGCAATCGGCGACGACCGCATCCTGTCGATGATGACACGCATGGTCTTTTGCGCCGGCTTCAACTGGAAGGTCATCGAGCATAAATGGGCGGGTTTCGAGGAAGCCTTCGAAGGTTTCGACCCCGCACGCTGGCATTTCATGTCGGACGACGACCTGGACAGCCTCCTCAAAGACACCCGCATCGTGCGCAATGGCCCCAAGATCCTGACCGTGCGGGACAATGCGTCTTTTGTTCTCGACCTCGCGGACCGGTATGGCAGTGCCGCCAGGGCCATCGCCCAGTGGCCGGCGAGCGATTTCATCGGGCTTCTGGACCTGCTCAAGAAGGGTGGCAGTCGGCTGGGCGGCAATACCGGGCCCTATTTCCTGCGTTTCCTCGGCAAGGACGGTTTTGTGATCTCGCAGGATGTCACCGCCGCCCTCATCCGCGAAGGGGTGGTCGACAAGGCGCCCACGGGCAAGGCGGCGATGAAGGCGGTGCAACAGGCGTTCGACACCTGGCAGGCAGAAAGTGGCCGCCCGCTCGCCCATATTTCGCGCACCCTGTCTTATTCGGTGGGGGTGTAGGGCCACCCGTCGCAGCCAGGGGTCGGCCCGCCGCGCGCGGGCTTTCCATTTTTGCCATATTCCCCAAATAAAGGAACAGGATGAAACACAGGCAACGGAACCATGTTTGAACGCATTACCGAAATTCTGGGCCTGAAGGCCGACACCCAAAAGGACGGCGGCCTCGCGCTGGCGACCGCGGCCTTGCTGGTGCAGGTCTCGAAGGCCGATGGCGATTTTTCGTCTGCCGAACGCGCGCGGTTGACCGACTGCCTGACCGACCATTTTGGCCTTGCCCACGATGCCGCCACCGAAATCCTTACCCGCGCGGAAACCGAACTGGCGGACGCGCCCAGCCTTTATGATTTCACCCGTGTGGTGACGAAGGAACTGGACCAGGAAGAACGGCAGGAAATCGTGCGGCTTCTGTGGCGGGTCGCCAACGCCGATCACCATATCGACAATTTCGAAGCCAATGCGCTCGCCAAGATCGCCGGCCTTCTGGGTGTCGCCACCCACGACCGCATCCGCCTCAAACACGAGGTCGAGGCGGAAGGTTAGGATGTCATTTGGGCTCTTGGATTTTTTCCAAGCGCACCTGAATAAGCGTCGACGAAATACTCTTAAATGCTGACCAACAGGCGAAGGCGGCAGTCGGGATAGCCCATGGCCAAGATGTGAGCCAAAACAGAAGTGCGGTAGTTACCAAAAAAGCCCAGAATAAATTAGCATGCTGCTGGGCAGCGACTGCGAATTGGTCCGCTGTGCGCCCAGTATGGTATGCGTGTTCAGCCAAGCGATCATGTAATCCCAATAAGCCGCTTCCTTAAGACAATATGTTGACGACTCTAGAATATTAGCATCTTTAAGGGACATGAAGGTACACAAAAGGAAAACGCGGGAACCAGGGGCTCCCGCGTTTCTGTTTTTGGTTGGTCCTGTCGCTTATGCAGCTTTAGGGGCGGCGGCGATGACCTTGGCGTCCACATGGGCGGCGAAGGTTTCGAAGTTTTCGATGAACAGCTTCACCAGATGGGCGGCCTTGGCGTCATAGGCGGCTTTGTCGGCCCAGGTTTCGCGCGGGTTCAGGATCGTGGTATCGACACCCGGCACCACTTCCGGCACTTCGAAACCGAAATGCGGGTCGATGCGCATGGGCGCGGCATTCAGGCTGCCGTCAAGTGCCGCGTGGAGGAGCGCCCGCGTGGCCTTGATCGGCATCCTGTGCCCGACGCCGTAAACGCCGCCGGTCCAGCCGGTGTTCACCAGCCAGCAGTTGACCCCGCCTTCGGCGATCTTCTTCCTGAGAAGGTCGCCATAAACGCTTGGATGCCGCGGCATGAAGGGCGCACCAAAACAGGTTGAGAAGGTCGCCTGCGGCTCCTTCACGCCGATTTCGGTGCCGGCCACCTTGGCGGTGTAACCACTGAGGAAGTGGTACATGGCCTGTTCGGGTGTCAGCCGCGCAATCGGCGGCAGCACACCGAAGGCGTCTGCCGTCAGCATGATGATGTTCTTGGGCTTGCCGCCGCGGTTATGTTCCGACGTGTTCGGGATGAAATTGATCGGATAGGCACCGCGGGTGTTCTCTGCCAGCGTATTGTCGTCGAGGTCCAGTTCCCTGCTCTCGTCGTCCATCACCACGTTTTCAAGCACGGTGCCGAAACGTTTGGTGGTGGCGTAAATCTCGGGCTCGGCCTCTGCCGACAGGCGGATCATCTTGGCGTAACAGCCGCCTTCGAAGTTGAAGACGCTGTCGTCGGACCAGCCATGTTCGTCGTCCCCGATCAGGGTGCGGCTGCTGTCAGCCGACAGGGTGGTCTTGCCGGTGCCGGAAAGGCCGAAGAAGATGGCGACATCGCCTTCGGGCCCGATGTTGGCGGAACAGTGCATCGGCATGATGCCTTTTTCCGGCAACAGGTAATTGAGGATCGAGAAGACCGATTTCTTGTTTTCGCCCGCATATTCGGTGCCGCCGATCAGGACCAGGCCGCGCTTGAAATTGACCGCGATCACGGTTTCCGAATTGGTGCCCATGGTGGCGGGGTCAGCCCGGAAGCTCGGCAGGTTGATGATGGTGAACTGGGGCGCCATGCCGGCCAGCTCGTCTTTTGTGGGGCGCACCAGAAGCGTGCGGCAAAAGAGGCTGTGCCAGGCATATTCGCCCACGGTGCGCACGGCCACGCGGTGCGCGGGGTCGGAACCGCCCCACAGGTCCTGAACAAAAACGTCCTTGCCTTTGATGTGGGCAAGGAACGCCTGGTAAATGGTCTCGAAATGATCCGGGGTCATGGGCTTGTTGGTTTTGCCCCACCAGACCGTGTTTTCGGTCATGTCGTCGCGCACGGTGAATTTGTCGTTCGCGGAACGGCCGGTGTGTTTGCCGGTTTTCACCACCAGCGGGCCGTCTTTGGCGAGACGGCCTTCGCCGCGACGAATCGCTTCTTCATAAAGGGCGGCGGTTTCAAGATTCCAATATTGGTTTTGGGTGCCGGTGATACCCTGGTCTTCCAGGCCGACATTGCTCAGACGGGCGCCAAAGACTTGCAACGTCTTGTCCTCCAAGTGATTAGTTAGGGGCGGTTCGCGCCGTGCCGGTGCGAACATTTTATTGCCGGTCCCTCCCGCCCTTCCGCTTCGGGGTCCGGTCATTTTATGGTCCCGGCATCAGGGCCGGGAATGAGGGCTAAAGTTGCGGAAACCACCCCCAAAATCAACTTGATTCTGAGCCGTAAATAATTGATAGCGCTGTCATTTTTAATGATAGCGCTGTCATTTGCGGGATCGTGCGGAAAAGCTCTTTTTATAGACGGACTTGCCGTTGCCGCGAGCCTGCCGCCTCCGGGCCACGATTTTGTCGCAAATGCTTCTTAGGTCTGGCAATCTAGGTGGTTCAGAGTAAAAAGAATGAGACGCAAGAGGGGGATACACCATGACTGCATCAATTGCCCTGGTGGACGACGACCGCAATATCCTGACTTCGGTGACCATCGCGCTTGAAGCCGAAGGCTTCCGCGTGCGCACCTATCCGGACGGCCAGAAAGCCTGGGATGCCCTGAGCAGCAACCCGGCCGACCTTGCCGTGCTCGATATCAAGATGCCGCGCATGGACGGCATGGAGCTTCTGCGGAAGCTCCGGGAAGTGACCGACATGCCGGTGATTTTCCTGACCTCGAAAGACGAGGAAATCGACCAGCTTCTGGGCCTCAGGATGGGGGCCGACGATTATATCGGCAAACCCTTCTCCCAGCGCCTGTTGATCGAACGCATCCGCGCCCTTCTTCGCCGGGTGGAGATGAGCAAGCGCGAACCCGTGGAAGGCGAGGTCGAGGAAGTTGAAGAGATCATGATGCGCGGCAAGCTGGTCCTTGACCCCTTGCGCCACCGTGTCACCTGGGACGGCAAGGATGTCACCCTGACCGTGACCGAATTCCTGATCCTGCAGACCCTGGCCCAGCACCCGGGCCATGTGAAAAGCCGCGACCAGTTGATGGATGCCGCCTATACCGACGATGTCTATGTGGACGACCGCACCATCGACAGCCACATCAAGCGCCTGCGCAAGAAATTCCGCGCCGTCGCCGACGATTTCACCGCCATCGAAACCTTGTATGGGGTCGGTTACCGTTACCGTGACGCGTGAGCCCGGTGAAGAACCTGGCGGAGCATAGGCAGGACGAAGACCGGCTCGGGGATACCGGACCGGCGCCCCGGCATTATACCCGGGGCATTTCGCCCCTGATGGTGCGCATCATGGTGATCAACGCCATCGCGCTCCTGATCCTGGTGGGCGGCGTGTTGTACCTGAACCAGTTTCGCCAGAATCTGGTGAACGCCCGCGTCGATGCCCTGACCGTGCAGGCCGAAATCATCGCCGGCGCGCTGGGTGAAGCGGCGGCGGGTGGCCCCGAAAGCACGGAAATCGACCTTGCGACCGCGCGCCAGATCCTGATCCGGCTCGTCAGCCCCACCGACAACCGCGCGCGCCTGTTCGCGAACGACGGCCGCATGATCGCCGACAGCCGGTTCCTTTCGGGCGACAAGCGCCTGGTCGAAGAGGAATTGCCGCGGCTCGATGACAAACCCACTTTCTCCGCCCAGGTGACCGATGCCCTGCACCGGTTCCTTGACAGCATCACCCGCGATATCGAGGTACCATCAAGCGTGGACCGGCCCGGCATGCGGGCCGAGGATTTCCTCGAGGTCGGCGCAGCACTCGAAGGTACCCTCGAAGCCCAGATCCGCCAGCGCGCCGATGGCAAGCTGGTGATCAATATCGCCGCCCCGGTGCAGCGCTTCCGCCGCGTGCTGGGGGTTCTGCTTCTAACCGCGCAGACCGACGATATCGACGCCATCGTGCGGTCGGAACAGATGCTGACCGTGAAGGTGTTTTTTGGCGCCCTTCTGGCCACGATCCTGTTGTCCTTTTTCCTGGGCCGCACGCTCGTGCGCCCGATCCGGGTGCTGGCACGGGCCGCCGAACGGGTGCGCCGCGGCATCGGGCGCGAAGAAAACATCCCCGAATTTGCCGAACGGCTGGACGAGATCGGCGACCTGTCGCGCTCGCTCAGCGACATGACCCGGGCGCTTTACCGCCAGATCGATGCGGTCGAACAATTCGCCGCCGACGTGGCGCATGAAATCAAGAACCCGCTGTCGTCCATGCGCAGTGCGCTCGACACCCTGCCGCTCGCCAAAAAACCGGAACAGCAGGCCAAGCTGTTGGCCATTTTGCATGAAGACGTGAAACGCATCGACAGGCTGATCACCGATATTTCCGATGCCTCGCGCCTGGATGCCGAACTGACGCGCGGGGACGCAGAGGCCGTGGACCTTGGCTACATGCTGTCGGTGCTGGTCGATGCCTACCGCACCACGCAGTTGCCGGAAGGGGTGACCATCGCGTTCGAAGAAGGTGTGTCCGGTGTCTATAAAGTGCGCGGCATCGAGGCCCGGCTGGGGCAGGTGTGGCGCAACTTTATCGACAATGCCATCAGCTTCAGCCCCGAAGGCGGCACCATCCGGGTGCAACTGGCGGTGCGCGACGGTTTTGTGATCATGGCGGTCGAGGACGATGGCCCCGGCATGCCGGACGGCGCCGAGGAAAAAGTGTTCCGGCGCTTCTATTCCGAACGTCCGGTCACCGAAGCCTTCGGCGGCCACTCGGGCCTTGGGCTGGCCATCTCGAAACAGGTGATCGAAGCCCATGGCGGCTGGATACGGGCCGAAAACCGCCGCGACGAGGACGGCAAGGTGCTGGGCGCGCGTTTCAGCGCCGGCATGCCGCTCGCGAAAGGCATCTAGATGTCGGGCACAAACCCCCAGCCGCTGCATGGCACCGTGGTTGCGATCGACGATATCGGTGTTTTGATCACCGGGCCATCGGGCGCCGGCAAATCCGACCTTGCGCTCAGGCTGATCGACCGGGGTGCAAAGCTGGTGGCGGACGACCAGGTGCTGCTGACCGCCGCCGATGGCCAGTTGGTCGCCGGCCCGCCAGAGCGCCTGGCCGGCTTTCTGGAAGTGCGCGGCATCGGCATCATTCCGCAGGCCCATACTGCAAACGTGCCCCTTGGCCTGATGGTCGAGCTGGTGCCTTCGGACACCGTGGAACGCCTGCCGGAACGGACGGCCAGCCGCATTCTGGATGTGCCCTTGCTGAGCATGCGCCTGAATGCATTTGAAGTTTCCACGCCGATTAAAATAGAATTGGCGCTCCGACATCCGGAATGGATTGCAAGCGGGGGCCCTGATGACCGAGACGACAACAACCGATAGTGCTGCAGAAGAAAAGCCGGTGAATGTGCCGCCGGGGCGACGGCGTTTCGTGATCGTGACCGGCCTCTCTGGCGCGGGCAAAAGCTCGGCCCTCAATGCGTTCGAGGATATCGGCTTCCAGGCCATCGACAACCTGCCGCTGACGTTGCTGCCTGAACTGTTGCAGGCGCCGACACGCTCGGACGACGACAGGCCCATCGCCATCGGCATCGATTCGCGCACCCTGCATTTTTCGCCCGAACAGTTCCGCCTGGCGGTGAAGGAACTGAAAAGCCGGGACGATATCCACCTGCATGTGCTGTTCATGGAAGCTTCCGACGATGTGCTGATGAAGCGATTCTCGGAAACCCGGCGTGTACACCCGCTTGGCGAAGGCAAACTGCTGCGCGCCGCCATCCGGCAGGAACGCGACCTGATGGCGCCGATCCGGCCGGTGATCGACGGGCTGATCGATACCAGCGCGCGCACGGGGGCGGAAACCCGGCGGGTGGTCATCAGCCGGTTCGCGGCCGACAAGGCGCCGAAGATGATTGTCACCTGCATGTCGTTCGGATTCGCGAACGGCGTACCCCGCGACGCCGACCTGGTGTTCGATGTGCGGTTTCTCAGGAACCCCCATTATGTGCCGGACCTGAAGCCCATGACCGGGCGCGAGGAACCGGTGGCCAACTATGTGCGCGCCGATGAAGCCTTTGCGCCTTTCCTCGAGAAAGTGCGGGACCTGATCAGCTTTTTGCTGCCGCGCTACCGGGCAGAGGGCAAATCCTATCTCACGCTTGCATTTGGCTGCACGGGCGGCAAACATCGGTCGGTAACGATGGCGGAAACCGTTGCGGCTCAAATGTCGCTGGACGACATGGCCGTCAACCTGTACCACAGGGAACTCAGCGGCGACGAAGGGCGCTGAGGGAAGTCGCGGGCGCACAAGGGCTGGAGCGCCGACGAGGGAGAGGCGAATTTATGATTGGTATGGTGTTGGTAACCCACGGGCGGCTGGCGGAAGAATTCATCGCCGCGACCGAACATGTGGTGGGCGGGCAGGACCAGATCAGGGCGATCTGCATCGGCCCCGATGACGATATGGAACGCCGCCGGCAGGAAATCATGGACGCGGTCAATGATGTCGATACCGGCACGGGGGTTGTGCTGTTGACCGACATGTTCGGCGGCACGCCGTCGAACCTGGCCATCTCGCTTCTCGAAAAAGGCCGGGTCGAAGTCATCGCCGGCATCAACCTGCCGATGCTGATCAAGCTGGCCAGCGTGCGCCAGGGTTCGGACCTTGCCGAAGCGGTCGAGGCCGCCAAGGAAGCCGGCATCAAATATATCAATGTCGCAAGCCAGGTGCTGGGCGCCTGAGCCCCCATGACATCATGAGCGGCGACAAACTTTCCTCAGACGTCCAGATCGTCAACAACCGCGGCCTGCATGCGCGGGCCTCGGCCCGTTTTGCGCGTGAAGCCGGCAGCTTCGATGCCCGTGTCACTGTTTCGAAGGACGGCACCGAAGTGGTCGGCACCTCGATCATGGGGCTGATGATGCTGGGTGCCGCCAAGGGCGAAAGCATCCATATCGCAACCGAAGGACCCGCGGCCGCCGCCGCGCTCAACGCCCTTGTGGGCCTGGTCTCCGACCGGTTCGGCGAGGATGAATAACGCTTGGTGTGCGGGTGCCCCGGCTTGTATATAAAGAAATCTTTATCTTCAGTCGCCGGCCTGCTATAAGGAACGCCAACGTTCCAGGAAGTAAGCAGGACACATCATGACCGATTATAAAGTCGCCGACATTTCGCTCGCTAACTGGGGGCGGAAAGAAATCAACATCGCGGAAACCGAAATGCCGGGCCTGATGGCGCTGCGCGAAGAATATGGTGCCGCCCAGCCGCTGAAGGGCGCCCGTATTGCCGGCTGCCTGCACATGACCATCCAGACCGCGGTCCTGATCGAGACCCTGACGGCCCTGGGCGCCGAAGTGCGCTGGTCCAGTTGCAACATCTTCTCGACCCAGGACCATGCCGCCGCCGCCATTGCCGCGACCGGTGTGCCCGTGTTCGCCTGGAAAGGTGAAACCGAGGAAGAAGCCGAATGGTGTATCCACCAGACCATCAAGGGCCCGAACGGCTGGGTGCCGAACATGATCCTGGACGATGGCGGCGACCTCACGGTCATCATGCACAAGGACTATCCGGAGCTGATGAAGGATGTGCGCGGCATTTCCGAGGAAACCACCACCGGTGTGATGCGCCTTTATGAAATGCACAAGGAAGGCCGCCTGGCGGTTCCGTCCATCAACGTCAACGACAGCGTGACCAAGTCGAAGTTCGACAACCTGTATGGCTGCCGCGAATCGCTGGTGGACGGCATCAAGCGCGCGACCGACGTCATGCTGGCCGGCAAGATCGCCGTCGTGTGCGGGTATGGCGACGTGGGCAAGGGTTCTGCCGAATCGCTCCGCAGCCAGGGTGCGCGTGTGGCCATCACCGAAATCGACCCCATCTGCGCCCTGCAGGCCGCGATGGAAGGGTATGAAGTCACCACCATGGATGAAGCCGCGTCCATCGGCGATATCTTCGTCACCGCCACCGGCAACAAGGATGTCATCACGCTCGAGCATATGCGCGAGATGAAGGACCGGGCCATCGTCTGCAACATTGGCCACTTCGACAGCGAAATCCAGATCGCGTCGCTTCGGAACTATACCTGGGACGAAGTGAAGCCGCAGGTGGATGAAGTTGTGTTCCCGGACGGCAAGCGCCTGATCGTGCTCGCCAAGGGCCGCCTGGTGAACCTGGGCTGTGCCACCGGCCACCCGAGCTTCGTGATGTCCGCCAGCTTCACCAACCAGGTGCTGGCGCAGATCGAGCTCTGGAACAACCATGCGAAATATGAAATCGGCGTTTATGTGCTGCCGAAACATCTCGATGAAAAAGTGGCAGCGCTGCACCTTGCCAAACTGGGTGCGAAGCTGACCAAGCTGACGGCCGAGCAGGCCAAATATATCGGGGTCAAGGAAGCGGGTCCGTTCAAGCCCGAACACTATCGCTACTGACCCCAGAAACGGCCGCCGAAAGGACTTAGCTGAATGAAAGACTATCTGTTCACAAGTGAATCGGTATCCGAAGGCCACCCCGACAAGGTGGCCGACCGGATTTCCGACAGTATCGTCGACCTGTATCTTGGTGCCATGCCCGAAGCGCGTGTGGCCGCCGAAACCCTCGTCACCACCAACCGCATTGTCGTGGCCGGCGAAGTCCGTGGCCCCGAAAGCATCACCCACGACGATATCGAAACCGTCGTGCGCCAGGCGGTGAAGGATATCGGTTACGAGCAGGAAGGCTTCCACTGGGAGAAGTCCGAGTTCCAGAATTACCTGCACGAACAGTCTGCTGACATTGCCATGGGTGTCGATGCGTCCGGCAACAAGGACGAAGGCGCGGGCGACCAGGGCATCATGTTCGGTTATGCCTGCGACGAAACCGAAAGCTTCATGCCGGCGCCGATCGATTTTTCGCACCGTATCCTGAAGTCGCTGGCGGCGGCCCGCCATTCTGGCGAAGCCCCGGAACTGGAACCCGATGCCAAAAGCCAGGTCACCCTCAGGTATGTGAACGGTCGCCCGGTTGGCGCCACCAGTGTCGTGGTCTCCACCCAGCACAAGGCCGACGTGACCCAGTCCGCGCTGCGCGACCTGGTGCGCACGCATGTGGAAGCGGTCCTGCCCGAAGGCTGGATGTGCCCCGAGGACGAGTTCTATGTGAACCCCACGGGCAACTTCGTGATCGGTGGCCCGGACGGCGACGCCGGCCTGACCGGCCGCAAGATCATCGTCGATACCTATGGCGGCGCAGCCCCGCACGGCGGCGGTGCCTTCTCGGGCAAGGACCCGACCAAGGTTGACCGTTCGGCGGCCTATGCGGCGCGCTACCTGGCCAAGAACGTTGTTGCAGCCGGCCTTGCCGCCAACTGCACCATCCAGCTTGCCTACGCCATCGGCGTGTCGAAGCCGCTTGCGGTTTATGTCGACCTCTGGGGCGGCGAACGCGAAGTCGACCCGAACCGGCTGTCCGGCGTGTTGCAGCAGATGGTGAACCTCAGCCCGCGCGGCATCCGTCAGCACCTGCAGCTCAACAAGCCGATCTATACCCGCACGTCGTCCTACGGCCATTTTGGCCGCAAGCCGACCGACGATGGCGGCTTCTCCTGGGAGAAGCTCGACCTGGTCGATGCCCTGCGCAGCGAGTTCGGCCTCTAAGGCCTTCTTTTGAAAGCATGCCTTGTGTAGCCCGTGCCTTGCGGGCTACTCTCTCCCCGTCGCAACGGCGGGGGGAGACAGGCTGCGGTGATACCCTATACCTGGTCCAGTTTCTGGCTTTGGCTTGTGGTCGGCCTTGTGCTTGCCGCCTGGCTTGGCCTGACCCTCTATGCGCTGTGGCGCGCCGGGCGCATGACCGACCGGGCCCATTCACTGCAGGACCTGGCCGACTTCCTCGACAGCATGATCCGCACCGACCACCGCCATCCGGTGTGGCTGTGGGCCGATGGCCGCCTGCAGGCTGACGCCGGCACCCTGGCGCTTGCCGGTTCGCCCATGGCCAACCGGCTCACGGACCTCGGCCTGCCCACAGGCGACCTGCCGGGCCAGATCATCGAAGAAATCCGCGCCGGGCTCGAAAAAGGCGGCGACGTCAAGACACCGCTTGTGGTCGAACGCGGTCAGGGGCGCCCGCGCCTGATTATCGATATCCAGTGGCTGCCGGTCCGGCACGACCGCTGGCCCGGCTGTATCCTGTGGCTCGAGGAATCGCTGGACCGCCCGACCCGCACCAACCGGCTGGGCGTGCGCGCGCTTGAACTCAGGCTCAAGGACCTGACGCGCGTGTTCAACAGCGTGCCTTTCCCTGTGTGGGTGCGCGGGCCCGACTATGCGATCATCGAGGTCAACCAGGCCTATGTGGATGCGGTTGACGGCGAAAGCGCCATCGACACCATCGAACGCGGGCTGGAACTGTTCGACCGCGGCAGCCTGGCCGCCGCCCGCAAGGCGCGGGAAAGCAAGGGCAGGGTACGCGAACGGCGTTTTGGCGTGATCGACGGCCAGCGCCGGGCCTTTTCCATCACCTACCTGCCGCTGGATGACGAAGGCAATATCATGGGCATCGCGGTTGACGTGACCGGCGAGGAAGAGGCGCTCAACGAACTTTCCCGCGTGCTGGAGGCCCAGTCCGAAACCCTGAACCGGCTCAGAAGCCCGGTCGCCATTTTTGGCCCTGGCCAGACGCTCCGTTTCTACAACAGCGCGTTTGCGCGCCTGTCGCATATTTCGGAAGACCTGCTGTCGTCGGAAATCCGCCATGGCGAACTTCTGGATGCCATGCGTGAACGCCGGCGCCTGCCCGAACAGATCGATTTCCCGGCCTGGAAAAAAAGCGTGCTCAGGCACTATACCTCGCTCCTTGAACCGTTCGAGGAAATGTGGCACCTGCCGGACGGCACCGCGCACCGGGTCGTCACCCAGCCGCACCCCCTGGGCGGCCTCCTGATCCTGTTCGAGGATGTAACCGACCGCCTGGCGCTCGAGCGTTCCTACAACACCCTGATTGCGGTACAGCAGGAAACGCTCGACAACATGCGCGAAAGCATCGCGGTGTTTGGCACCAATGGCCGGCTGCAGTTGTCGAACCCCGCCTTCCAGGGCCTGTGGAAACTCAGTGATGCCGTGCTCGACGGCAACCCGCACCTCGCGGACCTCGTCAAGAAAATGCCGGCCAAGCCGGACCTGGCGTCCGGCAAGCGCAAGGCCGATGTGAAGGCCGACATTGTCAACTGGGTTGCGGCGCGCGCCCACAAGACCGGCCGCTGGTACCGGCAGGACGGCATGGTGGTCGATTTCGCCGTGGTGCCGCTGCCGGACGGCGGCGTGATGCTGACCCAAAGCGACGTCACCGACAGTTTCAAGGTCGAACAGGCACTTCGGGAACGTTCCAGCGCGCTTGAAGCCGCCGACCGGCTCAAAAGCGAATTCATCACCAACATGTCCTACGAACTCAGGACCCCGCTCAATTCCATCATCGGTTTCACCGAACTTCTGGACCAGAAGATATTCGGTGACCTGAACAGCCAGCAGGCGGCCTATGTGAAGGACATCCTTTCCGCCGCGGGCAGCCTGAAGGACCTGGTGGCCGACGTTCTGGAACTGGCGGTCATCGACGCGGGTGAAGCCCGGCTCGAGCTTGAGGAGGTCGAGGTCGAAAGCGCGCTCAAGGACGCCGGCACCCTTGCGCAGGAACTGGCGCGCAAGGTGGATGTGAAGCTGAAGATCAGTTGTCCCGTGCCCGTGGGCGCCATCCAGGCAGACGAACGCCGCATGCGGCAGGCTTTCTACAACATGGTCTCCTCCATGCTGAATTTCGGCCGTTATGGGGGCGAGCTGGAGATCACGCTGACCGGCACACGGCGCGATGTCACCGTGGCCATTTCGAACGCCGATAGCGGCCTCACGCCGCGCGAACGCGACCGTCTGGTCGACACGGTCGCCATGGGCGCAAGCCCGGGCGGGCGCCGCGCCACCGGCCTTGATTTGGCGCTGGTTCGCAGTATTGTGGGCCTTCACCATGGCAGCGTCCGGCTCGACCCGTTCGAGGTGGAGGGTCTGCTCCTCAGCCTGACCCTGCCGCGCCGCCAGCCGGCAGTAATCGACACCGCAGCGAAGTAAACACCCATGGCCGCCACCGTGCTTCTGGAGACCGATTGCCCGACCGAAGCCGCAACCGCGTCGCTTGCAGCAGCGCTCGCCGCCCGCCTGCGCGCGGGCGATATGCTGGCGCTGACCGGCGACCTGGGCGCGGGCAAAAGCACCTTCGCCCGTGCTTTCATCCGGGCCCGCCTCGGGGATGCCGATGCCGAAGTGCCCAGCCCGACCTTCACCCTGGTGCAATCCTACGAAGACGGGGATGGCGTGGAAATCTGGCACGCCGACCTGTACCGCCTCAGCGAACCCGAAGAAGCCTACGAACTGGGCCTTGACGATGCGCGCGAGGCCGGCATCTGCCTGATCGAATGGCCCGACCGCATGCCCGCCGACTGGTGGCAGGGTGCGCTTGAAATCACCTTCACCATCGGCGGCAAGGGCGAACGCCATGTGCGTTTTTCGTCTGACGATGCCGCATGGGCCGGTCGCCTGCAGGGGTTGGTGGCATGATCCCGCTCGCCGACATGAAAGCCATGGTGCTGGCCGCCGGCAAGGGCACGCGCATGGGCGCGATTTCCGACACCCTGCCGAAGCCGATGGTGCCGGTCGCCGGCCGCACGCTTATCGACCGTATCCTCGATCATCTGGCGGCGGCCGGTATCCATAAGCCCGTGATCAATGTGCATCATCTGGCCGATATGCTGGAAGATCACCTTGCTGGCCGTGCGGTCATTTCCGACGAACGCGACCAGCTTCTGGAAACCGGGGGTGGTGTCAAAAAGGCCCTGCCGCTGTTGGGCCGCGATCCGGTGTTCCTGATCAACAGCGATGCGCTGTGGACCGACGGCGAAACAAGCCTTCTCGCGCGTATGCATGATTGTTTCGATACCGAAACAATGGATGTTCTCCTGATGCTGGTGCGGCGCGAAGATGCTTTGGGCCATGAAGGTGCGGGGGATTTCCTGTGCGATATCATGCCGGGCAGACCGGTGCCGCTCGCCTTCCGGGGCACAGCACCCACCGCGCCGGTCATCTTCGCGGGGGTGCAGGTCGTGAACCCCGCCATGTATGACGACATGCCGGAAGGCCGCTGGTCCAACAAGCTGATCTTCGAGAAAGCGCAGGCCTCGGGCCGGCTTTATGGCCTGTTGCACGACGGCGACTGGATGCATGTGGGCACGCCCGAAGCGATCCGCGAAGCCGAAGCCCGGCTGGCCGCGCTGGGGGCCGCCTGATGGCCGCCGCCCTGCCCGTTTATACCATCGCACCCACCGAGGCCTTTGCCGACGCGCTGGCGGCCGGCCTGCTGGCCGATGCCCGCGGCGACCTGATGGCGCTCGTCGACATGACCATCCTGCTGCCGAACCGCCGCGCCTGCCGTGCGCTCCGCGACGCCTTTCTGCGGCTGGGCGGCAACCGGCCCATGCTGTTGCCTGCCATGCGCCCGATCGGCGACATCGAGGACGAGGACATCAGTTTCCTGGGCGCGGGTTTTGGTCTCGACCCATCGGCGCTGCCACCCGCCATCCACCCGGTCAGGCGGCAGGCGCTTCTTATGCTGCAGGTGGACCGCTGGACCCGGCTCAGGGGCGAGGCGGTGGCGCCGGCGCAGGCCTGGCGGCTGGCCGGTGAACTGGCGCGGCTGATGGACCAGGTCGAAACCGAAGGCAAATCCTTCGACGACCTCGTCAAACTGGTGCCTGAAGGCCTGGCCGCGCACTGGGATATCACGCTCGATTTCCTGAAAATCGTTTCCGAAACCTGGCCGCTGATCCTGGCGGACGAAAAAACCATGAACCCCGCCGCGCGGCGCGACCGGCTCATTCGCATGCTGGCGGAGGCCTGGGCCAAAAACCCGCCCAAGGGCCGGGTGATCGCGGCGGGTTCGACCGGCTCGATCCCCGCGACGGCGGAGCTGTTGTCCGTGATCGCACGGTTGCCGGACGGCATGGTGGTGCTGCCGGGCCTTGACCTCGGCATCGGCGATGCGGCCTGGGACGCCATCGATATCGACGACCCCAAGGCGCGCACCTCCGCCGTCACCCACCCGCAAGCCGCGCTCAAAGCCCTGTTGCATACCATGGGCGTGAACCGGCACGAGGTGCAGCCCTGGCCCGAGCATGCCAAAAGCACGCCTGCCGTGCGCGCGCGGCTGATCCGCGATGCGCTGTTGCCTGCGCGCGAGACCGACAGTTGGCAGGCCATGGGTTACCGGTCCCTGCCGGATGCGGAATTGTTCAGTGGCCTCAGCAGCCTGGTCGCCCCGACCCGGCGCGAAGAAGCCGACGCCATCGCGGTCATGATGCGCGAAGCCATTGAGGTGCCGGGCCGCACCGTGGCGCTTGTCACCCCCGACCGCCAGCTTGCCCGCCATGTGCAGGCGTCGCTGGCACGCTGGCAGATCAGCATCGACGACACAGGCGGCACCCGGGCGCTGGCCACCAAACCGGGCCGTTTCCTGGGCCTGATCGCCACTGCGGCGGGCGAGGCGTTTGCGCCGGTGCCCCTGTTGGCGCTGCTGCAACATCCCCTGTGCGCGGCGGGCATGGCGCGGGAAAGCTTCCTTGCCGCCGTGCGCCGGTTCGACCAGTTTGTGCTGCGCGGCGTGCGCCCGGCCGGTGGCCTGAAGGGCCTGATGGCCCGCGCCGAACAGGTGGCGGCGGACAAGAAGGCCGAGTTTGACCGCGACGACCTGGCGCTCATCAAACGAGCGACCACCGCGCTCGAACCGTTCGAAGAAGCGTTCGCCAGTGACGCTCGCTTGGCGCAGCTTCTGCACGCGCACCTGAGTGCGGCTGAAGCCCTTGCAGCGGACGGCGACCATGAAGGCGCGGACACTCTCTGGAAAGGCGAGGCCGGCGGTGCGCTCGCAGATGCGCTCACCAACCTGATGGCCGAGGCGGACATGCTGGGTGTGGTGGCGGCGGAAGGCTATGGCGCCCTGTTCGCCGAACTGTTGGCCGAGGTGACGATCCGCCCGGTCTGGGGCCGGCATCCACGGCTCTATATCTGGAGCCCGGTGGAAGCCCGCCTGCAGCGTGCGGACCTGATGATCCTCGGTGGTCTGAACGAAGGCACCTGGCCGGGCGAGGTGAAGCCCGACCCCTGGATGAACCGGCACATGCGCGCCGAATTTGGCCTCAGCCCGCACGAACGCCGCATCGGCCAGTCGGCGCACGATTTTGTGCAGGCGGCATCCGCGCCCACGGTGGTGCTGACCCGCGCCGAAAAGGTCGACGGTTCACCCACCGTGCCCAGCCGCTGGTGGTTCCGGCTGGTGGCGCTTGCCGGCCGGCCTCTGCCGCATGCGGACCGCTACCTCGTGTGGGGCGAAGCCTTGTCGGACGCCGGCAAACCGGTGCCCTGCAAACCGCCGGCGCCCCGGCCGCCCTTGCCCGCCCGGCCCGACAAGCTTTCAGTCACGCAGGTGGAAACCTGGATGCGCGACCCATACAGCCTGTATGCCCAGAAGGTGCTGGCCCTGAAGGCGCTCGATCCCATCGACGACAAACCGAACGCCGCCAAGAAGGGCACCCTGCTGCACGAGGCACTGGAACGGTTCCTGAAGGAACCCGGCCCCGTGGTTGGCCCGGCGGGGCGCGAACGGCTGTTGGCTGTGGGGAGGGAGGTGTTCGACACGGTCGCAACCCAGCCGGCTGTCTATGCCTTCTGGTGGCCGCGTTTTGTGCGCATCGCCGACTGGTTCGTCGAACATGAAGCCGTCCGCGGCCAAACGTTCGAAGTGGCGGGTGTGGAAAAATGGGCGGAGATGAAACTGGCAGGCGCCGACTTCACCCTGGTCGCCAAGGCCGACCGTATCGACCGCCGCCGCGACACGGGGGACCTGACCATCATCGATTATAAAACCGGCAACGTGCCGTCGGCCAAACGCGTGGTGGCGGGCTTTGCCCCCCAGTTGCCGCTTGAAGGCCTGCTGGCGGAACATGGCACGTTCGACGGCATCCCGGCGGCGGATGTCGAGGATATGGTATTCTGGGAACTGAAGGGCGGCGACCCGGTGCAGAAACAGAGCCGGCCGATCAAGGATGTGCCCGCCGCCATCGCGGGCGCCGAGGCCGGCCTGCGCCGCCTGATCGCGGCCTTCGCGAACGAGGATACGCCTTATCTTTCGAACCCCCGCCCCAGTGTCACCGGATATGGCGACTATGACCATCTGGCGCGGGTGAAGGAATGGCGCAATGCCGAGGACCCGTTTGGGGATGACGGGGAGGGTGGCGCATGAGCAAGCATCGCATGACCCCCGAACAGGCACGCGCGACCGTGCCGGGCCTCACCGCCTGGGTGGGCGCCTCCGCTGGCACCGGCAAGACGCATGTTTTGACCGCGCGGGTGCTCAGGCTGATGCTGACCGGCACCCGGCCCGAAAATATCCTGTGCCTGACCTTCACCAAGGCTGCCGCCGCCGAGATGAAGAACCGCATCTTCGCGGAACTTGGCCGCTGGGCGTTGATGCCGGATGACGAACTGGCGACCGAGATCCATGTGCGCACCGACGAACTGGCGGACGGCGCCATGCTGCGCCGCGCGCGGCAATTGTTCGCCGAGGTGCTGGACCTGTCGGGCGGGCTGCAGATCCAGACCTTCCATAGTTTCTGCCAGGCGCTTCTGGGCCGTTTCCCGCTGGAGGCCGGCATGGCGCCCGGTTTTGAAGGCATGGATGAAGCCGAAGCGCGCGAGGCCATGGCATCGGCGCGCGACCGCATGCTGGCCGCCACCCGCACGCCTGCGGGCCTGCCGCTCAGGGCCGCGCTCGACACTGTCGCAGGGCTGGTGACCGAAAACACCTTCGACGAGGTGATGGCGGGCCTCAGTTTCGAAGCCGACACCATCGCGCGCGCCGACCGTGCCTATGGCGGCTTGCTGGGCATGACCGCGGCACTGTATCACGCGCTGGACCTGACGCCGGGCGAGCGGGAGGCCGACCTGATCGCGGATGCGGTGGCGGACAGCGCCTTCGATGCCGCCGGTGTGCGCGCGCTGATGACCGGGCTTCTGGCCGGCAGCAAGGCCGAGGCCGCGATGGGCCAGACCTTGGCGGACTTTCTGGCCGCCGCCGACCGCGTGTCGCTGTTCGATGCCTATGCCGGTGTGTTCCTGACCCAAAAGCACGAACCGCGCGCCCGGGTCGCCAACAAGGGCACCCTCGAGGCGGACCCCGGCCTTCCGGGTATCATCGACAAGGAACAGGCGCGGCTGATGCGCCTGATGGACCATATCAAGCGCCTGCGCATTGCGGTGGCGACCACCGCGCTGATGACCCTTGGGCATGAACAGCTTGGTCTGTATCGCAGCATGAAACACGAGCGTGGCCTTGTCGATTTCGACGACATGATCACCCGCACGGTGAAACTCTTGGATACCGCTGCAGTCGCACCCTGGGTCTTGTTCAAGCTGGATGCCGCCATCGACCATATCCTGGTGGACGAGGCACAGGACACCAACGCCCTGCAGTGGCGGGTGGTCGAGACCCTGGCCGCAGAATTTTTTGCGGGCGAGGGCGCGCGCGATATCACCCGCACCCTGTTCGCGGTGGGCGATGCCAAACAGTCGATCTTTTCGTTCCAGCGTGCCGACCCGCGTGAATTTGTCGCCGCGCGCGACCGCGTGTTCGCCCGCGCATACGAAGCCGATTATGAGGCAGAGGCCGTGCCCCTGAACCTCTCCTTCCGTTCGGGCGGCGCCGTGCTCGGGCTTGTGGATGCCGTGTTCGACCGTGAAGCCCCGGCCTGGCATGGCCTGAGCGCGGACGGCGAGATCGTGCGCCACGATTTTGTGCGTAAAGGCCAGGGCGGGCTTGTGGAACTGTGGCCCCTCGAAGAAGCGACGCCCGAGGCTGACGATGCCGCCGAGGACGAAGGCTGGGTGCCACCCGTGGTGCAGGAAAGTGCCCATGATGCCGAACAGCGCACCGCCTGGCGCATCGCCCGCCGGGTGCGGCAGATGCTGGATGATGGCGAGGAGCTGGCCTCGAAAGCCCGGCCGATCCGGGCGGGCGATATTCTGGTGCTGGTGCGCCGGCGCACGGCCTTTGTCGACCATCTGGTTCGGGCGCTGAAGGCCACCGGCATTCCGGTTGCGGGCCGCGACCGCATGGTGCTGACCGACGAGCTGCCGGTCATGGACCTGTTGGCCCTGTGCCATTTTGCCCTGTTGCCGACCGACGACCTGACCCTCGCCACTGTGCTCAAAAGCCCGTTTGTGGGGCTGGATGACGATGCCCTGTTCCGGCTGGCGCACGGGCGGCGCGGCACCCTGTGGCTGGCGCTTCGCGACAAGGCGAAGGCGGATGTCGAATTTGCCGCCGCCTACCAGACGCTTACGGACATCCTGAATGCGGCAGACACGCGCACGCCGTTCGAGTTCCTGAACCATGTGCTGACCGACCTGGATGGCCGGCGCAAGCTGGCGGCCCGGCTGGGTGCCGAAATCCATGACCCGGTTGATGAACTGCTGGAGGAAGCGCTCAGGTTCGAGATGCAGACCTCCGCATCCTTGCAGGCTTTTGTGCAACGGGTCGAAGGCGGCGCCACCCAGATCAAGCGCGACATGGAAGCCGCGGGCGACATGGTGCGTATCATGACCGCGCACAGCGCCAAGGGCCTGCAGGCGCCCATTGTGTTCCTGTCCGACCTTGTGGGCCTGCCCGATGTCGGGCGTGATGCCCGCATTCTGGAATTGCCGGCGTCCGACCCCGATGCGCCGCCCCTCCTTGTCTGGACATCCGCCGCCAGGGATGTCGCTTTTGTCGACGAAATGAAGACCGAGCTGAAGGCCAGGCAACTGGCGGAATATCGCCGGCTTCTCTATGTCGCGCTCACCCGCGCCGAGGACCGGCTGTATGTCGCCGGCTGGCAGGGCGCACAGGCGCCGTCCGACGATTGCTGGTTCGCGGCCATCGAACAGGGTTTCGACCGGCTGGGCTCGGATACGATTGAACTGGCCCCCGGCTACAAGGTGCGCCGCCATATGGTCGCCCAGACCGCCGCCGTGAAGCCTGAAACAACCATGGCCGAAGCCGTGGCCGACCACAGCCTGCCCGGCTGGCTGTTCACCGCCAAACCGGCGGAACCCGACCCGCCACGTCCGCTCGCACCCTCGCGCCCCGATGACGAGGAACCGGCGGTGGCCAGTCCGCTGCGTGCCGCCGGGCGCGGGCGCTTCTTCCGGGGGCGGGTGATTCACGCGCTGCTGGAATGGTTGCCGGATCTGGCGCCCGCCGACCGCGCGGCGGCGGCGAAAGCCTATCTGGCCGGCCTTGGCGACCTGCCGGACGGCGAAGCCGCCCGTCTGTGGCGCGAAGTGGCGGGCATTATGGACGACCCGGCGCTTGGCCCCCTGTTCGGCCCCGCAAGCCGGGCCGAGGTGCCGATTGCCGGCATCGTCGGCGGTCGGGTGATTTCGGGTCAGGTCGACCGGCTGGTGGCAACGCCGGATCAGGTGTTGATCATCGATTACAAGACCAACCGCCCGCCGCCCGCCGATGCCACGGGGGTTGCGCCGGTGTATCTGAAACAGATGGGGCTTTATGTGCGCGCGCTTGAAGCGGTCTATCCGGGCCGCACCGTGCGCGCGGCGCTCCTTTGGACCGACGAAGCCAGATTGATGGAACTGCCAAAAAACCTGCTGGATGAAGCACTTGCCGATATGGGCTTTTAGGGCATATCTGGGGTTTTTTCACAGGCACGTTACTAAACCTTGACCCGCGATGGGTGCCTTCTTACCTTAGATGCCGAAGCGCCCCGTGGGGCCGAAAAAGTATCCGTTCCGTATGCATGCGGAACCCACTTATGGAAAGATGTAGTATGGCAACCATCAATGTTACCGACGAGGATTTCGAAGCCAAGGTTCTGAAGTCCGACAAACCCGTTCTCCTGGACTTCTGGGCCCAGTGGTGCGGCCCCTGTAAGATGATCGGCCCGGTTCTCGAGCAAATCTCCGGCGAGCGTGACGATATCATCATCGCCAAGATGGATATCGACGAAAACCCGGAAACGCCCACGAGCTTCGGCGTGCGTTCGATCCCGACCATGCTGATCTTCAAGGACGGCGAAGCCGTTGCCACCACCATGGGCGCCAAGCCGCGCGCGGCCCTCGAAGCCTGGATCAACCAGTCGATCTGATCGGCTGCAGGGTTTCAACAAATACGGAAAAGGCGCCTAACCGGGCGCCTTTTTTGTTTGGCACGATTCGGGTGCCTGCCGCGCGATTGCCGGTCGGGGCCATCCTGTGCCATGCTTCCTGCACAAGGCGGGAGGATGTGATGCAAACCCTTTATGAAGCTGTTGGTGGCATGGACGGGCTCAGGCGGCTCGCGGCCGTCTGGCACAGGCGTGTTATGGCGGATGAAGTGGTTGAGCATGCGTTCAGCCATGGTTTCCATCCCGACCATACCGAACGGCTGGCGGCCTACTGGGCCGAGGCGCTGGGTGGCCCCAAGGCCTATACCGGGGTCTATGGCGACGAAACTGCGGTTGTCAGGATGCATAGCGGCAATGGCGTACACGCGGAAATGGACCGGCGTGCCATTGCCTGCTTCGACCAGGCGCTCGAGGACATCGGCCTCGCGAATGGCGACAGGCTCAGGCAGGCGCTGTTCGACTATTTCGCCTGGGCGACGACAACGACCATGGCGCGGTACCACCGGTCCAAAGACGATGTGCCGGTGGGCCTCAGCATTCCACAATGGTCATGGGACGGCCTTCAGGTCTGAAGGCCGTGCGCCCTAATGCATCGGGGTTTCTTCGAACGGGATATAGGTGCGGTCGACATTGTCGAACACCAGGGTCACACGCGCGGGCGCATGCGGGTGGTTGACGATCTCGTGCGGGGTGTCCTTGGCGACAAGGTAGCTTTCGCCGGTGTGCAGGGTGACGGTGTCGCCGTCTTCGAAATGCAGTTCGATGCTGCCGGCGCTCACGATCACCATTTCATCGGCATTGTCGTGGCAGTGTTTGCCGCAGTGGGCACCCGAATGGATGAACATGCTGGCTGCCGTAAAGGGGGCCGGGCTGGCCTTGTGCCAGATCATGTCGCCCCACGGGTAGGTTTCTGTTGTGTCGCTCATCAGGCCGGAAACTCCCCTATCTCCCGAAGCACATTACCAGCAAGATAGAGCGATCCGCCGATAAGTACAAACGGCGGGCGGTCGGCATGCGATTTTTCGGCCACCAGTTTGAGCGCAGACGGTACATCCCTGGCCAGCACACCGCTGATGCCGACATCGGTCGCGGCGGCGGCCAGGGCGGCGGGGTTCGCGGCCCCTTCCTCGCCTTCGATCGGCACGGCGATCACGCGCTCGACTAGGCCGACAAGCTGTTTCAGGTATCCCGGTGCATCCTTGGTGCCCATCATGCCGATGATCAGGGTGGCGGGGTTCGCGACCGTATCGACGCGCTTCAGATAGTCGCGGATCACCTCTGCGGCCCCGGGGTTGTGGCCACCGTCCAGCATCAGGGTCGCGCCTTCGGGCAGCAGGTCGTTATAGGTACCGTGTTTCAGTTCCTGCAGGCGTGCGGGCCAGCGCACCCAGCCAAGGCCGGCGCGGATGGCGGCTTCGGGGATGTTGACCGCGTCCTGCGCGTGCGCCAGCGCGATGGCCATGCCGGCATTCGAAATCTGGTGCGCACCCGGCAGCACCGGCATCGGCAATTCGATGGCCGAACGCCAGTCCTCATACAGGAAAGCCTTGCCGCCCGGCATGGCCTTGGCCTGCCAGTCGCGCCCGAACAGTTTCGGTTTCACGCCGTGGGTGGCGGCAACGGCCTTGATGCAGGTCAGGCCTTCGGCAGACTGCGGGCCCACCACAAGGGGCGCACCGGTTTTGATGATGCCGGCCTTTTCGCCCGCAATGTCGGTGACCGTATTGCCCAGGAACTGCTGATGATCGAGGCTGACGGGCGTGATGCCGGTCGCGACCGGGTGTGCCACTACATTGGTGGCATCCAGCCGGCCGCCCAGGCCAACCTCAAGGATGCACAGGTCCGCCGGCTCGCGCGAGAAGGCGAGGATGGCGGCTGCGGTCGTCACCTCGAAAAAGGTGATGGCGTCTGGGCCGTTCGCGCGTTCGCATTCTTTCAGAAGCGCGGTCAGATCGTCTTCATGGATCAACTGCCCGGCGACCCGGATGCGTTCGTTGAAGCGCACCAGATGTGGCGAGGTATAGACATGCACCCGGTGCCCGGCGGCTTCGGCAAACGCGCGCAGGGTGGCGACCGTGGAGCCCTTGCCGTTGGTGCCGGCGATATGCACCACGGGCGGCAGTTTCTTTTCCGGGTTGCCCAGCTTGTTCAGAAGCCGCTGCATGCGGCCAAGGGACAGGTCGATCTTCTTGGGATGCAGGCCCATAAGGCGGGCCAGAACGGCGTCGCTGGCGTTTGAACTCATGATGCTGCCTTGTAACCCTGGCCCTTATGGTAAGGGGGCCAGAAGGCCCCCGTGAACTGATTGTTCGTGCGGTCTATTCCGCGGCGCGGCGGCTTTTGCGCCCGCCCATCAGAAGGCCGAGCATGGTGCCCAGCTTTTCGCGCATTTCATGCCGGTGGATCACCATATCGACCATGCCATGTTCCTGCAGATATTCGGCGGTCTGGAACCGCTCCGGCAGCTTTTCACGGATGGTCTGTTCGATCACCCGCTGGCCGGCGAAGCCGATCATCGCACCCGGTTCGGACACATGCACGTCACCCAGCATGGCGTAGGATGCGGACACGCCACCGGTGGTCGGGTCGCTGAGGAGCACGATATACGGCAGGCCGGCGTCCCTGAGCATCTGCACGGCAACGGTGGTGCGCGGCATCTGCATCAGCGACAGGATGCCTTCCTGCATGCGGGCGCCGCCGGATGCGGTGATCATCACAAACGGGGTTTCCAGCTTCAGCGCCTGCTTGATGCCGGTGATGATGCCTTCACCCACGGCCATGCCCATCGAGCCACCCATGAAGAAGAAATTCTGGATCGCGACCACGGTTTCCGTGCCGCCGATCTTGCCGACAGCCACATGGATGGCGTCTTCGTCGCCCGATGCGGCGCGGGCGGCCTTCAGGCGGTCGGTATATTTTTTGGTGTCCTTGAACTTCAGCGGGTCCTGCTTCACCGACGGCAGCTCGAGCATTTCATAGACTGCATTGTCGAAAATGCTGTCGAAACGGGCGGCCGGCGGCATGCGGTCATGATGGTCGCAGTGGGCGCAGACATACTGGTTGGCGACGAATTCCTTCTGGAAGATCATCTGGCCGCAGTTCTTGCACTTGTGCCACAGGTTGTCCGGGGTTTCCCGGGCGTTCAGGACCTTTTGCAGCTTCGGTTTGACATAGTTGGTGAGCCAGCTCATCAGCAGCACCCCTTTTCCTGTTGGGCGGACTTCACACCTTCCGCCAGCTTGCGGGTAAAGTCCAGTACCTGTTCGACCATGCCGTCTTTGGCATTGCCTTCTTCATCCAGGCCGTCCGCAATCATCTGCACGATGGCCGAGCCGACAACGGCGGCATCGGCGACGGACGCTACGGAACCGGCCTGTTCGGGCGTGCGGATACCGAATCCGACAGCCACTGGCAAGGATGTTTTTGCCTTGATGCGTTTCACCGCCGCGGCGATGTCATCCGTGGTGGCCGACTTTCCGCCGGTTACACCCGCCACGGCAACATAATAGACGAAACCGCTGGCGCCCGAAAGCACGGTGCCGAGACGGTGGTCGTCCGAAGTCGGGGTCGCCAGGCGGATCACGTCGATGCCGGCGGCGTTTGCGGGCAGGCGCAGTTCTTCATCTTCCTCGGGCGGCAGGTCGACAATGATCAGGCCGTCGACACCGGCTTTTGTTGCATCGGCAACAAAACGGTCGATGCCGTAGGCATAAACCGGGTTGAAATAGCCCATCAGCACGATGGGGGTTGTTGCATCGTCCACACGGAAACTGCGCACCATCTCAAGGGTGTTTTTCATGCTGCCGCCGGCCTTCAGCGCGCGCTGGGCGGCCTTGTCGATGGCCGGGCCGTCGGCGGACGGGTCGGTGAAGGGCATGCCCAGTTCGATGATGTCGGCACCCGCCCCGGGCAGGCCCTTCAGGATGGCAAGCGAGGCGTCATAGCCCGGGTCGCCGGCGGTGACGAAGGTCACGAAAGCGGAACGGCCCTCGGCCTTCAGCGCCTCAAATTTCGCGGAAAGACGGCTCATAACCTCAAATCTCCTGACCGAGTGCCTGGGCGACGGTGAAAATGTCCTTGTCGCCGCGGCCGGACAGGTTCAGCACAATGATATGGTCCTTGGGAAGATCGGGCGCCATACGGATGATATGGGCAAGCCCGTGGCTGGATTCCAGTGCAGGGATGATGCCTTCGGTCTTGCAGCAGAGCTGGAAGGCCGACAGCGCCTCGTCATCGGTGGCGGAAACATAATTCACGCGGCCCTGTTCATGCAGCCACACATGTTCTGGCCCGATGCCGGGATAATCCAGGCCCGCCGAAATCGAATGCGCTTCGATGATCTGGCCGTCCTCGTCCTGCAAAAGGTAGGTGCGGTTGCCATGCAGCACGCCCGCGCGGCCACCGGTGATCGATGCCGCGTGTTTGTCGGTGTCGACCCCATGGCCTGCGGCTTCGACCGCATACATGGCGACATCGGCATCATCCAGGAACGGATGGAACAGGCCGATGGCGTTCGAGCCACCACCCACACAAGCCACAAGGCTGTCGGGCAGGCGGCCTTCGGCGGCCATGATCTGTTCCCTGGTTTCGCGGCCGATGATCGACTGGAAATCGCGCACCATCATCGGATAGGGGTGCGGGCCCGCCACCGTGCCGATGATGTAGAAAGTGTCATGCACGTTGGTGACCCAGTCGCGGAGCGCATCGTTCATCGCGTCTTTGAGCGTCGCTGACCCGGAGGTCACCGGGCGGACTTCGGCGCCCAGCAGTTTCATGCGGAACACGTTGGGCTTCTGACGTTCGATATCCACGGCACCCATGAACACCGTGCATTCAAGGCCGAAGCGCGCCGCCACGGTGGCGGTGGCCACACCGTGCTGGCCGGCGCCGGTTTCGGCGATCACGCGGGTTTTGCCCATGCGTTTGGCCAGCAGCACCTGCCCGATGGCATGGTTGATCTTGTGCGCGCCGGTGTGGTTCAGTTCCTCGCGCTTGAAATAGATTTTGGCGCCGCCCAGATGTTCGGTCAGGCGTTCGGCATAATAGAGGGGGCTTGGCCGGCCGATATAGACCCGGTTCAGGTAATCCAGTTCCTTGAGGAATTCCGGGTCCTTGATGGCCTTGCGATATTCCTGTTCGACCTCATGCACCAGGGGCATCAGGGTTTCGGACACATACCGTCCACCATATTTTCCGAAATGGCCCTTTTCATCGGGGCCGGTACGATAACTGTTCAGCGACATGACCATACTCACGAAAAAATACCGGGTTTCTGCTGTTCGGGTTCCTAGGTAACGGCTTTTGCCGCCTGAAGGAAGGCCTCAATTTTATCACCGGACTTCTGGCCCGGCGCATCTTCGACGCCGGACGACACATCCACCGCGCGTGCGCCACTTTGCCGGGCCGCTTCGGCGACATTGCCGGCATTCAGTCCACCGGCCAGCAGCCAGGGGAAATCCAGTTCGCGGGCGCGCATCAGGCCCCAGGGGAAACTGACGGCATTGCCGCCCGGCAGGGCACCCGGCCCCTTGGGCGGCTTGGCGTCATACAGCATGGCATCGGCATGCGGCAGGTATGCGAACGAGGCATCGATATCCTCGACCGACGACACACCGACCGCCTTGATGACCGAAACCCCGAGCCGGCGTTTAATGAGCGCCACCTCGTGCGGATATTCGTCGCCGTGCAATTGCACCCAGTCGAGGTCAAGGGCGTCGACCGCGTCCTCGATATAATCGGGGTCGGCGTTCACGAACACACCCACCCGTTCGGTGCTGCGCGGCAAATGCCGGCGCATGGCGCGGGCGACATCGATCGGCAGGTGCCGGGGTGAGGGCTCGTAGAAGACAAAACCCAGCCAGCGCGCGCCATAATGGGCGGCGAGATTGGCATGGGCGGCATCGCTGATGCCGCAGACCTTGACCCGGATTGCCATGATGGGATCAGGCCGTCTGCGGCGCGTCGTCCGGCAGCCAGACGCGGATGGGGCGGTTCCTGCCATCGGTCAGCGCGCCCAGCGGGATCAGGATCATGTCCATCAGCCAGCCGATGCCAAAAAGGCCGAGGGTCAAGAGGTAAATGATGCCGGTGAACCAGCGCCCGATATAAAAGCGGTGCACGCCAAAAACGCCCACCATGAAACACAGGATCAGCGCCACAAGCCGGCTTTTGGGCGACCAGGACAGGCGGCGCGCGGCCAGGGCTTCAGCCTGGGTGCGGTAGGCGGCGGGCGCGTCTGCCGTGGCGGCCTTCAAGGGGCCCTTGTGCTGGGATGCGATGCCTTCGGCGATCTTGCCCGCCAGCGATTCCTGCATCGCCATCAGGTCGTCGCCCGCCACATTGAAACGGTCCGACCACAGGATGGCGGCGCTATGGTCCATCATCTGGGCCGCGACGCGGAATTTCTGGTCCTGCATGCGCACGCTGCCCTCGATCACATAGGCGACCCCGAGGTCGCGGGCGATGCGGTGGGCATCGGCCCCGTCGTCGAGCAGGCGTTGCAGTGCGGTGCGGCCCGGCGTGGCGAAGCCGGCTTTCTGCAGGTCGGCGATCAGGTCTTCTATCAGGCCGTCGGTAAAATGCTCGGGCACGGCGCCCAGTTCCTTGAAGGGCAGCACGGCAACACCGGTACGGCCGCCATAATCGGGCGACGGCGGCGGAGCATCCACCATGGGGTAATCGCCGTTCGAGCCGCTGTAGGGCACGACCGAAAGGCCCGGTGTCTTGTCCCCGCGCGAACGCTGCCACAGGGCGCGGCCATTGGTGACCAGAAAGGTCGCCAGCGCGAATAGGGTGCCAAGGCCGCCCAGAAGGTCGGCGTTTTCAGTAAGCCATGCAATGGCGCTATCGAACATGCCCCAATCGTCCCTTGATCACAAAGCCGGCCGGGGCTGGTGCCTCAGGCCGGGTCGTCGCTTTCCAGAAGGCCGGCGAACGAAACTTCCGCGCGCGTGAGTGCCGCGCTTGCCGCCTTCATCAGGTCCTCGCCCAACAGCATGCCGCTGTTCCAGGTGGCAACATAGTCCAGTCCGTCCGCGACCGTATGGTCCCGTGCATGATTCAGTACCGCTTTTGTACCTGCAACCGCAAGGGGACTTTTGGACGCAATCTGGGCCGCAAGCGCCATGGCGGCGGCGATGGCAGCATCGCGGTCGGGGGCGATCTGGTTCACGAAACCATATTTGTCGGCTTCCTGGACCGTGAATTTACGGCCCGTCAGCGCCAGTTCCCTGAGAATGCCGTTCGGCAGCAGATAGGGTGCGCGCTGCAACGTGCCCACATCCGCCACGATGGCGACATTGATTTCCTGGATCGCAAACCAGGTGTCGGCGGTGGCGACCCGGATATCGCAGGCTGACGTGAGGTCGATACCCGCGCCCAGGCAGGCACCATGGATCGCTGCAATCACCGGCGCGCGGCATTCTTCAAGCGCGGTGAAACAGTCCTGCAGCCACAGGATGTGGCGGCGGAGCTTTTCGCGCACGCGGGCCGGGTCGGTGCCGCCGGTGTCGCCCAGCACGCTGCCGCTTTCCTTGAGGTCAAGGCCGGCGGTGAAATGTTTGCCGTTGGCCGACAGCACGATCGCGCGCACGTCCGTGTCGCTGTCCAGATGCCGGAACACCGCGCCGATTTCATGGAACATGGCATGGTTCATGGCATTCAGTTTGTCGGGCCGGTTCAGGCTGACATGGGCGATATGCCCCTCGATCGACAAGGTGAGGGTTTCATATTCTGGCATGGTCGCAGTCCTTCCTGTTCCGGTTTTGGCGTCAGGAAAGAATATTGGTCATTGCGGCGTGCCGGCCAGTCGGGTGACCGAATTTTTCAGAAGCGCGTCATAACCGGCGGCGGACCTGATCTCGTCCGGTGCGGCGCCGCCGATCAGCCAGGCGTCAACCAGCGCCACGGCTTCGGGTTTGTCGAGCGTATCCATCAGGTAGCCCGCCACCGTGCCGGTGTCGGCGCTGAAACTGGCAAATTCCGTGCGCAGGTCACGCACCATCGCAAAAAAGGCGCGTTCGCCCACCAGGTCCTCCAGCACATGGAAGAAAAGGGTGGCTGCCTGCATGTCAAGGCCATCGGCCACCGGCCCGCCGGCAAGGGCTGCCCGGGCGCGGTCAAGGCTGGCCATACGGTCATCGGTGCCGCCGGCAAGCTTGGCGGCCAAGAGGGCGGCCAGCCCGTCGCGCCAACTGCCGCGGGCGTTGGGCGGGGCGGGCGGCAGCCACATGGCCGCCAGTTCGCGGTAGAGGGCGGCATCACCCGCTGTGGCCGAAAGCGGCATCAGCACCAGGCCCGGCCGTTCCGTGGGCACCACGCCCGGGGGCATGTCCGCCACCACAAGGGGGCGGCCCGTCGGTGCGTCGCCCAGCCACTGGCCCAGCATGGCCGATGCGGCATCCAGCCGGGTGGCCAGTTTCTGTGCGGCGGTTTCATTGCCGGGCAGGGGCAGAATGGTCGCCGCCGCAGCACTGACTGACCCAAAGGGCGCGATGCTGAACACCGGGGGTGGCAGCGGCTTGTCGCCGCCCAGGTCGAACTCGACCCGGTCGCCCACAAGCTTGCGGCCCCGGGTGGGCAGGTTGCTCGCGATCACAAAACCATCCGGCAGTTCGACCGTCAGGCGCTGCGGGTTGGTGGAAACCATATAGACGGCTTCAAGGTCCGCGCGCCGGGGGGCGGCGGGGATGGGATAGGCATAATTCCAGTAGCCGACGATGGCCTGGTGCGTGCTGTCCGCGCCGGCCATGGGCCTGATGCTGCCATCATAATAGACCATCAGTTCCAGATCGCGGCCCGCGCCCAGGGGGTCCCGCAGGGTTACCGTGGCTTCGGTCACCAAGGGCCGGTCGGGGCCATAAAGTTCGGTCTGTTTCTGGCTGAATTTCAGCTCGCGGTTCTTCTGGTCGGTGATGCGGGTGATCTTCAGGCCGCTGTTCAGCACAAAAGGCAGGCGCGCACTTGTCTCGCCCGACAGGTTGCGAAGCCTGAGCCAGGACGCACCGACCAGTTTTGTGCCCGCCGCTTCGGGCTGCAGCTTGACCACCAGGTAACTGTTCAGGATGCGATAATCGGCGGCGCCGCCGGCATACGCCGGTGCAGTCGTGCAAAGGAACAGGGCCAGAAGGGCCAGAACCGGAAAATATGCAAACCAGTGTCGGCTATACTCAGCTTTCACCATAAAAGTCGTCCCCCCGAACGGCTGTAGAAATGATATATTATTACATAATCAGAATTGCCCCATCGGGATCAAGGCAAAAATGACATCCGGGCCGGATCAGGCTTCGGCCTGTTCCCGATCCTGACAATAGGCCGTGATCAGGGTATCGGCAATTTCGGCGGCGGCTTCGACATGCGCCACATCCACATTCAGGCCATACAGCACAAAATAGATGCGGCGTGTCGCTTCTGTAACGGCTGTGCGGCCGCTATCGGAAAACGGGCTGCCAAACGGGCCCTTGTCGTCGAACAGCACCGGCAGGCCTTCAAGGTTTATGGCACCGCGCCCGACGCCGTCATAGTTTTCGCCTTCAAGGCCGACACGCAACAGCATGTCGCCTTCCACCTTGTCGGCGTCGTAACAGCCGACCGGCAGGCCGGTGACCAGGGATACAAGGTTGCCGCTGTCGACCACATTATTGACCGCATACAGACCCTTGCCGGCGACCACACGGCGGGTCAGCGCCTCGGACGACGGGCGGTACCGGCTCGGGTCCTTGCCGGTCAGCTTGAAGGCCATGCGCACGGCGGCGATCACGGGGTCGGTGCTGGCGGCTTCGCCCATCAGTTCCTCCATGCGCATGTCGCAACCTTCCTTGACCGACAGTTTCAGCCCCTCGCTTGCGGGTGCCACCGCTACGTCATAGTCCAGCATGCCCACATGGACCGGAAAACCCATTCCGGCAAACGCCGGGTCGATCAGAAACGCCATAGAATACTCCCTTTGCCGCCCCAGCCTAGCCTGCCCCGGCGTGCCATGAAAGGGCCGAACACGGATATTTGGCACAAGGCATCTTGCCGTTTCCCGTCCGCCATGTTCAGGCGACGTTCAGCGGCCATGGGGCAGGGTGGGCACGGACTGGCAGGTAGGCGCATTTCCCTGCCATTCAGCGACCGCGGCCTGTTGGAGCACAGCCCGTGGTATGCTGGCCGCCCCGGTTCCGGCCGGGGCGGCTTCCCTTATTGGCAGGTTGCCCGCGACAGGCTGTAAGATTCGCTGTGGGTGCCGCTCGACAGGGTGACCATCAGGCTGTCGCCCGACCGTTCGTAGCGGATGGCGGACGGGAAATCATTGTCGGGGTTCGTGAACAGCACATGGCTGGCACCCGCTTGCGTCAGCGCAAAATTCGCCCCCTCCCGGCCCTTCAGGTAGGGCACAAAGCGGATGCCGTCCTCCGCGCGCCGGATCATCAGGAATTCGAAAAAGGCCAGCTTGTCGGCCTTCAGGGTCTTGGACGTCGCCATCAGCGTGCCGCCTGAGGCGCCGGTCCAGTTTTCCTCATACACCACCCCACCCACCTTGCCGGCCCAGCAGCCGGTCAGGAAGGTGAGATCGGTGATGGATGTATCCTGCGCGGCAGATGCGGTGCTGGCTGACAACGCAAGTGCGGTCGCGAATAGAATCTGGCTCATGATATTTCTTCCCCCGGGCGACGTCTGCGTTTCAGGATGCCGCACCTGCGCAGGACGCGCCAGCGATATATGGCTGCTGCTGGATCAGTCTATCCAGGCCAGTATTATCTCTGCGTCCCCAGAACTGGGGCAATAATACAGTTCGGCGATCCGCAGGCCACCCAAAGATTTGAAATAATCAGGGGCGTTGTATCGCTCGACTTGCTTGCAATCAGTCGGAAAGCGGATGTGATACCGACTGCGGGTGTAATCAGTATCCTCGACACCACCATCCGGCCCGGACGCTTGGAAGACAAAGTTCTGGCGTTTTGCAAATGCGGCGATCGTTGTCGGGTCAGCCTTGAACCAAATGGCGCGTGAGCCTGCGTCGTTGGTAAAACTTCCTTCCGCCGCCGAGAAAACAATTGAATCTGGCGGGACCTCGCCAAAGGCTTCTTCCCAGTGTGTTTCGGGTGAACGTGGTCTGTTCTGGTAGAAATGGAACAGGACATAGGCAAGGATCGGTACCACAGCAATGACGAGTGCCGGTAAACAGCCGCTGCCGCGGTGTCCATCATTTCTGTCTCCGGCAAGAAAGGTCATGGCGCCAAGAGCCAACCCGAAGATAATCAGAAAAATCAGGATAACACCAATTCCCATATGGCCCCCGGCGGTAGATTTTACCCTCGCACCCTAACAAAAAGGGCCGCCCGTGGGCAGCCCTTTGTTCGGTTGGTTCTGTGCGTCTTCAGGTCGTTCAGGCGGCTTTTTTCGCGGGGATTTTGCCGCGGGTGTCGCCCTTGGTGTAGAAGGTTTCACCTTTGGCGGCCATGTCGCGAAGAAGGGCCGGCGGCGTGAAGCGCGGGCCGAAGGCTTGTGCCAGGCGGTCGGCTTCGGCCACGAATTTGGCCACACCCATGGTGTCGATGAAGCTGAAGGGGCCGCCCGTGTAGGGTGCGAAGCCCCAGCCGAAGATGGCGCCGATGTCGCCCGAAGCGGTGTCACGCAGAACACCTTCTTCGAAGCAGCGCGCACATTCGACGGCCATGCGCACCATCAGGCGGGCCTTGACCTCGTCAACCGACGGCTGGTTTTCAGCTAGCGGGAAATGCTCGGCAAGGCCCGGCCACAGGTATTTCTGGCTGCCGTCTTCGGGGTACACATACGAACCCTTGCCGTTCTTGCGGCCAAAACGTTCCAGCTCGACGACCATTTTTTCGACAAAACCATCGGCGGGCGAGGGCACATATTTGTCGCCCAGCGCTTTCCGGGTTGCCATGCCGACCTTGTAGGAAAGGTCGATGGCCACTTCGTCACCAACCGCCAGCGGGCCCACCGGCATGCCGGCCATCTTGCCGGCGTTTTCAATGAGCGCCGGGTTGATGCCTTCCTTGACCATCGCATAACCTTCCTGAACGTAGGTTCCGAAGCAGCGGCTGGTGTAGAAACCACGGCTGTCGTTCACGACAATCGGGGTCTTCTTGATCTGGCTGACATAATCGAGCGCCAGCGCAAGCGTGGCATCATCGGTCTTGGCACCCATGATGATCTCCACCAGCGGCATCTTGTCGACGGGCGAGAAGAAGTGAATGCCGATGAACTGGTGCGGACGGCCGAAGTTTTTCGCCAGACCGGTGATCGGGAGCGTGGAGGTGTTGGACGCGAACACCACATCCTTGCCGATTACGGCTTCGGTTTTTTCGGTGACGTCCTTCTTGATATCCTCGGCCTCGAACACGGCTTCGATGATCAGGTCGCAATCCTTCAGGTCGGCATAATCGGCGGTCGCCGTGATGCGGTCCAGCAGCGCCTGGCCCTTTTCCTTCGACACCTTGCCGGCGTTCACGCCCTTGTCCACGAGCTTGCGGCTATAGTCCTTGCCCTTTTCGGCGGCGGCCATGTCGCGGTCCAGAAGCACCACCTCCATGCCGGCCTTGGCCGAAACATAGGCCACACCCGCGCCCATCAGGCCGGCGCCCAGCATGCCCAGGCGCTTGACTTTCTTGCGCTCGAAGCCTTCGGGGCGCAGCGAGCCTTTTTCAACGGCCTGCTTGTTGATGAACAGCGACCGGATCATGTTGCCGGCCACGGGGTCCTTCAGGAGCTTCATGAAATATTTGCTCTCAAGCCGGATGGCGGTGTCGAAATCGACGATGCCGCCTTCATAGAGGCAGGACAGGATCGCCTGGATCGCCGGATAGTTATGCTGGGTCTGCTTCTGGGCCATGGCGTTGGCACCGATGAAGGTCTGTACCGCAGCCGGGTTCATGGCACCGGCGCCACCCGGATATTTGAAGCCCTTCTTGTCCCACGGCGCGATGGCGGACGGGGATTTTTTCACCCATTCCTTGGCGGTTTCAACGACCTTGTCGGTCGGCACCATGGCCTGCACGATCTGCATGCCAAGGGCGGCAGGGCCACCAAACGGCTTGCCGGTGGTGATGGCACCGGCTGCGGCCTGGATGCCGATGATGCGCGGCAGGCGCTGGGTGCCACCGGCGCCCGGCAGCAAGCCCACCTGCACTTCGGGGAAACCGAGCTGCATGGACGGATCGTCGGTGATGACCCGGTAATGGCAGGCCAGAACCAGTTCAAATCCGCCACCGAGCGCGAGACCGTTCACGGCTGCCGCGAACGGCTTGGTGCCCTGCATGGCCAGGTCTTTCCGGGGTTTGTCGCCGGTTTCGATCTTGCGCAGGATCTTGTTCAGGCGGAAAGCGCCCTGGAACTGCTCTTCCGGGGTCTGCTTGGCGCCCGTCTGTGCGCCCAGCATGTTGAGGTCGGCACCCGCGAGGAACGCAGGCTTGCCGGAGGTGATGACAGCGCCCTTGATGGCATCGTCGGCCAGTACCTTGTCGACCGCGGCATCGAGATCCTCGATCAGTTGGGCGTTGAACACATTCATGGATGCGTTCGGCAGGTCGATGGTCAGGGTGGCGATACCGTCGCTGTCGACGTCAAAACGGATGGTTTCGGTCATTGTCTTAGGCTCCCGTGGACAGCGTTACACACGTTCGATGATGGTGGCGGTACCCATGCCGGCACCGATGCAGAGGGTCGCGAGCGCGGTCGATTTGCCGCTGCGTTCCAGCTCGTCCAGCACGGTACCCAGGATCATGGCGCCGGTGGCACCCAGCGGGTGGCCCATGGCGATGGCGCCGCCGTTCACGTTCATCACGCTATGGTCGACATTCAGGGCTTCCATGAACCGGAGAACGACGGACGCGAAGGCTTCGTTCAGTTCCCACAGGTCGATGTCGGATGCGCTCATGCCGGCGCGCTTCAGCGCCTTTTCGGCGGCGAAGGACGGGCCGGTCAGCATGATGGTGGGTTCGGAACCGATGGAGGCCATCGCCCGGATGCGGGCGCGCGGCTTCAGGCCCAGGCGGTCGCCGGTTTCCTTGTTGCCGATCAGTATGGCAGCCGAGCCGTCCACGATGCCCGAGCTGTTGCCGGCATGGTGCACATGGTTGATCTTTTCAAATTCCGGGTATTTCTGCAGGGCCACGTTATCGAAGCCGATTTCACCCATCTGGATGAAGGAGGGCTTCAGGGCACCCAGGGACTGCATGGTGGTTTCGGGCCGCATGAATTCGTCGTGGTCCAGGACGGTCATGCCGACAACGTCTTTCACCGGCACGATGGATTTCTGGAAACGCTTGTCGTCCCAAGCGGCCTTGGCGCGCTTCTGGCTTTCGACGGCATAGGCGTCCACATCGTCGCGGCTGTAGCCATATTTGGTGGCGATCAGGTCGGCGGAGACGCCCTGCGGCACAAAGTAGGAATGGAAAGCCACCGAAGGGTCAACCGGCCAGGCACCGCCGTCAGACCCCATGGGCACGCGGCTCATGCTTTCGACACCACCCCCGATGGTCATGTCGGCTTCACCGGACATGACCTTGGCGGCTGCGATGTTCACGGCCTCGAGGCCCGACGCGCAGAAGCGGTTGACCTGGAAACCGGCCGTGGTTTCGGCATAGTTGGCGTTGATGGCGGCCACACGGGCGATATCGGCGCCCTGTTCGCCCACGGGCGAAACGCAGCCCAGGACCACGTCTTCGACGGCCGAGGTGTCGAGGTTGTTGCGGTCGCGCACGGCTTCCAGCATTTGGGTCGCGAGCTGCACCGGTGTGATTTCATGCAGCGAACCGTCGCTGCGGCCGCGACCGCGGGGCGTGCGGACGGCGTCGTAAATATAGGCTTCGGTCATTCTATCACTCCCTTGGGATTAGAAGTTGGCGACATCAAGCGCCATGACTTCGTCGGCACCGGCCTGCAGTTCAGCAAGCAGGGCCGCAGTTTCGGGCATGCGGCGTTTCATGTAATAACGGCCGGTCGTCAGCTTGGTTTCATAGAAGGTAGGATCATCGGTGCCGGCGTCCAGCTTGTCGGCAGCAACTTTTGCCATCCAGGTCCACATGGTGCCCAGAAGCACATGGCCGAACAGGTGCATATAGGCGGTCGAGCCTGCACCGGCGTTGTCCGGGTTCTGCATGGCATTCTGCATCAGCCACATGGTGGCGGCCTGCAGGTCCTTCAGGCCGGCACCCAGCGCGTCGGTGAAGGGACGCAGGCGGTCGTCGCCCTTGGCCTGTTCGCGGATTTCGCCGGCGAACTTGAAAAAGGCCTGCGCACCGGCACCGCCCTTGGACGGCAGCTTGCGGCCCACAAGGTCAAGTGCCTGGATGCCGTTGGCACCTTCATAAATCTGGCAGATGCGGGCGTCGCGCACGAACTGTTCCATGCCGGTTTCGACAATGTAACCATGGCCGCCGAACACCTGCTGGCTGGACACGCAATATTCAAAACCGCGGTCGGTGAACACACCCTTGATGATCGGGGTCAGAAGGCTGACCATATCGTCGGCTGCCGTGCGGTCTTCTTCGGTTTCGGCCTTGTGGCTGAGGTCCACAAGCTGGCCGCACCACAAGGACGCGGCACGGGCCGCTTCGTTGAAGGATTTGGCGTTCATCAGCATGCGGCGCACGTCCGGATGCACGATGATCGGGTCAGCCGGCTTGTCCGGGTTCGCAGCACCCTTGAGCGAACGGCCCTGGATACGCTCCTTGGCGTATTCGACGGCGTTCTGGTACGCGACTTCGGCGTTCGCGAAGCCCTGTACACCCACGCCGATACGGGCGGCGTTCATCATGATGAACATGGAACGCAGGCCCTTGTTGGCTTCGCCGATCAGGTACCCTGTGGCATCTTCATACGACAGCACGCAGGTCGAGTTGCCATGGATGCCCATCTTGTGTTCGATCGATGCGGTGTTCACATTGTTGAATTCGCCAACCGAACCATCGTCACCGACCTTGTATTTGGGTACGATGAACAGCGAAATGCCTTTCACGCCCTTGGGTGCATCGGGCAGGCGCGCCAGCACCAGATGGATGATATTCTCGGCCAGGTCATGGTCGCCGGCCGAGATGAAGATTTTGGTGCCGGTGATCTTGTAGCTGCCGTCGGCCTGCGGTTCCGCCTTGGTGCGCAGCATGCCCAGGTCGGTGCCGCAATGCGGTTCGGTCAGGTTCATGGTGCCGGTCCAGGTGCCTTCGATCATCTTCGGCAGGTATTTCTGCTTCTGTTCGTCCGAACCGTCGATGCTGATGGCCGCCATCGCACCCGACGACAGGCCGGGATACATGGCGAAGGCATGGTTGGCGGATACCAGCATTTCCTCAAGGCAGAGGCCCAGGACATGGGGCAGGCCCTGGCCACCATATTCCGGGTCCTGCACCAGGCCGGTCCAGCCGCCTTCGACATATTTGGCATAAGCTTCCTTGAAGCCCTTCGGTGTAGTCACCGAGCCATCGTCATGGCGGGTGCAGCCTTCCTGGTCGCCGGAATGGTTGATCGGCTGAAGTTCGTTTTCACAGAATTTCGCCGCTTCATCCAGGATCGCGCTCACCAGGTCCGGGGTGGCGTCGGCATAACCGGGCAGGTTGGAATATTTGCCGATGTTCAGCACGTCGTTCAGCAGGAAAAGCTGGTCTTTAACGGGGGCGCGGTAGATAGGCATGATGATCCTCAGGTCTGATGGTTATCTGTTACATGTTTCAGGCGTGTGTATGGACCGTCGCCAATGCTGGCGCCGGTCACTGGTGTCAGGCGGTCTTGCGGGGCGCATAGGTGCCGAGCGGTTCGCCCGTATCCCGGCGCACCCAGGTGCCTGACTTCTTGTCCCTTTTGAGATTGGCGATCAGCTCGCAGAATTCCTGCAGCTCGTCGATGGTGGCATTGATGTCGTCGCGCTGGGCTTCAAGGGCGTGGATACGCTCGCGGCAGCGTTCAACCGTGACAGCGCGCTGGGTTTCGCGGCCATCGCCGACATCATAGAGATCAAGCATCGCGCCAATCTCCTGCAGCGAAAAGCCGACCCGCTTGCCGCGCAGAATCCAGGCCAGGCGCACACGGTCGGCGCCATGATAGATGCGGTTCTGACCCTGCCGCTCGGGCGAGATCAGTCCCTGGTCTTCATAATGACGCAACGTGCGGGGTGTAACACCAAACTCGTCGGCCAGTTCCTTAATGCTGTAGGTCTCGTTCATAACGCCGGACATGCCACCCTTCCCATACTTAATGGCTAACATTAGGTAGTTGACGTTTACGTTAACGTCAAGTTCAATCCGATGCGATTTGCTACCCGGTTGGTTTCGCACTATATTTTCTGGACGGGAAAGTATGGTTTATGGAGGAACCGGAGGCGCGCCGCTGCAATTGGGGCCGCGACTCCAGACAAGGGAAGCAGAATATGGCACCAAAATTCGAGAGTTTCGGGGAGTTTTTCCCCTATTATCTGGCTGAACATTCAGACCCCATTTGCCGGGGTCTGCATTATGTCGGCACCACTTTGGCAACCCTTGTCGCCATTTATGCGGTCTACAGCCGCAACTGGTGGCTTCTCCTCCTGAACCCCGTCATCGGCTATGGTTTTGCCTGGGTCGGGCATTTTGTGTTCGAGAAAAACCGCCCGGCGACCTTCGATTATGCCCGCTGGTCCCTGATCGGCGATTACAAGATGCTGGGCCTGTTCCTGACCGGTCGCCTGGGCCCGGCGATGGCAGACGCCCAGGCCCGCTTTGGCCGCCGCAACAGCAAAGGCGTCGAGGTGCTTTAAACCACCGGGCACCGCCGCGCCTGAAAGGACTGTCGCGGTGCCCTGATCACTGTTATGCCTGCGCCCGGGCAAGCCGCAAGGACAGTAATTTTATGTCGACCGACACCACCGGCCCCGCAAGGGACCGTCACGAGCGCACGCAATATCGGGTATTGTTTTCCCCGCACCGGTTCTGGGAGCAGCATTTCATGGCGGTGCCGCCGGGCATTGATGCCACCTTCAGCCCGTTTGATGCACCGGAACTTTCGGCCGACGATTTCGACCTTGTCATGCCGCTCAGCCTCAAATGGGCGCGCTGGCTTTATGGTCCCGGGGGCGCTGCGTTCCGGGCCAAGGCGCTTGTGCCTTCGACCGACATCATGGCGGTGTGCGACGACAAGCTTGCATTCGCGCGTTTCCTGAGCGGCAACGGCCTGGGTGCCAATGTGCCCGCAATCGGCGAGGACCTGGATTTCCCCTATATCCTGAAGCGCCGCGTGGACGTTTGGGGGCGCTATTCGCGCCTGATTACCGATGCCGAAACCAGGGCACGCTACGCACCGGAACGCACCGGGGTGGAAACCTTCTGTCAGGAATTTGTGCCGGGGGACCGGGAATATTGCAGCCACTTCCTGGTGTCGGACCGCAAGATTGTGTTCGCCCGCACGGTCGAATATGGCTTTGACGGCGGCCCGCACATCCATGGCCATGACCGGCCGCCTGCGAGCCGGCGCTGGGTCGACAACAGCCGGTATTACGGTCTGTTCGCCAAGATCCTCGGCTGGATGGACTATGAAGGCTTCTGTGGTTTCGACTACAAGATTCTGGACGGCGAGGTGAAGATTTTCGAGCTCAATCCGCGGATATGCTCGTCGCTGCGCTTTGCCATCGATCCCGCCGTATCGTCGGCGATGGCGGCGCTTGCAGCCCGCAGGCCACAGACGCTGGCCGAAGTGCGGGCAAGCTGACGGCTTTATTTGCAATCGCGCTTAAGTTTCGGTAGGACAGAAGGGTCAGTCTTTACTGTCTCCCAATTTTCAGGTCGGTCCGGATGCCCCTTTATCTGCCCATAGCCGAGCTCTCGATGAACGTGTTTGTCGTGCTCGGTATGGGGGGTATCGTCGGGTTTCTGTCCGGCGTTTTTGGCGTCGGCGGCGGCTTCCTGATGACCCCGCTGCTGATCTTTGCCGGTGTGCCGCCGGCTGTTGCTGTTGCAACACAATCGAACCAGATTACCGCCGCGTCCGTGTCCGGCGCGCTGGCGCACTGGCGGCGTGGTGGTGTCGATGCCAAGATGGGTGCGGTGCTGATCGTCGGCGGTGCCCTCGGTGCCTTTTTTGGCGCGCAGATATTTACCTACCTGCGCAGCCTCGGGCAGGTCGACCTCATGATCTCGCTTGCCTATGTCGTATTCCTGGGCTCGGTCGGCGGGCTGATGTTCTGGGAAAGCGTGCGCGCCATCATGTGGCAGCGCCGGGGTTATGTGCCGCCGCGCAAACCGCGCGAAGAACGGCACAAGGCCTGGATTCACGCGCTGCCGTTCAAGATGCGCTTTCGCAAGTCGCACCTGTTCATCTCGGCCCTGCTGCCAATGGCCATCGGCATGTTTGTGGGGCTTCTGTCCGCCATCATGGGCGTGGGCGGCGGCTTTGTCATGATCCCGGCGATGATCTATCTTCTGAACATGCCCACGAATGTGGTGATCGGCACGTCCCTGTTCCAGATCATTTTTGTGACCGCGCTGACGACGGTGTTCCATTCGGTTAACACCCAGACCGTCGATATTTTCCTGGCCGTGTTGCTGCTGCCCGGCGCCGTGATCGGCGCCCAGATCGGCGCGCGCATCGGCTTCAAGCTGAAGGGCGAACAGATGCGGGCCCTCCTGGCGCTGATGGTGCTGCTGGTCTGTGTGAAAATGGGCCTGGGGCTGGTGCTGGAGCCGCGCGAACTTTATTCCGTCGCCGATATCGAGGAACTGGGGGGCAGCCACTGATGGTGCGCTTCGCGGCATTTCTTCTGTTGGCCATGGGCGCCTTCTCGGGTGCCGCCGAAGCGCTGGTCACCGACCTGTCGAACCGGCGCATCGAAATCCGCTACAGCTTCGCGGGCGCCGACCTCATCCTGTTTGGCGCTGTGGGCACCACGCCCATCAATGCGCAGGACGAAACCTATGATGTGGTGATTGTGGTCAGGGGCCCCGAGGCGCCGGCGGTGATCCGGCGCAAGGACCGGGTTGGCGGCATCTGGGTCAATAACGAAACGGCGGCCTTCCCGTCGGCGCCCGGTTATTATGCCGTGGCCTCCAGCCGCCCGCTCGAGGAAATTGCCGCACCCACCGTGTTCGCGGCTTACGGCATCGGTTTCAACAACCTGCCCCTGGTGGCCGCCGGTCCCCGCGGCCTTGTGGCGCCAGACCCCCATTTCCGCAGCGCGCTGTTCCGGCTCAGAAGCGAAGAAGGCCTGTACCGGCAGGAACAGGACAATGTCAGCCTGGTGTCCGAAGGCCTGTTCCGCACCGATGTGCACCTGCCGGCCAACGTGCCGGTGGGTGAATTTATCGTCGAAACCTTCATTTTCCAGGATGGCAGCCTGAAGGCGCGCAACCGCATCAACCTGACCGTGGACAAGGAAGGCTTTGAACGCGCAGCCTATACGTTCGCGCATCATTATCCGTTCCTGTATGGCATCACGGCGGTGCTGGTGGCGCTGTGTGCCGGCTGGCTTGCGGGCATTAGCAGCCGCAAATAGGCGGGGTTCAGGCTTCTTCCGTGTTGTCCGCTTCGGGGGCGGGTTCGCCCTTCTCGATCTCGAACAGGTACCGGCCTTCTTCCGAATGCGCCATGATCAGCCTGTGGCCGGCCATGCGGCAGAAGGCCGGCATGTCATGCACCACGGCCGGATCGGATGCCGTGACCAGCAAAAGCTGGCCCACCGCCAGTTCGTCCAGCTTGCGGCGCGCCCTCAGGACCGGCATCGGGCACAGCATCCCGGTCACATCCAGGCGGGCGGCAAAACGGTCATCCGGGTTTTCAGCCAACGATATAGCCTCTGTCCTGTTCGGGGTGGCACGGGCGTGTGCTTCCATGGGCGTGTCCCAGATTAGGGTCTATTTCTCAATAGCGCGTTAACGCGCCTGAAGCCGGTGCGTGGCTTCAGGGTGCATGCGAGCCGCCGCTGTGCGGCGCCTGGCGGCAATCAGTTATGCAGAAGCCCGAGCTTCAGCGCCATGGGCAGGATCTCGCGGGTCGAGGTCACGCCCAGCGCGTCGCGCAGTTCCTTGATATGGAAACTGACCGTGGGGGCGGAAACGCCAAGCCGGGCAGCAATCTGGGCGTTGGTATAACCGGCGTTCAATTGTTCCAGCACCTCGAGCGGCCGGCCCTTGATGCCCACTTTTGCGGCCCATTCGCGCCGTTCCAGCGGCTGGTAGAATGTATGCATATAAAGGGCTGCCAGATGCACTTCATGGCCATATTCGTCCATGATTTCATGCAGCCGGTCGATGCGGTCGGCGCAGTGCAATGTCACTTCGCCATGCCCGCGCCCGAGCGCATGATGCAGCGGAAACCCGACCGCGGAGAAGATGCCATAATGTTCGGCGCGCTGCAGGATATAATCGAAGCCCGCGAAATTGGCGTCGTTCTTGTCCAGAAGTTCCCGCGCCATGAACAGCGGCTGCATGGAGCGCTTTTCGATCTGGTGGATCATCGGGTCCACCTTTTCGTATTTCTGGTTCAGATATTCCTGCACCCCCTCCTTGGGCATGCTGGTGATCCAGGTGCGGCTGGCCAGCGCCACGCGCACATGGGTTTCCTTGCCGAGGTCGGTTTCGACCGACGAATTCAGGGGTGCGTATGTATAACCGTAGGTCGCCGCCCTGAAGCCCCGTTCGGCGATAAAATCGAGCATGACCTGCCATACGTCATGGCTCGTCTCGGCCTTTTCCATCTGGCCGATGAGGACGCTGACGCTATCCACTATGTGTGCCTCCAACTGGTGATCATATTTTCATGATTCTTGTTGCCGCAAGTAGGGCACAAGGTGGGGGGACAGGCAACAGAAAATTGCCCTCATGGCTGTGTTCCGGTCGGGTCACGCGACCATGGCGCGAGCGGTCCTGAAATATAAGACCCGCCCTCCTTCCGGGGGGCGGGTCTTGACCGGGGTTGGGTTTGCCCCGGTCATTAACGGGCGGTTTGGGTGCCGGGTGCTGAGAGAAGCCCGCCCGTTATCTCGTGGTGATCAGTGCAGCACAACACCGGTCGGGCGCATGGAATCGGACGCGCGGTCGGCCAGGTGCTGGTGGATCGAAAGCCAGAGGTTGAAGCCTTCCTCGTCGCCGATGGCTTTCATCTTGGAAAGCGCTTCATCGGCATACACAAGGGCCTTCAGGCCAAGGTTCTTCAGGAGATTGTCTGCAACAAGGCCGAAATAGAAATTGGGGTCGAAGGACTCTGGCTGCTGCATGACTGTGCTCCTTGGCTTTGATCGCTATGCTGACAAGATCAACTTGCCGGGATAGAGAGCAACAGCCGTGCCAGTTTGCGTGCTGACCGGAATTCAAGGACTTGCGGCGCCTTGCTGCACTGTCACTGCAAGGGCCATCCGGCATGCCGGGATAAAGCTGCCGGGCAGGCGGCAAAAACGGACGGTAAGGCTTGCCTGTGGATAAGTCGGATGCGTGGAGCCGGGTATCAGAAGCCGGCAAGCGCGGTCAGGTCCGGCACCTGTTGCCAGGGCTCGGCGCCGCGGATGCGCGGGATGCCGACCACCGGCAGGTCGGTCCAGCGGCGGACCTCGGCCAGGGTGGCTTCGAAGTCGGGTGCGTCGCCCGCGCTTTCGCTGACCACGACACCACGCACCTCAAGGCCACGGGCCTTCATGGCTTCAAGGGTGGCGGTAATGTGCGACAGGGTGCCCAGGTAACTGCCGGCCACGACGATGGCGGGCAGGTCGACATCCTGTATCCAGTCGGCCACCAGCTTGTCGCCGGTCAGGGGCACAAAAGCGCCGCCCACCCCTTCAATCAGGGTAAAGACCGGATGGTCCATGGCCTCGCGGCATTTTTCGATCAGGAGGTCATAATCCAGCACCCGGCCTTCAAGCGATGCCGCCATCGAGGGCGCCAGCGGCGCCTTGTAGCGGAAGGGCGAAATGGCATCGAGCGTGGCTTCATCCAGCCCCTGGCCCAGGGCACAGGCCAGGATCGCGGTATCGGTACCGTCCATTTCCTGGTCGGACACACCGCTGATGATGGGCTTCAAGGCCGTGACCACATGGCCCGATTGCCGAAGCTGATACGTGAGCGCGGCCGTGACCAGGGTCTTGCCGATTTCGGTGCCGGTTGCCGTGATGAATAAGCCGCTCATGGTTGCTGATTTAACCCAAGTTTGTGACAGGTTTCAATGAGCCGGTCGACATCCGCATCCCGGTGGCTGGCCGAAAAGCTGAACCTGAGGCGCGAGGTGCCTTCGGGCACGGTGGGCGGGCGGAAGGCGATCACCTTGAAACCTTCATCGGCGAGCCGGGCCGATGCCGCCAGCGCATCCACTTCGGTGCCGATCACCAGGGGCACAATGGGCGTGTCGGGCATGGCAAGGCCCATGGCGGCGGCGAACCGGCGCGCCAGCAGGGTCGGGCGCGCCACCATGTCCGGGTCGGCTTCGATCAGTTCCAGCGCCTTCAGGGCGGCAGCCACGGCAGACGGCGGCAGGCCGGTGGTATAAATCAGCGACCGGGCCCGGGTTTTCATCAGGTCGACCACGGGCTTCGACGCCGCGAGATAGCCGCCATAGGACCCTGCAGCTTTCGACAGGGTGCCCATCTGCAAGGGCACCAGATGCTCCGCCCCCGTGGCATGGGCCGACCCGCGCCCGCCGCCGATGGTGCCCAGCGCATGGGCATCGTCGGTCATCAGCCAGGCGTCATAGTGTTCGGCAAGGGTGCCCAACCCCTTCAGGGGCGCGATGTCGCCGTCCATGGAATAGACACCGTCGACCACGATCAGCACCCGCTCATGTTTGCTGCGGTTCTTCGCGATAATGTCGGCGGCATGGTCCACGTCATTGTGGCGGAAAAATTCGACCCGGGCGCGCGAAAGCTGCATGCCGGCATGAATGCAGGTATGCACCAGTTCGTCGGCAACGATCAGGTCGTCCTTGCCCACAAGGGTCGGGATAATGCCGACATTGGCCAGATACCCGGAGCCGAACACGACCGCGCCTTCCGTGCCCTTCAGCCGGGCGATCTTTGCCTCCAGCGCGCCATAAAGCGGGTGGTTGCCGGTGACGAGCCGGCTGGCGCCGGAGCCGGCGCCATAACGCGCGGCGGCGTCCTGTGCGGCCCGGATCACCGCAGGGTGGGTCGACAGGCCCAGATAGTCATTGTCGGTAAAGCTGATCAGGCTGGGGCCACCCGCAACCGACAGGGCCATGGCGCCTGCGCGTTCGGTGTCGACCAGCCGGCGCCGCTGGTTACGGGCCTCAAGCGCGTCAAGTTTGTCGGTGGCAAAACTGTCCAGGCTGAACATGGTACGCTCCCTCGCTTGCCGCCTTCCCATACGGCGCCCGGGACAAAGCGTCAACCGGCGTTTTTGCTTGACTTCGGACCGGCTGGCCGCGAGGTTGCCCGCCAGAGGTCGTAATGCTTACATATGGGAGAGGCCCGTCATGAATGCCCCTGTCACCGTTCCCGCCAACCACGCTCCTGTCCGCCACGATTGGCGCCGCGACGAGATCATGGCGCTCTTTGACAAGCCGTTCATGGACCTGGTGTTCGACGCGCAGTCGGTCCACCGCCTGTATCACGACCCCAACAAGGTGCAGCTCAGCCAGTTGATCAGCATCAAGACCGGTGGCTGCGCCGAAGATTGTTCCTATTGCTCGCAGTCGTCCAAGCACCAGAAAACCACCGGTCTGTCGGCCACCAAGCTGATGGAAGTCGAGCGTGTTGTCGCAGCCGCCAAGAAGGCCAAGGCCGGCGGTGCGTCGCGCTACTGTATGGGCGCGGCCTGGACCAGCCCGAAGGACCGCGACATGGACACCCTGGTGGCCATGATTGAAGGCGTGAAGGCCGAAGGGCTGGAAACCTGCATGACCCTGGGCATGCTGGACAAATGCCAGGCCGACCGGCTGGCCGGCGCCGGCCTCGACTATTACAACCATAATGTCGACACGTCGGAAGAATTCTACGGCGAGATCGTGACCACCCGCACCTATCAGGAACGGCTGGACACGCTTGCGCATGTGCGCGGCGCCGGCATCAATGTCTGTTCGGGCGGCATTGTCGGCATGGGCGAAAAGCGCGACGACCGCGCGGGCATGCTGTTGACCCTCGCAAACCTGCCGGAACATCCGCAAAGTGTGCCGATCAACATGCTGGTGGCCGTGCCCGGCACGCCGCTGGAGCATGTGGAAAAGCTGGACCCGTTCGAATTTGTGCGCACCATCGCCGTGGCCCGCATCATGATGCCGCACTCGGAAGTGCGCCTGTCCGCCGGTCGGCAACAGATGTCGGAAGAACTGCAGTCGCTGTGTTTCCTGGCCGGTGCCTCCAGCATCTTTTATGGCGAGCAGCTTCTGACCACGCCGAACCCGGAAAACAACAAGGACATGGCGCTGTTCGCCAAGCTTGGCCTCAGCCCGGCCTGACCGCCATGACCGACCATCCCGCCTGGTATTCGGTGGGCAGCCAGCATGCCTGGCTGCCCTATACCCAGATGAAAACCGCGCCCGCGCCGCTGCCGGTGGTGAAGACCGAAGGTGTGCGTATCACCCTCGCCGACGGGCGTGAACTGATCGACGGCATTGCAAGCTGGTGGGCATCCGCGCACGGCTATAACCATCCGCATATCCTGAAGGCCATGCAGGACCAGATGCTGGCCATGCCGCATGTCATGTTCGGTGGTCTTGTGAACCAGCCGGCGCTTCGGCTGTGTACCCGGCTCGCGGGTCTTTTGCCGGGCGACCTGAACCGCTGTTTCATTGCGGAATCAGGCTCGGTGTCGGTCGAGGTGGCCATGAAAATGGCGGTTCAATATTTCCTGAACCGGGGTGAACAGCGTTTCAAGTTCGTGCATTTCCGGGGCGGTTATCACGGCGACACCCTGGGCACCATGGCGGTGTGCGACCCGGAAGAAGGCATGCACAGCCATTTTGGTCCGCTTCTTCGGCACCATCTGCCGGCCGACCTGCCGCACAATGAAAAGTCCGCGGCGGCCTTTGCCGAAGACCTGGCCGGCAATCCGCACGTGGCGGCCGTGATTGTCGAACCGCTGGTGCAGGGTGCGGGCGGCATGCTGTTCCACAGCGCCGAAACTCTGCGCTGGCTCAGGGCCGCGTGCGACCATGCCGGTGTGCTGTTGATCCTGGACGAGATTTTCACCGGCTTCTACCGCACCGGCCATATGTTCGCCTGCCAGGAAGCCGGTATCGTGCCCGATATCGTGACCCTGTCGAAGGCCCTGTCGGGCGGTGTGTCGCCCTTGTCGGTCGCGGTGGCGCGCGACCATGTGTTCGACGCCTTCTATGACGACGATCCCGCCAAGGCATTGATGCACGGCCCCACATACATGGGCCATGCGCTGGGCTGTGCGGCGGCCAATGCATCCCTCGATCTGTTCGAACGCGAAGACTATGGCCCCAGGGTCGCGGCGATCGCCGGCCAGCTTGAAGCCGAACTGGCGCCCTGCCGCACGCTTGCAAATGTCAAGGACGTGCGGGTGAAAGGCGCCATTGGCGTGGTGCAACTGAAGGATGCCTCGGGCCTGCAGGCCCTGAAACCCCGGTTCGTCGAGGCCGGTGTCTGGATCAGGCCGTTCCGGGACATCGTCTACCTGACCCCGTCCCTGACCATCGCGCCCGACGAGCTTTCGGTGCTGACGGGCGCCATCAACAAGGTTCTGTCAGAGGCCTGATCAGGTCTCCAGCATGCGGGATATCAAGGCGCTCGCCTGCCGCGCTGTGGGCTCATCAAGATTGCCCATGAACTCTCTGACCATCGATACCTTCATGGCTGCAATTTCGCGGGCCAGTTTTTGACCGTTTTCGGTCATTCGCACATTTTTGCTGCGCTTGTCGGCCAGGTCCTGCTGGCGGTCTACAAGTCCCCGCGCCTCAAGCGACTTGAGGGCGCGCCCGGCATTTGTGCGATCGATATTGAGCTGGTTCGACAGATTGTCCTGCCCAGCGGTGCCGCCGGCCGCTGCAAGCAGCGACAGCAGTCGCGCCTCCGAATGGTTCAAGCCAAGCGTCGCGAAATGGCGCTCGGCAAGCTGGTAGCGCCGCCGCGCAAGCGCGCCAATCTGATCGAATAATAGAAGAAAGCTGTCCAACTGGTGTCCCTCTCTTGACGGCATTCGGATATCTCCTATATATATGCGTGCGCACGCA